>JBEKPS010000001.1:0-667591 GCA_049520515.1 Vulcanimicrobiaceae bacterium
GCGCTCTAAACCAACTGAGCTACAGCGCCAAGTGGTGGGCACGGTTGGGATTGAACCAACGACCTCTCCCGTGTGAAGGGAATGCTCTCCCACTGAGCTACGCGCCCATAGGGCCTTGGCGAACCCAGGGATTCTACACGACGGTGGCTCAGCCTGTCCAGGACTTCTATGGAGGTTGCTTGCTCGAAGGTTATCGTTATATCGATCGCTTCCGCGTGGCGTTCTTTGAGATCGATATGCTCCGGCACACGAACCACATTGCCTACATTCGCTGGACTGAAACTGCGCGTTGCGCGTATTTCGCCGAAGTGCTCGGCGAGGATATCACTGGACGTCGCGGATGCATCGCTGCACGACTCGAGGTCGATTATCGCGCACCGCTGGAATATCTCGAAAAGGTCGCCGTCGGCTGCCGCATCTCCAGATTCGGCAACAAATCATTCGATACGGAATACGAGATCTGGAGCGAAACGCACGGCATCCTCGCCGCCAACTTGTACATGAAGTGCGTCGCCTACGACTACACGCAGAAGAAATCGATTCCTATTCCGGACGAGTGGCGTAAGATCGTCGCGGAATACGAGCCGCTCGCTCCAACGTAACTACGTCCCCTTCTGGCCTCCGACGTAGAAGATTACCTTAAAGATCGCCTGCGGCACGCTCACGAGTGTGTTCGGATCGCCGTACGCCACATAGAATTCTTGGTTCTTGAGCCGCAAGTGGTACGCAACGGAGATGTTCGAGCACTGTCCGATGCAGTCGCCGCCGCCGTTGGGTTGCGGAGGGTTCCCCGTCACGCGCCGAATCCCAATCCCAATGGACGAGTTCGGCGCGATTTGGTACGCGTATGAGACGTCTTCGAACCACTGGACGTTATCGGCGGTGCCTCGGGGCATCCACTGTGCCGTGCTGTCGTCGACGAGCGTGAGAAATCCGCGGTCGCCGATGCGAATCGTCGACGTGCGCAGCCACGTGTCGAGCCGGCCTAGGCCGTAACGTCCAGTATAGTATTGAATCTGCGTCGGTGTCGCAGACGTGCCGTGGGCCGGAAAGTTGCCGACGTTGCTTTGCAATCCGCTGTGGTAGGTCAAGCTAAAGCCGGCGTTTTGCGAGATCGGCGTGAGAATGTCGCCGAAGCGCCAATAATCCGAACCCGTATCGAGCTGGAGATCCCACGCACTCTTCGTCAAGAAATCGAGCGTCATCGCGTTATCGCTTTGGTTCTGGCCCAGCGTCGAACCCTGAAAGCGATCCAAGAAACCGCTGATACCGATGGATTGAAGTACACTCTGCTGTGCCATCGTCCAAATGCGCACGATATACGTGCCGTAGCCGGCGATATCCGGATGCGAATTAAAGCCGTCGACCGGATCGAAGTACGCGCCGACTTTCCGAGCCGAGGCGAAGAACGCAAAGTTCTGATCGCCCCATCCACCTCCGGCATCGATCGCATCGCCACGCCCCGGATCGAGAACATTCGTGCCGCGGTCGGTCGAGAAATTCACGTACCCGCTGAGATACTTGAGGCTTGAATAGTTGACTCCGACCTCGTCCGCATCGTCGACGACACCGGGGATATCGGCGGTAACGTGCTGCGCTGAGGCTTGCCAATGCGCGTCAGGCGACGTGTAGTCGAGCGCGGCAGCTGAGTCGTCGCGATTGACCCCGATCGCATCGAAGCTCGCGAAGCCGAAATTGCCTTGTCGCCCTTCGAACGCGTAGCCTTGCGAAGGCGTCGGAATTGCGGGCGTGTAGAGCGTCGTGCGGAATCCGTTGCAGACGTTGCAGTTGAACGTGTTGTAGAACGGCGCGGCCTGCGTGAAGAACGGACGCACTTCATTATAGACGCGCTGATAGACGCTCGGTGAGATCGTCTGCTGATCGAGCTCGACATTCGAGAAATCGGGATGGAAGGTCGCAAAGAACGACGACGTTGCCGTCACCGGAACGGAAAGGTCCGCGCCAACGCGTGAGGTCGAGCCGCCGGCCGACGGCGCTGCGACTGCACCGAGCGCATATGGCGCGAGCCGAGGCTCGGGCCGGGCGGCCTGAACCGTCACAACAGGAACCGTGATCGTACCGGCGCGGGACACATCGTCCGGACTTGTTTGCACGCCCTCGAACGACCAGACATATTCCACACCGGTCGCGCGGACATAGCGGATGAATTGCGCGCGCCACGCTCCCTTGTGCACGCCGTGGATCACGCTCATTGGAATGGCCATCGTTACGACGTATCCGCCGGAGACCGTCGCGCCGCGCGATTCCCAATGCGGTGCGAAAGCCGTATTCTCGTTCGAATATTCATTGTGCGAGCCGTTTGGATTCGATTCGAACTGATACTCGAAGCCACCGGCGCCGTTCGGCCAGAGGTCAACCCAGACGGCGTCGTCGTTGCTCCACGACAACGATCCATTGTTGCCGTTGCTTCCGCCCGTAATAGCATCATCGCCGTGTTGCGAGATAAAGACCGGCCCTTGTTGCTGCGCATCGAAGCGCACGTAAAGAAACTTGCCGTCGGTTGCGGTGCGGACTTCCGTCTGTTCCGCCGCAGGCCGCGCGTGGACCACGTCCCACGTCAACGTCGCGGGCGGCTGCGTCCAACTTGCAGTAGGCGCATGCGGGTCGAGCGACGGTGGCGTATCGACTTTTGGGACATCGAGCGCTGCGATTGCCGCGAAAACAACACCCCCGAGCACCAGCGCGAGGACGATTGCGAGAATACTCCGCTGCACTATTTAAATTGCCAGTCCGCCACGTTCCAGAACGTCGATCCGACGATCGTCGGGCGAACGCCCTCGAGATTCGTACTGCGCATATCCGTGATCGCAGCCCAGCGAATCACGTAATACGGGACGTCGCGCAGCTCGATCTCTTGAATCCGATCGTACAGCCGCTTTCGCGTCGGTACATCGAAGGTCGATGCCGCACGCTCCTCAAGCTCGCTGATCTCGTGGTTACGATAGAAGGCAAAGTTGTTGCCGTTCGGTGGAACGCGATCTTCCTCGTTGACATTGATTTGCTCGGGATCCGGCGTTGCCGTAACGAACGCGGAAAGCGCGACGTCGTAATTTCCGGAGTAGAGCGGCCCGCCGTTCGCAGCCAGCGCGAACACCATCGAGGCAGGGCCGTTCTTGATCGTGACGTCGACGCCAATCGCCTTCCAATACTGCTGCAGGATGATCTCCGTTTGCTCGCGGGTTTGATTGCCGGCCGTCGACACGAACGTCAATTCCAACCGCTTGCCGTCCTTCGCGCGAATTCCGTCGGGGCCAAGCTTCCATCCAGCCTCATCCAACAAGCGCGCGGCATGAGCGGGGTCGTACGGATAATAGTCCAGCTTTCGATTGAACCACGGAGTCGCCGGGTTCTCCGACGTGGGTCCGAGGAGTCCCAAGCCGTGCGCGACCTTCGCGAAGATTTCGTGAACGTCGAAGCTGTAGCAGAGCGCAAGCCGAACACGGCGATCGTCCAGCGGTGCACGACCTGTGTTGAAAGTCAAATGCTCCCAGAACGTCTTCGCATTGAGCGCGGGAAGCATACCGGGAACGTTACCGAGATTCAAATAGGTTGACAGATTCAGTGTGTCCGCCATATCGATCTCGTGCGTTCGCAAGGCGATCATCATCGTGTTGTCCGCAGTCAGAAAGCGCAGAACGATATGCTTTATCTTTGCGGGACCGCGATAGAACCGCGGATCCGCTTCGAGAATCATCTGGCTTCCCCGCTGCCAGCTCACGAGGCGATACGGCCCGCTTCCAATCGGTGCGCCGTTGAAATCAACGTGGTTCAGATCGTCGTACTTGGCGAGCAGGTGCGCGGGAATGATCGCGCCTGCGTTGCGGTCGCTGAACGCATCGAGTGCGGGTGCCCATGGGCGCTTGAGGACGATTCGCACCGTATACTTATCCGGCGTCTCAACGCGCGCGATCTCGTCGTAGGGCGTGCGCGTCGCAACGTTGTTTTTCGGATTCATCTGCGCATCAAAGGTGAACTTGACGTCCTCCGATGTGACGGGAACGCCATCATGCCAGAACGCATTGTGGACCATGTGATACGTGAGCGTTCGGTTGTCCGCCGATATTCCGCCGTTTGCGCGCGTGGGAATTTCCTGCGCAAGATCGGGGATTCGATTTCCCCGCTCGTCGTACCGAGTCAGGCCGCTGAAAATGAACTGCGCGACATCGCTTTCGAGCGCTAGTGTCGCGACAATAGGATTGAGCACGGCGGGTTCTTGCGTGAGACCGATGTGCAGTGTTTGTTCCTGACCCTCAGCGGCACGCGGCATCGGCGCCGCCACACCCAAGAGCAGCAAACACGCCACCACGATCCGCGCCTTCGACCACACGAAACTCATACTGGCGGCCCTTCCGAATTGTTCCAGCCCGGCGGATCGTAGCGGCCGAGCAGTAGTCCCATTGTGACTACGTCCCATTGCTCTCCGTTCAGACGGCGTAAGTGTCTGCGCCGAACTCCTTCGGGCACGAAGCCGAACTTGGAATAGAGCGCAATCGCGGCGGCATTCCAGGGAAACACGTCGAGCGAAATCTTATGCGCGTGCATCGAATTCGCCCACTCGATGCCGGCTTTCATTAACGCGCTGCCGACACCAGTGCCGCGATGCGAGCGCTCGACAAGCATCGCGAGATCGTAAGCGCCAGGCCATCCGGGATGGAGCACCAGCTCCGCGACGATCGCGCGATCGCGTTGCGCCACAAACATCGCTGCATCGACACGGCGCAGTGTGGCGAGCAGTCCCGTCGTGCGGAGCTCTCGATTAACGGGAGGCTCGGTCGCGATCCATCGGCCTTCGGCTGAGACCAATTCGAGCAAATCGACGATTCGCTCGATATCGTCTTCGGTCGCGCGTCGAATGAGGACGTCAGGCGGCACCGTGCCTCGTTCTATGCGGCCGAGGATAATCTCTTGAAGACGAGCAGTACCGGAATCCCGAATCCAATCGTGTGAGCTAGCCACAGATTTGCAAGCCGCGCGGCATCCACATGCGGCTGATGCGCGTGGCCCAGCGGCACAACGGCGTAGCGCATGACGAGCATGGCAATCGTACCGAACACGATACCCGCGACAATAGGATTCACGCGTTGCAATTCCGGACGGCTGCGCACGACGAGCGCGAGGATGATTCCCCACACCGCGCCGACGCACAGATTCATCACCAAGCCGAGCAATGCAGTCGGAATACCGCCGAAGAATGCCGCGCGCCCGAGCGCATTCGAGGCATCCCATTGCGATATCTCGACGGGCGTTGCGACGTGCATGATCCACGACTGCGTGATGATGAGATACAGATCGATCGCGAGCGCGCCTACGACGCCGGCCATGATCCCGGGACGGATAATGTCTCGCATCACTAACTAATTTCTTCGTCGGCGATTTTTCGTCTGTAGATTAAATTGACATGGGAACCGAGCGCTATCTGACGGACGCCTTGCCACGCTGCCGAACGTTCAAGCTGCCCGTGGATAAGCACCGCGCTCGCCTTGCGTTTTTCGTGGCCGCCCTCGTCGTTTCGTCGGCGGCTTCGGTTGCTCTGCCCGACGAGTCGGCGGTGATGAAACGCTTGCAGCCGAATCAGCGGAGCTTCGTCATCGTTGCGGACCGCCACGGTAATCCTCGAGCGCTCGCATACACGGGCAATTTTCGCATCGCCGTCGCAGGAAAGTTTTGGGACAAGCGAACTCCCGCGATCGCGTTCGCAGACATACACACGCAGCCAGTTTCGTTCGTGCCGACGGCCACCTACGCGAAACCGAACGCGCGCCCCACGCCGAGAGTCACGAAGCACGACTTGACGTGGATGTTCGAGCATCGCTTCGTGCAACCGGCGCCCGATGACGATCGCGTTCCTGGTACGCCGGCCCGTTCCGAAGTCTCCTCACCGTTCGATATCGACTCCGGCGCGTTCCACGGCGTCCGCACCTTGAATGGCTGGAGCGCCGAACGCGTCACCGTCTCGATCCCATGCGCTGTGAGCCATTTCACCAAAGGCCCCGGTTTCGACTCCGACGAGGAAACGGGCTACATTTATATTGGTGGATGGGGCGCCGGGCCAAACGGTGTCTCCGTCGATGCCGGACTGCAAAAAAGCTCGGCGCAATCGGGCGCCGACGACTACGCCTTCTATTGGAAGTACGCGACCAACAAGCCGATCACGTCCGATATGCGCTTCCCGTGCGGCGGACCAGACGTGACGCTCGAGCTTTATCCCGTCACACAGTCGCTGCTCGTGTTCACGGCAACGGGTATCAACGCTGACGGAAAGCGCGTCACGCTCACGATGGTGCAAAAGACGCTTCCGCAAGATGGCTGGACGCCGTCGGGTGGTTCCAAGTCCGATGGCATCATTCTCAAGCGCATCGTTGCGATCGCGCAGCCATACAGCTGGCATCATAATCCGCGACATCGCAATCGTTTCGTTGACGGAAGCTATTTCGGCGTCAAGAGTCCGACCGATCGCAAGCCGCGCATCGTTTTCAAGAGCTGCGAAATCGGCCACATCGCGCCGCCCGCAATCGCGCCGCGCTACGAAGCGTGGGCGCTACCCGAAACCTGGTCAGCCGCCGTTCCCGGAATGTATCTGGACTGGCCACCACTCGGCGTCAGCCGTCAGACATCAGGAGTCTGCGATGCCGCCGGGATTTATCTCCATGCCGTCTAGAGGTCCAACTTCCATGCGTCTCTTCTTCTCGTCGCTTCTCATCGCAGTGGCTCTGGTCTGTCGCGCAGCAATTGCAGCCGACGATGCATCGATCGGTTACGCCAAGATCAAGCCGTCGCTCGTCAAAATTTGGGCCCTCGACGGGAACGGAAAGCCGATTCAATCCGGTACGGGTTTCGTCGTCGCATCGGATAAAGGCGGATCGCTTGTCCTTACGTCGGCGCACACCGTCTTAAAAGCCGCGAAGATCGTCATCAATATTCCGGGACAAGCGCGCGACATCGACGCACGTCTGAAATCGGTCGGCCCGGTCGATACCGCGATGCTCAAAATCGACGAACCAAACTTGACTCCCGTGCGCTTCGTGGCTCAAGACCACGTGCTGCATGAGGGCAGCTACGTTGCGGTCGCCGGCTTCCTGAAAAACGACGAGTCGATCGAGATTGCCGGCCTCGTTCCGCGCGTGCTCTATCCGGGAACGATTAGCTCGCTCCCGAGCAGCGGACGGTTCCTCGATCTCGCTAACCTGAACATCGAGGAAGGCTTGAGCGGGTCGCCGGTCTTCGAACCGCGGACCGGCGAGGTTGTCGGCATGATCGACACCCGCGATACGAACCGTCAGGAACGCGGCGGCTATGCGATCTCTGCGCCGCTCGTCCTCAATCCGTTCTTCGAAGATCAAAAAGTTCGCGTCGCGTACGAGAACAGCGCTCATGCAGTAGCACCGGCACCGCCGGCGCCCGTTGTGCCGGCACCAGCACCTCCCGTGCCCGCCGCGCCGGCGCCGGCATTCCCATCGTCTGCGTTTGTTGCCGCCGAACCACAGCCCAATTCCGAACCCGCTGAACCGCTACCTCAATCACAGCCGCCGCAGCAAGTCTTCCATCAGGTTTCCAATCTCGCGCAGAGCGATTTCACGGTGCAGACGTCTTGGATCACACAGCGTCCGGATGTCGGCGCGAATGTACTACACGTTCGTCTCAATCTGCATCCATCGCACGACATGGTTGCGCAAGCCGGGGATTTTCAGATCAGCGTTCCGTCACCGAATGGCGGGATGCAGACGATACGAGCGCGAGCACTTAGCGCAGGACCGGGCGAAGTTTACGGACCGAGGAAGCAGCTCTCCGTCGCAGCCGGTGAAACAACGGCGATTACGGCAAACTTCGTGGTTCCGCAAGACGCACAGCTCACCGCGGATGCTGGACGCAACGTGCAGTGGGTTGCCGCTGCTTCTCCCGCCGCACCACCCGCAGGTCCTCAGGGTGCGCCGCCGGCCACGATCGCTGATGCGTACGGGTTTGCGCTCCTGCAGACGCCTCGCGGCATTCTCGTCCAACAAGTTGCGCCGAACAGTCTCGCGCAAAAAGCCGGCCTTCAACCAGGCGACATCATCACGTCGATCAACGGGCAACGCGTAACGGATGCTGCACAAGCTCGTCAGCTGATTGCGAGTTCACCAGAGGGCCAGCTCAACGTCGCCGTTCATCGCGCAAGCACGACGCCGCGCCCTGTAATGGCAACAGCTGCCCCGAATCAGTGAGCCTTAGTACTCGGAAATAACTGATCTTCGGCGGGAATCATTGCACGCTCCGCGACGCCCACGACAGAAGCGCCGAAGTTTCGCAAGAACATCTGTCCCATATCAGCCTCACCAGCGCCTTGAGCCAGAATTGAGCCACTGCAGCTCAAAAGTGTTAAACGGAGCGACGCGTGCGAACGACCACTGAACCCGGACTGCTCGATTCGGATACTCGGGACGAGGATCGCTTGTGTCCCGCTCGCGGTGCACAACGCGCCCGCGGAGCTTAGAGTCGTCAAGTGATCTACCGATGAGCCAAGTTTGACGTCGAGCTTACGATCCTGCAATTGCTTGAGAAGCGAGTGCGTCATATCGGAAGCTCGCGGATCTGCCACGCCGGGTTCCTCAAATGGAACGAACAGGTAGTTCGACGGTGCCGCGGCCGCTACCGTCGCAATTGATTGAGATGCAACGGGAACCGTGTTTCCGATTGTAGCAGCGCCTCGTGCGGTAGCGGCCTCCTTTACGGCAGTTGTGAACGCCGCATCAATATCCGCACCCGCGTTTGAGACGTTAAAGACACCGCTTCGCGCCGTATCTCCCGTCGTCGTCTTGGTCCAGCGGAGGGCGCCATCGCATCCGAACTCATCCAAACGAAACTCAACGTGTGTCGCGGCACGGATAATCGTCACGATCGGATTGTAGATCTGCTTCATGGTCTGCTCGTAGCGGCCTTCGGGCACCAGAATGCCGCTCGCGTTGGTGTCTGCGCAGATCTTGGCCGCGCTCGCAACTGCCGTCATGTGATCGATTGGCGCAACTGCGACAACGTTGACCATGGCCGCTCGCAAGTCGGAGGTCAGCTCTTGTGTTATGGCGACAGCGTGAGGATCGGTGCTCCCGGGTTGCTCGTACGGGATCAAGACGAAATTCGCGGATTGCGCCGAAGCAGACGCTGCCGTAAGCAACGACAATGCGGAAATCACAGCGGCTGATAACAACGCCTTCACAAGGTTGCTCCATTCCTCACAGCAACGAGTCGCTGCTATCTTAGAACGTCATCTTGTGCCGTATCTGGGCGCTCTGTCGACAGTGACGCTACTTCAAGAAGGATGCAACGCTCTCGTCGGGTGACGCGGGCTCCGCGCGACCGCCGAGATATTTTGCGAGAAACGCCTCCGTGGCTGCGTTGAAGCGCAGATTGTTCTGCGGATTTGCGAACCCGTGGCCTTCATCGGGAAAGACGATGTATTCGACGGGTTTGCCGTTCTTGCGCATCGCGGCGACGATCTGATCGCTTTCGCGTTGATTGACGCGCGGATCGTGCGCGCCTTGCCCGATGAGGAGCGGCGCTTTGATTTGATCTGCCTTGAAGAGCGGCGATTGCGAATTCAGAAACGCCTCGGTATCGCCCATTCGGCGGGTGAACTGCGACCGGAAGGTCGCCCAGTACGGCGGGATTGATGCGAGCAGCGTGTTGAGATTCGACGGCCCGACGATATCGACGCCCGCGGCGAACTCGTCGGGCGAGAATGCCAGACCGGCGAGTGTCGCATATCCGCCGTAGCTGCCTCCAAAGATGGCAACGCGTTTTGGATCCGCGTAACCCTGTTTAACGGCCCACGACACGGCGTCGAGCAAGTCGGTGTGCATTTTCCCCGCCCATTGCCGATCGCCGGCATTGAGGAAGTCTTTGCCGTATCCCGTTGATCCGCGATAGTTTGCCTGCAGCACGGCGTAGCCGCGATTCGCCAGCCACTGCGCCCACGGATCGTAGCCCCACAGATCGCGCGCCCACGGACCGCCGTGCACGACGAGGACCATCGGGAGATTCTTCGGTGCGACGCCGACCGGCAACGTCAAATACGCATGGATGACGAGACCGTCGCGCGCCGTGTAGGTGACTGGCTGCATCTGGGCCATCGTGTATTTCTCGAGCGCCGGACGCGTCGTAAAGAGCGGCGTGCCTTGCTGCGTCGTACGGTCGTAAATATAGTACCAAGTCGGCGTCGTATCGTTGCTGTACGAGATCACCCAACGTTTTCCGTCGCTCGTAAAGCTCGTAAAGTTGATGTCACCCGGGTGTATCGCGCGCATGCGAGCGTACGCGGCCGTGTACTTTGCATCAAAGAACTGCACGTCGGCTCGTTCGCGCTCGTAAGTGACGCCAACGAGCGCCTTGGTGACTGGATCGAAAACCGCGGAGTTAACATCGTACGTCGGATCCGAGGCAATAATCTTTGTCGCGCCGCTTGCAATATCGTATTGCACGAGACGCGCTGCATTGGCGCCCGTCGACGTGATCACATAAATCGACTTCCCGTCGGCGGAAAACGCCTGTGGTGATGGAAAGCCGTCATCAGCCGAAAAAGTCGCGAGTGGTCGAAAATCACCGGAATCGCCAGCGCGGACGAGCAGCTTTGTCGAGCCATCCTGCAGGGACTGTAGCGCCGCACGCACGCGAAGCTGATGATCGGCAATAAAACCTTGATAGTCGCCGGGATTTTGCGCAACCATCGTCGTTTCGCCGGTGCGCACATCGAGGCGATACTCATCGAAGACACTCTTGTCTCGCTTGTTCATTATGATGAGGATCGAGCCCGGGATGTCTTGCTCAACGGCGTCGATTCCGGAGCGGACGCCGTCAAAGGGTGTCAGGTCACGCGATGTACCGCTGGCGACGTCCGTCTGAAAGATCTGAAAATTTTCATCGCCGTTCTTGTCTTGCTCGTACAGGACGTGCTTGGAATCCGGCTGCCAGTAGAAATCGCGAAGCGGACGATTGGGATCGGAGGCGATCATCCGGTCGTCGCTCTTGCCGATCGTCTTCACCCAGATCGCCAACTTGCCGTTGGACGCGGGTGCGAGATACGCAAGCATCACGCCGTCGGGAGAGATCTTCGGCGTTGCGCGCTCCGGCGCGCCGAACAAGACGGAGCGCGGGATGAGGGGCGGTAAATCGGCTCGCGCGGGAACTGCCCACGTGAAGAGGACAACTGCCGACAATAGGGCGCTTACCAGTTTCGGAACTGCTGACGTCATGTGGAGGATACCCGGATTCTCTCATCTCTGTTTCAGTTCCGGGCCGCATGGTCGGCACTCTCGTAGGTTGAAGACGAGTGCTCATGATCCGCGCGTTATTTTGTGCCGCTGCTCTCCTATTCGTATGCAATGCTGTCGGCGCCCAGAGCGCCGCACCAGCCTCTCCCGCAGCGGCGACCTCGCCGGCTCCAACCCCGAGCGTTGATCTCGCAGTACAGCGCATCGTGCAGATCTTCACGCTGAAGCACGTCTCGCCGGATTGGTTTACCGACGAGTTCCTGCAGCACGTTCCGCCCTCGAAGATCGAAGAGATCGCAGCACAGCTGAATTTTGGAATCGGGCCGTTCAAGAGCGTCGCACGACCGAACGTGAAACTGGCCGACGATCCGCCCGCCCCATGGCTTCGCTACATCGTCATCTTCAAGGCGGGATCGGACGACGTCCTGATCCACATCAACGACGCCGGGAAAATCGACGGACTCGTTTTCCGCACACCACGCTCAAGTTTTTAGCTAACTGAGGTCACGCCCGCGTCCTTGCGAGGGTGCTCCTTCTTTGGCCAAAAGATGTTGTCCATTTGGCGCGAGGATTCTGTAGCCGTAATGCAAAGCGCGCCGTTATGACGACCGAACTTCGCGATTTTCTGACGCTCTCGTATCCTGAGCTGGAAGAACTCAATCTCCGGGCTAAACACCAGCGGCTCAACCGTGTCTCGAACGAGGACCTGCAAGAGGAACGCTTGCGATACCTCACCGACGAGCCGCGTATCAAAGCGGTCACGGTTCTGTTCAGCGACCTCGAGGGTCGTCTGCATATGCTCGACTACGACAAGAAGTTTCTACTTAAGTCGTACGACAATCTGACGTTCGACGGCTCGTCGATCCGCGGTTTCACCGAACAGCGCGAGAGCGATCTACGTCTGTTCCTCGATTGGAGCGCCTTCTATTGGGGGCCGAGCGACATCTTCGGACCCGGAAAGGTCCTCGTCTTCGGCGACGTGATGTCGCGCGATGGCCAGGTGTATCCGGCCGATATTCGCGGTCAGCTTAAGAAATTCGCGGCCGAGCAATTCAAGAAAAACGGCTATACGCTCAATGCCGCAAACGAGATCGAGGGCTTCCTCTTCGCCGGCCTCGATGCTGAGGCTCGCTTCAACGAGACGGGCGAGTTCGATTACGTCAATACCGGCGGCTACTATCACTCGCTGCCAGGCGATCCGCTGCGTATGTTTATCGACACGACGGCCGAAGTGCAGCGTGCGATGGGCTTCGAGAATGAAAAGGACCATCCAGAAGTCGCGCCATCGCAGTTTGAGATCAATTATTCGTACGGCGAAGTCGTCGCCGCCGCCGATACGATCCAGCTCTATAAACTGATCTGCCGGCAGGTCGCAACCAAGCTCGGGATGACTGCAAGCTTCTTGCCTAAGCCCGTCGTCGGCGTGAACGGCAGTGGAATGCACACCAACGTCTCGATCGCCAAGAGCGGTAAGAACCTGTTCTGGGATCCGAAGGGCGAGGAACGTCTGAGCACGTTCGCCTGGGGATTTGTCGACCGCATTCTCTCGGCCGGAAACGATATCTGCCTATTGCTGAACTCGAGCGTCAATGCATATCGTCGCCTCGATCCCCATTTCGAAGCGCCAAATCAAATCAAAGCCTCGGCAGTTGATCGCGGATCGATGATTCGCGTTCCGTTCGGCAACGAACGCAGTTCGCGCGTCGAAGTTCGCTCTGTCGCGCCGGATGCAAATCCCTATATGGTGATGCTCTCGGTGTTCCGCACTGGTATCGAAGGCCAGGTTTCGAAGATCAAAAATCTACGGCAAGCCGAACGCTATCTGCCGGACAATATCTACACTGCACTCGCGGACTACAAAGAATCGAAGTGGGTCTCGACACTCCTCGGCGAGGACGTCAAGGGACGTTACGCAGATCTGAAGCAAGCCAGCGCCGATCGGTGCCCGCGCTTGCTCGGAACCTTCGTGAAGCCACAAGAAGTGCAGTACCATCACGAAGTCTACAACCAGTACCTCTGGAATCTGTTCTAGACGACGGATGGCGTGAACGCAGCGCCGAGAGCGACCGACACTCTCGCAAACGAACGCACGTTCCTCGCATATGTGCGGACGGCGCTCGCGTTCATCGGATTCGGATTCGTCGTTGCACGCTTCGCGCTTTTTGAGCGCGAGGTCACCCTTCTTGCGCACATCTCGATCGCTGGAACCGGGGCTTCTACCGCGTTTGGCACGATCATGGCTGTTGCGGGAATTCTGACGGGCGCGTATGGATCGCTCCGCTATACGCTCACCGACCGCGCGCTTCGCCGAGATAAGGTTTCGGCGATGCCGGCCTGGATCGCCATGGCCGGCGGCGTCGTTATCACCGTCGTCGGTCTAATCGTAGCAATCAATCTCTATCGAACACAGTAGGTCTAAGGCAACGCGACGACCTTCGGAACTTCAGGCCGAGCGTACGTCACCAAGACACAAGTGGTAAATGTCGACACTGCAGAACTCGGGGACGCTTCGAGAATCATTGCCGATGCAAGGAGATAAGATTCCGGTAGTTACAGACAGATAAAACCATGGCTTACGTTCGTATTGAAGGCAGCACGCTCGAGATCAAATTGGAGTGGATCGATAAACTTCTGGCATTTCAGGGTTCGCTGCGAATGCCGCTTTCTCACATTGCGAACGCATATGCGAGTAGCGTTGAGGACCTTGAACTCGGAGAGAAATTGAAAGGCGTCGGTCCTGGATTCGTCGCGACGGTCGGCATCTTTGCGAGCCCGAAGGGTCTCGTCTTCTGCGATCTCGACAACTTCAATGACTGCCTGGTTATCGAAACGTTGGGCGAGCGTTTTCCCGTGATCGCCGTTTCGCCGGAAAATGGCGATCCGAATGAGCTCGCACATGCGATCATGCGCGCCGTCCCCGATAGCGGTCCGGAGACGTAACTACCGCCTAAAGCGTAAGCTCTTGCTGTGCATCCCGCGCGGCATGAATGTGCGGGCGCGGCCGGTGGGCATACTCTTGGAGGGATTGCGCTCCAGCGTCGTCCCGGTCAGCATCACGGCGTCCGAAGGAAGATCTCGGCGCCCAACGCGACCGATGAGCTGTTCGACTTCCGATTCGCCAAACGCATCAGCATCGGTGATCACGATCAGATCGGCGGCCGGAACATCGAGGCCGCTGCCAACGAGGTTCGTTGCCGCAAGAATCGACGGCGAGCCATCGCGAAACTGCTGCATCATCTCAACGCGCGTCGAGCTTTTGTCCGCAGTAACTCCCTTGCGCCGGTGGCGTTTCCGATGTTCGGCCGTATCCGCCATGTCGCCGCGCAGCTGCTGCACGTCGATCTTGTACGTTTGCGCCAAACGCTCGGCAATTCGTGGGACATCGCCACGCGTGCGACCGATGACGAAGATACGCGAGCCGCGCGACAGATGCTCGCGAATATGCGTTTCGGCACGCGTCAGCTGTTCAGCCGGCGGCTCACCCCACACACCCTCGATCTTATGCACTTTGGTGGGTAGGACGTCGAACGGCATCTCGCGCATGCGCGCGACGTTCTTCGTCGCGCCGATGCGCGTCAGGAACGGTTTCAACTCGTCGGGCGTCGCAGATGCAAAAACGAGCGGACAATCGAGCTTCTCGAGCAATCGCAGATGCTCGCGTTCGTCGAAGGCATTTACGTCGTCGATGATCGCGAGCGCTGAGCGATCGACAAGATCCCAAAGATGTTTGATCGAGAGCAGCATTGCGCTGCCAATGACGATCTGCGCTTCGCCCGCGTTCACCGCAGCCTCGGATGCGCGACGCTGTGCCGGCGAGACGCCACCATGAATTTCCGCGATGTGCAAGCCGGTGCTTTCCAGACGTTCGGAAAAATACGCGACGTGTTGGCGAACCAGGTCGCGCGTCGGCGCGATGATGACGACATAGCCGCCGTCTAAAACTCTTCGCAGCGCAACACGCATGAGGACTTCGGTCTTGCCGGATCCGGTCGGAGCGTGGAGCAGATGCTCGTACACGCCGTTTTCGAGGCCGTGGGCGATCTTGTCGACCGCCTTCGTTTGATCGTCGGTGAGGGTGAATGCTTCGTCTGGACGGATCAGCTCGTGAATGATGGCAACGCGTTGTGCGTTGCGATCGACCCGAGCCATGATTTCCTCGGCATTACGCTGCGGTTGTATAAGACGGTCTTTCTGGAGCGTGAGGGACCCGATTTCAAGACTCGCGAGCCGCTCCTAGGGTTGCATCCCCGACCGGCGCGCCAAATCTGGGCGTAGCTAGACGATCCGCAGCGGTGGCACGACGGAATGCGAAACGTATGCCTTCGAAATAAAGGCAATCAAGACGCCGCTATCATTGCTAAATTCATGTAGACGATGGGGATCGCTCAAGCCACGCTTGTCAAACCGCGCCAATTGCGCAACCAAGGCTTCTCGATCCACAAATTCCACTTCGAGCGACTCTGTTAGCGTCGTTCGCACGCAGAGGGTCCAAATGGATCCGTCGAGGTCACTCATTCAGAGGAACCGCGCGACGAGAATCGCCGTATCATCTTCGTATTCTGCTCGCGAGAAAGATTCAGCCGCTCCAAGAAGTGCCGCAAGCACATCTTCGACGTCTCGTTCGCGATTGTCGTCGATAAGCCGTAAGAAACGCGGCATTCCAAAAAACTCCCCGTTCGGTGCCCGGCATTCAATGAGTCCGTCGGTCGCGGCAACCAAGAGCGTCCTCTTCTTAACCTTGAGACTCGAGCCGCGGAAGAGATTCGCGGGATCGTCAAACACGGCGAGCATGGGCGCAGTCATCTGCAGAGCATATGCCGGTATCCCCGGGTCGCAAACGGCAATCGGTTCGTGCGCTGCGGAGGCGAATCGGAGCGTTCCGGTTTTTGGCTCGAACGATGCCACGAATGCGGTTACAAACGACTCTTCGCCGTCGTTCAGGTTCTTCTCGTTGTACAGCCGATTGAGTGACCGCAGAATATCTTCCGGCAAGAAGCCTTCCGATGCATATGCACGCATCGAATACTTGATGAGCGCCGCATCGACCGCGGCCTTGACGCCCTTTCCGGAAATGTCGGCGATCGATAAGATCGTGTTTTTATTGAGGAGACGGTAAACATCGATGATGTCGCCGCCGACATGTTCGCGATTTCCGGCTTGCCGGTATGCGACCGCGATCTCCAAGCCCGGTAAACGGTGCACTTGAGGCGGAAACAAATGCTCGACTAATGTCGTGGCCGCCAGACTTTCGTCGGCGTCGGGCACGGGATCAGTGATATGTCTCAATAGATACAGACGCTTTGAAGCGACGCATTTATACTTTTCACGTGTGGCTAGTCGGCGCGGGGATCATCGTTGCAATACTCTTTGCTCTCTGGATTCTCGGATTTTTCGACAGGCCCGGCAGATTGCCCGATCGATTTCGCTCTCGACGCGGGAGAAGTAAACGTAATGGTAGTCACGTCGATATCGTCGTGCGGCGAGGCGACAAGCCATAACCGCGCCTCAACTTTAGACGCTACCAAGGCGACGGGCGCTAGGTCTGTTCCGAATTGCACAGTCTTTACTCTTAGTCGCAATTCGAACTGATTTAATCTGACGCGCCAGGGCATAATAGGTCAGTACCACTCCACATTCGGCGAGCGGGGTTACCCGCCGGCCCTTAAAGGTTATTTCTTGCGACAATCCCTTGGCGAGACCAAGCCGAGCGTTCTGCCGGTTCTCAGCGTCAAAGACAATCTCGTTCGGTTACTACAAACGAAGCAGGCGCGCATCGGCGTTATTGGTTTGGGATACGTTGGTATGCCACTGGCTCTTGAGTTCGCACGCGCGGGCTTCGAGGTCATGGGGTTCGAGATCGACTTCCCGAAGGCCGCAGCGCTGAACAAAGGCAACTCGCCGCTTTCAGATCTTGAGGATGCCAGCGACATCGGTCAACTCGTTGCCGACAAATTTCTCAAAGCAACGACGGATTTTACCGAGCTTGCATCGCGCGACTGCATCATTGTGTGCGTCCCGACTCCCGTAAACCTTACGGATGATCCGGACACCCGGCACTTGCAGGGCGCAGCCGATACGATTGCCGCGAATCTCCGAAGGGGTCAGCTCGTCGTCCTCGAGTCGACGACATACCCGGGCACAACGGACGAACTGATTCTACCGACACTTCGAGACACGGGCTTGAAACTCGATGCGGATTTCCTGCTCGCGTTTTCACCGGAACGAATCGATCCAGGCAATCTCGACTTCAAGGTACGCGACATTACTAAGGTAATCGGAGGGTGCAGCGTCGACTCTACCGAGGCGACAAAAGTCCTGTACTCTCAGGTCATCACAACCGTACACGGAGTGAGTTCGGCGCGCGTCGCTGAGACCGTCAAGCTTCTCGAGAATACGTTCCGCGCGGTCAATATCGGACTCGTAAACGAGATCGCCGACCTCTGCTACGATCTGAAGATCGACATCTGGGAAGTCATTGACGCCGCCAAAACCAAGCCGTTCGGATTCATGCCTTTCTATCCGGGCCCCGGCATCGGCGGCGAATGCATACCGCTAACGCCTCTCTATTTATCATGGAAGGGACGGCAGCACGGTTTCGCGTCGAGATTCATCACCTTAGCGCGACAGATCAATTCTGCCATGCCGCACCACGTCGTGCAGCTCGCCTCAGATGCGTTGAGCGAACTCGACAAGCCTCTCAAGGGAGCGCGCGTTCTTCTTATCGGAGCCAGTTTCAAAAAGAACGTCAGCGATATTCGCGAGAGTCCGGCCCTCGACATCATTCGGATCCTACGCGAGAAAAAGGCGATCGTCGAGTATCACGATCCTTTTGTGCCCGAGCTTCCAATCTCGGCCTTCAAACATGCCAAGAAACTGCGCTCCGACCTCTACTTTGACGTGGAGCGCCGAACCGTCTCAAAAATGCAGTCGAACGAGCATCGACGACTGTCAGACCCCTTGACATCGGTCGAGCTCTCGGAAAAGACACTCAAGAACAGCGACTGTGTGATTATCGTCACCGACCATTCGAAGATCGACTTCGCACGAATCGCGGCTTACGCACCGCTCATCATCGATACGCGAAACGCGCTCAGCCTCACGCACCGGGATGCCGGCACGGCAAAGGTCGTACGGCTATGAGAATTCTGATTACCGGCGGCGCAGGTTTCATCGGCTCCCACTTGGCTGAGGCCTGCATCCGAGACGGACACAATGTCTGTATCCTCGACGACCTATCCAGTGGCAGTCTCGAAAACGTTGCACATCTTGTTGGAAACCCGCGCTTCCGGGGAGTAATCGGAAACATTCAAGACGCGGAGCTCGTCGGCAAGCAGATGGACGAATGCGATATCGTTTACCACTTGGCGGCCGCAATCGGGATGAAGCTGATCCTGGCGCAGCCCCTGCAAACGATTGAAACAAACGTTCGCGGAACCGAGATCGTCTTGGCTCAAGCCGCGCTACGAAACAAGCGCCTTCTCTTCGCTTCTACCTCTGAAGTCTACGGGCTCAACGAACACAAGCCGTCGCTTGAAACCGATAACGTCGTCATCGGCGCACCCTCGAAAGCGCGCTGGACGTATGCAGGCTCGAAAGTGCTCGACGAGTTCCTTGCCTTTGCCTATTACCGTGAGAAGGGTCTTCCGGTAACGATCGTCCGTTTATTCAATACGGTCGGAACGCGCCAGACCGGACGCTACGGCATGGTGGTTCCAACCTTCATCAAGCAGGCGCTGTCCGGAGAGCCTTTGACAGTTCACGGGGACGGCCAACAGACGCGCTGCTTCGCGGATGTTGACGAGATTGCAGCCGCGATGATCGCTCTCATAAACAACCCGGGCGCAATCGGCGAAGCGTACAACCTTGGGACAAACGAAGAGACGACCATCCTCAACCTCGCAAAGCGAGTGATAAAAAAGACGAATTCAAAATCCGAGATCGTGTTCGTATCGCACGACGTCGCCTACGAGATCGGCTTTGATGAAATCCAGCGGCGAATCCCCGATATACGTAAGGTCGCCGCGGTCACCGGCTTCTCGCCGAAAACAACGCTTGACGAAATCCTCGGCAAGGTAATTGGCGAGTTCACAAGCCGGCTTGTGCCTGCGTGAAAATCTGCTCGGTAATCGCGGCCGTTATCCTTGGGTTGTTTGTCTGCGGCCGAGCATCATTTGCTCAGAGTATCCCTCTCCCGCAAGCCACTGCAACAATCGAGATGCAGACCAACACCTCGTACCAGTGGCTCGACAACGGGCTGGGCAATTGGTCATCGTACGATCTGATGTTCATACATAAGGACTCAGATCTGCGCTCGATCTACGTTGACGTCTTGCAAAACGAAGAGTTCTACAAGCAAGACCAGCAAATCTTGGCCGGATACGCTACGCCGCTCAGCCCGCGATTTAACGCTACCGTCGAGCTAACGACGTCAACGGGCCTCGTTCTGCCGAGAAATTCCGAGCTGATGCAGCTCGATTATGGCTCGGGCAGCGCCTGGTATGAGAAGTTCGGCGTGTCGCATACGACATACTCAAGCGCATCCGTTAACTCAGGCATGTTCACGCTCGAGCACTACTGGAAGTCGTTTCGCATATCATCGGAGATTACGGCAGCCAGTCTCGCCGGCACGGGAGTCGACACCAGTTACGCGCTCGGCTTCGATCACTATTACGGTAAAGCCGGCAACAATACGATCGGTATTCGATTGAACGCGGGTCGCGAGATCGAGAATATCGGCGAACCGCAGCTGCTGGTCTCACAAGTGAGCGGCTGGAGCATTGTGGGTCGCCATTGGTTCAGCCCAAGATGGGCCGCCTCGTATCAAATCGGGACATACATACAGGGAACGAGTTATACGAGGAAGGGCATCAGTCTTGGACTTGACCGTCGATTTTAGCGTCATCATCCGTATCGTCTACGGAATTGCCGCCGCAAGCGTGCTTGCAGCTCTGTTGCTCGTTGTTCAAATCGTTGTCATGCGCCGTTGGGCGCGCCTAGACGAGGAGCGTCGCCGAAACTTCCACCAGCTATGGGAGCCGATACTGCGCAAGCCGGGCCGCGTTATTCCGCCGTTGCCGCGCGTCCGCAAAAAAGACGTTGAAGACTTTATCATTATGTGGAATAGCGTCGACGAAGCCGCGGGGGATGATTCCAGCGATCAAATGTCCGTGCGCTGGTACCTCGACGAGGTCGCTCGGCGCGCAGGAATGGTGCCGATCGCGCTACGACTCGCGCGAAAAGGTAATACGGCGAGCCGGCTCATTGCAGTGACAATGCTGGGTCTTCTAAGGGAAGAATCGGCATCTCAATTGAGCGAGAATCTAATGGCATCAACACTTCCCGTTCTCTCAATCGCCGCGGCGCACGCTTTGGTTCAGATCGATCCATCGACGGCACGAGATTTCTTGATTCTTCGTCTTAAGCGCAACGACTGGCCCCCCGCAAAGGTAGACGCCATTATCGCACAGGAACGCGTGATTTTCGCACCTGTGCTCGTCGAGGCCATCTTCACGTTGCCCGAGGGGAAACGTCTCGTTCGCTACCTGGAATTCTGCGATGCCGACGAAGCGCTGCCCGCAATCAATCGCATTCTGGATGCCTCTTCATCGGACGACGCGACCATCCGATCTGCTTTGAAAGTACTCGGGCAGTTTGCTCCCAGAGAGGGCGCAGATCGCGCCGCACAGTTCTTAAAACATGCGAATTGGGAGATCCGCGTGCAAGCCGCAAATGCGCTTGGTCGCATGGGTGACGCATCCCAGGTCTCCGCCCTCGCCGAACTGCTCGGAGACAGCGAGTGGTGGGTACGTTATCGTGCCGCTCAGGCAATCGCCGATCTCACCGACGACTCGGGCGCACTCGAGTACATCCACGACGCTCAATCGGACCGTTACGCGCGTGACATGCTCGCGCAAGTAATGGCCGAACGGTCGTATAACGCACCGCAGCTAGTAGCCGTGTTCTAATGCATATCACTCTTCTCGGAGCTCCGACGGGACTCGGCGGCAGCGTTCCCATTCTGGTCGCGGAAGCCTTACTGTTCCTTTACTTCCTCGCCGTCAACTTCGTTGATTTGCTGACGATCGTTGTCGCGCTGGTCGCTCTTCCCCGAAGCATTCGGATTGATGCCGGGGACGAATTAGGCCGGACTCTCAGTGCATTCTCGCCGCCTGTAAGCGTGCTCGTCCCCGCCTTCAACGAAGAGGCTGAGATTGTACAGGCCGTGCGTTCGCTCGTTTACCTCAAGTCCGTCGAGCACGAGGTCCTCGTTATCAACGACGGATCGACGGATGCAACGATGGATCGATTGATGACGGCGTTTGATCTCGTCCCCTTCAACGCGGCGATGTATGTCAAGTTTCCAACGAAGCCGATCCGCGCGATGTATAAGTCACGCTCATTTCCGAGCCTGTTTGTCATCGATAAGGAAAACGGCGGCAAAGGCGACGCGCTCAACGCGGGCGTCAACGCTGCACGCTACCCGTTGCTCTTTTCTGCGGATGCCGACACCCTCTATGCTGATGACTGTCTCGAAAAAATGGTGCAGCCGTTCCTGAAGGACTTGAAGACGGTAGCCTGCGGCGCCAACATCGGGATTCTCAATGGCGCGCAGATCCGCGATGGTCGCCCATTCCACAACGCTTTGCCGCGCAATTTTCTCGTGCGTTGTCAAATCTTGGAGTATCTGCGCAGCTTTCTGAATTGCCGCGCCGGGTGGGCGCCACTGAATGGTTTGCTGATCGTTTCCGGAGCTTGCGGGCTTTGGAAAAAAGATGCCATTGTGGGAGCCGGCGGATTCTCAGTCAATACGATTTGGGAAGATCTCGAGATGACCGTCCGGATCCATTCGTATATGCGGACCCAAAGAAAGCGCTATCGTATCGCGTTCGTCGTTCAGCCCGTTTGCTGGACGAACGTTCCCGAAACCATCGCGCAGTTGCGTGGCCAGCGAATCGGCTGGCATCGCCACCTCTCGGAGGTCGTCAGCATCCATCGCAACCTTTTGTTTAATAAGCGCGGCGGGCTTGTGGAGTGGCTCGCATTTCCGAACCTCGTACTCGGAGAATGGCTGGCACCGGTTTGGCAGCTCGGCGGCCTACTCTTCCTGATCTTGTGCGCGATCCTCGGAATCTTGTCGGTCAATAGTCAGCTCGCGCTCGTCTCGATCGTGTTTGGGCTGATGCTCATGAAGGCCGCCTCAGCGCTCCTGCTGGACGAGATATCCTTCCGAAGCCATCGCTTGAGAGTTGTCTGGGGACTGTTCTGGACGGCTATATTCGAACAGTTTGGATTTCGGCAACTCGTTGCGGTCTGGAGTCTAATCGGCGTCGTAAGATTTCTCACGCGACGTCCGATCCGTGGCCGCACGTACGACATCCCGAGCGTCTTCGACAAACCGTATTAGCCGGAGGTTTCGATCGCGCGGTTCGCGTGCGTTCGGTCAAGCGGCTCGATTGGTGCGATGGCCGGCCGGACGGGATCAGTTAAAAAGGTCTGGAGCGCCATCGTACCCGAGAACATCGCAAGGGCGGCATACGATTGCGCTAGCCATCCGTTTGCGCCGGCAGGGAGCAATCCGCTCGAATTATTCGTATTGTCGAGCTGCGCAGTAATAGCACTCAACGTCGCCGACGCCGCACCCGTCGGCGGTAGCGCCGTTGTCGCGAGCGTAACCGGCGCGACGAGAGCATCGGCGTTTGTAATCGGCTGTACGATTGGATCGAGCGCCTCGATTGTGGCGGGAGCGGAAGTAACCGATCCTATTGGGCTGATGCTCACGTTTACGGCGTACCCGTATTCCGTATACAACAACCATTAATTCTTATGTACGACGTGCGCTCGGTGACGTCGGCGCGCAAGCGAGCGCGCATCGATTTGTCTCAATAGAAACAGACGCCGAGCACGAAATGCTCTATCATTATGGTATGACGGTAAATCGATGATATCGAGCGATCGCGATGCAGCCGCCGACCTTTCGCGCCGCATCAATAATAATCGAATTTACGTGATCGAAGTCGACGGTGAGGAGGCAAAAACAGCCGTTACGTCAATCGAGCGGGGCGCAGATTTAGACGCAACCGACTGGGATCTCATCGCGAAGGCTCTCGAAACATACGCCGGCCTCCGCTCGAACGAATGAGACGGCACCCGTAACACGCCCGTGACACACCCATAGAGGAATGACGCCCCGGCGACAACCAATTAGTCGTACAGCGTGGAAGGCAGCGTGTTTTCGACGAGAGGCCTTGCGCGGCGATGATCGACCGTCAGACGATCATTGCCCTGGTGGGCAGCCGGCGTAAGGCTCATGCCTTCAAATCGAAGCGCACGATCTTTTCCCAGGGAGACCCAGCCGACTCGGTTTTTTACCTGGAAGACGGCAAGGTCCAGCTCAGCATCCTGTCCTCACGGGGAAAGGAAGCGATCGTCGCAGTTCTGGATGAAGGTAATTTCTTCGGTGAGGAATGCCTCGCGGGGCAGCCGCTTCGGATGGCCCGGGCAACGACGCTGTCGACCTGCAGTATCATTGAAATCAAGAAAAAAACGATGATCTCGCTGGTTCGGGCCAAGCCGGAATTTTCAGAGCAGTTCATCTCGCACTTGCTCACGCGCAACATTCGAATCCAGGAAGATCTCGTCGATCAGCTCTTCAATTCGAGCGAGAAGCGCTTGGCCCGAATATTATTGCTGCTGGCGAACTTCGGGAAAGACGGGCGGCCGGACGCGGTGATTCCCTCAGTCAGTCAAGAGACGCTCGCCGAGATGATCGGGACGACCCGCTCGCGCGTGAGCGCGTTTATGAACAAATTTCGCAAGCTCGGCTTCATCGAATACAATGGCGAGCTTCACGTTCATTCCGCGTTACTGAACGTAATTTTGCACGACTAGAGGCCACCAGGGTTGGTGATCAGTGAGGCCGTGGCGATCGTGACCGACCCATTGCGCGCAAGCGCACGGCCGGCGAACGATGTAGACGTCGTAAGGGTGACCGACGACAACGCGAAGACGTCGCCGTAGAAGGTTGCACCGCCAAGCGTAGCTGAGCTTCCGACCTGCCAATAGATATTGCATGCGCTAGCGCCGTTCTCCAGGATTATGTTTCCGCTGGCGCCGCCGTTGAGCGTCGTAGTAAGGCTGCTAGCCATTTGGAAGACGAACGTACTTTGCGGATTGCCTAAGCCGTTGAGCGTGAGATTCCCGGCCATGATCGACATCGAGGAAGGCGACGCGTACACGCCGGGCGGTAGTGTGCCCGTCGGGTATCCGATGATGCTCGCCTGAGAAAGATCTTGTCCACCAGGGAATGTCTGCGTCGCCGGCACTGCCGCCGCAGCATTATACGCCGTCACTAACGCGTTTTCGGCAGCCAACGGCACCGCGGCGTTCGTATTGTAACCCGCAGCGTAAATCGCGTTTATCCCGCCGGTATCCGTGCCTGGCGGATAAAATCCCGTGACTGCGGTTCCCGGCGACACACCGATGAGATCGTCGGCGGTGCTTCCGGTAACGGCACCGGGCGCGTTCGTGACGACGGTGAGGCCGGTATTCGTGATCGTGGCGCCGGCAAGAAGTGCGAACGGCGAGAGTGCGGGGCCAAGCGCGATTGCCGATCCGCCTTGGCTGCACGTTACGGCCGAGGCTGGAGGCGCCGTGACGCCAGGCGGCAGAACGACTCCGCCGGTTCCCGTTCCCGTTGTGCTGTACGGCGGCACCGTACAATTTCCACAGAAGCCGCCGCCGTTGCAAGCTACGAGCGCCGCGAGAGACGCGAGCGTGGCGAGACGGCGGATCATAGCTTCACGCCGAGTCCGACGTACGGACCGTCATGAATTTGGCCGATCGGCGCAGCATGGTCCGCATAATACCGGTCGCCGCCGTATCCGCCGTACAAGTAGACCGGCAAATGCCGCGCCGCCAGCGCGATGCCGATATCGTATTTGAGAATTCCGTATCGCTGGTTGTAGACCGTACCGAAATTCGAGCTCAGCGGATTGCTGACGGTATAGTTTCCAGTAGCCGACGGATAATAGAACGCCGAGCCGTAGAAACTCAAACCCGCCCGTAGCTCCGGTAATTTTTCGATGCCGCCACCGAAACCGCTCAGGTGCGGATATCCGTAATTCGTGGATGCGTAGAGGTAGCCGGCTCCCACGTAGATTCGCGGCGACGCCACCTGAAACTCGGCGCGCGCATCAAGCGTGCTTTGTTGTGCAAGAAAAACGGGCGTATATGCCATGCCGCCGTCGATGGTCGCGAAATGCGTGTATTGGTTGCCCAGAGCATCCGTAAGATTGCTGCTCGTGACATACGAGTCGTGGCGATAGTCGACTTTGAGGGCGAACTCCGAGCCGCTCGAACCACCGAATGCGTAGGCTCCGTTCACCACCCACGAGTAGCAGAATTGGCCTGCAGAGAACTCGTTGAAGTTCTGTGCGCCCACGGTAATCGCGGCTTGGACGAAACCGGGGGCCGCTCGTTCCGTCGGTGCAGCAGTGGGCGCAAGCACGGGCACAGGCGGAAGCGGCGCGAGCGTTGGTGCTGCGGTTGGCGCCAACGTCGGCGGCGGCGCGAGTGGTGGCGGCGGCGGAATGTAACGCACGACGACAACCTCCTTCGATCCAACCCACTGCACGTAAGCACCGAGTGCTTCGGAGAGCACGCGCACCGGGACGAGCACGACGCCCTCGTAGAGCATCGGCGGTACATCGAGTGGCCGCGTCTCCCCATTGACGACGACCTCCGGCTTATCAAGCGTCACCGAAACATTGACGCCGCTCTTAATCGCGGTGATCGTTTTGCCGTCCGGTGATACCGTGACGGTGGCGCCCATCTCCTCGAACATGCTGCGCAGCGGGACATAAATGTGCCCGTCTTTGACAAGCGCTGCGAGCACGCGATTTTCTTTGAGAACGTCGGGCTTGGCGTAGACGGTACGATTGTTGAAGATGATCGGATATTGACCGGCCGGAGGCGTCCCAAGGTCTTCGGCAGCGACAGCGAGCGACGTTCCCACGCGTCCGAGAGCCAACGTCAGAGACAAAACCGTGAATATCGCCAAGCGTCGCAAGATCTTCGAGACCTCCAACTGCTGACGCTACCAGGCGGCCGCTATTCCGTCTGTATAGAACTGCTCACACACTTCGTTGTGTGCACTGTGCTAACTCGGCCTCCAAAGTTGCCAAGCCGAATCTTAAAACCTGATCAATTCGCTCGCTTTTTAGCTGACATAGCCCGGCAGTACAGAAGGGCGCTCGTGATCTGATTTCGGTTCATGGAGGAACTGCGAATGAGAGCACACGCCCGTTTGGTCGGCGCGTTATGTATCGCGGCGATTCTGTCTGCCTGCGGCGGTGGCGGAGGCGCTGGTGGAACGCGATCGAGTATCCCGGCCACCTTATCGACGGCCGTTGCAACCGCGCTCCCTGCGACGCAGGTGCAGCTCGTTGCGACGAATCTTGCCGGGCAACAGCGTTCCGATGGCGGGATCCTCTACACGAGCACGCAGATCAATCCGTACTTCGCGAACATCGCGGCGACCGGAGCGGTGCATGGCGGCGTCGATTTCATCAACGTTCAGCAGTGGATGCAGTGGTATGTCGCCCATAGCACCGCGCCCAATCCGTGGTCTTTGCCGGGCGCAATCACCGATTATAACGTTGCGTCGAATGGTGCGCTAAGCTCGACGGGAAGCGCCGATTCGGTCGATTCGTACGCGGCGACGTTTATTACGCTCGCGGCGGCAGCCTCGCGCGAAGGGTCCCCGCAGCTGCGTGCATATGTCGCAGGATTGCACACGAGCATCGAGCTGATCGCGTCGGTCATCGATGCGGTTACCGACGCCGACGGTCTTACTTGGGCGCTGCCGACGTACAAAGAGAAATATCTGATGGACAACAGCGAGGTCTACCATGGGTTGGTCGATCTCGCATACTTGCGTTCGCAGGTGTATGGCGACGCAGCCGGATCAATGCGTGCCTCCGCGCATGCATTGCAAATACAAGCCTCGATCGGGTCCGAGATGTGGAGCGCGAGCCTCAATCAGTTTGCCGTCGCCCTCGACAACGGGGGCCTGACGTGGCCGCAAGCCGGCAATTGGCAGGACGCGGCCTCGCAGCTCTTTCCAATATTGCACGGTGTTATTGCTCCCGCGTCGCCGCCCGCGCAGAGCGCGTACGCGCAGTTCTCCGCTGAATTTCCCGGATGGCCGTCACTGCAGAAACCGGATGAGTATCCCTGGGCCGACATTGCCTTCGTGGCGCTCGTGATGAACGACGTCAGCCGAGCCACAACGTACGCGAGCTCAGTCCAGCAGCAGTATTCGCCCGGTTTCGCCTATCCATGGTACTGCGCTGAGTCAGGATGGTACATTCGTATACTCGACGGTCTCATCACTCCGCTTACAGTCGCCAATCTCTAGCCTAGGGTCCGACTTCGCGGAAGATACCGACGCTGAGCGCGCGGCGAATGTAAATCATGTTGCCGCTCGTGCTGTCCGTTAAGCGCCCAATCGAGATGCCAACGTCGTACCCTCCCTTGCGGTTGAGCCAATGTTTGACGTCGATACCAGCCTGGAGCGCGCGTTGACCAATCTCGTTTGGAAGTGTTGGCGCAAAGACGCCGTTTGGCGGCGCATCGCCCGCCAGCAAGGTCAGCGTCGTAATCGTGACTCCCTCCGCGCCGCTCGCCGCGGTGAGGATTCCGGTCGACGTGCCCATGCGGCCGCTCGTGAATGACGGAAGCCAGCGCAGCGTCACATTAAAATTGCCGTGGTACCATGAGGGGCCCATGTTGAGGTAGTTCTGCACGACGCCGTTCGGATTCACGACTGTGCCGGCGCCGAAGCCCATCACGGTCGCGCCTTGCTGACCGAATTTTACGTCGCCCTCCAGATATGCGCTGCGCGTAGGAAGCAGGTTGCCGCTCGAGACACCGACCGCGGCGTAGGTGAAGAATTTTGGCGACCAATCATGGTAGTCGTCGAGCACGACTTCGAGACCGTGTGTCGGACCGCCGGAATCTGAGTCTGTCTGGTCGACGATCGAGATGCCCGGTTTATCTTTTCCGATTTGCTCGCGGTCGCTGAGCGTGACTGCGTTCCATGGTCCGTATACATCGCCGGGACTCGTAAAGCCCGAGACGGTGTCGTTAATCTCCCATTCGCCGGCTTGGGCGGCGAGCGGCGCGATCAGCATTGAGACAAATACGATGCAAACGGCGAGATTGCGACCGATCATGATGATGCTCCAACAAACGTGAGGTCGAGATCGCGGTAGTCGCCGTTCACCGCAAAGATCGTGTAATTGCCCTGGGTCGACATCTGGCGAATACCCTCGGGGAGCTGGGCATTTTTCAGGAGCCATGCCGACGGCAGGGCAAATGCGATCGAACGCAGTCCGTTCACGTTATGCAAATGCACATCCACCCCGCTGCGCGTCTTGATGAACGATGACGTTGTTGCAACGAAGCGATCCATGAACGCTGCGGCTGACGGCATGTCCGTCATGCGCAACACTCCTTCGCGCTGCATCACTTCCAATCGATCGAGCGACCGTCCGAGCGCGTCCGCATACGCGGGCGCCAAAAAATCGTACGAGTGACTGTAGATCAGATAAATCCCGCGCCGATCTGCGGCATACGAGGCCGTCTGCTCGACCCAGCGTTCGACAGCCGATGCCGGGATGTGCGCGCGCCGCATTTCAGCGACCGACGCAGATCTACCAAACGGAACGATCGGAAACGCCCAACTGTACTTCGACACGAGCTTGCCGTTAAAGAACGGCCGCTCTACGGGCGCACCCGTATCGCCTGTGTAGTAGTAGCCTTTGATGCCAAGGCTGTCGAGGACGTTCGTCATCATCGGCTGCGGATGTACGCCGACCGGTGCAGCGTACGATCGAATCTTCTGGCCGGTGATAGACTCGAGGCAGCGACTGTTGCGATCGACAAGCTCGCGCACTTGTGCGACGGAATAGCGGTGTTCTTCCAAGTTCTTGGCGAACAGGTTGTGCGCCCATCCACCGTGCGAACCGATTTTCCCATAAGGCAACAACATCCCGAGATATTTGCGGCCCGTCCGGCATGCGTCAAATCCAAGGCCGTCACCGATCCGATCGAGATCGGGGCCTGCTGTAACGTCGAATTCCATGTGGACGGCACGCCGAAGCAATCCGCGATGGCGGAGGTTCGGGATCCCGAGGAATTCGTTATTGGAGTCGATGTGAATGTCAAGAATCAATTCCCCGATGCCATCAGGAGCGGCCACGAGATGCGGCAAGTCGCTACTGCTCGTAAGCAGCGTACTGAGCAGCGTCATGGGAAAACCGTCGCTGTTGGCGCGCAAGTAGCCGAGCGGTAGCGCAAGGTACGCCACGGTTCCAAGGTGGACGGACCTTCGCGTGATCATCGGCGTGGGTCCGTCACCCGCATCGACGACGACGTCGTTACTCAAAATCTCGGCGCGCGGGAACTGATACGTCAGCGGCCCATATTGGTAGCTGGAGAGTTCGTCGTTGATGATCTTACCGGAGGGTACATCCCATCGCTTTGGTTCCGCGGAATCCGTAAACTGCATCGGACCGCTCGTAAAGGCTTTGGCACGAAGCGTTTGGTACAGAAAATCATCGACGCCGCTGACTTCAGCAAACAGCGAGCCTGGACGATACTGTCCGTTCGTCGTGTGCGTTCCCGCATCGGAGACGGTGACGACCAATCCGCCGAGGCTCGCATAGCGGGTCAATTCCAGAATCGCTTCTTCGGGAAGGCGCAAATTGACCCCATCGGGGAAGACAATCGCTGCGTACATTCTGTGCAGCGCGTCTCCGCGGAACAGCGAGATGTCCGTTGACGCGATCCATCGGAATGGAATGCCGGTCTCGCGAAACGTCTCTTCGTACACCGCGCGGATCTCGTTGCTCGGCCGAACGTCCTGTCGTGTGTAGACGAGGGCAACGCCGACAGCGCGCTGGTCTGCGATCGTGGTCAGCTGTGAGGTTCGGAGCAAGACCAGGAGCAACGCGATCAGCGCCACGAGTGCCACCACGCCGCGTCGACTCACAGCGTCTTGCCGCCCGCGTCGGCAACGATCCAACCTTGGACTTCAACGTCGTTCGCAATTTGCATATGCCCGCCGGCGTACACCGTTTTCACGCCACCCCTGCGACCCACGCGTGAACGCGGTCCCAACCGCACGACGCCCTCCGCAAACACGTGTCCGCTGACGTCGACGTCCGAGGCTAAGGTTACGTCGCCGCGCACAATAACGTTTCCATCAATCCGAACGCCCGGCTCGATGTAGAGCGGTCCATGAACCTTGATGTGGGAGGGGATGTGCGTGTTCGTTTCGATCCGGACCGCGCCGTACAGGATCATCGATTTGCCGGCGTCGACGTGCGTCTGTCCTATTTGTACGGATTCTAGGCGCCTTTTATTTTCGTGCTTTTCAAACGTAAACGGTTCTTCAGCCGCAGTCTGCGTCGCCACCGGTGAACCCCATACGCGTTCGAATTCCACGTGGTCGGCCATCGTGAAGCGGCTTCCGCCGCTCGCGGAGACGCCGAGATTCGAGTCGGCACCGACCGTGACCTCACCATTGGCATCGATCCATCGCAGGATTTGTACGGACTCGCCGATGTGCATGACGCCGTCGCTTGTCAGCGTTCGCGCGACAACGCCGCTCTCGACGTCGAGTGATTCGAGCGCGTAGGCATCGCGAATCCCGGCACCCTGACCTACTCGCACGCGGTCGCCAACCGAGATTCCTCGTACGCGCTTCTCCGCCTCGATCACAAAGTCGGGGGCCCATTTGACCTCCTCGTTGGTGCGGAGTTTGACTTCCTCGCTAAACGCCGCGCCGTGCGCAGCGGCCACAAAGGGCGACAGCATCGCGCGGAGCGCCGTACCGAACCAGCGCGCGTCGCGCTCATAACCTTCGGAGATGTGGAGCTGGACGTCGTCTTTTGGCCGAAAGATCTCCAAGAGTGTCGGTATGGCCGGGATGAGGAGCATCAGCGCGAAGGCTGAAATGCTAAGCAGAAGCAGCATCTTTTTGCTTCTGCCTTGCATGCCGCGTTACGTCCCATTGCGCGCGTCGCGCTTTTACGAAGTCGCCGAACGCATCGATCGCTCCGCTCGTAACGGCCCAGCTGTTGAACAAGAATAAATAGAATAGGGATGGCAGGAGGTACAACCGTTCGCGACCACCATCGAGTACCTCAGCCGCACCGACCTCAAAAACCGGCGCGAAGTTCCCCATTGCGTTGTAGCTCACGACGAAGAACGCAAACAGGATCCCGGGAAAGAACGGAATCGCACCCATGAAAAACAGCAGCGCGTTCGTCGCGATCCCGCTGAGCAAGATCGGTGGTACGCAGTAGATGAAGAGCAGGAGTGCGGCGTCGAGTTTCTGGACAGGAGAAAGCTTGCTCGAGCGCAGCAGCGGGAGAATGTTCACCGCGAAGGCCCGATTGTGGCCGTGCGCCCAGCGCCGAAGCTGTGTGAAGCGCGCGTCCCACGTCTCCGGCACTTCTTCGTAACACTCGGCGCGGTTGGCATAACTGATGCGCCAACCATTCAGGAAGAGGCGCGCCGAAAGGTCCGTATCTTCCGCAAGGGTCTCGACCGAGAAGCCGCCGAGCGCGATGACGACCGAGCGCCGAAAACCGCCGACCGTCCCGCCATATTGAGGAAAGAGATCGAGATTGTAACGCGCTTGTTGATCGACCTGATACCCACCGGACCGTTCCAACGCCAATAATCGGGTCATGAAGCTCGTCGAACTGTTGCGGGGAACGACCCTGCCCATGACAGCCCCGACTTCCGGATCGATGAAGGCCATGACAAGCTCACGGACGAGATCTTTGCCGGGAGTGTAGTCGGCGTCGAACACGAGGACGATCTCGTTCGAAGCGTGGGCTAACGCGCGGTTGAGCGCATTCGATTTGCCACGCTCGCCTTGAAGGTTGTAGATCGGCTTGATGAACGGATAACGTTGAGAATACGCGTACGCGATCGTCGTCGTATCGTCCTGAGATTGATCGTCGACCGGGATGATCTCAATCAGATCCTTCGGATAGTTTGATGCGACGAGCGCGTCGAAGATTGCAGCTGCGACCGTATCTTCGTTGCGCATGGGGACGATGATCGATACGGGCGGGAGATCGCTGTCGAGCAGATCTTGATAGTACGGACGCTGCCATCCCGTCAATCGATTCAGCGTAAATATCCAGTGCCGGATCGCGTACACGACCATGATCGCGACCACGATCCAGGTCCAAGTCTGGAGAACTAAGACTATTCCGAGCCCCATAAGACCTTCTGCGACTGCAGCGCGCGCGCGAAACGAACCAGCAAGATACTCAAGAAACAAACGACCGGAACCACATCCAGCAACGGACCAAAGATAAAATACAGATCCGTCATCGCGATCGGTCCCGTCTTGCCGAGAATCGCGATGAAGCACGTATAGCGCACGATCGAGAGCGGTACGTCCCATGCTACGGTGAGCAAAATGAATCCGATCCGTTCCATGATGCTGAACGGAAACAGCACGGCGAAAAACCCGACGAATACCGGAATCACGAGCCAGGTCAGAAGCGCAGTCCTTAACATGAGCTGCGAGAACGCTGCACTGTCGTAGCCCAAGTGGCCAGCCAGGAACAAAAAGATCGCGGCCCCACCGATTAACAGAGCGTTGAGATTGATGAAAAACCGGACCGGCGCGGCAATTTCTCTCCACACGGAGAGCCCGACGATTATGATCGCGCATACGAGCATCACGACCAGCAGCTCCAGCCAGTCGCTGTGGCGGATGTCGAACGTCATCGGATGGAGCGTCACGAACAGAAATGGATCGGCGAAGGGCCGGGCCGGCACGCCTTCATAGCGCGAAGCAAAGAACGCGACGTTTGACATCGCATTGAGACACCATTGCGCGCAAAGGACGACCAGCAACTCAACGATCACGACAGCTGGGATCGTTGTCAGGATCGCTTTCGCTCCGATGGGAAGGTTCCGATAGGATCGATGCGGGGCAATGTCGTGGTGTATCCCGCGGTTAAGACGAAAACTCACGTTTTCCAACGCTACATGGCATCCGTACTCAAGTCTGGTCTATATTGCTCAGTACGTAACGGATTCAAACGTGCGGAGTGTCGCTATTTATACAGACCTGACGCTTGAACGCCGTCATAATGCAAGCCATGCCACAAGCTTCGCAGTCGATCGAATCCCTTCTCGGCACTCGTGGAATCGTTCATATCTATAAGAAAAAGCACGCCATTTACCCGCAAGGGGACGGCGCTGAATCAGTCTTCTACCTGCAAGAAGGCAAAGTCCAACTCAGCATTCTATCGACGCGCGGTAAGGAAGCGATCATCGCGGTTCTCGATGAGGGCAGTTTTTTCGGCGAGGAATGCCTAGCGGGGCAGCCCTTCAGGATGGCGCGGGCAACGGCGTTAACGCCCTGCAAAGTGCTCGAGGTCAAGAAGAAAACGATGGTCTCTCTGGTTCGCTCCAAGCCGGAATTTTCAGCGATCTTCTTAGCGCACTTACTCTCGCGCAATATCCGCATCCAGGAAGATCTCGTCGATCAGCTCTTCAATTCCAGCGAAAAGCGCTTAGCTCGTATTCTGCTGCTCCTTGCCAACTTTGGGAAAGAGGGCAAGCCAGAGACGGTGATTCCCGCCATCAGTCAAGAGACGCTCGCCGAAATGATCGGGACGACGCGCTCGAGGGTGAGCGGATTCATGAACAAGTTCCGCAAGCTCGGGTTCATCGAGTACAACGGCCACCTCAACGTTCACTCGTCGTTGTTGAACGTCATCCTGCATGATTAAGTCGTGATTCCACCCGTAAGGGGTGAGCTCGACGAGCTGCGCCAGATCATTCTCGAACTCACCGGCGCGAATTCCGAGCTCGAACTTCGACTCGAGCACACGAGTGCCGAGCTGAAGCGGCGTCTCGCCGAGCGGACGATTGAACGCGATGACGTGGCCCGAGACGAAGCCATCACCGAGCTGGCGCGCACCAATGCGGAGCTGAAGCAGCGCCTCGCCGAGCGGACGATCGAACGCGACGATGTCGCGCGAGACGAGGCTATTACCGAGCTGGCGCGCACCAACGCCGAACTGAAGCAGCGCCTCGCCGAGCGGACGATCGAACGTGACGATGTGGCTCGCGACGAAGCTTTAACGGAACTGGCGCGAACGAACATGGCGCAGTTTGCCGCCGAAGACTCCGGTCGTGCAAAAACGGCGTTCTTGGCGGCCATGAGTCACGAGCTCCGCACGCCGATGAACGCGATCGCCGGCATGACCGAGCTGCTCGCGCTTACGCAACTCGATCGCGAACAGCACGAGATGCTCGCGCTCATTCTCGAATCCGCCAGCGGTCTTCTCCGCGTCATCGACGATATTCTCGACTTTTCCAAGATCGAGGCCGGAATGCTGCACCTGGAGCGTACGCCGTACGCACCGGCTGTTGTCGTCGAAACGGTCGTACAAACGCTCAAGCTGTTGGCAACCAATAAGGGGCTCAAGCTCGAAGCGTTGATCGACGCGCCTATCCCTTGGTGTCATGGCGATCCGTATCGATTCCGACAGATCCTCTTTAATCTGATCGGCAACGCCCTCAAGTTCACGGAGCACGGCGAGGTTGCCGTTCGCTTGAGTCACGTGGCAAAAGCCGATAAGCAGATCGCGCTGCAGCTTGCCGTCACGGACACCGGAATCGGCATCCCGCTCGAGGTGCAAGAAAAGCTCTTCACTCCGTTCGCACAAGGCGATGAGTCGACGAGCCGGCGCTTCGGCGGTACCGGTCTCGGGCTCTCGATTTGCCAGCGTCTCGCCGAGGCTATGGGCGGCCGGATTAGCATCGAATCCACGCCCGGACATGGAGCGACGTTTCTGGTCGAGCTTACGCTCGACGTTTCGGACGTTGCGAGCGAAGCAGCATCGGCCTTGACCGTCGTCCCGACGGCACCGAAGCTTATGGATTTCCCGAATGTCCGCGTTCTCGTTGCCGAAGATCAACCGGCTGGACGGAACGTGATACGCCGGCAGCTCTCAAAGCTGAATATCAAACCGACGATCGTGAACGATGGCCAAGAAGCGTACGCCGCATACTTAGCCGGACCGTTCGATTTGCTGATCACCGATTGTCACATGCCGAACGTCAACGGCTTTGAACTGACCCGGATGATCCGGCGACACGAACAGGGTCGATCCGTCCATCTTCCGATTTTGGCGCTTACCGCGAATGCACTCCAGGGCGAAGCGGAATTTTGTTTTGCGGCTGGCATGGATACCTACGTTCTCAAGCCGGCCAGTCTTGCACAACTTTCGCAGAAAATCGGCGGACTTCTCGGTGCCGGTTCGCTGAAATCTCTGGCCAAAACAGCCGAACCGGGGCAGACGCGTCCAGTCGACTTCCTGGCGCTGGCGGAGTTGGTCGGCGAAGACGACGAGATGGAATTGCAATCGATTGTCGTCGAGTATCTGACGACGTCCGAGCCGACATTCGAAAAAGCACGGGAAGCGCTCGAACGGCGAGACATGGTCGAATTGGCCGAAGCCGGTCATGCCGGCAAAGGATCGGCCTTAAACGTCTGTGCCGGTCCGCTCGCAAGTGCCTGGAGAGGACTGGAACAATCCGCTCGCGATCGAGATCTGAATCTCGCTGCGCGCAACATGGACGAACTCGAGTCGCGGTTTCGCGAACTCAAGACAGAAATAGGACTGACATCAGCCAATGGAACGGACGGATAAGATGGGCGCAGCAGATCGATTAGCGAATCGCTATTTCCTCGTCGTCGACGATGAGGAATTCATTCGGGTCCTTATTGTTCGCTTCTTGAAACAAGCCGGCGCCGCCGGTGTCGTCGAGGCGGCCGACGGATTGCAAGCAATCGATGAAATCGGCAAGTCCGACATGACCTTCGATGCGGTCATCACCGACATCAAGATGCGCGGGATGAATGGACTCGAGCTGCTGAGGGCGATTCGTTGCGGCGCGGGCGGCCTCAAGCGAAACACGCCGGTCCTCGTGTTGACGGCGCACGCCGAGGCCGAACACGTTGCGGGAGCGCTGGCGCTCGACGCCGATGCTTTCGTTGTGAAGCCGGTTGGTCGCGAGCCGCTGATCGATCGGGTCGTTCGCGTTCTCGAGCGGACTGTTCCTATTCAGCCCGTGGAAACCTATGGCCCGACTCCGACGACCAAGTTGCCGGTGAATGCGCGGCCCTCGCCCGATGGTATCGTCAAAGAAATTCCACTCGGCCTAGTAAAAGAAAACTCGATTCTCACACAAGACATTCACATCGGAAATCCCGAGATGCTGCTCGTTGCCGCACCGGTAATTTTGACGAAAGCCATGCTCGACCGGCTCAAAGATCTCGGTCAACTCCATGACGGCGCGCAGTTATCTGTGGTCGAGCCGCGCTTTATTCCAGCGGCGCCAATTCCGGCATAACAGTCTCCTTCTATACAGATTTCTCGCTCGAACCCACGTAGAATCGGGGGGAGACAATGAGCGTGAACACCTGGGAATCCAAGACCGGCCGCGCCCCCAGGTGGATCACGTTCACGGGCCTCGCTGTCGTACATCTCGGGGCGCTCTGCGCGTTCATTCCGGGGACGTTCACGTGGAGCGCTTTTTTTGTCATGATTGCGCTCTACTACGTGACGGGCGCGTGGGGTATCTCACTTGGATATCACCGGCTGCTGACGCACCGCAGTTTGAAGCTGCGCAAGCCGCTCGAATATGTAGTCGCACTGCTCGGCGTATTAGCTCTGCAAGGTGGCCCGATCGAATGGGTATCGACGCATCGCGCACACCACGCGCACACTGACAAAGCCGGCGATCCGCATGACATTCATCGCGGACTGCTTTGGAGTCACTTCCAGTGGCTCTATCGTCCTAATGATGCGCGGCTCTCGACTGAGGAGCAGCAACGCATCACACCCGACCTCGCCGGAGATCCGTTCTACCGCTTCCTTGAGAAGACGTACGTTCTGTGGACGATCGCGCTCGCGATCGTGTTATTTGCGATTGGTGGATGGTCGTGGGTCATCTGGGGAATCTTCGTTCGAATCGTACTCACGTATCACATTACGTGGCTGGTCAACAGCGCCGCGCATCATAGCGGCTATCGAACGTTCAACACTGGCGATGAGTCGACGAACAATTGGTGGGTCGCGCTCCTCGGCTGGGGTGAGGGCTGGCACAACAACCATCACGCTTTTCCGTTCTCCGCCCGCCATGGGTTGCGTTGGTTCGAGTTCGACGCGACATGGTTGACGGTCAAGGTGCTGGCTTGGATGAAGATTGCTCGCGACGTTAGAGTGCCGACGCCGGTAATGATCCAGCGTCTGAAGCGCCTTGAATGATCGACGGGCTCGAGGTTCCTGCCGTCGTCTTCTTGGCTCACGGTGACCTCTCTACTCCGGACAACATGCGATCGGCATTCGCTCGGCTACATGATGCGAACGTCGCAATAATAGATTGCTCGGACGGCGAGCATTTAGACTTCAATTTTTTATTGCAACTTACCAAACTACGAAACCACATGTGGATGCGAAACGGAGAAGTGCGTCTCGTCGTACATTCGGAGGACGCCCGTCGAACGCTCGCTGTGACCGGATTGGACAGTACGTTCGCGATCTTCGAAAGCATTAGCGATGCTGAATACGGAAGGGATCATCGAATTGCCGGAATTTAGAATGCCAGAGCAGCACCTTCGCTTGATCACTTCTAAACAAGACAACCGAAGAGACCGAGTCGATGAGCACATCGATATCGACTGTCCGTCCTCGATCGTGCTCCGGAGCCTTGAGCAGTACTTCCGCATTCACGGTCATATCCTCGAGCTGACCTTCCCCGATAAAGATGGGGCAGATCCCGAAGCATTAGCGCTCATACGCACGGTCAACGTCGATGTCGAGGCTCACCCGACGAGAACGTTCCTCGGGCGTCATGATGACCGCTTGGATATCCGCTGGCATTCTGCGAACGACTTACGCCTCAGCTTCGCAGGTAGATTCACGATTCGGCCGCTCGGGAGCAAAACGGAGCTCACGCTCAAGGGTCGATACGACCCGCCTTTTCTCGCTCTCGAGGCCATGTTTCATTCCGTCTTCGAGGACAGCGCTGCTCACGCTATAACTCGCGCATTACTGGAACGGCTCAAGACCATGCTCGAGACGGAAAACGCCGTAACCCTCGGGCCACGGCGCTTTCCGTTCACGTAGATGCGTCCCTAGTTTATTGGACGCGCAGGTTTTCCCGGAAAGGCGTCGCGGCCGCGCCGGTTTCCTGGTCCGTCGAGTGGATGACCATGAGAAGGTTGGAACCGCCTGCGGCTCCCATATCGATCCTCTGCGAGAAGTAGCCGTTGCTGTCAGCGCTCAGCTCCATCTGCATGGTGCTGTTTTGCTGCCAGCCGCCATTATCTTGACGTCCGATAATTGCACCCATCGAATTCGACTGCGCTTCGTTGGAAGAGCCAATCTGAATGACGACCGCAGCGTTCGGTGACGTGTGGCCGGTGACGGTAAACCGGTTGGAAACCATCGCGTCGGATCCTGGTCTAACGTTGTCAATCGACGTATTCCTCGAGTTGGATCCTGACGAGAATTCCCACGAGCGATCGAAGGACTGGCCTGAGGCGTCCACGCCGGTGACCCGGATCGTGTGACTTCCGGCTTCGAGTGCATTTTGCGGGGCGTAGGCGATTCCGCCTGGCGAGCGTGTCGCATTCTGCGTCACGTCGACGCGGTCAACGTACACTCTGAGCGAATTCGGATCAGCTCTGCGTTCCCCGAAAAATGCTTCAATGGTTGGGCGGCGAGAATTTACGGTCGAGCCGCGACCCGGTGTCACGCTCTGCAGCGACAGTTCATTGTCATTGCGAGCGACCGGTGTAATCGTCTCGTTCCTGGGGCTCATCGCGTTCATCGTGATGGCGACTTGATTGTTGTTGCCGTCGTAGTTCACATGGGCGCCAAGCGCTTGCGAAATAAAACGCAGCGGAACATAGGTTGAGGCACCAATGATGAAGGGTGCTACATCAATCGTCTGTTGCTGACCGTCGACTGTAGCTTGCTGTGAGCCGACGCGCAAAGAGATCGCGTGGCCGCGGCTGGTGGCGTTGATATTTCCATTGTCATAAACGACGGTTGCGCCGAGGTTCTCAAAGACGCCCCGGAGCGGAACGAAGACGCGGCCCGTGCGCTCAGTGGGTGCGGGGCTGAGATTGACGGTTGAACCGTTTACCGTGACGGTAACGGGACCGTCGGCAAGTGCCGGATGAAGACCGGCACTCGCTATAACCAGTGCGCCGGCGATCGCCGATAAGTGTTGGATTCGTAATAGTTGCATGCGCAAACGCTAACAGGTTCAGCTGCGGGATGCTGAGCAAGACCGATCAAGTCCGGATTTCATAGTCCGGTAAAGCAGACTGACCGAGTGGGTGGTTCGCCGTTCGATAGATCTGGTTTCCTCGCATCACGTACTCCGCCAATCCCGGAGAGCCGGCTGGATGGGCGAGCGTTCGAACGAATTTTCCTGCGAGAACATCGTATTGCGCAACGCTCGATGGTCCGTCCGGATGCGACGCCGTACGATAGATCTTCGTCCGCCGGATCTCGTAATCAGGTAATCCGGAAAAGCCCTTCGGATTTGTTGCCGTCCGGTAAAGTTTGCGCATCGGTCCGAGTATCACATGATGCGCCTCGTAGAGGCTGTTCAGTTCGGGACAGACGTCTGCGACGGTCCCTGGTAGCCTCAGGTCAGAAAACGGGGGTCCTCATGGACATTTCCTCTTCTGGCATTGGCTGGGACACGCTCGTCCTCGATAAACACCAAAGCGCTTCCAGCCGCACAACGACCCTTTTGCACGACGAACATCCCCCCGCGGACGCAGAGGCGCTGACGCTGATTTCCTCGTTCCTGCGCGCCTCGTTTCCGCCGGCGCTGCCGGAGGTCGAGGGGCTTGAATTTGAGGCTCTCTACTTATCGTGCGGTGGCCATATCATCGGTGGCGATTGGTACGATGCGGTGGCGTTGCCCGACGGTTCGGTAGCCGTCTCGCTCGGGGACGTGACGGGTCACGGCGCAGAAGCTGCGGTGTTAATGGGGAAGCTTCGTTACAGCATGCGGGTCGTAACTCTGCGAGCGAACGCGCTTGAATCGGGGAGTCCGGGGTCGGTTTTGCAAAGCGTTGAAGACGGTCTTCGCACCGAACATCCCGAGGCGAGCGCGACCGCGTTCCTCGGAATCATCTCACCGGACCGCACGCACATGCACTACGCAAGCGCGGGACATCCTCCGCCACTCCTCGCGAAGACGTCGGGCGAAACGGCTTGGCTGGAATCGGGCGAGATGCCGCTCGGTTGGGGAAGTGATCTTCTGCGGGGCGATCACGTCGTCGATCTCACGGGAGCCTGGGGCCTCTTCCTCTATAGCGACGGCGTCATCGAGGCGGGCCGGGACATCGTTCAAGGACTCGAACGCCTTCGGAAAGCGGTCGAACATCCTGACACGCGGGGCGTCAAGGATCTGCTCCCTCGGCTCGTTGAGCAATCGCTCGTTGCACCGCCGCACGACGACATCGCTATGCTTGCGGTAACCTTCGGCTAAAGCTGGTCGAATTTGACCAGACATTCTCTTGCTAGCCTGGTAGCGTCAGTCTACCATGAACAAGAATTTTAAAATGACTGCGGCGATCGTCGCTGCCCTTTTCGCCACAACGGCGCCAACTTTCGCGCAGATTGCGCCGAGCGACACGGGCGCCGGCACACAGCGCGGGACGCAAGAGATGAACAATTCCGGACAAGTCGGAACGGTGACATTGTTCCGTCACGGCTCCACGACGGAAGTCGTCCTCAATATCAAATCAACCCGAGCGGGTCGCGAATCTGCGCGAATCTATCGCGGCAAGAGCTGCGAATCGTTGCAAGCCAATCGCAACTCGGCATATACGCTCAGCGATGTCGTCAACGGACGCAGTCGCACGAGGGTGAACGCGTCGGGAGCCAAGTTGCTCTCAGACAATTACGTCCTCATCATCCACGCCGGCACGTCCGGCACGGCTCTGCAGCATGAAGTCTCGTGCGGCCGTCTGGACTCTAGCGGCGGCGGAACGTCCTAAACGAAGTCCATCCGCTGAACACGAGGTCCGCCTACGCGGGCCTCGTGTTCAGATTTTTTAGTTTTTCGCGGCAGCCGTTAATTGTCGCGTCGGCGGTTTGTATGCACCAAGAGCGCGCGCGCCCTTGCGCATCGCTTCGAGGCCTTCTTCAACCGTCAACAGCGGGGTCGTGCTGATATCTCGAACGGATCCGCCCGAGCTAAAAGCCAACGATAGCGCCACTGCGCTAATGTTGTCCGGCGCATCGATTACGGCAACGATGTCATAAGAGCCAAAAGCGTAGTACGCGCTTTCGAAGCGCGCTCCGACCGTCTCAAGAACCGGCTTTAAGAGGTCGATTCGATTTGTCGGGTGTTCGAGCTGCGAAGCCCATGCTTCGGGCGTGTACGCCAATTCGAGTAAGAATCTTGGCATTGTTATTTTCCAATCAAAAGCTGCGGGGTAAACCCCGATCAGCCCAGGTATGCAGCCGACGAGCTCGCCCAGTCTCGTGTGTGCTACACAGTTGCTCGCTATTGCATAGCAAGCGATGTCATCGCGGCAAGCCTGTCTGGGCCGCACTCGCAGATGAGACGTTCCGCCCTGACTATAGCACTAAAACATAGTGCTGTATGCTTATCGGCGAAGATCGCCCAGCTTGAATGTTGCGCGCTATAAGTGCGCATTTGAGGGGTTCCCCCCGGCTGCAGTCACTTGCCGAGCGGTCGGTGAGCAATAGCGAACAGAATTTCGCGGGATGACCGACTAGACTTTGGTGTATTAAGAACTCAGCCGCCCCTATTGACGATCGCCACCACCTGACGCTTACGCGCGCCAAGGATCGGGGCGTGCACGTCCTGACCGTGTCAGGCGAAGTAAACAACACGGTCGAGTCAAGCTTTCGAGACGCCCTTGCTACTGCCGTCGAGGGTGCGAACTCTCCCTTGATGCTGGATCTCACCGGCGTTACGTCTATAGATAGTAACGGGCTAGGTGCATTGATCAAAACACAGCGGCAGATGAACGCGCGGCCAGACAAACTCTACGTCGTCGTCCGGGATGCGCGGATACGTCGAACGTTCTCTGCTCTCGGGCTGGACAAGCTCTTTGACGTTTACGAGACACCGGAAACCGCGATGGCCGCCGCCCTTAAGGCACTACCTTAGTTCTGGACCGTTGCGTAGCGCTTCTTTGCTCGGGCGCGGGCTTTTTGTGCTTCGACGGCTCGATCACGAGGCGGCGCGTTGCTCACTAGTGAGGCGAGCAAATGATGTGCAGCGTGGCTGACGTCCTCCACCGCGCGGTTAAATGCGGCTTCATTCGCCTTCGATGGATGCGTAAATCCGCTGAGCTTTCGCACAAATTGAACTGACGACGCCAGTATCTCGTCGTCGGTCGCGGGCGGCGCAAAGTTGTGAAGTGTTTTAATGGCTCGGCACATGCCCGCAACTTCTCCGAACTGCGACCCATATCCGGCGCGCGATAGCAGAATCGAGTAGAAGCAACTGTCGACGGAAGGCTGATCCCTGAAAAGAGTGGTGTTCGGAGTCTTAGAGTGGTTGCGATCGATTTTTGTCCGCGATCGACCGCTGACTCCGAATGAGCGTGTGCAAACGATCGCGACCCTAATCGATGCTGCTAGTCTCGACGTTAACTACTGCGTCCTAATTGTGGCATCAGCTGCAATCGCCACGTTCGGACTCCTAGAAAATAGCGCGGCTATCATCATCGGGGCAATGATCATCGCTCCGCTCATGCCGGTAATTCAAGCGACAGCGTACGGTGCCTTGAAAGGGTCGGCACCTACGTTTTGGCGCAGCGTTGCTACATTGGTATTCGGCGTCTTGATCGCGGTCGCACTTTCGGCATTACTCTCCCGGTGGATCGGATTGTCTGTATTCGGCAGTGAGATACTTTCACGGACACGGCCGACTTTGCTCGACCTAGGCGTCGCGTTGGCAGCAGGCGCAGTCGGCGCCTATGCTCGCGTGCGCCCATCTATCGCTTCGAGCCTCGCGGGTACGGCGATCGCCGTTGCGTTACTCCCACCGCTTTGCGTCATCGGAATTGGCGTCGCGGCCGGCGACGGTACCTTAGCACGTGGCGCGCTTCTTCTCTTCACGACGAACCTACTCGGGATCACGCTTGCAAGCATGTTCGTCTTTCTCGTCGCGGGATACGTCCAGCACCGCGGTCGCGTGGCGTTGGCCTGGACAGCCGGCATCACCGCTTTGATCATTGTCCCCCTTACGTTCGGCCTCCAGACGCTGGTGCACGAATCCGCAGTTGAAAACGCCTTACGGCTCGCGCTCACAACACGGACCGTGACGTTTCGGCAAGCAACGCTCGCAGCGATCCAGTTCAATTGGCTTTCAGATCCACCAACCGCAACGTTGTTGGTACGTGCAAGCGCACCGGTGAACTCGCACCAGGTGGCTCTCCTCGAAGACTTTGCGCAACACGCAACAGGTCAACGCTTTCGCCTCGTCGTGGACGTCTCCCAAATTCAGCGCGTGACATCTGCACAGTATCGAGCAGCGCAATGACCTCGCCGCGATTGAGCTTAGCTTGCAGAAGTTCGCCGCAACGATTGGCACAACGTCGTCCACGTGTGGCGCGCGACCATTAAATTCTCCTTCGCCGTAATCACGCGAACAACGACACGAGAGCCCTCGGTCGAAACGACCGCCTCGCCCGCGGCGTTGCGCTTCTGGTCGAGCTCGACGCCAAGGAATGCGAAACCTTGAGCGATCTCCCAGCGCACGGGCGCGGCGTACTCGCCGATGCCGCCGGTGAACACGAGAGTGTCCAGCCCGCCGAGTACAGTTACAAGCGCGCCGATGTACTTTTTCACTTGATAGACGAACAACTCGACAGCTTCGGCCGCAGCCGAGTCGTTGGAGCGCCGTTCTAGTAGCTTCTGCATGTCGGCGCTGGTTTCAGAGACGCCCTGCAAACCGCTGCGAAGTGTCAGAAGCTCATCTAATTCTCCGAACGTGTAGCGCCTCTCGCGTAAGAGATACAACACCACGCCTGGATCCAGATCGCCCGCGCGCGTTCCCATCATCAATCCGCCGAGGGGACTAAAACCCATCGTGGTGTCGACGGGTTTCCCGTCCTGCATTGCAGCGAGACTGGCGCCGTTACCGAGATGAGCGACGATCATCTTGCCGCGCGCGCCCGCGTCGCCTAACTCGCGAACGATTGATTCGTACGAAAGGCCATGGAATCCATAGCGCCGGACGCCCTCCGTCCAGAGCTGACGCGGCAGTGGCAGCCGCTGTGCAACTGCGGGCATCTTGTGATGGAAGGCCGTGTCGAAGCAAACGACTTGCGGAAGCTCGGGTCGCACCGATTCGATCTCGCGGATGGCGGCGAGAGCACCCGGCATATGAAGAGGATCGAACGGCACAAGCGCGGCTAAACTCGCCAGCAATTCGGGTGTAACGCGTGCGGGCATCTCATGCGCCAGGCCGCCGTAGACGAGGCGGTGCCCGATCGCGGCGATCTTTACGCCAAGATCATCTAGGACTGCAAGCAAAGCGACGACGGGCGTCGTGCCTCCAAGCGCTCGACGTGTTTCTCGCGACGACGCATCTCGGTAGTCACGAATCCATAGCGTCGCATTCGGCGAACCAAACGACTCGACTCCGCCCTCCAGCAGGCGCTGCTCGCCAGCGCTTCCCAGTTCGTACACGGCGACCTTAAGTGACGACGATCCAAGATCGATACTAAGGATTATCAATTCAGATCGCCTCGCGCTGCAGATGCGCCCGCGGCAGTCGGCTTGCCTTTGAGTATCCATTCAAACCCTACAGCGATCATGGCGCCGACGATCGGACCTGCGATATAGATGTAGGTTGTGCTCATGTCGCCTCGCAGCAGATCGGGAGCGAACGAACGGACGGGATTCATTGAGGCGCCGCTGACAGGTGCAGCCCAAAGCCCAGCAAGCGCAATGTACCCGCCAATGGCGAGTGCGCCGTTGGAGCCAATGTTCCGCGCGCCGGAGGCCGTGCCAAGAATAGTGCCGACCAAGCCAGTCGTTAACAGCACCTCCATGATGAGCGCCTTGAAATCGCTGATACCCGGGCCGGGTACGGTGGCGCCAAGGAGTCCAACGGTGCCGAACATCGCGCGTAGGAAACACGCTGCAGCAATGCCGCCGGCGAACTGTGCAACGATATAGCCCGGCACGCGATTCCACGGAAAATTTCGGCGGGCCGCAAATGCCAGAGTAACCGCTGGATTGAGATGTGCACCGCCAACGGCACCCATGAAGTAGATGACGGCCATGACCATCATGCCCGGAGCTACGACTTTCATACCCAGCGTTATGGCCCCGCCACTGAGCGAGGCGACAACCCCGGCGCCCGCGGCAACGACGACGAGAAGAAATGTTCCCCAGGCTTCGGAGAAAAGCCGACGCCATTCGTGGGCGGGCTCTAAGAAATCCGGCGGCGCCGAGGCGCGCAGCATGTTCTGCGCTTGCGGCTCAGACAATTTTACACGGGATCAGGCGACTAACGCCGGATGCGTAAGCTCTTTCCCGATCTCCGCAAGATGCGCTCGCTGTTCATCGCTAACCTCTGGATACGTCAGATGGAGCGCCTCCAGTTCTGCAACGATGATATTGGCTATCGCTACGCGCGAGAACCACTTATGATCCGCTGGGATGACGTACCAGGGCGCAGACGTCGTGCTCGTATGCGTCAGCAGCTCCTCATACACGTTTTGATAGTCATCCCAAAATTTGCGTTCATGAACGTCGGAGGCTGAGAGTTTCCAATTCTTGTCCGGCGTATCGATACGCTCGAGCAAGCGCTTCTTCTGTTCTTCCTTCGACAAATGCAGAAAGAATTTGACGACCCGAGTGCCGTTGCGCGAGAGATGACGCTCGAAGGCCACGATGTCTTCATAGCGGTCTTTCCATAGATGAACCGCACTTTGCGGTGGTAGCCGCTCATGATCGAGAACCGCCTCGTGAACCCGAACGACGGTGAGCTCTTCGTAGTAGGAGCGGTTAAAGATTCCGATCCTTCCCCGTTCGGGTAATACCTTCGAACAGCGCCAGAGATAATCGTGCGCCAATTCCGTCGCCGACGGCGTCTTAAAACTGCTGACGTCGACGCCTTGCGGGTTAACGCCCGTCATCACGTGCTTGATGGCCCCATCCTTACCGGCTGCATCCATGCCCTGCAGAACGATGAGCAGCGCGTACTCACCCTTGGCGTACAACATCTCTTGCAGGGCCGTTAGTCGTTCGATATCTGTGCACAACTGCGTGTCGGCGTGGTGCTTTGTCTTGAAACCACCCGTTGAGTCGGAGTCAAAATCTGCTAAATGCACGTCCTCGCCGGGCTTGATCAAAAGCCCGGCATGATCGCTCGGTGTCATGCTCGATCTTGCCGCATGGTGATGGTGACCCATAATTCAGCTTAGGCTAGCACCACGCCCAAAGGGCGTATAGCGTGAAAACGGTGGAATCGAGAGGGACCCTCCCCGCATTTCACGGTACCGGGCGAGGCCGCACCGCGATATGCTTGTAGGCCAATGCCCACGTCCACGATAGGTCTTGATTTTGCGGCGACGCGTCTCGGTGTGGTAATGCGCCCGCAACCGGACGAGCCGCACGAAGCGTGGGGGGTCCTCAATCCCGGCGGTGTCCGAGCTGCGGATGGGGCGATGCATCTGTTTCCACGCCTCATTGCTGAGGGGAATTATTCTCGCATCGGACATGCACGCGTGCGTTTCGACGCTGAGACGCCGATGGGCGTTGACCGTCTTGGAGTCGCGCTCGAACCGCACGAATCGTACGAAGTTAGTCCCGGCGGCGGCGGGGTCGAAGATCCACGCGTCGTGTACGTGCCACTGCTCAAGCGATACGTCATGACCTACACCGCGTTCGTCCCGTACGAACCGCGAGTCGCCGTCGCCATCTCTTCGGATCTCCTGACGTGGCAGCGCCTGGGTTGCTTACGCTACGAAATCATGGCGGACGGGCGCGATCTCAACACCTGCGGGAACAAAGACGCGGCGTTCTTTCCAGAGGTAGTCGCAGACGCCGACGGCGTTCCCTCGTTTGCGATCTTACACCGCCCTACGACGCGCCTCCATTTCCATCAGCATCATGACGGAATGACGGTCGCTCAGCCGCCGAGCGGCGACGAGACGCAAGAACACATCTGGATTTCCTATGTTCCCGTGGAAGGCGCCATCGCGGACATCGCGAGCATAACGTCGGTGCGACGTCACGAACGAGTCATGGCTCCCGAACAGCCGTGGGAAATGAAGAAAGTCGGAACCGGTGCGCCGCCGGTGCGCCTTCCGTACGGCTGGGTCTTGACCTATCACGCCGTGTCGGCTCCGGATGGACATCCCCGGTATTGCATGGGCGTCGCGGTTCTCGATGCAGAGCGTCCATCGCGCGTGCTCTATCGCACGCCGTCACCCGTCCTTGAGCCGCAAACTACGTACGAAGACAACGGCCTCGTCGGCGAAGTCGTCTTTCCATCGGCAACCGATTTGCGCGCAGACGGCGCGCTCGATGTTTACTACGGCGCAGCCGACCACGTCATCGCAGCAGCGCGCTTGAGTTTGCCAAGCAAGTTGCCGGTGGTGCACTAAAATGCCTGACGACGAGCTAAAGACTCTCGCCATGCCGGACTTGTTCACAAAGTTAGGGTCGTCGAAGGACGGACTCACGGGAGCGGAGGCCGCGAAGCGGTTGACGCAATACGGCGCAAACGCACTCGCGGAGAAAACCGAGAATCCGTTCCTGAAGTTCCTCAGCTATTTCTGGGGACCGATCCCGTGGATGATCGAAGCGGCGGTGATTCTGTCCGCGGTCGTTCAGCACTGGCTGGATTTCGGCATCATTCTGCTTTTGCTGTGTTCGAACGCGATCGTCGGATTTTGGGAAGAGCACCAAGCCGGAAACGCAATTGCAGCGCTGAAGTCGCAACTCGCCGTCAACGCTCGCGTGCTTCGTGACGGGAAGTGGGTTAACCCGAAAGTCGCCGACCTCGTTCCCGGTGATGTCGTGCGTATGCGTTTGGGTGACATCGTGCCGGCTGATGCGCGCCTACTCGCGGGCGATCCGATCGAAGTCGACCAATCGGCGCTGACCGGTGAGTCGTTGCCCGTTACGCGCAATCCGGGCGACGCAGTCTTTTCCGGATCGATAGTCCGTCAGGGCGAGACCGATGCGATCGTGTACGCCACCGGTACGAAGACCTTCTTCGGCAAGACGGCGGCACTGGTCGAACAAGCTCACACCGTCAGCCACTTCCAAAAAGCCGTCCTCAAGATCGGCAATTATCTGATCGTTCTCGCGGTCGTTCTGGTTCTGGTGATTGTTGCCATCGCGCTCTTTCGTCACGACGCGATGCTGGAGACCTTCGAGTTCGCCTTGGTGCTCCTCGTCGCGGCGATCCCGGTTGCGATGCCGACGGTCCTGTCCGTAACGATGGCCGTCGGAGCCCGTCTTCTCTCGAAGAAACAAGCCATCGTCACCAAGCTATCGTCGATCGAGGAACTCGCCGGCGTCGACATCCTCTGCTCGGATAAGACCGGCACGCTCACCGAAAATAAGTTGACGCTCGGCGATCCTTTCTGCCTCGGTGATGTGACTGCTGATAAGGTCATCCTCTACGCTGCACTCGCATCGCGCGCGGAAGACAAAGATACGATTGACCTTACGGTCATCGGCGGTGTGAAAGACGACGCGGCTCTGAAAGCCTGCCAGGTTCTTCACTTCCAGCCGTTCGATCCGGTGCACAAACGCACCGAAGCGACAATCAAAGGTGCCGACGGGAAAGAGTTCCAGGTCGCTAAGGGCGCTCCGCAAGTCATCCTGAAGATGTCAAGCAACGCGGCCGACGCGGAGGCCGCCGTCAAGAAAGCCATCGACGCGTTTGCTGCGCGCGGCTTCCGCTCGCTCGGCGTCGCGAAGGCTGATGCAAAGGACCACTGGGAGTTTCTTGGCGTCCTGCCGATGTTCGATCCACCGCGCCCGACAGCGAAAGCAACGCTCGCGAGCGCGGCGCAAATGGGCGTCCACGTCAAAATGGTCACCGGCGACCAAGTAGCGATCGCTAAGGAGTGCGCTCGCGAGCTCGGACTCGGCACGAACATCCTCGAAGCGAGTAGCTTGGGCGACACGCAGCAGAAAGCGACCGATCAACAGGCGCAAGCGATCGAACAAGCCGACGGCTTCGCTCAGGTATTCCCCGAGCACAAGTACCACATCGTCGATGTCCTACAGCAGCGCGGGCACATCGTCGGCATGACCGGTGACGGCGTGAACGACGCACCTGCGCTCAAGAAAGCGGACTGCGGCATCGCCGTTTCTGGTGCAACGGATGCAGCGCGAGCGGCGGCATCGATCGTATTGCTGACCGCCGGCCTCACCGTGATCATCGACGCGATCAAAGAGAGTCGCCGCATCGTTCAGCGCATGAACAGCTACGCCATCTATCGCATCGCGGAGACGCTGCGCGTGCTCCTCTTCATGACGGTCGCAATTTTGGTATTCAATTTCTATCCAATCACCGCGGTCATGATCGTCATGTTGGCGTTGCTCAATGACGGCGCAATTCTATCGATTGCGTACGACAACGTGATTTACAAGAAGCAACCTGAAGCCTGGAACATGCGATTGGTGCTCGAGATTTCTTCGGTGCTCGGCATCATGGGGCCGATAGCGGCGTTCGGCCTCTTCTACCTCGGCGACCGCGTGTTTCATCTCGGTCATCCGCAAATTCAGACGCTGATGTATCTCATGCTCTCCGTCGCCGGACATTTGACGATCTTCATAACGCGGACGCGCGGCCCGTTCTGGTCGATACGGCCGGCAAACATTCTCCTGGCAGCGGTGCTGGCTACGCAGGCGTTCGCGACGCTCATGGCGGTTTACGGGCTGCATATCATGACGCCCGTGGGCTGGGGCTGGGCGGCCTTCGTCTGGGGTTACGCGTTGATCTGGGCCTTGATAACCGATCCCGTAAAACTGCTCGCCTACCGCATCTTCGATCCGGCTCCCGCAGCGGCGACACCCAAGAAACCGATCAACCACGCACGGAAGGTCGCGACAGCATCATGACATTCACATTTGACGTGGCCCTTTCGACTGCGATCGCAGTTAATGGTAAGGCGCACGTAGCTGCACCCGTTCCGAAGGGACCGCTCGCACCCGATCTGCTCGATAAGATGCACCGTTATTGGAGCGCCGCGAATTATCTCTGCATCGGTCAGATCTATCTGTTTGAAAACCCGCTCTTGCGAGAGCCACTCAAAGCGGAACAGATCAAGCCACGGTTGCTCGGGCATTGGGGAACGTCACCGGGTCAGAACCTCATCTACGTTCATTTGAACCGTCTGATCAAAGAGCATGACGCAAACATCATTTACATCGCCGGCCCCGGACATGGCGGTCCCTCACTCAATGCGAACTCTTATCTCGAAGGAACGTATACTGAGGTTCACCCGGAGATTACGCCGGATGAAAACGGCCTTCGTCTCCTCTTCCGCAAATTCTCGACGCCCGGCGGAGTGCCGAGCCATTGCGGACCGCACGTTCCGAACTCGATGCACGAAGGCGGCGAACTCGGCTATTCACTGGTGCACGCGTTCGGCGCGGCGTTCGACAATCCGGATCTTATTGTCGCGTGCATTATCGGAGATGGGGAATCCGAAACCTGTCCGCTCGAAGGCAGCTGGAAGTCCGTCAACTTTCTCAACCCGGTGCGAGACGGAGCAGTTCTACCGATTCTGCACCTGAACGGCTACAAGATCTCCGCGCCAACCGTTCAGGGACGGACGAGCGACGAGGACTTGCGTGCCGTGTACACGGGTCGTGGTTACCGGCCCCATTTCGTCGAAGGCGACGATCCGAAAGTCGTTCACCAGCTCCTTGCCGCAACGCTCGAGGATTGCTACGCGGAGATTCGAGCGATTCAGCGCGATGCGCGCAAGAACGGATTCAAGGAGCAACCCGTCTGGCCGATGATCGTGCTGCGCACGCCTAAGGGGTGGACATGTCCAAAAGAAGTGGATGGAATCCCGATTGAAGGCACGTTCCGTGCGCATCAGGTTCCCCTCGCAACGGTTCGTGAGAATCCCGAACATCTCAAGATACTTGAGGCCTGGATGCGGAGCTACGAGCCAGAAAGTCTCTTCGACGAAGACGGCAGGCTCATCGACGAGTTAGCGGAGCTCGCGCCGAAGGGCGATCGCCGAATGGGCGGGAGTCCGCACGTGAACGGGGGCCGGTTGCTCACCGCGCTCGATATACCTGACTTTTGCGAGTACGCACTCGAGATTCCGGGCCCGGGTCAGGTCGTCGCCGAGGCACCACGCAAGCTCGGCGATCTTTTCCGAGACATTTTCAAACTGAATCCGACGAATTTTCGCACGTTCTGTCCCGATGAGACGAACTCCAACCGCTTAGGTTCCGTCTTTGAGGCGACCAAACGCTCCTTCATGGCCGAAACCGTCTCGATCGATGACGATCTTAGTCCCGATGGACGCGTGATGGAAGTGCTGAGCGAACATTGCTGTCAGGGCTGGCTCGAAGGGTATCTTCTCACGGGTCGCCACGGCATGTGGTCTTCGTACGAGGCGTTCGCGCAAGTTGTCGACTCGATGCTGACGCAACACGCCAAATGGCTCGAGCAGTGCAGTGAGTATCCCTGGCGCAGACCACTCGCATCGCTCAACGTGTTTTTAACAAGTCATGCGTGGCGCAACGATCACAACGGCTTCAGCCATCAGGCGACCGGCTTCGTCGATAACGCATTGGCACGCAGGAGCGAGACCATTCGGGTGTACTACCCGCCGGACGGCAATTGTCTGCTGAGCGTCTTCGACCATTGTCTGCGTAGCCGCAACTACGTCAACGTTGTTACCTGCGGTAAGCAACCGCAACTGCAGTGGTTGACGATGGACGAGGCCCGCGAACATTGCTCGCGAGGCGCATCGGTATGGAAATTCGCAACCAACGATGGCGGCGGAGAACCCGACGTCGTGTTGGCGTGTGCGGGCGACGTGCCGACGATCGAGATATGCGCAACGTCATGGCTCTTGCAGAAGCACGTACCCGGAATCAAAGTCCGAGTCGTCAACGTCGTTGATTTGACTGCGTTGATGATGCCGGCCGATCATCCGCATGGGATGGACAACATGTCTTTCGATGCGCTCTTTACGAAGGACGCGCCGGTCATATTCGCGTTTCACAATAATCGCTGGCTCATTCATTCGATGGTTCACGGACGATCAAATGAATCGCGTTTCCACGTACGCGGCTATATGGACCGCGGCACCACTACCACTCCATTCGACATGGTGGTCCTCAATGAGATGAGCCGCTATCACCTGGCCCTCGACGCACTCAACCAGGTCCCACGGTTGCGCGCGCAAGCGGCCGAAGCAGTCGACATATTCAAGGACAAGCTCTTCAAACATCATTCATACATTCGCGAGCATCTCGAAGACATGCCCGAGATTAGGAACTGGCGATGGACTCCTGATTTCAGCGAGGCGAGCACACCTCCGCCCCTCGCGAAGGGGCATCCGCGCGCCAACGTGTTTACTGATAGCTGACATGAAGACGTCTGACGCGTTGGTGCTCTTCGGAGTGACTGGCGATCTTGCACACAAGATGATCTTCCCAGCGCTGTATAAGATGGTAGAAAAGGGCATCCTTGATGTCCCGGTGATTGGCGTCGCTTCCTCACAATGGAGTCTCGAGCGCCTACGCAAACGCGTGACGGATAGCATCGAGCGATCGGGTGGAGTCGATAACAAGCGTGCTTTGCGAAAGTTACTTTCGCTCTTTACGTATGTCAGCGGAGATTACGAGGATCGAGCTACTTTCGCCAAGCTGAAAGCGGAACTGGGGAAGGCTCGGCGCCCGGCGCACTATCTCGCGATTCCGCCCTCGCTCTTCGAGACGGTAATCAAAGCGCTTGGCGCAGCAAACCTAGCGGAGCACGCGCGCGTCATCGTCGAGAAGCCCTTCGGGCGCGATTTGAAATCCGCGCGTGAACTAAACCGTGTTGCGCGCTCCGTGTTCGCGGAAGACTCGATCTTTCGCATCGATCACTTCCTCGGGAAGGAGGCGATCATGAATATTCTCTATTTCCGCTTCGCAAATTCATTTCTCGAACCAATCTGGAATCGCAACTATGTCTCAAGCGTCCAGATAACGTTAGCCGAGAGGTTTGGAATAGGGCGGCGGGGCGCATTCTACGAAACCGCCGGCTGTTTGCGTGATGTGGTCGAGAATCATATCTTTCAGATCGTCGCGCTACTCGCCATGGAACCGCCGGCCACGAGGGATTTCGGTTCCGTGCATAACGAGAAAGCCAAGGTGCTCGAGGCTATGCGTCCCCTAGCCGCTGACAACTTCGTGCGCGGCCAATACGCCGGGTATCGCGATGAGCCGAACGTCGCAAAAAACTCGGACGTAGAGACCTTCTGCGCTCTGCAGCTATTCATCGACTCTTGGCGCTGGGAGGGGGTACCGTGGTATCTGCGTTCCGGCAAATTCTTGGCGAAAACCGAAACTGAGGTTCTGGTCGAGTTCAAACGACCGCCTCAGCAACTTTTTGCAGATGCTGCTGCGCCCGCGACCCCGGGCAACTATCTGCGTTTTCAACTCTCGCCAGGATCGGACATTGCACTGGCAGCTCGAGTCAAGAGTGCGGGAAGTGAGTTCGTCGGCACGCAGAAGGAGCTCTATCTCCTCGAGGAGCGTCCTGCGGAAGACACGCCGTACGAACTTCTATTAGGTGACGCAATGAACGGAGACGGAGCACTCTTCACACGCGAGGACGCAGTGGAGGCCGCTTGGGCAGTAGTCGATCCCGTCCTAAAACATCACCATCGGGTCCGCCCGTACAAGCGCCACACCTGGGGACCGAAGGAAGCCGATGCTCTGATCGCTTCAAATGGTCACTGGCACAACCCAAACTAAGGTTACGATTGTCCTCGTAGCAGAACGCGTTCGCGCTTCTCGCGCTCGACTTCCTGATAACTCGCGTTCAAAAACGTCCGGAGCCGCTCGAGCAACTCCGCACCGGTTGCCTGGGCGATTCGCGAGCCAAGCACTGCATCGAAGACAGCACCTGCGACGCCAAGCGGAGGATGATACGACCCCTCGAGGATCAGTCGACAGGTCTTGTAGGTTTCGTCCTCTGCAACGGTAAGCGTCCCACGAAACACGGGGAAGAAACCGTCCCCGACTGCCTCCCAGGAGAGACGAAACACGATCGTCTCGTTCGGGCCAGAGATTCTATCGAAGGTTACAACGACGGGGTGTTCGAGTTGCACGCCCGCCACAGCGGCCGTTAATTGCAGCGTTAGCTTGCCGTTCGCGTCGACTGCTTTGTGCAAGAAGTTCTCGACGAGATCAGCGGCCTGCGCGAACGGTGTCTCGACGATCGCCGTTTCCTTGAGCTTGCTCATCTCTAATCTGTTACGCGATGAGAATGGTCGTGCAGAAGATTCTCTTCCGTCGACATCGGGAAGGTCGGATACATGTATCCATCGCCCCAGTACGGCGATAGTCCGTAGTAACCGTAAAACGGTTCCGAATGCCCTTGAGTAATTGGTTCTTCGACGAGCGCGGGGGCGTAAACGGGTGATTTTACGATTCGCTCCAGCGTCTCATTGACGTGCACTTCGTTTTTGGCGACCTTCGTTATCGCGTCGATGGGAAGAAGAAAGTGCCGGTCTCCGATCCCAAGGAAGCCACCCGCGCGGATTTCGAGCATCCTGACTTTGCGTTCAGCTTCGTCAATGAAGAGGCTGCTTATGTGACCGATCTCTTTGCCATCTCGATCGATGACCTTTCGACCCCGAATGTCCTGGTCCCGATCTTCAAGAGTGAGGTCAGTATCCTTCAGTCTTACGAGCGGACTATCAGTCGAATGCTGGAGCTTCATAGCCCTAATATACGCCCGTACAGAGGTGAGCGATAATCCCTCGCTTTCAGGTCCCTCATAATCCACGCTCCCCACTGTTCGGGCGACCTGTTATCGTGAAAACATGCCGATCATGCGTTCGTATCTCGCCGGCAATCGGGCTGCGTCGATTCCGTTGTTGACTGCGGCGCTGCTCTCTTCGGGTTTCGAGTCTCCCGCTGTCGCGGAGCGCATCAACGTGACCGAGCTTGGCCTGGCAGCTCCACACATTGTCGTGCTCGACGTCGACGATCTCGACGTCGATCCGTTCGAGCTCCTGCGCATGATTCGCTTCGTGTTGCCATTGTGCGTCATCGCCGTTTATAGCGGCACGCTAGAACAGCGTTGGGCTCTAACCTGTCATCTTGCCGGAGCAAACTGTCTGCTCTCTAAAACCAGCAACGAAGAGCAGATTACCGCCGGGCTACGTCAAGGACTCGCAAGTGGCTGTTTCACCGACTCAAGTTTTCTTGTGGCACAGATAGGCTCTCTGAGGTAGCGGCTGCGCTTAGCGATCGTGGAACGTGGGAATGTGAAAGAAAGTGTTAAGATCCGAGGGACGCTCTGACTCATTTTCGAGCCTCCCCGAGACGGACCCGGCGCGTGCGATCATCGGCACCATTCTCGATCTTGTGCCCGCGTCGCACTGGAGCTTTGCGCGCTTCAAGGCAAACGGCGATGAGGACGTCTTCTTATCGGCTGCCGGGGATGCCGGCGAGCTACGGCACGCACAGCAAGAAATTACACTTCAGAGCGAGCGCAGCACAGCCGGGCCACGCATCGGGGCTCCCCTTAGCTTGCTGGGTCGCTACAGCAGTGGCCTAACACTTCTCTTCGCCGACAGTAGGGCGCAGTTTGGCATCTTGATGCTGCTGAGAACCGAAGAATTGGGGTCGTTTACGCCGGCTGAGATTCGAACGCTCACGTTCGCACTTGATGCGGCCTCCGATCGTTTCTCGGAACTCCGCCTTATGGAGTCACAAGACGAGAGTCTGACGGCCTTCCGCTTCGAGCACGCGGCTTCCACAAACGCAATTACGGAAGCTCCCGATGACGACGTCGCGCAATATATTCTGAACCGTGATTTGGAGATCGTTTTAGCTTGGACCTCGGAAAACGAGCGGCGCGTTGCAGTGACTCCTTTACAGGCGCACGTTCAAAATCGTCTGCCCTTTATTCTCGAAGAGACCGTCCGCGCACTCACGACCGCTTGGACCGAGGAAGCTACCACCCAGCAGCCGGGGACGGCGCGCCCAGTTCCTTTCCTCGTCGTGCATACGCGTCCCATGGCCGGCCCGGCCGGCTTGTTCATCGGAGTTTCCCTCGAGCGATCGAAACCGATGCACTCACTGACAAACGCAGCTGCGCGATTTCGGATTTCGCCGCGTGAAGTGCAAGTGCTGGCGCTCTTGCTCGACGGCGCTCACCTCGACGAAGTTGCAGAACGACTCCATATCGCATCGTCGACCGTGCAAGACCATATCAAGAGCCTTTTAGAAAAGACCGGCACGAAAAACCGTTCTGAGATGATCGCAAAGATTCTCGGCTGGAGCTAAATCGCTACGACTTTCGGCTGAGTGTCGCTCGAAGCAGTATGAACGTCCAGACCAAGATGACAGGCATGACGAAGAACCAATGCTTGTCCGAACTCTCGGGAAACGCGATATCGATGATGACGAGAGCCAACATCGCGACCATCGCGACAATTATGAGCTGGCGCCGTTGCACTCTGCGCGGTGCGTCGTTGACCTCGACCGAAGCCGCACTTGGGGGTGTCGGGGCTACGACGATGCTTGCGGCTGTGCCGGCGCAACTCGCCGCCGCAACAAGCGAAGCGGGCGGAACCGCAGCGTCGTGCGCAACGAATGCTTGCGCATTTTCAGCATCCGCGTCGGCTGTCAAAACCCCAGGCACGCGCTGAAGCGCGTGAACGACTTGCGCGACCGACGCTGCCGGCAAGTTCGTGCCAATTCGTAACGTCGTGCGCGTCAGCCCGTCGTCTCGGACGGCGCCCGACGCGGCCGCGCTCACGGCGTCGGAACCTTGAGTCCGTTTGACTTCGGCATTGCCGCGGCTTTTTGATCGAGGATATCGAGAAACGGCTTGACGATGTCGAGTGGCATCGGGAAGACGACCGTCGAGTTGTGTTCGCCGCCAATCTCCGTGAGCGTTTGGAGATAGCGCAATTGCATCGCGGCCGGCACTGTGGCGAGGATCGTCGCTGCGTTGGTTAGCGTCTGAGCGGCCTGGAACTCCGCTTCCGCGTGAATGACCTTCGCTCTGCGATCACGTTCGGCTTCGGCTTGCTTGGCGATCGCTTTGACCATGTTCTCGGTGAGTTGAACGTCGCGGATCTCGACGGCCGTTACCAAGATACCCCATTCCTTGGTTCGCTCATCGAGAATTTCTTGGACATCCGTGTTGAGTGTCGCGCGCTTCGAGAGCAATTCGTCGAGTTCATGTTGGCCGAGGACCGATCGCAGCGTTGTTTGCGCGAGCATATTGGTAGCCGCAATATACTGCTCGACTTGAATGACCGCTTTCTCCGGTTCGATCACGTGGAAGTACAGCACCGCATCCACCTTGACGGAGACGTTATCGCGGGTGATGAGGTCTTGGCTCGGGATCTCAATGACGACGGTTCGCAATTCAACCCGGACAATCTGTTGGATCCAAGGCACCAGAAAAATAAGACCCGGTCCGCGGACACCGGCGAAACGGCCAAGCGTGAACATGACGGCACGCTCGTACTGCCGCAGCACACGGAACGAAGCATTTGCGATCGATAGTGCCAGAATGATAATGATAATCGGCGTAATGAGTCCGGCCAGTGTGAGCATTCGGGAACCTCATGGGAAGCGTTGGACGTTTCAGTCTTAGGGTAGCTCAGATGAGCACGAGCCGGTATCGTTAATTTCCCGGATGGTTCGCTTCGCAACGCCGTGTGGATCGCGCGGCACACGACCCGAAATGTGAGCAATTGTGAACAGAATTTCGCGGGATGACCTATTACACATGGCGTCGTCGCGGCTGTCGCGATACTCGCAATCGTGGGCCTTCTCTCTATAGCCGTTGGGGTAAGCTATAAATGACGGAGAAAGCATGATTGTTTTTCGCTAGGTTCTGCTGCTCTCGGCTCCTAGGCGCGACAGGATCAGGAGTAGTGCGGCAATTCCAGCAAAGAGCAGAAACGGTATCCATAGCGCACCGACAAACACAACGAGAACGCTGAACGCCAATAGGATCGGCCACGCGCTCGTCGTCGTGTACACGCCGAGGTCTTCTCCCGCCGCCGCCTGGTTGTCGTCCCTTGCGCGGTCGCCGTCAAGCTTCGCGCCTCGCTCGGCAACGATCGCATAACCTGCCGCGAACATAAGGCCGACCGCCATCGTTCCGAGCAGAATCGTTCCAGCCAATTCTCCATGGGACCAGAAGTAGTACACCGTGGCAATCACAATTCCAAACGTCGCCGACGACGTCCAAAGAAGAACGAACGTCTTCACGATGAGGTCTTTGCAGCAACGGTCGGATGCCGCAGATCGAAGACCGGGCGCGCCGAATTGATCGGCGGTAGCGACGTAAAATTGAACTCGGGCGGCGGCGAGCTCGTCGCCCATTCCAGCGTGTAGCCGCCCCATGGATCGTCGCCGACGGGCACGCGCTTATATACCGACACGGCGATGTCTATCAGGAATGCAAGGACCCCGATTACCATCAACAGTGCGCCGGACGACGCAAGTGCATTGAGCAGCGGCAGATTTCCGGTATCCGGATACGTGTACACGCGCCTCGTCATGCCCTCCAATCCCATCAGGTGCATCGGAAAGAACGTCAGATTAAAACCGGCGAAAACGATGGCAAAGACCCATCTGCCGACTCGCTCGCTCAATTTGACTCCAAAGATTTTTGGAAACCAGAAATAGAGCGCGCCGAATATTGCGAACAAGCTGCCGCCACCCAGCACGTAGTGAAAGTGCGCAACTAAGAAATAGCTGTTATGCGCTTCATAGTCGATCGGCGGCGAGGCTAGCATCACTCCGGTGATTCCGCCGATTAAAAAGTTCAGTAAGAATCCGATCGCGAAGAGCATCGGCGTCGCGAGTTGTATGGAGCCTTTCCACATCGTGCCTATCCAGTTGAAAAACTTCACGCCGGTCGGAACGGCGATGAGAAACGACATCGCGGAGAAGAACAGATTGGTCACCGCGCCGGTCGTAAACATGTGATGTGCCCAGACGCCCATCGAAAGGCCTGTGATCGCAAACGCGGAGAGCACTAATTCGACGTATCCAAAGACCGGCTTACGCGAAAACGTCGCGATGATTTCGGTGACGACCCCAAAGTACGGAAGAATCATCACGTAAACTTCCGGATGGCCGAAAAACCAGAACAAGTGCTCGTAGAGGATCGCGTTTCCGCCGAAAGCCGGGTCGAAGAAATGGCCGCCGAAATGCCGGTCGATCAAGAGCATCGCAAAGACGGCCAAGAGAGACGGAAATGCCATCAAAATCAGAAGTGATGTTGCTACCATCTCCCACGAAAAGATCGGAATCCGCCACATCGTCATGCCCGGCGCGCGCAGGAGGAACACCGTTACCACGATGTTGATCGCGGTGAGAATAGACGAGATCGAAGTCATCGCAAGCCCGACGATCCAGAGATCCTGACCGCTCCCGGCGCCGATGCGTACCTCCGAGAGCGGCGCGTACGCGGTCCAGCCCGATGCAGCTGCGCCTCCGGAAGCGAACGCGCCGGCGAGCACGGTCAGGCCTCCAAAAACGAACAGCCAGAGCGCGGTGGCGTTGAGTCGCGGGAAAGCCATATCCGGTGCGCCGATTTGCAACGGGATCAAAAAATTGGCGAGACCAAGTCCAAAAGGCGCGACGAAAAGAAAGATCATGGCCGTACCGTGGATCGTGAAGACTTGGCTGAACGCGTGCGGGCCGAGGAAGGTCATGTCCGGCGCTGCCAGCTGGACTCGAATGAGCATCGCGAGCACGCCTGCTACGCCGAAAAAGAACGACGTCGCAATAATGTACATGATGCCGATCTTCTTATGATCGGTCGACGTAAGCCACGATATCACGGAGTGCTCGTTCCTTTCCCCGCGATCCAGCGACGGTATTCGGCCTGCGAGACGACAGCGATGCGAAACGTCATGAGCGCATGATTCAAACCGCAAAACTGCGAGCAAACGCCCCGAAAGAAACCGATTTTGATCGGCGTGAGATCGAAGCGGTTGGTCATCCCTGGGATTGCGTCGCGCTTGAAGAGGCCCCCCGGGATCCAGAAGCCGTGAATGACGTCCGAGGACGTCAAATTGATCTGAGTCATTTTCCCGACGGGAAGCACGAGGGTTGGCGGCGTTTGCGGCGTGCCGACGATCGAGATACCCGTGCCCGGGTAGTCGAACCGCCAAGACCACCGAAACCCCGTAACGTCGACGGCGACGTCGGGCTTAAGCGCGACCGCGTCGACACTTCGTTCGCTTACGAATGTGACATAGAAGAGGGCGGCCACGATCGCGCACGGGACGAGGATATATACCGCCGACATGGCCCGATTCTTGGTGAATTGCGGCGGTAGCGATTCGTCCTTGCGTCTCCAAATCACGAGCGGAAGGAGAATCAACCCAAACATGACGACCGCAACAATCGCCGCGGCGCCAAGAAAAAAATCCCAGTCTCCACGAAGCGCCTGCGCTTGCACCGACGCGGGATCGAAGAGCCACATCTACTGGTCTTGCTTACCCAGGAAGTCCGGCTTGACCCAGCGATTTTCGGGTAGAAACTCGGGAAGAGACGTGCCTCTTATGAGAGCCCAAACTCCGTTGGCTATTCGCGCCCACCCATTGGTGTTCGGTGTGGTGCTCTTCCTTGCGTCGGAGCTGATGTTTTTTGCCGGCCTGTTCGCGGCATACTTCGACCTACGGAATTCGACGCCGGTGTGGCCGCCGGCCGACGTTCGCTTGGATCTGGTGTCGCCCACGATTGGAACCTTCATGCTCTTCACATCGAGCATAGTCATGGTGCTGATGACTCGGGCACTGGATCGAAGGCGGTACCGCGCAGCTTACGGCTGGCTCGGTTGCGGAATCATCGCCGGGATCGCGTTCATAGGAATCGCGCTCCTCGGTTATGTGAAGAACTCGTTTTCGATCTCGAGCAACGCCTACGGTTCGCTCTATTATACGATGACCGGATTCCATCTGCTGCACGTTGCCGCCGGAATAATCTTGCTGATCGGTCTGTTCTTCGGGCTGCGAAGCCGAGCAATCACCGCAAATGGAAGGGCTGGAGCCGAAGCCATTTCCTATTATTGGCACTTTGTATTCGTCGTTTGGATCGGCATCTACGGCGCGATCTACATCGTTCGATGAAACATCGTCAAGACTTGGCGATTGCGAGCATGCTCGGCATCGCAATCGCAGGCAGCTTGGGTTTTATGGCCGCGTATATCGTGCACGCAACGATTCAGATCGAAGGCCTGGCCCTCGCAATCGCTCTCACCGGGTTCGTTGCGGCCGCGCTCGCGTGGTCGTCGTGGATCATCGGCCGGGACCAGGTGGTCGATCAGATCGACGAATATCCGTCCGTCGACGCTGATCGGGATGCTGCACGGGCTGAACTCGACCAGGCGCAGACCGACGTTTCCCGCAACGGCGCGCTGATCAAATTGCTCGTCGCTGCGCTGGCCGTTTTTGGAATCGCCGCGCTCTTTCCATTTCGATCGTGGGGACCCGCACCCGGCAAAAGCCTCTTTAGCACCAAATGGAAACGCGGCTCGCGTCTGGTGCGCGAGGATGGCGAACTCGTGACGAGAGACGCGCTCAACCTCAACTCAAGCGTTACGGTGTTTCCGGAAGGAGCGATCGGCGACGCGGCCTCGCAGACGGTGTTGATTCGCCTTCCGCAAGGTGTGGGCGCAAGTGTTGACGGCTATGTTGCGTACTCGAAGGTCTGCACGCACGCCGGATGTCCGGTCGCGCTCTACCGAGCCGCGACGCGGCAGATGATGTGTCCGTGCCACCAATCAATCTTCGACGCGACCGACGCGGGAAAAGTGATTTCGGGACCCGCCGATCACGCACTGCCGCAACTGCCGTTGGAAATCGATCCACACGGTTACTTGCGCGCGACCGGTGATTACCCCGTTCCCATCGGTCCGGGATTTTGGGAGCGCGCGTGACACGGAAATTCGTGAACTGGCTCGACGATCGTTTGGGGACGGCTACGTTCATGAAGCACGCGTTGCGCAAGGCGTTTCCGGACCACTGGTCGTTCATGCTCGGGGAGATCAATCTCTATTGCTTCGCCGTGTTGCTCGCAACCGGAACGTTCTTGGCCTTCAATTTCGATCCGGCGCTCACGACGACGGTTTACCATGGGCCATACCGCCTGCTCGACGGCGTGACGATGTCGACAGCTTACGCTTCTGCGTTGCACTTGAGCTTCGCGGTGAACGCGGGTTTGCTGATCCGGCAGATCCATCACTGGGCAGCCCTGCTTTTCGTCGCCGGGATCACCGTTCACATGGGACGCGTCTTTTTCACCGGCGCCTTTCGCAATCCGCGCGAGCTGAACTGGATGATCGGTGTTGTCCTCTTCGTGCTGGCGCTTGGCGAGGGCTTCACCGGCTACTCGTTGCCGGGCGACCTGCTGAGCGGGATCGGGCTTCGGATTGCAGACTCGGTGCTACTCTCGATCCCGGTCCTCGGAACGTGGGGATCGTTTTTACTGCTTGGTGGAGCGTTCCCGTATAGCGACTACGTCGGGCCTCGCTTGTTTTCGGCACACGTCTTTGCTCTTCCAGCCGCGATTGCAACCGCGATTGCGATGCACCTTGCGATTCTCTGGCGACAGAAACATTCTCAATTTCGCGGTCCACAACGGACCGAGCACAACGTTGTTGGCTCGCCATTGTTTCCGAATTATGCGGCGAAATCGTTGGCGCTAGGATGTGCAACGCTGACGGTTCTCATGGCGCTCGGTGCGTTCGTGCAGATCAACCCGATCTGGCTCTTCGGACCGTACAATGCTTACCAGGCGGCTTCGCCGGCGCAACCCGATTGGTATATCGGTTGGCTCGACGGCGCGCTGCGCATCAGCTTCCCGTGGGCGATTCATCTCTTCGGCCACACGATCCCGTCCCCGTTTTTTGCCGGCGTGTTGCTGCCGCTCGTTCTTTTCACTCCGCTTTTTCTGTGGCCGTTCATCGAACGCGCGATCACGGGTGACCGAGAGCCGCACCAGCTCCTCGATCGCCCGCGAGACGTACCATGGCGCACCGCGACGGGCGTTGGGATATTCTTGCTGGCGTTGGATCTCACGCTCGCGGGCAGCGGCGACGTACAGGCGCGTTATCTCCACGTGCCGGTGAACGTCATAAACATCGTTTACCGCTTCGGATTCGTTTGCGTTCCGATTCTCGGCTACATCATCACCTACGCAGTTGCGAGCGAATTGCGCCGAACCGGCGGCATGCAAGAAGCCGAGCGGGTGCGGCTACGGCGAAACGCTCGGGGCGGATTCGACAAGGAAACTCTCCCGTGATTACGATCGCATTGGGCGCGGCCGCGGTCGCGGGATATCTTACCGCCGTTCGGCTCTATTCTCTCCGCTATCCGAGCCGAGGGTTTGCGATCGGTCGAACGGTCGCGTTTTGCACCGGCATCATCGTCGCCGTTTCGGTTGTGTCTCCACCAATCGACGGGCTCGTCGACGGCTCGTTCGCCGCCCATATGGTGCAGCATCTGATACTCGCGCTGATCGTTCCGCCATTGCTGCTCCTCGGAGCCCCGCTGACGCTCGCCGTTGCGCTACCGCCACCGCGCACGGGCAAGGCGATCGCACGGATCGTGCGTCATAGAATCCTGCGTGCATCGATGTCGCCGGTGTCGGGATGGCTCGTTTTCGTCGCAGCCTTGTGGGGCATTCACTTCTCGCCGCTCTACGAGTTAGCGCTTCGCTCGGAACGCGTGCACGTTTTCGAGCACGCGCTGCTGGTAGGCGCTGCATTGCTGTTCTGGATGCCGATCGTTCAAGTAGCGTACGCTGCGCACCCAGTTCCGTTCCCAGTTCGCATGTTCTATCTAATCTTGGCAATCCCACAGGGCGCATTTCTCGGTCTCGCCATCTACTCGGCTCGAAATCTTCTTTATCCGCATTACGCGATCGGCCGGTCGCTGAGCGCAGCGCTGGCGGATCAACAGAACGCGGGCGCAGTCATGTGGATCGCCGGAGGCGCACTGATGTTTACTGCGTTCATGCTGACCGCTGCAACCTGGGCTGCGCGGGAGCACGGAGCAGTCGCGACAGCATGATTCATCTCGTGTTAGCGGTTGCGCTCGTCCTTGCACCGGTCCGCGCCCGCGGCGAGTCGTTGTATAACATCAGCTGCGCATCGTGTCACGGTCTCGCCCTGCAGGGTGGTCGCGATGCGCCACCGCTGATCGGCACGAGCGCCGCTGACGTTGATCTTATGTTGCAGACTGGCCGCATGCCGGCAGCGGCCCCAGGCCAACAATATGAAGATACGAAGCCACGGTTTTCGCAACGCGATATTTTTGCAATCGTGAACTACGTCACCTCACGAGGACACGGGAATCCGGGCTTGCCGCACCTGGCACCAGGAAACGCCGCGCTCGGCCGCGCGCTCTTCGCCGAGAATTGCGAGCAGTGCCACGGTGTCAGCGCGCACGGGGCGTCGGTCGGGTACGCTAACCTCGCTCCCTCGCTCATGCGTACGAACCCCGAACAGATCGCGGAAGCCGTTCGCAGCGGCCCGGGTGAGATGCCGCGCTTCGGTCCCGATGTAATGACCGACAGCAATGTCGATGATCTGACGAGCTTCATCGGGTACTTGCGGCACGAGAAGCGGTCCTACAATCCAGGCGGTCTGCAACTTGCCAACGTCGGGCCCGTTGCCGAGGGCTTTGTGGCTTGGATCTTCGGCTTGGGCGCGCTCGTGATATTTGTACGCGCGATAGGTTCGAACGACTAAAGCTCCGGTCGAACCTCAAAGCGGAGCATGTATTCGCGCAGTTCGCCCGGCTCGAGAAAAGGCAGCGCATCCCCGGCGGCGCGTCGTCCACCGACATTGGTACAATTCGCAGGTTCCACTGCCATGACGTACGACCCGAACCCGAGCATGCGCCACGTGAAGAGTCCCGGCAATTGTTCCGGACGAAATGATACGGTCAAGGCCGTACCGCCGTGGAGCGTGGGGTTGCAAACGGTCGCGTTCGACCAGCCCTCCGAATTCGCGCGCGGCTTGTGTATGAATACCTGTTCTTCGAATCCAGCATGTGGGGAGTCCCCGTCGGCCCATTTATCCATACCACGCGCCGCCACGTCGTCGCGCGGTTGCGTTTCAGCGGCGTCGAGCTTCCAGAACGTTCGCTCGTCGAGTAATGGATATCCCGCGTTGCAGTGATAAAGAAGCATGTGCGGTTCGCGCCCGCCTCCATCATTGGTTACGCGATCGCGCAGCTCGATGATGTTTTGATCGATGCGGACTCTCCACGTTCGCTCGACACGCAATGCGGCGCCGAACATTTGAAATTGGAGGATCGTTGCCGCGATTTCGATCGCCGGCTCGACGGTGTGCCAATCGGTCACGAAGCGTACATCGGTGGCAGCGGTGCGATTGAAGTGGCCGTGCTGCGGCCAACTTCCCCAAGCATCGCGTCCGGGTGGTCCGTAGGCATCCATGCCGCACGTCGTCACCAATCCGCCGAAGAACGTTCGCTCGAACGCATCGACGGATGGATCGCGTCCTTCGACGGGCGCCGCATTCCCAGGCCCATACCACGTCAAGGGAACGCCGTGATAGAGCAGTTCGCTCGCATCGAGCCCGCGATCAACGATAAGGCTTAGCTCCAAGCCCAGCGCGTTTCGAATATGAAGCGCGCGCACGCCGCGACGGCGCGCATCGTCATACACGACCGGCGTAACACCCGCGATCGACGCCGGATCGATTGCGCGGCGCCGCAACTCCGCGATGGGAAGCGTTACGCTTCCCACAGCATCGCGCGCGCCCACGCGCCGCTGCAGCCCTGCAGCTTGATCGGTGTCGCCACGAACAACCGCTCGCGATCGTCCATCACGGCATCAGGGAAAAACAGCTCTTCGGTGATAAAGCCACCGTTACCGAGAACGGCGCGGTGCGCCGGCCCCGATTTGGCGGGATCGTTGTACCCCCCCAAACTGACTGCGTCTATTCCCACGCCCTTGACGCCGCGCGAAACGAGCAGTTCCGCAGCCGCGCCGCCCAAATAGACGTACTGTGTTAGGAAATCAGCAGTATTGGCTCGTCGCTGACCACGACCCGTGTTGAGCAATGCGATCGACCCCGGGAGCAATCGTTCGAGTTTGGATTCGAGATCGGCCGGCTCGATCGCGCTCCCAGGCGGCTTTGTGCGCAAATCGAAAATTACGGCTGGTCCGATATAGGTTTCGAGCGGCACCTCGTCGATCGTTTTGCCATCGTCAAAGAAGTGGTACGGTGCATCGCAGTGCGTGCCGGTGTGCGTGCTGATCTCGACGATTTCTTTGTTGACGCCTTGAACCGCCAACATATAAAACAGCCGAATTTGGGCCGGACGAGGATTCTTGTCCGGATACTGCGGGCAATTCGAGAATACCGGTTGACTTAGATCGTAGATGCGAGACGGCGGCTTCATGCGAGCACCTTGGAAGTGAGCGCGGCAAAAGCATCACCGTTGCGGCGGAGGTGCGCAGCGATGTCGCCGGCCCAAAGCGAATCCGGTAATGACTCCTCTGAAAAAATCTCCAGTACGTAAGGGCCGCTGTACCCGGCGCGCTCCACGGCGGCGATGAGTTCGCGCGTCGGTATCGTGCCCTCGCCGAGATTACGCCGGTCGGCGTTGTTACGGGGTCGTTGCCAATCGCTGATCTGCACGACAAAAATCTTCCCGCGTGCACGCTCGATGGTCGCCAAAAGGTCCGGCGTTTGGAAGACGTTCCAGGTGTCGAGGCAAATGCCGAGTTGTTCGTGACCGATGCGCTCGACTAACTCGAGCGCGGCATCGAGTCCCCAGATCGCCGTGTCGGTGTGAAAGAGCACCGGATTGAGCGGCTCGAAGGCCAGCCGCAGGCCAAGTTGCGCGGCGCGATCGGCCAGCCGCGGCAGAACCTCGAGCAGCGTTGCATACACTCGTGCGTTGTCCCCGTCTGGTGCTGCGCCGCTGATGACGACGAATGGCGTTCCGGTGGGAACGTATGGGGCAATCCGCTCCATCGCTCGCTCGAAATGCCGCACTCGGAATTCAGGATCGAGTGGCGCGGGCGCGAGACTGTCGGGATACACGGCGTGGACCGTTGGCTGAACGGATGAAACGCGCAGTCCCGCGCGAGCGACCGCTTCGAGTTGCGGTGCGTAATCCGCGTGGTCGAGCTTGAACTCGCAGATTTCGATAAAGGCGGCGCCGGCGCGCGGGTATTCGATCAGGTCACGCTCGAACGGCCACGGCGTCGTCGTGAACTGACTGATGCCGAACCTTTCCATCAAACGTCTTGCCGGAGTTCGAACAAACAAAATCCCTGGCTTTCTAACTCAACAGCTGTCCCGCGCTTGAGTTGCGCGGCCGTCCGGGCTCCCAAATCGACCCACGTGCCACGCAGACTGTTGAACTGCCGGGCGGCATACGATCCTCGGAGATCCGCGATAGCTATGGAAGCAGTAACCGTGAGTCCCGACGTGTTCCCGACGAAAACGACGATATTGTCATCATCGCGTAGCGCGATCGCGATCACATCCTGGCCTTCGAGCGTTAAAAACGCGGTAATATCGGCTTCATACCTTGCCGATGCGCCGGCACAGCGAAATGTGGCGTTCGTATACAGCTGCACATCCGGCGCCCGCACGATGAACCACGTGACGCGAGTGCCGGACAGCAACAGATCGCGCACTGCGGTCCACTTCCATTGCGCAGCAAGCCGCGCAACGATGGTCGGCGTACCGCCCGAGACGTCGAGACCGGCCGCGCCTTCGATTGCGGCCCACAGGTAGCGCGGCGGAAACCAGGGCGAGAGCATCATGCCTTCATTCACCAATGTCTCGCCGTGCAGCCATTCGGAAAACTGGCCGGGAACGGTATTGTTGCGGCGCGGATCTTTCGCGTAGTGCCGGAAAGCGTTCGTAAGTGCCCAAGCCATATTCTCTGAATTGAAGCGTGCCGCGGCGAACGCGTACCAGAACGCGACGCCGACCCATACACCGCCCAGCAGCCCGTAGCCGTGCGTCGGTCCGTAGTTGGCCGCATCGCGCGGAACGGTTCGGATCCCGGCGTCGGTCCAGAACTCGCGTGCGCTTAGGCGCGCGATGATCCCCGCGGCAACCACGTCGTCGGCGACGCCGAACATTACTGGAAATACGAGATCGGAGGTGACGTCCGTGCGCGGCGTTCCATCCAGTTGGATGTTGAGATAGTAGAGGCCGGATTCCGGGTCGAACAGATAATCGTTGATCGCTTCACGCAGGGCGTCGGCCGCCGCTTTGAACGTCGCGCTCTCTGCATGTTTTCCTAAGACACGTGCCATATGCGAGACCGTTAGTAACGCCGCGTAGCATTCCGAATTCACCTCGGTCGTAGCGCCCGAGAGATGATAGTTGGCAATCACATTGCGCCATCCGACGATGCCCCAATCGGAGACGCCATCGGAGGTACACCACACCAAACCTTGCTCGTTGCGCTGCGAGAGGATGTATTTTGCCGCCTTGACGGCTCTGGGATAAATCCGTTCGAGGAACGCTCGTTCGCCGGTCGTGTTGAAATGATGCCACAGCGCGAGAATCAAGAGCGGCGTATTATCGTTGATGTTGAGTCTGTAATCCGCCGTCTTGCCGGTGCGAATATCGTAGTATTCGACAACCAAACCTTTGGCTTCGAGATGCTCTGCGTACCACAGGAGCGAGGCTTCTGCGAACTCGGGCAAAATATAATCGGCGCCGAACGCGAACCACGCCGTGTCGCGGCCCACGCTGTTGTTCGAGCGGCTCGGGTCGTTGACGAAGCACCAGCCGGTTGGCGCGAGCAGCATCGTCCGGAGCATATTGGCCTTGGCCCAAAGGACGCCGGCGTTCACCTCGTGGTCGGGTGTGAGCACCACCGACCGATTGAGGATTTCGTGATAGTACGCGCGCGTCTGGTAGAGCGCGTCAGCCGCCGACGGCAGCGTGTGAATGAGGGACAGTGCGCGCTTCGATCCCTCGAGCGAGAACGTAACGATGAACGTAAACTGCACGCGCTCGTTCGGCTTGAGCGTATGGCTCAGATGCAGAACACCGAATGGATCGGTCGCAGGCGTTTGCGCGACGCACGAGAGCGTACCGGGCGACGCCGGAGCAATGGCTTTGCCGTGGTCCATGGTCGTTTCCCAACTCGTCACGCTCTCGGAACACGTGATGACGCGAGCGAATGAGGGATCGGAGCTATTCCATGCGACGATAGCGTTGCGCCGTTTGTCGAATGCCGTCTCGACGTCGTGCCCCGTTTCACCGCGCAACTGCGCGAACGCGTACGTGCCGATTGTCCGGGTGAAATCCGTCGGGTTCGCGAGGGTCATCGTGAAGTACACGGCAGGCGGATCCACGCGATTGCCTCGTGGTTTGCTACTGAGCACGAAGATGTCTTCGTGAACGTTGATGCCGTTAGCGAGCCGAAAGGTGTGCTCTTGATGCTCGGGGTGGATGCGAAACGTGCCCGGCAATGCGGTCAGCGGAATCCCGGTCGTCTCGTCCCAATGATGCGTAACTAACGTGCCTATCAGCGTTTTCCCGTAATCGCTTGAATAGATTTTTTCGATCGCCCCGGTTGCCTTGATGATGCAGACGCACTTAGGGCCGCCCAGAGTGCTACCCGCGGCGACTTCTGTGTCTGCAAGATCGTAGTACGAACCGCGTTGCCCAGCGCCGACGACCTCACTCAGGCGCATGTTTTCCGTCACAGGCTGCCGGCGTGTTTCGTCAGTCCGCCGTCGATCACGTAAGTAGCGCCGGTGATATATGCCGCCGCCTCGGATGCAAGAAACACGACGAGCCCGGCAATTTCCTCGGGCTTTGCCATCCGTCCGAGCGGAATTTCTGCCAACAGCGCTTCGTATTCTTTCTTGTTTGCCTTGAGGCCGGAGTCCATCGGCGTGTCCACGGCGCCGGGCGCAACGTCGTTCACCGTGATATTCTCTTTTGCAAGTTCGAGCGCGACTGTACGCATCAGCATGCGTACCCCGCCTTTCGCCGCGCAATACGGCGCATTGGTCGGCATCGCCAGCTCCTCGTGAACCGAAGAGATATTGACGATGCGACCGCCACGTTTTTGCTTCACCATCTGCTTGGCAGCGGCTTGCGTACACAGCCATACGCCGCCCAAATTGATGTCGATGACCCTTCGAAACAGTTCGAACGGCGTTTCGAGAAACGGATGTTTTTCTTCGATTCCGGCGTTGTTTACCAATATATCCACACCGCCCCAGGCATTTACGGCGGCTGCGATCAGCGATTCCACCTGCTCCGGATCCGCGACGTTCGCTTCCACTGCGATTGCGCGCGCGCCAAGGTTTTCGATTCCCTCTACCAGCGATTTCGCCGGCGCAGCGTCACCATGATAGTCGATGACAACCGAGGCGCCTTCGCGCGCCAGGCCGAGGGAGATCGCTTTGCCGATCCCCGTATCGCCGCCCGTAATGATGGCAATCTTATCCTTCAGGAGCATGGTCCGCCTCCGCCGTCAATCGATCGGAAATCCAGGGTAATCGCGCAACATTTTGAGCGAACAGGCCGTTCAGCGTCCAATCGCAGGCGACACGCAACTTGCGCGCTACTCCGGGCAACTGCTCGAGATAGTACGCGCGCCACATCAGCCACGCGGGAAAGCCGGCGATCATCCGATTACCGGGCAACTGTGCGACGGCATCACGATCGCCGAGCGAAGCCATCATGCCGACCGGACGATACGTAAACGGCTTGAGCGGTGTGCCGGCTAGCGTAGCGACGATATTACGCGCGAGCAACGGGCCTTCGCGCACGGCGTTCTGGGCCAGCGGCGACACGTCACCTCCGCCGCGTTTGGGAATACGCGCGCAATCGCCGATTCCCCAAATTCCGGCGACACCGGGAACGGCGAAGTCGTCACCGACTACCAGCGCGCCGTGTTCGGAAGTTTGCAAGCCGGTCTTCGCAAGCAGCGGCGCAGGCTTTTCACCCGCAGTCCAAACGATGGTACGGCTGTCGATGCGCTTGCCGCTCTTGAGCGAAAGCCCGTCGGCGTCGCCGGATGCAACGTCCTCCCCGAGTTCGATGCGAACATTACGCGCACGCAGCGATGCCGCAGCGCGTCTCCCGAACTCAGGCACGAGGTGTTCGAGCAGCCGGTGGCCGCTTTCAACCACGACGATTTCCGGCGTTAAATCGTGCAGCGTCGTGTAGTAACGATGCAGCCGCTTGAGATAACCGGCAAGCTCGCCGGCCGCCTCGACGCCGGTGAAACCGCCGCCGACGATAACGAAGCGCAGCCACCGGTCGCGCTCGACGCGATCGTGCTCGGCGGCTGCCGCTTCGAACGCGCTCCCAACGCGCGCACGCAGACGCCCGGCGTCGGGCAGCGTTTTGAGAAAGTACGCATGCTCGGCGATTCCAGGAATACCGTGCGCGCTCGATTCCGATCCCAGCGCGAATACGAGATGATCGAAGGGCAGCGTCGTTTGGGTTCCGAGCACGTCGAGGTCAACGGTGACATTGCGCGCGCCGACGTCGACCGCCGATACTTCACCCAACACAACGTGCGTGCGCTTGAGGGTAACGCGGAGCGGCTGCACGATAGCGCGCATGTCGAGCGAACCGCTCGCGACTTCCGGGAGCATCGGCGTGAACAGCTGAAAATTATCGCGGCTTACGATCGTGACGTGAGCATCGGCAGGCGCGCGCCGTTCGAGCTCACGCGCGGCGGTTACTCCGGCGAAACCACCTCCCAAAAGAACGATTCTCGTCGGCACGAAATGACTAGACTTCGTACGGCGCCGCATCGCTGCGGCGAAATTCGAGCCCGATACCGGGACGCGTGAGATCCGGTGTCAGCGCTCCCGCAACCGGTTCCGCGGGTCCGTCGAAGAACATGCGCTCAATGCGCACGTGGTCGAAAAAATATTCCATATGGCGTAGCATTTTCGCGGCGGAGGCGGCGTGCAGGTGAACGTAGGGCGCACAGTGTGTCGAAAGCGGCACGAGCGCGCTTTGACACAGGCCATCGACCGCGAGAAATCCGGTGAAACCGCCGCAACGGGTCGCGTCGGCTTGAAGAACGTCTACGGTGCGCGCTTCGAGCATGCGCGCAAAGTGGTACGGCGCGTACCCGTATTCGCCGGCCGCGATTTCCATCGTTGACGGGGCACGTTCGCGAACCGCGTCATCACCAATCGCACGCCGCGCCGCAGCAATCCGGCGCACATCGGCAGCGGGATCGCGTCCGATCTTCATTTTGACGCGCGGAATTCCGGAGGCAACCCAACCGCCGAGCTGCGACGCGAGTGTAGTAAGATCATATGACGTGAACCCCCCGCTACCGTAGACCGGCACGCGCTCGCGCGCCTGACCCAACAGCGCGGCGACCGGCACATCAAGCAATTTGCCGCGCAGATCCCATAGAGCAATGTCGATTGCCGAGATTGCCATCGCCGTAATGCCCTCTCGACCAAGATTGCGGATCTTCGCGACCATGCTCGACCAAATCGCACCATGCTCGAAGACGTCTGCACCGACGACCACATCGTGCAATGTGTCGCGAATCAAAGCAGCCGTCGCAGTGTCAGCGTACGTATAGCCGATGCCCTTGCAACCGCCGGCCTCGAGTTCAACGAAGACCATGGTCGTCGCATCCCAGACGAGCGTTCCGTCGGATTCGGGAGCGCCTTCCGTCGGCACGCGATACGCACGCACGTGCAGTCGTCCGATCGGCGCCGCCGTGCTCGAACGCGACGGCAACGCCGTTGTGCTCACTTCTTGTCGCCGTGCGCGAATATGCCGGAAACCAGGCTCTTTACCGACTCCGTGATCACCCGCATTTCGTCCGGGTCACCCTTGATCAGCGCTTTCGTCAGGTTCCTAGCTTGCTCGAACGAGATATGCGGCGGAATCATGGCAACGTTCGGATCGGTGTAGGCTTCGTAGACGACGGGGCGATCTGCCGACAAGGCGGCGTCCCACGCCGCACCCACGTCCTCAGGGCGATCCACGCGAATTCCCTTCAGGCCGAGCGACTCGGCGTATTTCGCGTACGGAAAATCCGGCAGCTGCTGGGATGCATCGAACTTCGGGTCGCCCGACTCGATGCGCATTTCCCACGTCACTTGATTGAGATCGCGATTGTTCAGTACGAGAATGATGAGGCGCGGATCCGCCCATCGCTGCCAATACTTCGCGATCGTGATCAACTCGGCGTTCCCGTTCATCTGCATCGCGCCGTCGCCCGTCATGCCGATCGCGATGCGATCGGGAAAGCAGAACTTCGCAGCGATCGCGTACGGGACAGCCGGCCCCATTGTCGCGAGACTGCCTGAGAGCGAAAACTTCATCCCTCGGCGCATCTGCAAATCGCGAGCAGACCAATTCGTGGCGGTGCCCGCATCGCCGCTCAGGATGCAGTTATCGGGTAGGCGCTTCGAAAGTTCGGTGAAAACCTTCTGAGGATTCAGCGGCTCAGCCGTATCCGCGGCGCGCGCTTCGGTCACGCTCTTCCAATGCTCGCGCTTCCCGGCGATGCGCTGCCGCCACGCCGGATCCGTCTTTTGCTCGAGCAACGGGAGCAACGCCCGCAGCGTTGTCGCGCTATCGCCGATAAGGTTCACCTCGTTTGCAAAGCGCATCGAGAGGTTCTTGCCGTCGATATCGATCTGAACGCCACGCGCCTGGCCTTCTTTGGGAAGAAACTGCGCGTACGGATAGGTCGTGCCGATCATGAAGAGGGTATCGCACGCCGTCATGATGTCCGAGCTCGCTTCGGTGCCGAGTAGCCCGAGCGTTCCGGTCACATACGGCAGATCGTCGGGGAGCGCCGCCTTTCCGAGCAATGCCTTCGCGACACCCGCTTGCAACCGGTCGGCAACCGCCATGACCTCATCTGCCGCGCCGAGCGTACCCGCGCCGATAAGCATCGCGACGCGCTCGCCCGCGTTGAGAATCTCAGCGGCGGCGCGCAAATCAACCTCGGCTGGGACAACCACCGGTGCACTATAACCAATCCCCGACTGCAGCATGTTCGCAGCATGCGGCGGATGTTCGACTGCATCCATTTCTTGGATGTCTTTAGGAACGATGATGCATGTGACGCTGCGCGTAGCGTGTGCGATCCGAAAAGCGCGATCGACGATGTGGCGAGCCGCCGCCGGACTTGAAATCTGGTAGACGTATTCCGACGCCACGTCTTTGAAGAGATTGACCAAGTCGACTTCTTGCTGGTAGCTGCCGCCGATGGCCGTTGTCGCCGCTTGACCGACGATGGCTACGACCGGGCGATGATCCATCTTCGCGTCGTACAAACCGTTCAACAAATGGATTGCGCCGGGCCCCGACGTGGCCAGACAACAAGCAACCTCACCCCTATACTTCGCATCCGCGGTGGCCATGAACGCGGCCATCTCCTCGTGCCGCACTTGGATGAAATCCATCGCGCCGTCGAGCCGGTCGAAGGCGCCGACAATTCCGTTGATGCCGTCACCCGGATAACCGTAGATGCGGCGAATCCCCCAAGCGTGAACGCGTTTGAGGATAAAATCACTAACGGTCATTACGAAACGAACTCCCCGGAAGACGAATAATAGTTACCATTCCCGACTATTTTCGTATTTAACGCAGACGCAAAAAACTGGGTAAGACGCGTTCATCAGAGATCTTCCGGAAGCGACCGTGGCCGACAAATCTACAGATCCCCCGCTCGTACAAGACGCCGAAGCAATCGCGATGCGGATACGTGAGGGGCGCTTTCAACGCTGGCTCGCCCTCATGGCCGGCGCATCGAGCGTCTTGAGCGGACTTGAAGTCGCCTACGAGCACTATCGTGGCGGCTATAGCCGGCGAATCATGGTCACGCCTGTTATCTTGAGTGGCGCACTCGCGATCGCCGGCGTCGCCGGATTCCGCAACGCGATCGCAGCTCGAACCGTATTACCGCTGGTCTCGATCCTCACAGGCGCGGATGCAGCGCTCGGCTTCTACTTTCACGTGCGCGGGATCGCGCGGAAACCTGGCGGCTGGCGCTTGCCGATCGTGAATATCGTGATGGGTCCACCCATCTTCGCTCCCCTGCTCTTCGCGACGAGCGCCTACTTGGGCATCATCGCATCGCAGCTCAAGCGATCCGGTGACGACGAGGAGCACGGTCTTCCGTACGCAGCGCACGCCAAGCACTGGGCAGCGCGATTGCGCGGGCACCACGAGCCGATCGATGCACGGCAAGATCTGCGCGAAGGCCGTTTCCAGAAACATCTTGCCGTCGCGACCGTCGTCGCGGCCGGGTTTAGCGGCTTCGAAGCCTGGTACTCACATTACAAGAACAACTTCCGCTATCGTGCGCAATGGACACCGGTCGTCATCGCGCCGTTGTTGATGCTCGCGGCGGGCGGCGCAATCGCGCGCGTCCGTGTAGCGCACACATGGCTACCGGCAATCTCGGCGCTCGCCGTCATCGACGGCTCCGTGGGCTTCTTCTATCACGCACGCGGTGTGCTGCGCCGTCCCGGCGGCCGCGCATTACTTTTCTACAATATCGTTTACGGACCACCGATATTTGCGCCCTTGCTGTTTGCCGCGAGCGGCTTTCTCGGATTGCTGTCGAGCCTTTTGCGGAGAGAACCCAAATGAACGACCGCGATGCCGACGATCCACGGCCAGTCGATCCACGCACCGGCGAGTCACTGCCCCCGCGCGAACAGCCGGGATACTATCCGAGTTTCAGTACACTCGCACAACAAAACTATTGGGATGCAAAAACGCGCTCGGTCATTCTCGATCGCGTGCACAACGTGCCGGCTTCTCGCTTTTTCGACGCGGCGCATACACAATTGCTTGAAGCGATCTGCGCACGGGTTATTCCGCAAGATGATCGCGACCCGGCGCATCGCATTCCGATCGTGCCGCAAATCGACCGCCGGCTGGCGGCGGGCGAAGGCGACGGGTACCGGTATGACAACATGCCTCCTGATCCAGAAGCCTATCTTCTCGGGCTGCGCGCAATCGATGAATCCGCGCGAACCGCGTTCGAGCACGGCTTCGTCGCAGCAGCAATATCGCAGCAAGACGAATTATTGCGCTCGCTGCACGACGGGAAACCAATTATCGATCATGTCGCGTGGCAGCGGATGCCGGTAAAGCGGTTTTGGATGTTGCTGCTTTCGGATTGCGCCGAAGCGTATTATTCGCACCCGTATGCGTGGGACGAAATCGGATTCGGCGGGCCCGCCTATCCGCGCGCATACATGCGACTCGAGAACGGCGAGCCGGAGACGTGGGAGGTCGACGAAGTGCGTTATCTCTGGGCGCCGCCATCATGGTCGGCCTCAGGCGATCCGTTGCCTCCCGATGAGGACGAGCACTACGGAACGTCGGGACAGGGTGGATCGCATTGAAAGAGCCGCTGCTCGGCGCCTTCGACGGAGCCGCGGGAAAACCGCACATGCTCGGCGCGCTCCAGAAACTCGAAGCCCCGATGCGGCATTTTGCACCGAACGACGAGGTCGACTATGCAATCGTCGGCACCGGAGCCGGCGGTGGCGTGCTCGCGCAGCGTCTCGCGCGCGCCGGATTTCGCGTGGTGGCGTTCGATGCCGGACCACTATGGGATACAGAACGCGATTGGGTGAGCGACGAAAAAGGCGCGCACGATTTGTATTGGAACGATCTGCGCATAACCGGTGGCGACCATCCGCTCGCATTCGGCGCGAACAACAGCGGTAAAGGCGTTGGTGGCGGCTCGGTGCATTGGGCATCGTTCACGCCGCGGTTTCATCCGTCGGATTTTCACACGTACACGCTCGACGGTGTTGGTGCTGATTGGCCGCTAACATATGCCGACCTCAAGCCATATTACGAGCTGTTGGAATTGGAACTGCCGGTCGCGGGGCCGTTGCATTACCCGTGGGGCGATCCGCATGGCTATCCGTTCGCGCCGCATCCGATGGGAGGCGTCGGGGACGCACTGATTCGCGGCTGCACATCGCTTGGCATCGGCATCTCGGCGGGCGGACCGGTGGCCATCCTCAGTGCGTCACGCGGCGATCGACCGCACTGTATCTATCGCGGTTTCTGCATCCAGGGCTGCAAGGTCGGCGCGAAGGCGAGCACGCTGATCACGCACGTGCCCGACGCAATCGCGAATGGCGCCGAAATCCGGCCCAACAGCATGGTCTCGCGCGTGCTCATGGGTAAGGACTGCCGCGCCACCGGGGTGGCGTACTTCGATGCCGCCGGCAAGGAACACGTGCAACGAGCGCGCGCGGTTGTCGTCGCGGGGTACGCGATCGAAACACCGCGCCTGTTGCTCAATTCGGCGTGCGACGGCTTCGAAAGCGGCCTGGCCAATTCCAGCGACACCGTCGGGCGCTATCTCATGGCGCAGGCGGGCAACGTCATCGCCGGGCGCTTCGATGACCCGATTCGCATGTACAAAGCGCCGCCCGCTCATGCGCTTACGGAAGAATTCTACGAGACCGATCCGAAACGCGATTTCGCCCGCGGCTTCGCGATCCAAACCGTCGGACCGTTGCCGATATCGTTCGCAAAGCAGCTGGCCAATGCAAAGGGCGCGTGGGGCTGGAGCTTACGCCGCGAGATGATGGATTACAACCACTGGGCGGCGTTCGGATTTCTCGGCGAGATCCTACCGCATGCAGAGAACCGGGTGCAGCTCGCTGACGAGCGCGACCGTTTTGGCATTCCGGTCGCAAAGACGACGTTCAGTCTACACGACAACGACACGAAGTTGATCGAGTTCGGAAAGCGTAAAACAATGGAGGTTATGTGGGCGGCCGGTGCACGTGAAGTCGTACAGGAAGCACGCTATGCGCACCTGGTCGGCGCCGCGCGCATGGGAACCGATCCCGCCACATCGGTCGTCGATGGCTTCGGTCGCACGCACGACGTCGCCAACCTATTCGTATGCGATGGCAGCATTTTGCCCACGCAAGGATCGGCAAATCCGGGCCTGACGATTATGGCGCTGGCCGCGCGTATTGCCGACCATTTGATCCGCGCCGGCGATGACGTGTTCCGAGCGGAGCGCATTCCGATGAAAGCGACGCCAATCCGCTACGATCTCTCGCCGCCCGACACGTGGGGCCACGGCATGGGTTTGCTGGTGGGCACCATCGCCACATAAGCAACCCGATATATCCCTGAGACATCTACCCTAAAAGTCGACGAGCGCTTATCCGGGTCGAACAATTCGAATCGACTAAGGCGTGCTGAGCCAAGCCGTGCCCAGTGTTTCTTTTTGTACAGAATCTCTCTGAGATACCCGCTACTCCCGACAGGGACAATCTCGAAAAAGACGGGCCGAAACCACAAGGGATGCATTTTTGGCGACACTAGTAGCCACAAAGCCTCAGAGCGTTCGGCACTCAGCTGCCGCTCGTCTCGATCGGTTGCCGATTTGCTCCTTTCAAAAGCAGATCATGTGGCTAGTCGCGTATGTTTACTTCTTCGAATTAGGGACCTCAACAATTTCGGCTTTGCAGCGCCCGAACTCCGGCTGCAACTGACGACCATCTGGTACTCGGTCTTCTCGCTGCTAAACGCGTTTACGTGGGACGTACCGGGACTACTCATCACGAGATGCTTAACGGGTGTTGGGCTATCCGCGATGACGGTGGTCGCGATTACCTATGTCAGCGAGATGTTTCCGACGGACAAGCGCGGCAGATATCAGGCGTGGATTATGACGGTCGGCCTTTTTGGAATTCCGTTCTCCGCGCTTGTCGCCGGAGACCTGATCCCACGGCTCGTCTACGGATGGCGGATCGTCTTCGTTTTCGGCGCGTTGGCCATCTTCATGCCGCTGTTTTCCCGCAAGCTCGAGGAATCGCCGCGACGACCGCACAGCCACCCAAAAGATAGCGCGTTTTTCAAAGTGCTTTACACTCGGTAAAGATGAAGTGTCTTTCTCCTTCGGAGTCTTCAGTAAACGGCTCGTATCCAAGCTTACGCGTCCCGAAGATCCGGCTAATCTCCCCGAGTCCTTCGCCATAAGCTCGCGCTTGTTCCATAAGGCCGAGAGCGTCGTCCACCGAAACAGGCGTGTAATAGAGTCGTTCGTTCTTCGTCGCGACGTTGAACACACGCACGTAGGAAGAAATCGGTCCCTTCGACTTTGCGTTTGAAGCGCGGCCCGGATTGTATGAGCACGAGATGACGTCCTTGTCATCTTGGGAGGTCGTAACGACCGCGTAGGAGCCGATATGGTTCGACGGGTTGTTCGGATCGACGAGGACGAACCGCGTGAGAATGTCTTGGGCGACGGCTCGCGCATATTGGGCCTGAAGCCGCGCCTCGGTACTCTGTGCACAACCACTTGCGAAAACTATGATTGCCGCAGCAAGGAAGACAGACACAGACTTCATCGTTGAAATGCTACCCAGAAAACGCAAACCGCTATGAGAGGTCCCCCGTTCCGACCGACCTTTTCCTTTGCGCACCCGTCGTACGCGACTACCGAGCACGCGGTGAGCAATAGCGAACAGAATTTTGCGCGAGAACGTACTAGACTTCCCGTATAACGTGAAAATTTGGCATGGCGTTGTCGCAGCTGTAGCGATACTCGCAATTGTTGGCCTTCTCTCTTTTGCCCTTGGCGTAACCCATAAATAACGGAGAAAGCATGACCGCAATAGACTACGCGCGCATTATCGTCCGCGGCTGCATGCAACGCGATGGCGACGCGCGTTTCGGCGCGATCACGTTCCAGCATTTTCTAAGGTTTGCTTGCTACAGTGAAAAGCGAGGGCACTTCAACTAAGAGAAGGGCTGCATAGCAACGTCGTGTCAGCATCGATCCTCACGTCAACACAAAACAGTGCGCTCGACAAGGCGGCGCTGCAAGCCGCGCAACAGTCGACGTATTCGTGACGTTCGAGACTCAATGAGGTTAAAGCAAACCCCGCTTGCGCGGGGTTAGCTTGGTCGATTAGCGGTTGTACGGGTTCCGGGCGACTGGATATTCCTGTTCGGGGACATATGCTCGCCGCTGGACGACGTGATGGTGCTGTCTCCAGTAATTGGCTTGTGATTGCGTCACATAATAGCGTCTGCCGCCGTTGACGTAATACGGGCGATTGTTGTTGTCGATTAACAATGCACCGACGATCGCCGCGGCTCCGGCTACAATCGCGGCCGTTGACGATGTGTCTGCCTTTGCAGGTTGAGTCGTTGCACCCAGTGCTCCGCCGATGAGCATTGCGCCGGCAAGCAACGCGGATACGATGCGATGATTTTTCATATCAAGCTCCTTAGGTTCCCATACGGCGGCAATGGGATTCCTTTGATCCCATCTCAGCTGGCCGTAATGAAGCGAAGTATACCCACTGAACGCAGTTACAATCTTGCCTGCCCACTTTCGATGCCTTTATAGGCCTCGAGTACATGGCGTAAACTTCGCTCCTTGGCACTCGCCTCGTCGACGTTGAGATACTGATGCTTACCGATGCCGCTCGATGAGACCCGATATCGGTCGACACCGATGACGACACTGGCCGCTCTCCCTTTTGCCATGGCAGCAAGCTCATACAGAGCGCCGCCTTCCATCTCGACATATTCGATCGTGTGCCCCGAGACGTTGCGCGTGGCCAGGATCTCCATGAGGCCGCTCGGCTGATAATAGTAAATCGGAATCGTGTAACCGACCGCCTCTATCGTCGACGTCTTCGACCTCGCAAACGCCGCGCGCAACGCTCCCTGCAAGCGCGAATCCGGACGAGCAAATCGTGAAGGGTGACTTTTTGAAAGCATAAAGCCGCCAGCGTCCACAATGCATCCACTGGAAATTATTGGAACGCCGCCCGCGATGCGGTCTCGAAACAAACCGCACGTGCCGATGTGCGTCACATACTCGACCCCAAGCGCAAAAAGCTCGGCCGCCTGCGTAGTAATGCCGCCCGCGCCTGGCAATCCGCGATTGAGGATGAAATCGATGCCGAGACCTCTGCTGCGGACGACATACAGCAGGTTAGGGTCGGTGCTCCCCATCTCGAACTCAACCCACTCCGATGGCGCAACTCCTATCCGCGCGAGCCGTTCTTCGGGGTATGCGTCGTGCAAAATAACGGCATACTTGGGTATGTGCGCGAGATCGAGCGTCGTAAAACGCGATTGCTGACGCAGATACTCAATAAAATCCTGAGGCACAATATCACGCGGCGTCTGGCTGTAGTCAAGATAGTCATCAAGCTTCGCAAAATTCGCACCCTGCGGCGACGCAAGCGCTGGCGTTGATGCAGTTCCTATCGCGAGCGGAATACCGGAGAGAAACTTCGATCGATTCACAGTGCCCTTTCTGCTACGGACCTACCTTTGCCGCCGTGAACCGGGACATCGTGGTCCATGTCTTACCGTTGTCGGCGGAGATATCCGTCGTCGTGTACGCGTGCTTTCCATCCCCAGAAAAGGCGTGCACGTTCTTGTATAAGAGCGTCCGAGCCTTATAGGGAATATTGGCTGAAGTAACCCACGAATTCCCGTGCACGGTAACTTTTGCCACAAAGGGCTTACGGTCTTTGAAAACTCCTACATGCGCGTAGGTGTGTGTAGCGGAACTGTAGCTAAGTACCGCGATATCATTCGTGGGAACGCCGTTGCCCGAGCCGCTATTATGGTAATCGCAGATCATAAAGCCTCGGTTAGGAGCCCACTTGCAGTTAGCAGTACCGGTGTTCGTGCGTGTGTGGCTGTAGGGCGTTTCGTAGTCGCGCTCGCTATACGTCCAGCGCCCTTCCCACATTCCGAGCTTGCTCGCCGAATCGGACACCTGCGATCCATCCGGACTTACAGCGCGGGCCGGCGCTACCACCGCCAGCGTCGATATCACACATGCTATGATTGAGACCATGAGCGTACTCGCTCCGCTACGCAATTCCATCAACTACCTCCGAATTAAGCGTGATGTATCGCGCATGATAACATTGGAAATGCATGACCATGACGGTCAACCTGTAGCCCGACGGTTTTATGCTGTAAGCTGCAGAGTTTGGTCGCCAAGTTGAAGACGCAGAGCACCGCCCGGTTTCCCGGCTTTTGGACGTTGCAGGCATTTGGATTTGGCTGCTTTGCGCTCTCGGCGCTTCTGGCGGACCTTCCGGCGATGGGGCTCACGCAAACGCTGCGGTCCAGCGGCTCTTACTTGCTATGGACGTTTGTGGCGAGCTGCCTTCTGCGATTCATATGCAGGTCTCTGATACGGCGAAGATTGTCATGGGTCGCCCTAGAGCTGTCCGCTTTTGCTTGGTGTATACCGTTCAGCTTGTGCAGCGGGTTTCTCGCTGCGCTGACCGCGCATGGTCATCTGCCCAGTGTGTATGGATGGCTTGTAACGTCCATGCAGATTACGTTCATGCTCGTTGTATGGTGCAGTCTGTACTTCAGCATCAAAGTGTGGCAGCAATCCGTTCAGGAGCGCGAGTTGCTACTGCGCGCAGAGGCGGAAGCTCGTGAGGCCAAGCTGAGCGCGCTGCGGTATCAACTCAATCCACACTTTCTCTTCAACTCGCTCAATGCGGTGTCCACACTCGTTTTGGAAGGAAATTCAGCTGCTGCCACGCGTATGCTCGCGCAAATCGGCGATCTTCTAAGGACGATCCTCGACGGTGGAACCAAGCTCGTGATACCCCTATCCGAAGAGATTGCATTTATCCAGCAATACCTTTCAATAGAGAACACGCGTCTGGGCTCGCGCCTGCGTACCGACGTTTCCATCGCTTCTGAAACGCTGGATGCGCTGGTGCCTAGTATGTTGCTGCAGCCATTGGTTGAGAATGCTGTTCGCCACGGTGTAGCTCCGTTGATTGAGGGTGGAGACGTCTACGTTGGAAGTCGACTTCAAGACGGTCATCTCCACATCACGGTCCGGAACTCAGGACCGCCTTACCAGCCGCCGCAGCAGTCACATGCGCCGGCGGGGATCGGGCTCAAGAACACCGCCGAACGGCTCGAAGCGCTGTATTCCGACCAGCACACGTTTGTGCTCGAGTGGTTGCGGCTCGGCGGCTGCCAAGTCGTCATCGAGCTTCCATTCCATAAGAACGCGCCCAAAGCGGAGTCGCAAATTTGCGGGTCTTGATTGTCGATGACGAGCCGCTGGCGCGGCGCGGCGTTGCCTTGCGCCTGCACAGATTCCCCGATATTGAAATCGTCGGCGAGTGCGGTGATGGAAAACAAGCGGTTGAGACCATTCTCGAACTCTCGCCCGACGTGGTCTTTCTCGACATCCAAATGCCGGGCATGGATGGATTCGACGTGCTCGCTGCGCTGCCGGCTGCAAACATTCCAGCGGTGATCTTTCTCACCGCTTACGAGCAGCATGCGCTGCGCGCATTTGATGTACACGCCCTCGACTACCTCCTCAAGCCTGTGGACGACGAACGCTTTGACTCGGCCGTTGGTCGCGCAAGAAAGCTCTTGGACGCCGCGACGAAAACGAATTTAACGGATCGAATACTCAGCATGCTTGAAGAGCGCAGCAAGAAGTACGCTTCGCACTTCGTCGTCCGAACGGGGACGCGGATTCAGATCGTGCTCGTTGAGGATACCGAATGGATTGCCGCAGCGGGAGACTACACCGAGCTGCATGCCCACGGCCGTTCGCATCTCTTGCGCGAAAGCATGAACTCTCTCGAGAAGAGACTTGACCCCGCTAGCTTTCTGAGAATTCATCGCTCTCGAATAGTTCAAAGCCGCTGTGTCACCGAATTACGCAGCATCGAAAATGGGGAGTATCTCGTGAAGCTATCCGACGGATCCGAGCACCGTTCAAGTCGAACGTACGCGAAGAGGGTCGAGCGTTGGCTACACGCTGCAGAGGACACCGCCTAGATCAAGGTAGCGACGCGGAGTGCAAGGAGATACGAGTCCGAAAGGGACAGAGAATCCGGCCGCTTTCGCGAGATCTGCAAATTTAAACGATATCTTCTCAGACTTCCGAGCCGACAAATAGCCGTTAAGCGGTCACATTCTCACGAGTGGTTAGCACGCGCGATCAGCGCTCCCGGGCACCGTTCCGAACCGCGAGCTCCCAGCGATACCCGTCCGGATCGTGAAACCACAGGCCCATATGCGGCGAGCCCGGCGATGTAGCGCCGATCTCGTCGCCCGGATCTTCCAGTTCTACGCCGTTTTTCTTCAAGGTCGCGAGCGCTTCGCGCAGCGCGCGCATACTGTCAAGTTGAAACGAAAAGTGGTCGATCGTCTCCGGATGTGGTGTACCTTTGAAGAACCCGATGATAATCGCGTCGTTCGTCAGCGCGATGGCCTCATCGGACCGGAACATTTCCTTCAGATCGAAGTTCTCGGTCCAAAACTGCGCACTCTTCTCCGGGTCTGTGACGGCAAGGCTGAAATGCCAGACCGCGCCAAGCTGTATTTTCATGTCCGTATTAGTCTTCCGCTGAGGCTCGCGTCGGTACCGTGGATTCGGCTGTAACAGCCGCCGTTATGGCGTCTCTCGCGGAAAGATACAAGTTGAAAAACGCGTCTAAGTTAAGGATCGACAAAAGCCGCCGGATGATCGGGCGAGTGACGACGATGTAAAGCTTGTCGGCGCGCGCTGTCATTTCTTTCTGTGCCGCGATAAGCGACGAGAAAGCGCCCGCGTCAAAATATCGAGCTCTGCTCAAATCGATCACCAAAGGAGAGTTCGCTCCGGCGACGGCTTTTTCAAGAGCGCCGCGAAACTCTGTTTTGACCGAGATATCGACGTCGCCTGAAATCGTCAGGACATGAACTCCCTGGACCATAGCAGTGGTCAGCCGAAGTTGCGAATCGGAATCACGCTGAATCATCCCTGTCGAGCGTAGCGTATATCTCAGAGAGGTTCTGTACAAAACTGCACACTCGGCACCACATGGCAGCTTCTGGGATACCGTGCAGCCGTCTGCATTCAAACGCGACTTCTTCTTTGCCTAACCTCCGTGCTAATCTGCATGCTTCGCTCGACCTCGGGCTAGCGGGTAGAATTTTCCACGAGCTGGATCCTGGAGACAGCTCTACCTCACACAAACCTCCTTTGCCATTGTGGTTTTCCATTATCGCGGTCAGCTTTAGATATAAGTGGCGCTGAGCGTTTTGGAGATGCACCGTTTCGCCGCTTTGCAGAGTGGCTTTTGTCTTGGAGCCCTCTCCCGTCTTGTAAAGTGTCACTTGACAGGCCATAATTCGTATGAGTGGATCGGTTCGGGAGCAAAGCTGCGTGCCTTATTTGGGAGGGGCGTCCCGATAAGGAGACGCGACGAACTCTTCCGACGAGACTTCACGCCAAAGCCACCCGTATCAGGTCAGAATTGACGATCAGTATCGCATTCGGTTTCATTGGAATATTGAGCAAGGCGCAGTCGGCATCGTTATTGGCGACTTCCACGATCAGGATGAATGATGGCTAGAAAAATCATGGTTCCAAAGCATAGACGACCGAGCACGCCGGGAGATCTCATTCGGGAATATCTCGTGGATCCTGACCTCTGCTTAACGCAAGGTGAGCTTGCGAACCGACTGCGAGTCAGCCGTGCAAACCTCAACGCCATTGTCAACGGGAAACGCGCCGTCACACCGTCGATGGGTATGCGACTCGAGCGAGTGCTCGGAGTCAGCCTACAGACTTGGCTCAACCTCCAAGCGGCCGTGGACATTTACGATGCGGTTCACTCTGCCGAGGCTCGCCAAATTGCAAAGCTGAAACCAATTCGGACCTCAGCGGCGTAGTCAACTGGCCCGACGGCGGGACCCGCCACCAGCGGGCCGTAGTATAATGCTTCCTTGGGGCGCGTACCAATGCGTCGCCCGCACGAAATGTAAGAGCCTCGAGAGATCGAGGCTTTTTCTTTGCGCGTAGTAGGCATAGTGCGCATGTTGCGCACTATGGGCGCTTATTCGAGGGTACAAATCGGGGTCCGTTTGAACGTGCCCAATGTGGCGCTCTCGTAAAATCGCCTACCAATGGAGTCCCGAAGCGACTCCTGGCCCGACGTTCACATCGAGGCCAACTTAAAGGACGCAATTGCCGCGAATCGGATGAGCCCCGTGACTTGCCAGCCAAGTCGTGAAACCCAACCCCGAAGCGATTATGACCGCAATGCAACCAGCAATCATCGTCGTAAGGCCAAATCTTTCGGTCAGGCTAAACCATCGCGGCGCGGCAATGAGGGCGATGGCAATCATTGCGAGCAAAATGAAAGCGCCCTTGGCGGTTAAAATCAACGAAAGTCCGCCGAAAACCAGCGTCATGAAAATGATGAACGGTCTCATCCCTGTGTCACAAGTTTCCCACAGAAGGCTGCTAAACAGACGAGCGCACAGTACCAATTCAAAGAGTAACAACCAACAGAAACAAATCCAGGGTCTTACGGAAATTCGTATCACCGCCATTCACGCGTTCGATGCGACGAACTCAACTCCGGACTCCCTCAACTGAATGGGCGCTCTTCCGACTCAGGGCACCAGTCTTCCGATCTGGCCAGCTTGGCCGGCAATAAAGACCGGAAACCAGAGATTGCCGTCGGGACCCGTAACGACCCATTGCAGTAAACCGTTTTGCGGGATTCCACTCGTAAATTGCGTGATGATTCCGCTTGGGGTAATCCTTGCCACGGCTGCAACGGGATTACTGCCGTTAAAACCTGTGTTCACAAACCACAAGTTCCCATCCGAACCAGCCGTTATTCCCCATGGCACGCCGTTCGATAGCATGCCGCTTGAGAACTCCGTAATGACGCCGTTCGGTGTAATGCGACCAATCTTATTAGCAAACGTTTCCGTGAACCATAAATTACCGTCAGTGCCGGTCGTGATGAATCCGCCACTAGACGTGAGCCCCGCTGAGAACACGGTTAAGCTACCCGACGTGGTGATCCGACCGATCTGATTGAGGTCAGAATCGGTAAACCACAGATTCCCATCCGGTCCCGACGTAATGTCGTACGGAGCCGCGCCAGGTGCAAGTGGAAATTCCGTTATGGTTCCACTCGGTGTGATTCTACCGACGTTTACGTTTCCGCCCGTAGTAGGAGCTTCAGTAAACCATACATTCCCGTCTGGCCCTGTACAGATAATGACCGGGCTTCCGGTAAAACCCACAGTAAAAAACGTGTAGCTTCCCGTCGTCGTCATTCGGCCCATAGAGTTCAGCGTGGGACCGTTGGCAAACCAGAGGTTGCCATCGGATCCGGTCGTTATGCTGAAAAAGTAGAGCGCGGCCGCACGATATGGGAAACTCTGTTGCGCGCCATTTACAGTCATGCGCCCGATCGTGCTGCCAAACTCTACGAACCATAAAGCACCGTCAGGTCCGACGGTGATTCCCTGGGCCCCGCTACTCGTGGGCGCGATCCGAAACATCGTCACGGTCCCGGGTGGCGGCGGCGTGCTGGAGATCGCCGGCACGGAATTCCCACCGCCGCCGCCCCCGCAACCCTGAACACAAATGGAAATCGAAATCACCACAAAGAGCTTTAACAGCACTCGATAACGTCGCACCACCCATCATGTTTCGTCGTTAAGAACAGAGCCACCGTGTGGGCTCTCCGCTGTCGACACTTCCTCCGGCGAGGCATCAAACATCAATCGTCTTCAAGACCTTGATTGTGACGCGCAGCCAAGATCAGTGGGCATTCGAGGCGAACCACTTATCGTGGTCCGGGAACCGCCTTTAGTGCCCAAAGCTTTTGTAGTCTTCTTTGCGCTCTACCTACCAGTGGTAGTGCTTCTGATTTCGAAGACTATGCCGCGGAGCATCATGTCGTTGTCGGCGTGGTGGGCGAGTTACTTGATCGCTGAACTCGTTCTTCTTGGAGTGCCGATCGCAATCGCCTTGTGGCTCCCGCGTCGCAAAGGCCCCGTGTATCCGTCGCGTATCCTCATTCTAACCGGGATGATATTGGTTCTAGCCCTTGCATTTATAGTCGTGCCGCTAGGCCTTGCGCCTTCTCCCGATGCAGCACTTGCGTTCAGCATAGCGTGTTTTGCTCTCTGCGCCATATTGATTGTTAACCGCTATGTCTTGCTTCCATGGCGTCGGAAGACCGGAGCGATCATGAAGACGGTCAAGGAATTTGAAAACCTCAGAGAGCGCGGTCTCATGTCCGAAGAAGAGTTCGAGGAGATGAGGAAAGTGCTCGTGGGCAAGTAACTCGGTCCAAGGCCTTTCGGAGTTCAATCAGGGCATAAGCAAGTCGTGTTGCCACCCAAAGCCATATGTTAACGGTCGGTAGTAGGTTTATTTTCCGGATGAATGGCACTCACGTGCTGACATTCCTGACTTTTCTGATGGGTTTTGCTGCGTTTGCGACCGCGATCGCTTCGGTGCAAGCACTTCCCATGATTCCCAGTTGGATTCACTCAGGATTGACACTGACGTATTCGGGTGATGCGGCATATTCTCAGTCCAATGGGGAATTTTCGCGAACCAAGCCGATCACTATCAATACGCGCGTCGACGCCGTTGCGGATAACGCGATAGTTTCGCTATCTCAGGTATTCGTGGGGGGCACTCCGCAAATCACCGAGTCGATTTCTTGGTCATGCAACACCGCGGGAGTGTGTCGCGCTCGCAAAGGCGAGCACACGCAGATACCCGTCCTTTCCGACACCGGCTTCAACGTTAAGTTTTGGGTCGATCCGACGAATCCAATCAGTTCCGAGGGACGAGTTTATGGCAAGGCCGTGGCGTTAGTAGGAAACGGCGTCTACACACTACGAGGCCACAAGTGGAGAGCCATGACAATCAGCTGGCAAGATCCGATGACGGGAGGGAAATCCGTGATGGTATTCGATACTCGCACGGGTTTGATGCTGGCCTACTTCGAGAACAGTGCCTTCGAAGTGGTCCACGAGTACTTCCAATCGATGCAATAACCGCCGGCGAAGCGCGGCAAGTTTGTGCCAGTCGTTCTGCCTTTTCGCCGACCCATGACCGCACCGTGTGTCTTTCTGCGCCATCGCGCCGCAGAGTCGCAACTCCGCTGTCCCTCGACTTCGCTCGGGATGACAACGGAGGACGGACCAACCGGGCGGCGGGACACTGCCCTCGACGGGCCGTAGTATAATGCTTCCTTGGGGGCGCGTAGCTCAGGGGGAGAGCGCCACATTGACACTGGCGCTGAATTTACGATCGCTCACGCACGAAATGGAAAAGCCTCGATAAATCGAGGCTTTTTCTTTGCGCATAGTAGGCATAGCGCGCATGTCGCGCACTATGGGCGCTCATTCGAGGGTACGAATTAGGGTGCGTTTACGCCGCCGCAATGTGGCGCTCTAACCGAGACAGCGATCAGGGCGCAAAAACGATTGCGGTGGGTGCACTCAGACTGGCGCTTATCGTGTCGGCGGCGATCGGCGTGTTGGTTCCGGGAACGTAGGCCGTGACGGTGTTGCCGTTGGCGTTTGCGACCCAGATGTGGCCGCTCGGGTCGAAGGCGAGCCCTTGGGGGAAATTCAAATTCGCGGTAATCGTGTCGGCGGCGATCACCGTGTTGGTTCCGGGAACGTAGGCCGTCACGCTGGGTGCGTAGCCGTTTGAGACCCAGAGGCGCCCATTCGCGTCGAAGGCGATCCCTACGGGCAAATTCAAACTCGCGCTGATCGTGTCGGCGGCGATCACCGTGTTGGTTCCGGGGACGTAGGCCGTCACGGTGTCGGCGGTGGCGTTTGTGGCCCAGAGGTGCCCGCTCGCGTCGAAGGCGAGCCCTTGGGGGAAACTCAAACTCGCGGTGATCGTGTCGGCGGCGATCGCCGTGTTGGTTCCGGGGACGTATGCCGTCACGGTGCTGTTGCCGTTTGTGATCCAGAGGAGCCCACTCGTGTCGAAGGCGAGCGCCAAGGGTGAACTCAAACTCGCGCTGATCGTCTCGGCGGCGATCGCCGTGTTGGTTCCGGGAGCGTAAGCCGTCACGGTGTTGTTGTTAAAGTTTGTGACCCATAGGTGCCCGCTCGCGTCGAAGGCGAGCCCTTGAGGGAGACTCAAACCCGCGCTGATCGTGTCGGCGGCGATCGCCGTGTTGGTTCCCGGGACGTAGGCCGTGACCGTGTTGTTGTTTTCGTTTGCAACCCAGAGTTCCTGAACCGTGGTGATGGCAACGCTCGCGGCGCTCCCCAGCGATGGGGTTACGGTAAGCTGCGCGGGCGTCGCGCTGTAGCTTTGCACCCGAACTGTGATGGCATTGCCTGAACCCGAAACCGCTAGCGCATTGCTCGCGCTGGTGACGGTGAAGGTTGGCGCACCATTGCCGACGATCGTCTCGCCGCTCGCATCCTGGGCCGTAAGCGTCATGGTGTATGGCGCGTTCCCGATGATCGAGTAGCCCGAACCCATCGAGCCCGAGATGTGCGGATCGCTCGCGAATGTTGCGCTGATCGTCTTCGCGACACCGTTGAGCACGACCATCACCGTGTTGGGCCCGGCGACGACGGCAACGCTCAGGGTCGCTTGCGAGAGAACATTTCCCGTCGCCGTTGTGAACGGCAAGGTCTGTGCCGCATCATAGGTCACGACCGAGAACACGTCGCTCCCCACGACCGCCGACACCGTAACGGTGCAGGTCAGCGGCGAGCCACTGCAGCCCGGCGTGAGCGTCGAGAGATTGATCGCGGTCGACGCGGAACTCCCCGTGTACGGCGTGCCATTCACGCTCGTAAGTGTAATCACGACGGACTGCGTCGCTGATGAGACGTATGCGGGTTTGCGTACACTGGACGACGTCGTACTCGACGCGGGGACCGTGATGGTGAACCGCGCCGATGCGGCAGCGGACGCCGTAGGCGAGACACTTTGCGAAGCGCCGCCGCCCGAGCAACTCCATAGGGCGCACAAGGCAAACAACGCGAGAGCGCGTGAACGCATCAAACTCCTCATTCGACCAGCTCGGTCAGCGTATTGACGCGTTCGAAACGAGCAATTGTATTTCGCGCATTCCCACCGTATCGGCGAATGCCTGCTCAATGTTCTTTCTCAGAAATCTATCATCGCACATGCGTCTCGTTTACTAGTGAGAGTCACAGCGTCGTTACGAGCGTTACGTTTATATTTTGGCCGAAGGATTTCGCAAACGAGCTGCTACCTCTCGCTTAGCAATTCGATGAGGCGGATTTGCTGAACGACTCGTGCAGCAGCTCCGAAACCCAACGGTCGTCCTTCCACACAAGCACGTCGGTTTGGCACTCCCGAACGTTGACGTACGCCTTGTGCCTCGACATTCCACTGACTACCGCGCGCTCCGTCACCAGGGCGGTCGTGCCGTAGATGCGTACGCGCGGTTTCGAGGTCGTCACCATCGTATGCGTCCAGATGCCCGCTTTGATTGCTTCGAGAATATCGTCACGACCGACCCAGCTACCATTGGCGCTGACGACGATCCAATCGCTCGCGAGAAGGTGACGCAGTGTCGTCGTGTCGTTCGCTAGCAACGCGCGTGAGATGCGCCTGCCGTAGGCGTCTGCACCCCTTACGGCGCTACCTAGCTAAGAGTTTCGTGAGTCGAAGCGCTTCTACGCGAAACAGCGCGCTTGACAACGCCGCGCTCCAAGCCGCGCAGCAGTCGAGGTACTCGCCCGCGATCGACAACTGCGCGAAAACTGCAGGAAGCTATCTCTATATCGTCACGTTCGAGAACCAATAGGCGCGTTAAGACGATCGGGGCCGCGATTGGCGGCATCGTCAGCTTTCGTCCGCAGTGAACACCGACGTTTCGTTGACGCACCAAACTGTCGACACCTCATCTCAGGCACGCTCCAAGTGAACGTAATAGAATAAGCGCAAGGTCCGCGCTAGTCGCCGTTTGGAGCAACTGTATGAGACGGTGTGTTGTCTTTTTGGCGCCGCTTGCGCTTTTCGCACTAATCGCGTGCGGAGGCGGAGGCGGAGGCGGCAACGTTACACCTCCGCCGTTGAGTCCGGCGCCGATGCCAACGCCAACGTCGACTCCAACATCGATGCAGACGTCAGCCGGAATCCCCGCTTGGACGTCAACACAGCACACAAACTACGTAGCCTTCTCGTACGGGGAAAATCCGCCCCAATATATCGCGATCTTCGCGCCAGGTCAGGGCACCGCGTCTGCGACGATTACATTCAATGGTTGTTGCATCTACGCAATCGCCTTCGACTCTCAAGCAAACTTGCTCGTATCGACGGCTTCTGGCGGTATATTCTTCTATCCGCCAGGGAGCACGACATCGACCAAGTCGTTGCCCGCGCAAGGTGGTTTCTCGCTCGCGTTGAGCCAGCTAGGTGATATTGCAATCGGAGGCTATAACAGCGGTCCGTCAGTCGCGATCTATCCAAATGAGTCGTCGAGCGCGATGTATGATGTTTCTGGGCAACCTGCGTTTGGAGGCCTGGCGTTCAGCCCTTCCGGAGAGCTTGCTGTACCCATGGCGAACGGCACAGTTGAAACCTTTTCTCACGGAAGCGCTACAGCGAATCGCACATTGCCGGTTGACCTAATTGGTGGCGGCGGCGTCAACCTAGCGGTGGTAGCGTACGACGGGCTTGGGAACCTCGCACTCTCCAGCCCGCTTTTGACGACAGTCAGCATCTACGCGCCGGGAGCCACGTCGCCTAGTTACACCGTTTCGGGATTTAACACCGTGCAATCGTTGGTCTTCGACGCGACGAATCGCCTCATTGTTGGGGACGGTGCATCGATAAAGATATTCGCAGCCGGATCCTCGACTCTCGTAAAGACAATCTCTACAAGTGAAGCCGTTGCCTTGGCGGTGGACTCGTCTGGAGACATAGCACAGGCGGGGTACGGTTTGTCATCGCACGTTTACCAGGCTAACGGAAATGTCGTGACGTTCAACGGCCTTACCGGAGCGCAAGGCGTTGCGATCTCGCCGTAGCCAAAACGTTAGAGCTGTCGACATTTCGCTTTTGAAGTAACGCACGGTCCACGATGCCGAAGAAACCCAGATGAGGAACGTTCGGCCAGATTATTCCTCGTGATGACGGCCGCGCTTGTCGCAACCGCAATGCTTCTTTGTGTATTCGCCTCGTTCGCGGTCGCGTCGGCTCCGGCAATACGATGTATTGACATTATCGTGCGCAGATGGATCGACGAAACTGCTGTACGTCGACATCACATCCTCTTTTGGAAAGCTCTAATTGCGACACCAGCTCGAATCTAGTACTACTACTTCTTTTCGCGTGTGAAAGTAGAACAGCACTTAAGCGCCACGAATAACCTGGCCATCAGCAGTCAGGTTCGACAGATCGATCGTTAGCGACCCACACTCGACACGAGCTTGAAGTGTCGACAGTTGATGTGGCGTAACTTCCGAGAAGAGAGCCGATAAAGTCTACCGAAACTCGTTCACGACCATTCGCGACCTTAGGTAACGGCGCATTACGCTATGAACACGCACGTACCCGATGACTATCCCGGTGAAATTGTCGGCAGCGATGGCATCGTCGATGATTCCATTACCTCAGAGTTTCCGGGGCTCGTAACAATCGCTTTCGCTGGCGGTAGTGAGCGTTATACTGCCTACGCCGAAGATGCATCAGAGATGCCGATCTCGGCAGGCACGCGCGTCAGAGTGGTTCGTCACCATCCTCCCCGGACGGTTTTCGTGCGAAAGGCAGCGTCATGCAACTCGACGGACTTGGTACCCTCCTCGTAGTTTGGGTCGTCGCAGCAGTCGCTGCGCTCATCATGATCATGGTTCTGTTCCGCGCCTGCTGGCGCGTCGCTGAACCAAATGAAGCGCTTGTTATCGCCGGATTCGGTGTCGGCAAGAAAGGAACGGATCTTGGCTTCCGGATCGTAGCCGGATCGGGAACGATTGTTCTGCCTGGGCTGCAGGTCGTACGTCGCTTGAGCCTCGAGATGCGCGAGGCGACGTTACAATCAACCTGCGTAACGCATCAAGGCGTTCCCGTCTCCGTTCAGGGCGTCTGCATGTACAAGATTGCGGACGACTCCACGTCTATAGCGAATGCTGCACGGCGCTTCCTCGGCCAAAAAGATGACGATATAGATGGCAGCATCCAAGCGATCCTGGACGGACATCTCCGCTCAATCATCGGCGGATTGACGGTCGAGGACCTCATCCGCAACCGCGACGCACTAACGACTGAGACGCGCAAGGCTGCTGAAACCGAGCTTGCGGCGATGGGCATCACCGTGAATTCGCTGCAGATTCAAAAGATCGACGATCCTCAAAATTACATTGAGAACCTTGCGGTGCCGCACGTCGCTGAGGTGCAGCGTGCCGCGCGCGTTGCCAGAGCCGCGGCCGATCAGGCAGCGACGGTCGCCGAGCAAGAAGCCGCCGCCGCTAAGGCGGAAGCAACGAAGAATTCGCAAGTGCGGCAGGCGCAGTACGCCGCGGAAACCTCTGCGGCAAAAGCGAAGAGCGAACAGCAGGGCCCGCTCGCCGATGCGCAAGCCCAACAGCAAGTCGTTCAAGAAATCACTCGTGTCTCAGAATTGGCAGCGCAAAGAACTGAGATGGAGCTTAAGACGAGTGTCATAAAACCTGCCGAAGCCGAAGCATATCGTATTCGCGTAACGGCCGAGGCACAACGCGACGCTCAGATTGCGGGGGCAACGGCGGCCGCGAAGACGACGGAATTAGAAGCGACTGCGAGAGCCAATGCGGCACGTCTTATCGGCGAGGGCGAGGCGGCTGCGATTGCGGCGAAAGGCGAGGCAGAAGGAAGGGCGGTGCAAGCCAAGGTCCTCGCGGAAGCTGCCGGCATCGACGCGCGCGGCAAAGCGTTCACGAACAACAAAGAAGCGATCATTCAACAAACGCTCGCCGAACAGATGCCGGCGATCGTGAAGGAAGCCGCAGCGCCATTCGCATCGATCAAAGACCTTGTCATCTTCGACGGCGCGGAGGGGTTCCAGCGTTTCATCACTTCCGCACTGATGATCGGAGGAACCGTGTTGCCGAAGATGCTCAAGGGATTACAGAACGGCAACGCTCAGATCGACGGAGATCGGGAACCCACGAAGACGAAGTGACCAGTTCGCGCGGGAAAGTAGGTAACTGTCGTTGTGATGCCGCTTTCGCAGATCTATTCGTTAACCGGTATCCTATGCGTCGTGCTTGCGGTAAATATCATCGTCTATCGTCGTTGCTGGTCTCGCCCAGGCAAACGGAAATGTCGTGACGTTCAACGGTCTTATCGGAGCGCAAAGTGTTGCAATCTCGCCGTAGCTTATAGCGCCCGTTGCAATCGACGCCAGACTTCTCCGCACCATGCGCAAGGGTAACCCGCCATCATGCTGTCGACACATCATCGGACTCCTTGACTACAACTACACGATTGCGCTGTCTGCTCGTCCTCGCCTTGCTCGCCGCGAGCACTGGCACGGTTTTCGGAGATTTTCCGCCGCCGGGCCAACATAGCAGTTCGCCGAAATTCTGGCGTTCGGCAAATCGTTGGATCGAAAACTTCAGTCCCTTTGACTTCAGTGCGCGCATTGCGGGTCTGAAGCCCGACGGCTCGGGTGGACTTTGGTTTGGCCTGGGACGAACGCTCGAGCATATAAACCGTAGCGGCGTTATGCAAAGCGTCACCGTATCGCCAAATTGGTTGTGGCAGGTCTGGTCGCTGGCCCGCGACCCTTCACACCGTCTCTGGTTTTCGATCGGACAGAGCGGCCGAATTGGTACGATCGACGCGAACGGCAGGATACACACGGAAGTCCTCGTCCCACGTCGATACTTTCCGGACATTCGGCAGATCGCGTTTGCATCCGACGGAACGCTTTTCTTCCTGGACCTTGGACGACGCTCTATCGGACGCCGTACATCTGACGGCACCGTGGACGAGGTACCCCTTCCGCATGATCGCTATCCCGTCGACTTCACATTCTGTAACGGCCGACCATGGGTCGTCGCACGATCGCCGCGACGTATCGGGATCTTTGTGGCGAGCTCCGATCTTCGTGAACTGCGTGAATTTTATCCATTTCGGGATAACGGGCTTGTGTCGCTCGGGTGCGATAGTCACAGCGATGTCTGGTTCACATATAGCGGCTATCGCCCCGGAGCAGCGCTCACCGGATTCATTGACCGGAAAAATCGGATCTTCCAATCAGAATCGACTATCCGCGATCATCACATTGCCGGCACAGACGACGGCGCATGGGTAATCGGAACCACATCGCCCTCGACTAATGCTTGGCTATTGTCCAACACAACGCTCGAGCATCGACGCGGCCAACACCTGGTTTCGACGTGGGTTCTTCCAGTGAGCTTCTATCAAGTCTGGCAAACGCAACTCACGGTTTCATCCGACCAAACGATCTGGATGTCGTTGAATACGATCTATTCGATAGTGCGCCTGAGCGTCAGTCGCCGCTAAGCTAAGAACTGTCGACACCTCGGGCCCAAAGGTGCGAGGCAGCGCCGGATGGCGAAGAGACGTTGTCGTGGTTCGAGTTGATAACGTCACAAAGACTTTCGGTGACAAAGTTGCTCTAAGCAACGTCTCCTTTTCCGTACCAAACGGCCAGATTTGTGGCTTGCTCGGACCCAATGGCGCGGGGAAAACGACGCTGTTTCGGCTTCTTATGGGCATCTTAAAGTCAACAAGCGGCCGTCTTTATATAGAAGATCTCGACGCCTTTGAGGATCGCGTTGAGACGAAGCGCCTAATCGGATTTCTCCCTGACGAGCCAGTCTTTTATTCGTACCTATCCGGTCGAGAAATTCTCGAGCTAAGCGCCGCAATGCATGACCTTTCCGGTAAGGACGCGGTCGAACGCCTTTCGCCGATCATCAACCTCTTGAACCTAGGAGACGATCTCGACAATTACGCCGAAGACTACTCCCGCGGCACGAAGAAAAAGCTCGGCCTTCTTCTCGCATTGATTCACGAACCAAAGCTGCTCGTTCTTGACGAGCCGACCAACGGACTCGACGTAGAGTCGACGCACGTCTTCTATGACCTGATTGCGGATCGTGCGCGGAGTGGAGTGACAGTCCTTTTCTCGACGCACCTTATGGATCAGGTAACGAAGCTCTGTTCGCATGTCGTCATCCTAAACAGAGGATCCGTCATCGCCACGGATTCGTTGGACAACCTGCGATCGACGTTCGCGGACGCGGCAGATCTCGAAGAAATCTTCTTGCGCCTTACCGCCGCGAAACAATAGGCGTGCTGTCCGAACATCGGAAGCAGTCGTTTTGGGAGACTGTTGGAATCCTACTCGCCGTTAGCGCTCGCAGAGCACGCGGCCGGCGCCAACGACAGAGCGAGCTTCTCAGCACTCGTAGTCGAAAAGGAGCTATTAATTGGTCCTGGATTGGGCCCGTTATGGCGTTTGTCGTAATGGCCTTCCAGAACGGCATCTTCGCGTCTTTGGTGTACGTCGCTGCGCTCGTCGGCGAACGAGAGGACTCAATTCGCTCCGGTTCCTCGATTGCGACCGACGGACTATCTTCGATCGCATCCAGCGGGCCTATCACCGCAATGTTGTGCTCGATCGTAATCCTTTGGTGGTGCCTTGCGATGATCTGCCAGGGCGAAGGCCTCGAACTCGACGTGCAGCGCCGGCGTTACCCGATGTGGGAATGGTTGTTGAGCCATCCCGTCTCACCAGCGGCCGTTTTCTTCGCAGAAATGCTGTCGCCCGTCGCCGCTAACCCGGCATACATTACTGCTCCGATATTTCTCGGCGCCATTTACGGCCTTGCATACGCCGACCCGATGCTGGGGATTATAGCGGCCATTCTCGTTGGAATCCCAGTCGCATTAGCGACCGCATGCATTGGCAAGGCGCTCGAAGTCGCCGCCATGGTCCGTCTTTCCGTCCGTAATCGCGGGGCGGTCATCGGTTTCATGAGTTGGATCGGCCAGGCGTCGCTTGCAGTTGCCTTCTTCGCGTTTATAGCCGGCGTCAAGAACCTCGATTATATCGCGAACGTACTTCAGCCACTATCCACCGTTCCGTGGCCTTTGATCGGTCTCGTTCTCGGAGAGACGAATCTGCATCTCTCATTCGGCTTGGGATTGCTCTCTTGCGATGCCGCAGCAATCATCGCAATTACCGCCAGCGTGTTATTTACCGTTTGGGCAATTGGTCGCGGCTTGACTGCGACAACCGGGGTCGCTGACGTCGCTCCTGCGCGAACTCACTACAAAGGATCGCGATTCGACAGAGCGCCGCTCTATCGAAAAGAGCTGTTGTGGCTCAAGCGTGATCGAAGCGCCCTAATTCAGATTTTTCTTGTTCCGCTAACCCTTGCCAGTTTTCAGCTTTTCAACATGCGCTACTTCTTGCAGCATGCTCAAGACGCTTGGAATTATCTTTGCGGCGTTGCCGTCGTCTTTGGGACGTATTTGCTGTGGGTTCTCGGGCCGCGTTCGCTCGCATCCGAAGGCCCTGCCTTATGGATCGCTCTGACGTGGCCACGCGGACTCGAGGGGCTGCTAAAAGCGAAGGCGTGGCTTTGGGCGCGGATTTCCTCAGTCGTAGTTCTCGTCATGCTCCTGTACACGGCGTATCGCTTTCCAAGCGATACTTGGAAAATTGCGCTGGTTGCTATTGCATGGTTCGTCTTCGCCAATTCGATGGCGGAGAAAGCCGTGACTCTGGTTACCGTCCCAGCCTCTTCAGGTGAACCTGAAAAGATACCGTGGACACGCCGATTCGCAGCCTCGCTCGGCATGCTCACGTTCGCGATTGGAGTCTCCACCGCACAGTGGCAGCTCGCGATTGTCGGAATCGTGTATTCCTACATCACCGCAGCCGCGATGTGGCAAAACTTTCGAGCGCGCCTTCCCTTCCTCTACGACCCTTGGTCCGAAAGGCTTCCCCCGGCTCCTTCCCTGATGCACGCGATGGTTGCCATCAGCATTCTTGTCGAAGGCGCAGCGATCATCGCTACGGCGGAGCTAATATTCGTTCCGGATGCTCGTGCGGCGATTGGAACGGTGCAAGCTCTCGCATATGGCGTGGCAGCCGTCGGCGTTTTCTTCGGAGCATCGCACTTCTTGTCGGGTCGTGGGATTTCTCAAAGCGCGATGTGGACGTGGGCCGGCGCACAACTCGATTTCGATAAAAAAGTTCTGTCGATTGTGCTCGCAATCGCCGTTGGAATCGGCCTGGGACTGTTCGCGCATGGTTACACCTGGATGTTGATGCAGATCCCATCGATTGCTGAACCACTTCGTCAATCGGAAAGGCAACTCGCCCAAACACCAGATTTATGGAAGTGGTACGCAGTAATGGCAATCGGATTCGCACCCTTTGCCGAGGAGTTCTTATTCCGCGGATTGCTGTTTCGGGCGCTCGATCGCGAGTGGGGTGGCTGGCGCGCGGTGCTGGGCAGTGCCGCGTTCTTTGCCAGCTATCATCCTGTCACTGCGTGGATACCTGTTGGGATTCTTGGCGCCGTCAATGCCCTAATGTTCAAGCGAACCGGCTGGCTAACAACCGCCGTCATCGCGCATATGGTTTATAATGCCGTCGTCGTGCTCTAGAGCATAACCGAGTTGTTAACTCCTTCGATCGATGGCCTGTTGCAACGGCCGCACGTAGCCCAGGCGCTTCATGAAGCGCTGAGCTTCCCATTCGTCTTAGTGCATGGGCCGATTGGTAGTGGCAAATCGTCGTCCGTCGCTCTCGCACTCGCGAGCGATGCCCGCCCAGTCGTCTGGCACCAGGTGCAACCCTGGCACGCGGACGATTTCGTCAAGCCCCTCGTCGATGCAATTCGAGAGCGCCGCCCAGATTTCGGGCGACGGACATTGGCGCTCGCCGAAAATGCACGTAACGATGCGCTTGCAGCGCAACGGCTTGGAGCGTCGCTTTGCGAAGATCTCGCCCATCTGAGCGAGCCAATCGTTCTTGCAATCGACGATGCGCATCTCTTGATCGACGATTCCCAATTCGCAGGATTCATCGAAAGCGCCGCACGGACGCTGCCATCGCAGGCTCATCTCGTCGTTATGACACGCGCAAGTGCGCAGTTCGCAATCGGAGAGTTGATCGCCCAGCGACGGGCCAAATCATTCGATGCGAACCTTCTACGCTTCTCCGCAACAGAGATTCGCGATCTCGCCGAATCACGCGGAGCAAACGACGAACGCATTACCGCCATTATTTCGGCGACGGAAGGATGGCCTGTTGCCGTTTCGCTCGCGCTCGATTACGGCGATCAGAGTCTCCCGAGCGCGGCGGCTGCGAGAACGATCCGAGCCGAAATCACATTACGCAACGCATCCATCTAACAACAAGACACTTGCGAGACGCTGGGAATTTGGCCGGCACCAACGACTTTTTGCTCATGAAGTGTCGACAATTGAAGGACAACAGGAACGTTTCCAGTCGGTTATTTCACCGGCTTAGAGTTTTCGTCGCAGCCCACATCCCCAGGTGTTGTCACGAAGCCGAACTCATACGGGTCGAAAAACGCGCTACATGATTCGCCGATTACGAGGCCGCCGTGGTCGTTACCCTGGTACATGTGCGCGCGATAGACTACGATTGGAACGTGATAGTCGGCAACGAGAGCAAAATGCAGTTTCGATCGTTCCCAGCCGTAGTTGTGCGAATGGACGATCTTCGCGATCCATGCGCGTTGCTCATGAGTCAGCGGCGGCACGTGGGACTTGAAAGCCGCGCTCACGGGATACGATCGGTAGAGTGGTCTGGGCGAAGCATCGATCACTGACATGGCTGCCATATATGCGGTGCTATCCGCTTTCGGTGGTTCATGCGCGCAGGCGACAAGCGCAATGGCCATTAGCGTCCATAGCCACCGAGAAGGCGCGCGCACAAGACGCCCACGGTCTCCCGAGATCACGTCTGAAGCAACTCGCGAATCAAGTAACAAACCTCATTCCGTAACGCCTTCTACTCTCGTTACCGCTCGCCGTTGAGGCGACCGACGTAGAGGCCACGCGGAAATAGTACGGTAGACCGCCGTTCGACATCAAAACCAGCCGCTTCGAGTGCCTCGCGGTATTCCGTGTCGCTGAAGAGCGTCAAGACGTGTGTCTCTTCGAATGCGCGCGAGCTACTGTCGTCCGTCACTGCGAAGACATAATAGATCGTGCTTTTGTTTCCGGTTCGAATGCTACGCCCGATCCGCGCGGCCTTGAGATGATCTTCGTTGACTATGAGCATGTGGAGGAAGCCCGGTTTCCAATCCCCGGGTAAGATCCAGGGTTCAATAATAACGGTCCCGCCAGGGACAAGCGCACCGGCGAAGCGTCGGCAGGTCTCCCGCAAACTCGAGACGTCTTGCAAATGTCCGATGGCAGAAAACATACAGGTTACGGCGTCGACTTTGGTTTCGACGCTTAGGTCCTCCATGCGGCCTTGTGTGAAGATCGCACGCGGTACGCGTGTTCTTGCAATCTCCAGAAAGGATGGTTCCAGATCAATACCGGCCAGCGTAAAGGTCGAAGGCATCAGCGACAGATGCATTCCCGTCCCGCAGGCTACATCTAGAACAGAGGCCTGCGATCCGTGGCGACTTTCAATAAGCTCAGCTATGTAAGCCGTTTCCGCTGCGTAGTCTTTACCTAGCGCCCGTTGGTAGAAAGCGTCGTAAAGTTGCGCCCAACTGCGATAATCACCGCCTGGAGAGTCCCTCATGACGGCGGACCTTCGTCTCCTGACAACTTAACTCCAGGCCACTGACGACGAACCATAACTCCAACTCCCAGAACGATCGTCGCCAGGAAGAACCACGCCGCAGTCTCGACCCACCATAAGCCTGTTCGATGAGCAAGGACTACTACCGCCACGCACGCGATGATCGGCGCGCCCTTATCGATGGCGTACAAACGCCTCCGTGTCGCGTGGTCTTGAGAGTTCGTTGCGAGCAATTGCAATCTCGCCCAAAATTTCGTCGACACAGCGAGTATTAGAACCGCTCCAGACAGCACGGCGACAAGCATCAGCTCGGAGCTAGGTCCTGTCTTTGATCAGAAGCGAGCATCCCGTAAACGCAGAGATCCTCAAAACCGCCATCGGCATTACGGAACCCATCGCGGTAGGCACCCTCATAGATAAAACCTAGGCGTTCGTATAGAGCCCGCGCACGAAGATTTGATTCAACGACCTCCAGCCAGAGCCGGTGCGCTTCTATAGTATTGAAGCACCATTCGATCGCCCACCGAAGCGCCGCAGTGCCAATACCGCGGCCGGGTCTGACGATAGCCACGCGACGAAATTCGACAAGCCAAGGCAGAGCCGCATCATAGCCGAACAGCATCACGCCGGCGCGTTCGCCTGCCTCCGTGACGATGAACGCGCGTCGGTCAGGCTGGTCAAGAGCTGCAAGCACGGTCGCCCGATCAATGTGATGTAGGAATCCCCGCGCGTGCGGCGCTTCCTGGGCGCTTACAATAAAGTCAACATCGTTAGCGGATGCAGGCCGTACTTCAATCTCTACGGAGGCGCGATACTCGTTGCGCATAAGCAGTGGTTGTGGTGGTCGCTTGGCGCTCCTTCTCTCCCGGATCGACGTACGCACCCGATTTGATTGCGGATGTTACGGCGCTGCTGCACGACGCCTATGCCCAGCATCTCGCGAACGGCTTAGACTTTTCCGCCGCAACGCAGGATAAGGAGACGACTCGCAACCGGCTCACGAGTGCAACCGCGCTAATCGGTTTTCTCGAGGATGCAGTTGTCGCAACTGGCCTCATCTACGAACGACTCCGTGCACGGCCCGACCTGCCGTCATGGTTTTCAGAAGAGAGCGTCAGCGTAGCCGCTCAGCTGGCTGTCTTGCCCCGGCTACAACGTCTCGGAATCGGATCCGAATTGCTCGGGGCATTGGAACGCCAAGCAAAGGACTGGGGGAAACTACACCTAGCGCTCGACACCGCGGAGCCTGCGCTTGCTCTCATTTCATTCTATAAGAAACGCGGCTACGTGACGATCGACCACTTCCAGTATTCGGATGTGCCCTTTCGCCACGTCATCTTATCGAAGACGTTGACCTGATGGTCAGTGCCTAGCTTAGTACGCTTGCGACGGTCTCGTGCGCTCCCCATCGCAGCAAACATGGAAGACTAGCCGGTTGCGCATCCTTGCCAACGCCGGACATGACGGCAGTCCTGGATTGTTGGACGCCATTGCTGAGGGATTTAACCTCCTCGAGTAACCGAGTAACGTCAGACGCCATAATCTGAGACACGGATTGAGCAACCGACGGCCGGACCATTTGTAGACGACCCTGTTTGCGCAACCAAGCGACATCCGGCGCGGGTTACACCGCGGATGACCGCTACGATTAGTGAAGTTCTTCGAGACGCTGGCCGCGGCATTGCCTTCAAGGGCGGTCAGGATCTCGCAGTTCAGCTTAATACGGCACTCGGCTCGGTGCTTAGCGCATTCTATGTTGGTCCGGGTACTATGATCGACGCCGACGGTGTTCGAAGCCCCGCTTTCGACGTGCTGATCGCCGTCGAGCGGCCCGAGACTGATGGTTCCGTGCGCGCCGATGGCGTCGCGTGCGCCGCTTACGTTACCGGCTCGCTTGACAGCACAGAACTGCGCGAGGGGTACGCGCGCCTTGCCCAAACCCGAAAACTGCGCAAGACGCCTAGCGCCATCGATTCCCGGACCACGATCACGCTCGGCCTGATCATCGCAGCCAGCAGTACTTTGTCGCTCGACGCCATCGCCACGGAGATGCGCACACTCAATAAGACCGTCGCCGACGGAGAGCGCCCAGACATGGTCGCCGTAATGAGTAGTGGCACCGTGAGCTACGGCATGTCGTTTCCCGGCGATGAATCTGTCGGCGGTTTCTTGCCGCCAGTTCAGGGTGGCAAGATCATCCCACCCATTAACATTCGCCAAATCATTACCGAGACGACGACGCATGCGTTGAACAAGGTTTGCGGCTTCGTGATCAGCCACATGGCGTTCTTCGCGCCGGCGATGCCACGCCCAGACATGAAGGCCGCTACCGACGGCTGCCCCCAGAACTGCGCGATCGTGTGGACGTACCGTTACGACACGGCCGGGAGGTTCCGCGATGCCGTGACCATTCCTGACACGACGGTAACGCCCTACCGGATCGAGGACGCGCAGGGCACATTGCTCTGCCGGCTCGGGTTTCAGCATTGGCAAGACGGCGGCGTCGCGGTCGCCGAAGGCCAGTTACCGCTCGAAGGTCTGCTGCCGCTCGCAGGCCGCGGATTTCCAGCAGTCGCGTTTCCGGTCAAGAGCGGGCACACGCTGTCGTGCGTGCTGCCGTTGGACGAATCGGGGTTCGTGGAAATGATGGCTCAGATCGCCAAGAAGGCGACGGGAGTGACCGTTCGCCCCGAGCAGATGCAGTTCACGATCGCGCCTCTTCTCGAAGAGGGCACGACTTCGCCGTTCGCGGCGCGGCTGTACATGACGCCGCCTACGCTGCGCGATGTGGCACTAAGGGACAAGGCTCAGGTCGTCAAATTCGACGAGCTGTTCCAGTTCGTCATGAACCACCTTGTCGACGTGCGCAAGACGGCCAGAGTCATGCTTGAGATGTGGCGCACGTACGCCGCACGAGTCCCGGCCGGAGAGATCGTGCGTTACGATAACGCCTTGCACGTCGACGAGCCAATCGACCAGCCGCTGAACAAGCACATCAACTCGTTCATCATGGACACCGCGCGCGTATCGAAGGAGTTTCAGAAGCTGACTCGCCTGTTCGGCGTCGAGATTGGTTTCTTATTCCAGAACGATAAGGAATACCAGAAGAGCCTCGCTCTGCTCGACACCACCGACACGACGCTCGCTGACTACCTGCGTGAAAGCCGAAAGTGGCTTGAACCCTTGCGCTTGTTTCGCGACGAAATAGAGCACGAAAACTACGTTCCGCCGCGCATCATGCACGATCGAGCGCAGGACGGCCGCGTCACCGCACACGAGCCGCGACTTCTTCACTCGCCGCTTACCCTTACCGTGCCGTACATCGAGAATCGGTTGAATCGGTTCGTCGAGGAGATCCTCGTATGGTGCATCGCAAAGGCGCTGCCCGCCGAGATGATCGTCACCGAGATCCCCCTATCCGCTCGTGATCCGAACAAGGTCGAACGGTTCAAGGTCGCTCTTGCTGGAACTGCGCCCGCCTGGCAACTAACTTATTCGTCCACCGCTTTCGACGAGGTTTAGTGTCTTCACCGAAAGCGGCATACGAGCGGATGGGCCGCGACTGGCTCGGTTTAGGCGATCTCGAAGCACAGTGCTGGTTCATCGGAATGGAACCCGGGGGCGATGCAGCCTCGGATAAAGCATGGGCGGTCGAATGGGCAACTAAATTCCGCGGCGCACCAACCGTCGATCTTCATGCTTGTGCTACGGCAAAAGAGCTGCCCTACATCGCGTCAGGTAATCGGCTACATCCCACCTGGTCTCAGTTGGTGCGGCTTCGGCTAGCGTATGCCGGCAAGTCGACGGATGATCAGTCAGTACTCGCATACCAGCGAGATCATTTCGCCATGGCCGATGGCGGTGAGGCGCTGCTTGAAGTCTCTGCCTACGCCTCACGAAATTCTTCACTGCCCAGCCCGCGCAAGCTTTATCGGAGTGAGCGGACGAAACTGCTCGCTGAATGCATCGGGAAGCATCACCCTGAGATCGTGGTATTTTACTCGCTGACGTATCGACGCTACTACGAAAGGATCGCCGGAGCGTTTGATGCGGATGGCTTCTGCTGGGTAGGTGATACCCTATGCGCCCTCACTTTGCATCCGTATCAGCAGTTTGGAAAGTCACCACCACCCGAATACTGGATAACCCTCGGTGAAGACATGCGTCAGCGAGTTGAAGAGCGCAGGGTATCCATTCGTGGACGGAGTTTGCGTTAACCGATGGGCGATGGCGACGCTGGTATAACGTGAATCACGCTCGGCGTGGTTCGCTAATGGGACGTCATGATGCATGCCGCGTACTTCAGCAGTATGACCGTTCCAGTATGCGACCGGCCATGAGGAAGTCGCTGCCGGTATAAAGCGCACCGTTATTGCCGCCCCGATTCATCGTGCGCTAAAGGGCGGGGTCATTCCACCCGCGGGTCGAGTTGGAGATCGCTTAACGGCCGATTAGGTTTAACGATCAGCGAACGACCCGCCGAATGCCAACGACGCGTATGCCATCGTCACGCGCAATTGTGCCTAAGCACCGCGCTTCTTCGCAAACATAGCGCCAGCGAAGCGCGACCAGTTTTTCGCACAGTACGCGCGCGCCGCGCATTCCACGCCTATGCCGCGAAAGACGCCGCGTTAATTGCAAGCATCACGCACAACATGCAGCTGCTCCGCGCGAGCGGGTCGGCGGCGCCCAGGGCCGAACATTCGACTATATGATCCAGCAATCGCTGATCGACCAGCAGCTGCAGCGATCGATCTTCGTGGACCTGCCGCCCGGACCGCCGATCTAAGCTGATGAAATTGTTGCTCACCTCGGCGGGCGTCATGAACGCAAGCATCCATGCGGCGCTCGTGGAACTGTTGGGAAAGCCGATCTCCGAGGCCAGTGCGCTCTGTATCCCGACCGCCGCCTACCCGCTCGCGGGCGGTGCGGAAATGGCCGCGAGACTGATCAACGGCACGGCGCTCACTCCATTATGCGGTCTTGGTTGGAAGTCGTTGGGCGTGCTCGAGTTGTCGGTGTTGCCTAGCATCAACGAAGAGCTCTGGGTTTCGCATGTTCGCGAGACCGATGCACTGCTGGTCGGGGGTGGCGATCCGTTGTTCCTCGCAGATTGGATGCGGCAATCCGGACTCGCCGCCGTGTTCCCGTCGCTCATCAACACGGTCTACGTGGGCGTGAGTGGCGGCAGCATGGTGATGACGCCGTTCGGCGGTCATACGGTGCCGTTCGAGCGCGATCGCGCATTGGGCATCGTCGATTTCAGTTTGATCACGCACCTCGATCACGAGCGGTTTCCCGAGTTGTCGATGGCAAACGTCGAGCATCTAGCGGCGACGATTCCCGTGACGACATACGCGCTCGACGATCAGACGGCATTGAAGGTCGTTGACGGCGCGGTCGACGTTATCTCCGAGGGTCACTGGAAGCGGTTCGACCGTCGATGATGGCGAGCCATAGTGTTGAAGGGTGCTTTGCGGAGCCGTCTGCTGCTAGAACGGCGCCTACAGCACCCGGCTTAGTGCGACACTAGATGTCGCCTGGATTAATTATATGATGGAACACGTAGGCATTCAAGGATGCTTTTCGTTTGGCGGCCACTGCTCGAGAAACTCAAGCTTCCGCCAATGCGTTTCTACGATCTCAAGCATCTCTCCAACAGCATCGCGCAAGCGCGTGGTGGTTCGTCCTATATAGCGCGTATCCGCATGGGTCATTCCCCGACGTCCAAGCTTGCGGAAACGGTCTATCGAGCCGAGCAACCGGGGGAGCAGGCCAAGTTCCTTGCGCTTTTGAAAGCGGCGCGGGATCAGGAACGCCACACTAAAAATGTGGCGCTCCCGGAGGGTACGATTCCAGGGTCTATTCAGGGTACAAATCAGGGTACAGTCGAAGCTCCAGAGGGACGAACCCCTCAAAAAGCCGTAATATTTCGCATCGGGGGCGCGTAGCTCAGGGGGAGAGCGCCACATTGACACTGTGGAGGTCATAGGTTCGAAACCTATCGTGCCCACCATTTCCGATACGACGCCCGCTGGGCGTCGTATCTACTTAAGAGCATCATGATAGCATCGGAACGCGCGGAAGATCTTCAAAAGCTGCGGCACACGGCGGCGCACGTACTTGCGTATGCCGTTCAAGATCTGTTTCCCGAAGCAAAGCCGACGATCGGACCCGCGATCGAAAACGGCTTCTATTACGACTTCGATCGTAAGGAACCGTTCACACCGGATGATCTGGGCCGCCTCGAGACGCGCATGCGCGAGATCGTCGCCGCAAATTTCGAGATGACGGGTAGAGAAGTCTCACGCGCCGGCGCGATCGAGCACTTCAAAGACAACCCTTATAAGGTAGAGCTCGCAAGCGACATCCCCGAAGGCGAGCCGATCACGCTGTACACGATCGGCGACTTTACCGATTTGTGCCGCGGCGGTCACGCGCATACGACCGGTGAGATTCGCGCGCTCAAGCTACTGAGCGTCGCCGGCGCATATTGGCGCGGTGACGAACACAAGCCGCAATTGCAGCGCATCTACGGCACCGCGTTCCCCGAGCAAGCCGAGCTCGATGCGTATGTCGAATTTCTGGCCGAAGCCGAACGCCGCGATCATCGTAAGCTCGGCCGCGACCTTGGCCTCTTTTCAATCGAAGAGGACGCCGGCGGCGGACTTGTCTTCTGGCATCCGAACGGAACGGTCATCCGCGGCATCGTCGAGAACTTCATCCGCGAAGGTCTGCGCGAGCGCGGTTACCAGCCCGTCGTCACGCCGCATATCGTCCACGAGAAGCTCTACGAGATCTCCGGACATCTCGAAAATTTCTCCGCATCGATGTTCGGCCCGATCGAAGTCGAGGGCCAGCGCTTTCGGCTGAAGCCGATGAACTGCCCCGGCCACATCCTCATCTATCGCAGCGAGCTACACTCGTACCGCGATCTTCCGCTGCGCTTCTCCGAATTCGGCACGGTCTATCGTTTCGAGCGGAGCGGAACGCTGCACGGGCTGACGCGCGTGCGCGGCTTTACCCAAGACGACGCGCATCTTTTCTGCACGCCCGAACAACTGCAATACGAATTCGAACAAACCGTCGAAGAGGCGCTGCGCTTGATGCGCGCGTTTAATTTTGACGATTTCGAATACTTTCTCTCAACGCGCGAGCAGCGCGGTCCGACCGACGAGATCGCCGAGGCCGCGATTCGCGGGGCGCTCGAGAAGTACAACCTGCCGTATCAAATCGACGAAGGCGGCGGCGCGTTCTACGGGCCGAAGCTCGACATCAATTTGCACGACGCTATCGGCCGCAAATGGCAGCTCGGGACGGTGCAAGTCGATTTCGTGCTTCCCGAACGCTTCGATCTGAAGTATCGCGGCAGCGACGGTGCGGATCATCGTCCGGTCATGATCCATCGCGCTCTCGCCGGATCGATGGAGCGTTTCTTCGGCGTGCTGATCGAGCATTTCGGCGGCAACTTTCCCGTCTGGCTCGCGCCGGTGCAAGCGGTGGTCGTTCCGATTAGCGAGCATCAGCTCGACTACGCCTACGAAGTGCGCGACCAATTGCGCGAGCGCGGCTTCCGAGTTGAAGCCGACGTATCAAATGAAAAGCTCGGCTACAAAATCCGGCATTGGAAGACGCAGAAGCTGCCGTACATCCTCGTGGTCGGAAAGAGCGAGCTTGCAGACCGAACAGTGAGCGTCAACGAACGCGGACTGCCCGACGGCGAAAAGCGCGCGCCCATAACGGTCGCGGCTTTCGCCGACGAGCTAACTACTCGCGTTAACCAGAAGAATTAGGACGTAGATTTTTAGGTCTACCTCGGAAGGTGACGTAGGACGATGATCTTGTCGGCGTGACGTGCGCCCATCAAGCTCTGGTCGTAGAGAACTTCGACCGGCGTCCCATTGTGCAAGAACGACATTTGATACGTCGTCTTACCATCGTCCGACCAGACATCTTTGAACTTCGGCAAAATTAAGAAGCTCAGGATCTGCCCGGATTTGCTTTGAACCTTGAGATTATTGCTGGAAACGTGCACGATGCGCCCGTAGAATGTACTGTCATCTTTTGCAATTGCCGGCGAAGCGACGGCAAGAGCAAGGGCGACAGCGGATATGATTTTACGCATTGATGCTCCCTTCTATCGTGGGGAGGTTTCCCAGGGGGGCTAGAGTTTTAAACTTACGGTGACCGTTTTCGACCGGGTGAAGCTGTTCAGCATCCCATCCAGGGCGTATTCCTTGCCGATCCCGCTCTCCTTAAAGCCCCCATACGGCTGACCTGGGAACTGGCCAAAGCCTTGATTGAGCTGGACCCATCCCGAGTCGATGGCGTGGCAGGTTCGTAGGCCTCTGCCGACATCGTGCGTCCAAACGAAGCCGGCCAATCCGTAATGGCTGTCATTTGCCATCCGAATAACCTCATCTTCAGTCCGCCAGGGAATCGCGACGAGTACGGGCCCGAAGATTTCCTCGCGCGAAATCCGCCACTCGTTTTGCACGTGGCCGAAGATCGTCGGTTCAACGAAATAACCTTTTGAGAGCGGGCCATCCGAGGGCGGTTTACCGCCGGTGAGCAGCGTCGCATCCTTTTGATTCAAACCATCTTGGATGTAACCGCACACCTTATCGTACTGCTTGCGATTGATGATCGAGCCCATGTCGGTTTCTTCCGCGAGTGGGTCGCCGACTTTGAGCGTCCGCACTTTCGCGGTCAACTTTTCCAAGAACGAATCGAAGATCGACTCGTGCAGAAACAAGCGCGAACCGGCGGTGCACGACTGACCTTGACGCGTGAAGCGCATTGCGGTAATCACGCCCTCGACCACGGCCATTTCATCGGCGTCCGCAAAGATGATATTCGGACTCTTTCCGCCGAGCTCGAGCGAGACCGGGACGATTCGATCGCTCGCGCTGCGCATGATGGACTTGCCGACTGCGGTCGAGCCCGTGAATGAAAGTTTGTCGACTCCTGGATGCTGCGCAAGCGGCGCGCCCGCTTCTACACCGATTCCGGTGACGACGTTCACGACGCCCTTGGGTAAAACTTCGTTGCAGATCTTCGCGACCTCGAGCATCGCGAGCGGTGCATCTTCCGCCGCTTTGAGCACGATCGTGTTTCCGGCACCGATCGCCATTGCGAGCTTCATCGAGCCCAGAGCTACCGGTGAGTTCCACGGGATGATCGCGCCAACGACGCCGTACGGCTCGCGGCGCGTGTAGCACAGCATATCCTCGGTGAGTGGAATCGTCTCGCCTTTGAGCTCGCTGCACAGCCCACCGAAATAGCGGAAGAGATCGGCTGCGCTTTTTGCTTCAGGTCGTGACTGCGTGCGTAAGGCATTGCCGGTTTCGAGCGCGATCAGGCGTGCGATCTCCTCGACGCGTGCCTCAAACTTCTCGGCGATCGTGAGCATGAGCCGTCCGCGCTCGCGCGCGGCCGTCTTCTTCCACTCCGGGAACGCGGCGCGTGCTGCGCGCACGGCCCGGTCGATGTCTTCGGCTTGGCCCCGCGGGACGCGCGCAATCGGCTCTTTTTTCGCGGGATTCTCGACCACGATCGTTGCCGAGTCTGCGCTTTCCACCCACTCGCCGCCAATTAACATAGGAACCAAGCGCGTTTCGGTCTCAATCATCAGGTCCAACCTCCGCTTTCCATTGGGGCATACCTTGCAACGCTATCTTGTCCTTTTCGCGGCGCTCACGCTCGGCTATTTTTGCACGACAACAACGTCGTCGTAATCGGCGCAGGCGTCATCGGCGCGTCGATCGCCTACCATCTGGCGCGCGAAGGCGCGCACGTGACGCTCTTCGATGATGCGGATGCTCCATCGTCGCCGAGTGCATCATGGGCAAGCGCGGGCGGCGTTCGCAGTCAACGCCGCGATCCACGAGAATGGCCGCTCGCGGTAGCAGCCGCCGCACGTTGGCCTTCGCTTGGGGAAGAGTTGCACGCGCGAACCGGTTTTCAGCGCGGCGGGCATCTTCACGTCGTCGAGCACAAAAGTGACGTCTCCGAACTGCGCGCGCGCATCGAGCGCGAACGCGCTGCCGGCATTCAGGTCGAATATGTCGAGCCGTCCGTTTTATGCAAACTCGCACCTGCGCTCGCACCAAGCGTCATCGCTGCCGCACACACGCCGAGAGACGGACAGGCGGATCCGCGCGCGACGACGTCGGCGTTTGCATCGGCCGCCGTACGCGCCGGCGCAAAATTCAACCGAACGTATGTCGACGGCATTGCACTGGATGGCGAACGCGTTGCCGGAGTCGTCGTCAACGGCGTCATTCATGAAGCTGCGACCACCGTTCTGGCTGCAGGCTCATGGAGCGTTCGGCTCGCGCGCGCCATCGGCCTTAATCTTCCGATAAGGTTGCGCGCATATCAGATGCTGCTCTCGATGCCGCAACGTCCCGCGCTGGATCAGACGATTACCGCAACCAATCGCGCGCTCTCACTCAAACAGCTGCGGACCGGCGCGTTCATGATCGGCGGTGGATGGCCGGGCGAAATCGAAGAGCAAGCTCACACCTGCAAAACAACCCAGGAAAGCATCGATGGCAACTGGGCGGTCGCTGCAGCAATCGTTCCGGCACTCGCGCCGATGCGACCGGCGACGAGCTGGTGCGGATTGGAGGGCGATGCGTTCGATGGCGTACCGCTTATCGGGCCGGTACCTCGCATGCAAGATCTGTATATCGCTGCCGGCTTCAGCGGCCATGGCTTTCAGCTTTCGCCTGCGGTCGGCGAGGCTGTTGCGCAAGCCATTCTTACAAAACGCGAACCTGCATCGCTGCGCGAACTCAACCCCGCCAGGGAGGGCGGCATAGTGTGAGGGATAGTGCAGCATGGAACCGGCGCTGTCCCAAAAAACGTGCACCCCATGTCGCGGCGGCGTGCAACCACTCACTCACGACGAAGCAGAACAATTGCGCGCGCAAGCACCGGACTGGTCGCTCCTCGATGACAGTCATCGTATCGAGCGAACCTTTCGGTTCGAAAACTTCGCTCAATCTCTCGCATTCGTCAACAAGGTCGGCGAACTCGCGGAGCGCGAGGGCCATCATCCCGATATAACCTTCGGCTGGGGTTATGCCACCGTTTCGTTGTACACGCATAAGATCAAAGGATTGCACGAGAACGATTTCATTATGGCCGCGAAGATCGATCGCGTCGTATGAGACTTTACTTCCTGCGGCACGGTCAAGCCGGCGAGCGGGAGGATTGGCACGGAGACGACTACGACCGGCCGCTTACGACCGACGGTATCAAACGAATGGAACGTGAAGCGGATAGCATCGCCGAGCTCGATTTAGAGATCGAAGCGATCGTCACGAGCCCCCTCGTTCGCGCGAGACAAACAGCCGAGATCGTCGCCAAACGTCTCAAGATGCGCAAGAGTCTCGTCGAAGACGACAACCTCGGTCTGGAGTTCAGCATCGCGCGCCTCGTGCACGTGTTGCAACACTTTCCGAAAGCCGGAGCTCTCTTGCTGGTCGGACACGAGCCGAGCATGGGTCGCACGATCGGACAACTGATCGGCGGTGCACGGATCGATTTCAAAAAAGGGGCCCTTGCGTGTGTCGAGCTGATCGACGCAACCGCTCCCGCAGCCGAGCTCATCTGGCTGATTCCGCCCCGCGTTCTCTCGCGCTAAGTTCGTGCTGCTGCTCGGCATTGAAACGTCGTGCGACGACACGGCGACCGCGATCGTTCGCGACGGAACGAACGTGCTTTCAAACGTCTCGACAAACCAAGACGAGTTTCACGCGCGCTACGGCGGGATCGTCCCGGAAATCGCGAGCCGGCGACACACCGCGTTGCTCTCGGCTGCGATCGAAGATGCGCTCGACCGCGCGAACACATCGCTCGAGAACCTCGACGGCATTGCGGTAACCTCCGGTCCTGGATTGATCGGGAGCCTGGTCGTCGGCGTTGCTGCTGCCAAAGCGCTCGCGTTCGGAATCGAGAAGCCACTGTATGCCGTCAATCATTTACATGGCCACATCTTCGCGGCGTTTCTCGACGACGCCGAAACGCCGCGCTATCCGTTCCTTGCGCTGCTCGTCTCCGGCGGGCATTCGCAGCTCGTTGCGGTCGAGAGCCCGCTTGAGATGCGCATCTTAGGAAAGACGCGCGACGATGCGGCCGGCGAAGCGTTCGATAAGACCGCACGTCTGCTCGGACTTTCGTATCCCGGCGGCCCGCAGCTGGATGCCCTTGCGCGCGAAGGCGATCCGAATGCGATTCGCTTTCCCCGCCACCGCCCCGATCCGGGAACACTCGATCTTTCGTTTTCGGGGCTAAAAACGTCGGTACGCTATTTTCTCGAGTCGGATCGCGGAAAAAGCGCACGACCGGCGGACGTGGCGGCCTCGTTTCAGGCCGCGGTCGTCGACATGCTAATCGACCGATTGAATCGTGTCATCACGCAGGAGCGCTTCGAGCTTGCAGTCCTTTCGGGCGGCGTCGCAGCAAATTCGGCGCTGCAACGTGCGTTCCGCGCCTGGGGTGAACGCAACGGCATCCCAACCGTCGTTCCCCCGCTGCGCTACTGCACGGACAATGCTGCGATGATCGCGGCGGCGGCGGATCGTCAGGGTGAGGCCGTACGCAGCGACCCCGAAACGCTCAGCGCCAATCCGAACCTTCCGTTTATCTTTCCGCAAATATCCGGCGAATAGCGCCGATGATCATCTTGTGCTCGAAGGGGTGAAGCGCTTCGAGTGCGGTCGCTTCATCTTCTTCGAGGAGCGGCAGCGGTGCGCGCATGAGAACCGCGCCGCGATCGACGTCGTGCGTAACGTAGTGGGCGCTCGCACCGTACCAGGGTGATTTTGCTTGCAGCGCATCGCGGATCGCGTGGGCTCCGCGAAACGCTGGGATCGTCTGACCATCCGGCATCGTAATCTCTTCGGCACTCGGATCATGCGGCAGGAAGGCAGGGTGAATATTCACCGTTTGCGGTAGGCGCGTGAAAAAATCAGGCGAGACCAAGTGCATCCATCCAAGCATCAAGATCAGCTCGGGCTGCGTGCGCTCGATGACCTCGATCAACTCCGCATCGTAACGCTCGCGCGACGTCGTTTTACGATCCCATACGTGCACGTGCACGGGAATCTCTGCGCGTTTGGCGCGCTCGATCGCGAAGGCATCCGCGCGGTTGACGACCAGCGCTTCTACATCGATCCCCAGGCCTTCCGGGAGCGCATCGATGACGGCTTGGAAATTCGTACCGGCACCCGACGCCATGACCGTCGTTCGAAGACTGCGCAGATCACGGTCCATCGAAATCCGCTCGACGACCTTACCGCCCGTTGTTCTCGCAAAGAGATCGTAGAGGGGTTCGGTGACGCAGCCAATCAGCGCTTGACGATAGCCGCTTTCACGCATCTTGCCAAGCGCAATCGCAATCAAATCCGGCTGCAGCCGCTCGCGCTGATGCGATTGCATGATTCCGACCGGACCGAAGAGGCCGACGTCCGGACGCTTTTCCCACTCGCGCAGCCAATAAAATCGAAGCCCGCGCGCACCATAGCCCGCAAACCCGACAGGCTGGTTATCGCCATCCTGTGTCATGATTATCGCCGAACCGGCGGCCGTTTCACTCGACCACGTCCCGTTGAATACCAAATCGATCCAGGAAAGGTAACGTTCGCCGACCTGCGGCGCGTCGATGATGTTGTAGCCGCGTTCCCGTACGCGCGCGAGCGCATTTTGCGTCGCATGCTGCGAAAAACGCTCGTCGAGATCGACTAAAAGATTGACGAACTCGTGCGAGGGATCGTTATCGCTCACGCGCGGGATGCACCACGACCGCGGGCTCGCCTTCGCTTCGCGCTTCGATCCAGCCGGCGACGAACGCGCCGGGCGCGGCCGCGAGCGCTCGCGGCGCCTCGCTGAGCGCGACGGTCAGCGTGTATCCGATCCCCATGTTGAAGGTGCGATAGCGATCTTCATGACTGAGATTTCCGCGGCGCACAAGTTCGCGCATCAGGGGCGGAACTTGCCAGCGCGTTTGTTCGAAGATCGCCTTGCACGATGCGGGAAGCGTCCGCGGGACGTTCTCGAGCAAACCGCCGCCCGTAATATGCGACATCGCTTTGACGTGCGCGACCGCGCGAATCGCTTTGACCGTCTGCAGATACGACGGATGCGGCGCGAGTAATGCGTCAGCGAACGTCACACTGGTCTCGGGAAGCAGCGCGCCCCATTCATCTTCGGGCACGAGCGTACGCGCAAGCGAATATCCGTTCGTATGCAAACCGATCGCAGGGAGCGCGAGAATCGCATCGCCCGGCGCGACACTTTCGGTCTTTGGGAGATCTGCCAGGCGAACGATACCGACGATCGTTCCGGCAAGATCGAATTCACCGGGCTTGTAGAGGCCGGGCATTTCGGCAGTCTCGCCGCCGAGCAACGCCGTCTGGTTCTCGCGGCACGCTTGATGGATGCCGCCCACGATCTCACCCGCCATTTCGGGGACGAGCTTTCCGACCGCAACATAATCAAGGAAGAACAACGGCGTCGCGTTCGCAACCAAAATGTCGTTGACGCAGTGGTTAACCAGATCGGCGCCGACCGAATTGTAGCGCCGGAGAATCGCTGCGATGAGGATCTTCGTTCCGACTCCGTCCGTCGACGCAACGAGCGCCTGCTCTGGGTCGCCGGGTAGGCGAAAGAGGCCGTTAAATGCGCCCAGCTCCCCAATCTGATCGGGGTGCTTCCAGGCTCCCGTCAGCGCTTTGTAGAGCGAAACCGCGGCGTTCCCGGCGGAAATATCGACGCCCGCCGCGGCGTACGCATCGGTTGCGCGATCCATCAGCCAGGGCTTCGCTTCGACCGGCACAAACGACTGCCGCATGCAAGTAACGGTTTCGGGTGACCTGGCGCGGAGCGTTTCCTCCGGCGCCCTTGTGGTCCCAGTCTTCTCCGATAAAAAACTCGAAGGCGCAGCCGCGGACGTCGATCCGAAGCTCGGCGGTGTCATCGCAGCGGCGCTCGCCGACGGTGAGCATCAAGGTAAAAACAACGAAGTCGCGCTCTTCCATACGGCCGGCACAACCGATTTGGGCGTGCGTCGCGTGCTTGTCATTGGCCTGGGCGATCGCAACAAATTCGAGCCGTGGCATCTCGCGCACTACGCGGGAACCGCCGTGCGGTACTTGGGCAAGCGCAACGTCCACGACATCGCAATCACGCTCCCCTATGAAGTGAAAGATGCAGCGATTGCGGCGTCCTTCTTAGTGGAGGGCGCGTTTGTTGCGACGATCGACACGACAATCTACCGGAAAGAACAAGAGCGTCCGATCGACGTGCGAAATCTCACGATCGTCGCGGGCGCACTCGATCGTAATGCGCTGACCGCGGGCGCGAAGCACGGACAAATCATCGGTAAGTCCGTGAACTTCACGCGCCGGCTCGCGCTGACGCCCGGGAATGACATGACGCCGCGCGTCCTCGCCGACCGCGCCGAAGAGGTCGCGAAGAAAAACGATCTTAGTTTCGATGCGCTCGACGAAGACCGGATGAAAGATTTCGGCATGGGCGCGCTCCTCGGGGTCTCGCAGGGAAGCTCCCAGCCCGCTCGTTTGATCGTGATGACGTACGAAGGCGATCCCAGCTCCAAAGAGCGTCTCGCGCTCGTCGGCAAAGGCATCACGTTCGATAGCGGCGGCATCTCGCTCAAGCCGCCCGAGAACATGCACGAGATGAAGTACGACATGAGCGGCGGCGCAGCCGTGATCGGCGCGATGCGCGCGATCGGAAAGCTGCGTCCGAAGATCAACGTCATCGGAATCGTACCGGCCAGCGAAAATCTCCCCGGCCCCGATGCAACAAAGCCCGGCGACATCCATCGCGCGATGAACGGTAAGACGATCGAGATCATCAACACCGACGCCGAAGGCCGTTTGATTCTCGCGGACGCGCTTGTGTACGCGACGGCGAAACTCGGCGCGACGCGACTGATCGATTGCGCGACCCTGACCGGCGCAATGGTCATCTCGCTCGGCCACAGCGCCGCCGGCGCGATGAGCAACGACGACGCGTTCGTCGATGCGTTTCTCGAGGTCGCGAACAAGACGGGCGAGCGTTACTGGCGTCTTCCGCTCTACGACGATTATCTCACCGCGATGAAGAGCGAGATCGCCGACCTGAAGAACACGGGCGGACGTGCGGCCGGAAGCCTCACCGCCGGAGCGTTCTTACGCGAATTCGTCGACGGCAAGCCTTGGATTCATCTCGATATCGCCGGTACGGCGTACGTCGAGAAAGAGCAATCCTATCAAGCCAAGGGTCCGACCGGATTGCCGCTTCGCGCGCTCGTCGCGTTTGTCGAAGCCGCCGCGACCGAAAGCGCGCCCAAAGAGCAGACGTTCGAACAGATCCCGATCTCGGTTTAGGTCTTCGGCAACTCGTAATCAGCCCAGGTTTCGAGTAGCCGCATGACCGCAGAAAAATCCGCGTCCTCGCCAAGCTGAGACTTCGCAAGCATCCAATTCTCCTCAGCTTGCGCGAGGACCGGAGCCGGAACATCGAGCTCGCGTGCAAGACGCGCGGCGATGGAGATGTCTTTCGATATCAAGCGCATGCTGAAGCCGTAATCGAAGGTTCGCGGCAGCACGCTCATCACGATCTTCGTGTCGAGCGCGTTCGTTTGTCCGGAGCTCGTTTTGATCACATCGACCATCGTCTGCAGATCGAGCCCGGATTTGGCGCCGATCAAGAGCGCTTCACAGGTCGCCCACAACGATACGCCCGAGAGAAAGTTGTTGAGTGCCTTGAGCGTGTGTCCGCTGCCGACGGCGCCGACGTGCCGGATGGTACTGCACATCAACGCCAAGAGTGGACTGTAACGCTCGAACAACTTCTCGTCACCGCCGACCATCGTCGTGAGCTTCGCACCCTTCGCGCCGCGCACGCCGCCGCTCACCGGTGCATCGATCAGCGGGATGCCAAGCTCGTACAGCTCGGCGGCAAGCCGCTTCGTCGCCGTCGGAGCCGCGCTCGTCATTTCGATGACGATCGAGCGCTTGCGCTTCCCGATCGCGCCGCCGGTTCCGAGTAAGGCTTCGCGAACGTGTTTGTCCGCCGGCAACATCGTGATGACGACGTCGCCCGGAAGATCAGCCGCGCTCGTCGCGGTCGGGACGCCGCGCGCTGCAAAAGGCTCGAGTGCGCGTTCCGAGAGATCCGCAACTGCGAGCTGCACGCCGGCATCGAGTAGATGCGTTGCCATCGGGCCGCCCATATTCCCGGCCCCGATGAAGAGAACGCTCTCGCCGGTTAGGCTCATTTCACGCCGTCAACCGGCCAAAATCCATACAGGGTGCGGCCGGCCTCGAGATCCCAAAACCGCGTGGCATTGTCGCTGACGCCGTAAACGACGCCATACGGAACGTTGCGCGAAATAATCGCGCGTACGAGCCCCGCCAAATCGCGATGTGACATCCAAATCGCACGCATTCGCCGGCGCTTGTCTTCGTCGCTGATGTTGAGCCACGTGGCTTCATTCTTCACGTCGCCAGGCGTCGGCGTATCTTCTGTGCGAATGCCGCCGATGCGAAGACATGCAACTTGCATGCCGTATTCATCGGAATAATAGCGGCCGAGATTTTCGCCGAAGCACTTCCACACGCCGTAGAGCCCATCGGGACGGAACGGTGTCGTGTTGGTCAGCAGCGTTCCGCTCGCAGGCTCGTAAACGCCCGGTGCAAGATCCGCTTCGTACATGCCGACCGCATGATTCGAGCTTGCGAAGATCAGGCGTTTGCAACCAACGCGCCGCGCCGCTTCGAAAGCGTTATACGTGCCTTCCAAATTCTCGCGCGTCTCTTCCCACGATGCCTTCACCTTGACGACTCCGGCCAGATGAATCAGCGTCTCACAACCTTTGATCGCCCGCTCCAGCTCGTCGAGCTTGAGGACGTCGACTGCTGAAGGTACGCCCGTAATGTCGATGCGCACGACGTCGTTATCGCGCGCCAAATCCTCGCAGAGGCGGGTACCAATGGTACCCGCCGCGCCCGTGACCGCAATCTTCATACCGCGGTCAGTTCAGGAATCCGCGGATACTTCCCGTTCAGGCAGCCGAGACAAAATTCGCCGGCGCCGCGGCCCGTCGCCGCTACGAGTCCTTCGATACTAAGATACTTGAGCGAGTCCGCGCCGATCTTCTCGCGGATCTGTTCAACGGTCAGATTTGCAGCAATCAACTCTTCGTGCGTTGCCATGTCCACACCGAGATAACATGGGTTGATGATCGGCGGCGACGTGACACGCACGTGCACTTCGGTTGCTCCGGAGTCGCGCAGCAGCTTGACGATGCGCGGCGTCGTTGTTGCGCGCACGATCGAGTCGTCAACGACGACGACACGATGGCCGCTGAGGTTCTCGAGTATTGGGTTGAACTTCAGTGCGACGCCTTGGCTGCGCAGACTTTGATCCGGAGAGATGAACGTACGTCCGATGTAGCGGTTCTTGATCAAGCCCTCGACGTACGGAAGTCCGGACTCCGTTGCGTACCCAATGCCGCCGGGAATTGCGCTGTCCGGTACGGCCATGACCACGTCAGCATCGGCGGGATGCTCGCGGGCGAGCTGGCGGCCGAGCTCGTGACGCGCCTTATAGATCGAGCGGCCCGACAATTTCGAATCGGGTCGTGCAAAATAAATGTATTCGAAAACGCACAGTGCCGGCGGCTCTTCGCGTCCAGTCATATGCGAGTGCAAACCGCCATCCGCATCGATGTGCACGATCTCGCCGGGCTCGATCTCGCGCACGAACGTCGCACCGACCGTCGCCAGCGCGCACGTTTCCGAAGCGATAATGTAGCCGCCCTCCTCGAATTTTCCAAGGCAAAGCGGGCGAATTCCCCACGCGTCGCGGAAACCGAACAGCTCGCGTTCCGTACCGATGACGCACGAGTAGGCGCCGTCGGCGCGCGACATGACGTCGGCGATGCGCTCGACCATCGAGGCTTGATTACCGTCGACGATCGACTTTGCGAAGACTTCGGAATCGCTGGTCGCTACCAGCGTGAGCTCCGGCGAAAGCTGGGATCGCAACTCGTCGTCGTTGGTGAGATTGCCATTGTGCGCGAAGACGAACTCGCCGATCGTGCTTTTTTCGAGCAGCGGCTGTGCGTTCACGACGATCGATCCGCCGCTGGTTGAATAGCGCGTGTGACCGACGGCCAAATAGCCGGTGAGCTTTGCGAGAATATCTTCATCGAAGATCGCTCCGACCAAGCCCATCTCGGCGTGTGAGAGCATTTTGCCGCCGTCGGAGACGGCGATTCCCGCGGATTCCTGACCGCGGTGCTGCAGCGCGTACAGAGCAAAATAGGCGATCCGCGCTGCGTCTCGCCCGGGTGCGAATACGCCTACCACGCCGCACATATCTTCAGGCTTCAAGACCCCGGGGCACGAGTCCCGGGTTACGGTTGGGTTGTCGAGCTAGTCGCGGCTCCGGCGCATTCCCATCAGCTGGAGCAACGCCATGAAGATGTTGATTGCGTCGAGATAGATCGAGATCGCGAGATCGACCGCCGTAAAGCCGCCACCGCCGGCGCGAATTCGTGCGAAGTCGATGAGCGTCAGCAGCGTGAAGACGCCGAGCACCATCCAGTCGTACACCGCCGGCTGAATAAAGTGGAAGAAAATCGAGACGAGACCGACGATCACGAGCGCGATCAACGCGCCGAATGCAATCGACGACAAGCGGCGCCAATCGAAGCTAAACGTATACGCGATCAAACCGAGGCACACCATGCCGAGCGCCGTCGTCGCGGCTGCATCGAAAACGACGTCCGGACCGACCGTCGCCACGTAACGCGAGATCGTCGGCGCAAGGCCAATTCCCCATAAGAACGTGAAGACGTAGAACAGCAGCAGTGCCAGCCCTTGATTCTTGCGTACCGCCTGCATGACAAAGATGAGCACGAAGCCGGCGATCATTGCGAACATCCCGATGCCCGGCGAAACGGCTTGGAACATGTACGCGGCGAGCGCGGTGAAGATGAAACCGACGCCGGTGATCCCGAGGACCTGGCCAAGAAGGCCTGCGCTCGAGACTGCGTAACCCGGCGGCTGATATGTCGGACGCTGTTGCTGCTGCTGTAGAAACATCTCGATCCTTTCTACCCGGCCGATTCCTCGGGGGTTACGGAGGGTGACCCGGGGCGACTTTCTGGCCGGAGCCGCCGCGATAGCGGCCGCGCCGGGAGCCGTGGGGCAGCAGCTTCGATTCGAACTCTACGCCAGCTACTACTCGCGGCAGCTCCAAATCGTCCCGGCCATCGACCCGCAGGTCTTCGTCTCCGACCCAAGCGTCCTTGTCGGCGGCATCGGGCTCCAGAGCATCGAGCACGTTGCCGGCCTGCGGGCCCTCAAGCTCGACGACCCCGACCTGCCGCTCTTTACGGCCGAGGGAGCACACATGGCCTTCACCAGCAAGCGCTGGATCGCAGCGAGCGGCACCGGTAAGCTCGTCGATCACGGCGACGGCGCGCAGCGCATTGCGCTCTCGTTCGAGGGTCTTGTCGTCTTCGGCAGCTACTCGCTGTTCAAGCACGTCGTCGGCGCATCGGGAATGGCGCTCGTTCCGCTCGACGGAACCGGACGCACGAGCGCATTCACGGCCGACGCCGGCGGATCCGCGAAGCTCGAGGTGCGCACGCCCCAACCGCTCGATCTTCACGGCGCAATCACGCTCGTCTACAACAGCGACGGAAAACCGCATCGCGATTTGCCGGGACCGATCGGCTTAACTGCGCACGATCACTTGATCGCAACGCTCGGTGATCAACCGGCCTGACGCGAAGCTTGCCGCAGATCGTCGATTTCGGTTTGGACGCTGACCAGCTGATTCTCGAAAATCTCGCGCGCAGAATCCAGTAAGCGCCAGATCGCCGGATCGCTGATCTGATAACGGATCGTCGTCCCGCTGCGCTGCGTCACGACAAAACGTCGCGAGCGCAGTACCGCTAATTGTTGCGAGAGCGTTGACTGCTCAACTCCCAATCGCTCGCGCAACTCGTTCACGCTTACCGGTCCTTGCCGGAGCGCTTCCAGTACGCGTATGCGGAGCGGGTGAGCAAGAGCTTTGAAAAACTCCGCTTGGAAGGAATATCGCATTATTGTGATATTACTATATTGCCCGGAAAAATTCCGGCCACCTTCCTCCAACCGGCCTACGGCTTATACCCTGGGCGTTTTACTCACGGGTGAACCTGTTGCAGCGTCGTTCAGAAATCATCAATGCACTCGAGCTGCTTTCGGACGTTCGATTTCAGTACGACACGTGGGTCCGCCACGTCCCATCTCCAGTCGCTCAGAGTTTCAACGATCTGATTGCAGATTTGTATGACACCGGCGACGTGCGCGGTTTACTTGCACCACCGCTCAAAGACTCCGGTCTGACGAGCAAAGAACATCACGCGCTGCAGAGTGCCGTGACGATCATCGACAAACTCTTGGAAGATCATCCGTCCGGGGAAACCGACGAAGCGATCTTGCACGATTCGCGCTGGCCGCAGATTCGCATCGCAGCCGGTCGCGCCGCGAAGATTTTGCGCGAAAGCGAGTAGTCTACAAACCCTTCGCGATATCGGTGCGGTAGCTGACGCGCACAACGGGCGCGAGTTGCTTGGCGACACGCTCCGCTGCCGCGTATGCGCGCGCTCGCGCGTCATTGATGTCTGCACCCGTTTCCGCAATCGTGAGCACGCGTCCGCCACCGACATTCACGCGACCGTTCGATCGTTGCGACGTCCCCCAAAATGCGAGCGCACTTTCGGGAAGGTCGAGGTCGCCGGGAAGACCGTTTGCAGGCTTGCTGACGACCGGATAGTCCTCAGTCACGAACGTGACGCACACGCACGAATCGCCGGCGATGCGCGCCGCATCGGCTTCGAGCGCACCGGTCGCAGCACTGTGCAAGAGGCGCGCAAAATCGCCCTGCAAGCGCGGAATCAGCGCTTGCGTCTCGGGATCGCCGAAACGCGCGTTGAATTCCAAAACCTTGGGCCCATTCGCCGTCCACATCACGCCGATGTAGAGAACGCCGATGTACTCTTCGCCGTCGGCGTTCAAACCGCTGAGCACGGGAGCAATGATTTCGCGCCGGACGATATCGATATAGTCACCTGGAAATCCAGCCGGCGGTGAGTATGCACCCATGCCGCCGGTATTCGGGCCGATATCGCCGTCACCGACGCGTTTGTAATCGCAGGCCGCGGCAAACGGCAGCATTGCGCGACCATCGCAAATCGCAAAGACCGAGACCTCACGTCCTTCAAGACGCTCCTCGAGCAATATATCGGTGCCGCCGCCCGGGACGCCGGCATTCGCGAACCAATCCGCGACGACGGCGCTTGCATCTTTAACATCGGGCGCAACGACGACACCCTTGCCTGCAGCGAGTCCGTCGGCTTTGATGACGATCTCGACGTCCGGCCATTCATCGATAATCGTCAAGGCTTGCGGTAACGAGTGCGCGACGCGCGCGCGCCCCGTCGGAATCTTGTGACGCTCCAAAAAGCGTTTTGCGAAGATCTTGCTCGATTCGAGCCTACCGGCCGAGCGGCTCGGGCCGAACACCGGAATCCCGGCTTCACGCAAACGATCGCCGGCCCCGGCTGCAATTGCGCTTTCGGGACCGAGAACTGCAAGATCGATACGCTCATCGCGCGCTCGACTTGCAAGCGCCTTGCCGTCGGTCGCAACGATATCCCAGTTGTCGCCGCGCGTCGCCGTGCCCGCGTTTCCGGGAGCAGCGTAGACGGCTTCGACCGACGGCGAGCGCGCAAGCGCCCACGAAAGCGCATCTTCGCGCCCTCCGCCCCCAACAACGAGCGTTCTTATTCCCATTCGACGGTTGCGGGCGGCTTCGAGGTGATGTCGTACGCGACGCGATTGACACCTGGGACTTCGTTGACGATACGCGAGCTGATACGTTCCAGCAGCTCGTGCGGCAAGCGCGCCCAATCGGCAGTCATTCCATCTTCACTGACGATTGCACGAACTGCAACGAGATTCGCATACGTGCGTCCGTCGCCCATCACGCCGACGCTGCGCAGTGGTGTGAGCACCGCGAAATATTGCCAAGGCTTCGGATTGAGGGTCGCGCTTTCGATCTCGGTCGTTACGATGTAATCGGCTTCGCGCACGACGTTGAGACGTTCGCGGTCGATCGCGCCGAGAACGCGAACCGCAAGACCCGGCCCCGGGAAGGGTTGCCGCTCGACGATCGGCGCCGGCAAACCCAAGACGCGTCCGACCGCGCGCACTTCGTCTTTGAAGAGCAGCCGCAGCGGCTCGATCAATTCGAGCTCCATGTGCTCCGGCAAGCCGCCGACGTTGTGATGCGATTTGATCTTGTGACCGGCTTTTGATAACGGGGTTTTCGATTCGATCACGTCGGGATAGAGCGTCCCTTGCACCAGAAACTTGACGCCCGGAATCTTCTTCGCTTCTTCTTCAAAGACCGCGATGAACTCGTGACCGATACGAATGCGCTTTTCTTCGGGATCGACGATATCACGCAGACGCGCGAGAAACCGCTCCGACGCATCGACGTGGATGACGTTCAGGTGCAACTGGTCGCGAAACGCAGCGACGACCTCAGGCGCTTCGTTCTTGCGCAGCAAGCCATGATCGACAAAGACGCACGTGAGCTGTTTGCCGATCGCTTTCGCGACCAGCGTCGCAGCCACGGCCGAATCGACGCCGCCGGAGAGCGCGCAAATGACCTGCGCGTCGCCGACCTTTTCGCGAATTTCCGCGACCGAACGCTCAACAAACGATTCCATCTTCCAATCGGGCGGAATGCGCGCGATCTCGTGCAGGAAGTTCTGGAAAACCGTCTTGCCGGCCGCGGTATGAAAGACTTCGGGATGAAATTGGACGGCGTACATCCGCCGACGTTCGTCGCCCATGGCGGCGACGGCACAGCGCTCGGTGTGCGCGAGGGGGCGGAAACCGGCGGGGACCTCGGTGACGCTGTCCCCGTGCGACATCCAGACGCGCGACTCGCCTGGGACGGCACCGAGCAGCGGCGACTCGCTCGCATCGACGACGAGCATCGCAGGGCCGTACTCGCGATGCGCGAGCGGCTCGAGCTTTCCACCAAGGTCGCGCGCCATCAATTGAAGCCCATAGCAGATGCCGAGAATCGGCAAGCCGCTCGCCCAAATCTTCTTGTCGATGCCGAGGGCGTCCGAACCAAGCGTGCTCTCGGGACCGCCCGTCAGAATGATCGCGGCCGGATCGCGACGCTGGATCTCTTCCCAGGGCGTATCGTACGGCACGATTTCGGAATAGACGTTTGCTTCACGGACACGGCGCGCGATCAGCTGAGCGTACTGCGCCCCGAAGTCTACGATGACGACCGTCGCCGGCCGCGTGAGGGTTCCCACGGCCACGAGGACGAGTTTAGGGGTTCGCCTCCGTCATCCTCGCGAATTCTTAGGCTATTCTCATTACGCAGCGCTCGGGCCGCAGTCATAATCAAGTGGTCTAAAGGGAGTTGGCGCCCGTGCATACACGCAGCGGTTTTCTTGGCGGCGTTTTATTCGTGCTTCTTGCAAGCACGCCAGTTGCAGCCCAGCAGCACATGTCCGATCTTGCTCCGGCCGATGAATATTTCGGCCGGATGAAGATGAGCATTCTCGGCATCTCCAACACGATCAAGGATGCAGGACTTCACCTGGATCAAGGCGCCGACTCGATGGCCGTCATCAATGGCCTCGCGTTCACCGAGGACGCGATTCGTGATTGGCAGCGCCATTATCCGCGCGATCCATGGCTCGTGCGATCGCTGACCGCCCTGCGCGGAGTTTACGCGAAGGTCCCGACCGAACGCGGAGCTGCAGCCGCACGACGCGTCGCGCTCTGGCTCGACCACGATTTCGCGCGCTAAGTAAGGACGCTTTCGAGCGAACCGGCGTCGCGCGCCATCACGATCTCCATCGCGATGCGCTCGCCGACCGCGACGTCGCGTCCCCAGCGGTACGACGAGTAGGGCGTATAGCGCGTTCCCGGTGATCCCGGAATACGCAGCGAAACGTCGTAGACGACGAAACTCTTGGGCGGACCGGCGACGATCGCACATTGCAAGGCGAACGGCCCGATGATTCCGGGAGGCGTCAGCTTACGCGCCGTGCTGACAAGCCGCTCTCCAAGATCCAAGGCTTGCTCAAGCATCGATTCCGTCAACGTGGCTGCAATATGGCCGGCTTCTTCCATTGACAGGGGAATATCGGCGAGGGCCTGCGCTTGCGAAAACGGCAAGCTGCGCAGCCCATCGACGTTCGTTTGGCGCCGTGTATCCGTTCCCATCAACTCGAGCTCGCCGAGAACCGGCGAATAAAAGAAGTTGAGATTGACGGTTGGGCCGAGCAAATATTCCTCGATGACCGCATGTTCGAGGCTCGCGGGATCGAGAATTTCCGCCGCGGCCAGACGCTCGACTTCGCGCTCGTATTCTGCGGGCGAGCGCACCAGAAAGAACGCGCGCTCGAAGCTGATCTTTTTATGCGGTGCCTTGACCATGACGAGGCGATCGATCTCGCGGGGCGACGCAAAGCGGCGAGGATAACGGATCCCGGCGTCGTCCATGATGGCGTATTGGTTCTTGGGCTCGTCGCGCTCTTCGGCGCGTAAGAGACGGCGGCTTCCGAAGAACGGGACACGCATCCCAGTCTCGATCTGATCGTACGAATACTTCTGACGCAGATAGACTTCGAACGAACGATTCGGAATGAAGATCACGTTGCGCTGGGTCAATGTCTCTTGCACGCGATCTTCGAGGATCTGCGGGAACGTCTCAACCGCAAGCGTCTCGTCGACGCACCCGCGCGGATACGCGCCGCCCTGGCGTTTGAAATGACGTATGTAGGTTTGGTCGCGGCCCTTGGCGACCACGACCAGATTTCGTAGCCCTTGCGCACGAGCGCCGGCCGCCACTTCCAGTGCGGAGTGGCTGCCGATGGCGCAAAGCGTCAGTTTTTGAAGATCGTAGTTACGCAATGGTGTCGTCTAAGACGACGTCAAGCGCATTTCCCAAGAGTGCGTTCTTGATCTCGCGCGCGATGCGACGGCCGGTCGACATCGGTTCGCTGTAGTTCAAGTACGAGTACGGCGATCCATCGATAAAGAGATTCGTGCCCGCGACGATACGCGCGGAGATTTCCATAATGTAGAACTGCGCGTCCGGCGTGATGATCGTCTCGATGCAGAACGCGCCGAACAGCCCTTTAGGCGGGCAGAGCTCGCGCGAGACGCGGACGACATCTTCGCCCATGCGATAGGCTTCGGCCAGCATCGACTCGCGCAATGAGAGCGGCGAGTTTCCAACGACGACGTACGAGGGTTGGATGTCCATGCTTTCTTGCGCCGCAGATGGAATACGTCCGATCGAATCGACGTTGGTTTCGTAACGCCGGTCCATCGACATGATCTCGAGCTTCCCGTTCAGCGGCGAGAAGAAATAGTGGATGTAAAACGGGACGCCGATGATATATTCTTGGAGAACATAGTTGCGCTTCGCGAGCACGCTTGCGCGCTCTTCAAAATCCTGAGCATCGCGCAGGAACATGTACCCGCGTCCGCCTTGCGCACCGTACAACTTGACGATGACGGGGCGATCGATCTCGGCGCCCGTGCGGAACTGTCGCGGCAGATTGAGACCGGCACGCGAGAGCCAATCGCGTTGCAGCTCGCGGCTCGCTTCCCAATCGAGGACTGCTTTGTTTCCGAAATACGGGACGCGCATCCGTTTGTGCTCGTCGAGCGAAAGGTACGCAACGAACGAACCGTGCGGGACGATGATGACCTTGCGGCGTTCGAGCTCCGGCACGATCCCCATGAAGTCCGAATACTCTGCGATCGTGATAACTTCGTCGACGAACGCGAACGAGCGGTATAGCCGTTCGGTCTCGCGATTCGCAATGGCAAGGGTGCGGAATCCCTCGTCGTGCGCGCCCTTGAGAATCTGCAGCGCGGAATGCGATCCCAACGTTGCGATCGTGTAGGGCCGTCCGACGATCGGATCGGAATGAAGAGGGCTTAGTTCAGGCGTCATTATCATGGTTTTATTGCTCGTTGGAACGCGGGATTGCACAAAAGCGTTTCAACGGCTTGGTCCAGGATCGGTTCTGGAACGTCCTTCCCCCCGCTATCCAGGAGCCGCCAGGAGGTCGCCCGCCAAGCCGTGCGGACGCCTCGCAGCTCGACGCCACCGATCGTGACACGCTCGTGCACGGCGGGGACATCGGCCGAGGATATCCACACCTCGCCGGCGTTCGGGCGCGGTTCTTCTCGCGCCCGAAGACGGTGCTTATTGGGATTGAAGATCGTCGCGACCGTCTTGAGCTGTGTTTCGAGATCGCTCGTGTTCGCGTCGTCATCGAAGCCGAAGACGTGGATGTCGGTTCGCGCGATCCCCGCGCATGCAACGCCGAGACGTTGCAGCGTCGCGAGTGCCGTGTAGGCTTCATTGTCGGGGATCGCAAGCCGGATCTCGAAGGCGTGCTCGATCATACGAAGGCCTTCGCAAAACTTTGAATGAGCGCGATGCCGCCCGAGGGTTGCAATGCCTCGTGCGCCGTCTTGGCCGGAACGAGATCGTAACGGTGCATGAATGTCCACGCGTCGCGCTCAGGATGCGGCATGATGGCAAGCACGTTGCCGGCTTTGTTGATGAGGCCCGCGGCGCCGAGCGCGGAGCCGTTCGGGACAGCCTCAGGATTCACGTCGCCGTTTGCGTCGCTGTAGACGAAGGCAAGATGCTCGCGTTCGACGTGCGCCAGCTCATCGAATGATGCAGCCAGCCGGCCCTCGCCGTGCGCGACCCAGGCGGGTATGACGGCATCCTTCGGGAGTGCTGCCAAAAGCGCACTCCGTGCCGGCGCAATCAATAAGCGCATGTAGATGTGAACGCAGCGAAAGCGTCCGCCCGGAATGTTCGGCGCGAATGCGGCGCTCGGGCGCCGAACCTGCGACGTTCCGGGGACGAGGCCGGATTCCAAGAGCACTTGCGCGCCATTGCAAATCCCCAATACGGGCTTGCCTTTTTCTGCAGCCTCGATGACGACGTCCATCGCGCGATCGTGTGCGGCGACAGCTCCTGCGCGAATACGATCCTCGTGCGCGAATCCGCCCGGCAGCACGTAGCCGTCGGCCTTTTTCGCCGCGTCGGTCGTATCGTCGGAACGGACGAGGGCGACATCAACACCGCTCGCCTCGAGCGCGCGTTTTGTCTCGTCTTCTGAATTCGTCCCCGGGAAGACATAGACGACGACCTTTGGCTTCATGACTCTTCCTCCGAAGCGTCGTAGAAGCCGCGCAACGGCGCCGACCAGATTTCGTACAGCGTCGTGGCGTTCCACGACGCATCATCGAACACAACGCGCGCATCGCCGGTCACCTCGCCGATCCGAATCGGCGTAACGTCATGCTCACGCGCAAGCGTCTCCCATGTTGCGACGTCGCCAACTTCGACGACGAATCCGCCGGTTTCGCCGAACCACGCGCCCGCAGTTCCAATATCGGTCGCCCACGTCGACGGTGAATCGATGCGTGCGCCGAGACCGCGGCGCCGCGCTTCGAACGTCATCTCGCATACAGTCACCGCAAGACCGCCATCAGAAATATCGTGCGCTCCGAGAACGATGTGTTTCGCGTAGCCCTCGAGCAAGAGAGCGATCTCGCGATGCACCGCGTCGACATCGATCTCCGGCATCGGTTCAAGCTCCCCGCCAACGATCCGCGAGACGATCGAGCCGCCGAGCGCATCTTGTCGAGCGCCCAGCATGTACAAACTTGAGCCGCTCGCCTTCAATGCCGGCGACGCAATCTTCGAGATGTCGGCAATCGCACCGATGCATGCGACAATCGGCGATGCGGGAACGGCCTTTCCGCTTGCGCTCGTATTGTAAAGGCTGACGTTGCCTGAAATGAACGGCAGATCGAGCGCCCTGGCAACCTCGGCGAGACCGTCGATAGCGGCAACGAATTCACCGAACTGCCGCGGATCGTCGGCGTCGCCAAAATTCAAACAATCCGTGAGCGCCACGGGCCGCGCGCCGACCGCCGCGACGTTGCGAGCACTCTCGACGACCGCTTGTTCGGCCGCGCGTCTCGGATCGAGGGCGCCGTAGCGCGGATTTCCACCCAGGCCCAGCGCCACACCGAGTGGTGCGCCGGGAACCGGAACGATGACGCCGGCGTCGGCATAGCCGCGCGGAATCGCAGTCGTACCGCGTACGACGCCGTCGTAGCGTTCGAAGATCGGTGCACGCGAGCACACGTCGCGATCGGCAAGGATGTGCGGCAAGGCGCTCGGGAGATCGACATCGCGCACGACCGCCTTCCCCTTCGGCGGTTGCGGCAGCTCAAACGGACGCTCGTGCAAGATGCCGCCCGTGAGAAAATCGATGTCGACGTCCATGACCGTTTGCCCGCCGTAGGTCGCGACGTAGCGCTTCTCTTGCGTGACCGTTCCGATTCGCGCTGCTTGCGCACCGCGCGCCACACCGGGCAGATCGAATTCTTGATTATAGATCGCGAGCAAACGCGGCGTGAACGAAGGCGGGACGACCCAACACATTCGTTCTTGCGTCTCACCGACGGTAATCACCGCCGGAGGCAGATTCGGTTCGGCGAGCGGTACTTTATCGAGCTCGATCCGTGCGCCAAGCCCGCCCGATGAGACGATCTCCGCGCTGCAGCCCATCACGCCGCCGGCACCCAGATCCTTAAACGCAACCTCGAGCCCTTCTTCGCGCAGCACCTCGAAGACGCGATAGCTCGCGCGCATCAAGACGCTCTTGAGAAACGCATCGGGGACTTGTACGGCGCCTTTGTTTGTTTCAGCATCGGCAGCGTCGAGCTGCAGCGAGCTGAAGGATGCGCCGCCGAATCCGCTGCGATCGGTCGCCTTTCCGACCAGAATGATGTCCCAACCCACGCTGTGCTGTGGAGCGCGCGAATGGATGATTGCATTCTCTTCGACGATGCCGAGCGCGACGACATTGACGAGCACGTTGTCGTCGAAGCGACTGTCGAAATAGACGTCGCCGCCGATGTTCGGAATCCCGATCGCGTTGCCGTACGAGGCGACACCGTCAACGACACCCTGCGCGATGTACCGTGATTCTTTGCTCGTCCCGAAGCGCAGCGGGTCGGCGACGCCGATCAGCTGCGCGCCCATGCACAACACGTCACGCACGATCCCGCCGATCCCCGTCGCTGCGCCTTCGAACGGGACGACCTGCGAAGGATGATTGTGCGATTCGTGCGCGACGACGATGGCGTATGTTTTTCCGTCGTGTTCCCCGAGACGAACGACGCCGGCATCCTCACCCGGCCCGATGATGACCGCGTCACTCGTCGTCGGCAAGCGGCGCAAGAACGGACGGCTCGATTTATAGGAGCAATGCTCGCTCCATTGCGCATCGAATGCGAACCACTCGACGGTACTCGGCTCGCGGCCCAGACCGCGTTTGACACGCTCGCGTTCGTCCGGCGAGAGCGCCAGCGCTAAAGGTTGTTCGTTTACGTCAAGCAATCGCTGCGCCGGGTTGCGGCTGATTGAGCTGCGCATCGAGCTGCAGCAGCGCCGACCGCATATTCGCTTGCGTGAGCATGACGCGCCCGAAGAGCACGGTATCATCGAGCGCAAACGCCTTGGCAACGTTTTGCGCAATCACGTCAGGCGACTGATTTGTCGCATCGAAAACGACATTCGTCGTTGCGCCGTTCATCATCGCGATAAGACCGGGTGGTCCGTAACTCACGTAGACGAGCCGCGCGAAGGTCGTATCCAGCTGCTGCACGAGTTGCGTGACGTACTGGGGCGTGATTGCACTCGAGGCGACGTGGCGTCCGAGCGGAAGTCCGTAGCCTTGAATGTGCCGCATCACGTCGCCGGCGGCATCCAGGTTGCGTTGATCCTCGGCGAAGAGTGCGACCATCCCGGTGCGCATTTGCGGAAACGATCCGACGATATCGGCGACCTTTTCGTAGTTGCTGCGAACCTGGTCGAGCGCTTCGGGCGTAACGTCCTGCAGATTCCGATACATCTGCTTGTCGAGCATCATCTCTTCGCGGCCCTGCGGCCAAATGCGCCACGCATCGTTGTCGAGGACGTCCGCGATCACGAGCGAGCCTTTTCCGTCGCCGCTCAGCAATCGGCCGAACTCGATCTTGCAATCGATCAACAGCACGTCGCGGCGGCGCCAGGCGTGCCCCAACACTTCGAACACCATGCGCGCAATCTCGCCCATCGCCGCGATCTCGCCCGGATTTGCCACGCCGCGCGAGACGATTTCTTCGGGCTCGATCAGCGGATCGTGATTGGCGTCGTCTTTGATGAAAAACTCAAGGATGCGCGGCAGGAGCATCGTCCCGCGCGCGATGGCTTTCCGCTTCACGTACGAACCCGCCGCGACGCCGCGCACCACGACTTCGAGAGGAATCATCTGACAACGACGCACCAGAATCTCGTTCTCGTCGTCATCTTCGCCGCCGGAGATGTAGTGCGTGGGGAAACCGCACAGATTCAGCAGGCGAAAGACGCGAGCCGTCGTCTGCGCGGCCAGGCGGCCTTTGCCTTCGATCACGTTCCGCCGCGCACCGTCTCCAGCCGTGATGCTGTCCATGCTTTGCATGATGGCGATATCCGGTTGGTCCGGCGACTCGAAGAGCGCTTTGGTCTTGCCGCGTGTGATCTCCAGCCCTTTGTTCATTTTGAAGGCGCTCCGCCCCAGGCTCCGCGCCCCCCATGCTTCGCATGGGGCCCCCATGTCTCAGAGCCCATCATCATTATAGAAAATTGAACATTCCCCGAAGGGGCTCTTAACAACATCTACTTTTCTTTCACCATTTCAAGAATCTGGTTTGCGAGGTTTTCGGCGCGCTCAGCGGCATCTCCGACATGCGTGCTCGGGTCGAGCCGCGAGCGAATCTCGGCGGGGTCGACATACTGCGAAATGGTTTCGTCGTCGGCCAGGTTGCGCGCCAGCGGGTTGACCTCGCCACGTGCGATTGCGTCCCACGCCTGCATCGACACACGCCGAATCAATTCGTGCATCTCTTGACGATTCGCGCCGGCCTTGGCGGCCATCGTCATCACCGTTTCGGTTCCGGCGAAGGAACCGAACGTCCGCAAGTTTTGCGAGATGCGTCCCTCGTCGACACGCAGCCCCCGCGCGACGCGAAGCGCGAGGCCAACGATTTCGTCCGTACAGAGCAGCGCTTCCGGAAGAATCGTGCGGCGGTTGGCACTGTCGTCGAGCGTTCGTTCGAGCATGTTCGTCGCCGCATTTGCGAACGCGACATCGGCATAGGCCGGCAAGAGCCGCGCTAGCGAGCCGATCCGCTCGGAGAGAATTGGATTGCGCTTGAAGGGCATCGTCGAGCTGCCGACTTGGCGTTCGCCGAACGGCTCGAATACCTCGCCGATCGCAGGTGACGAGAGGACGCGGACGTCGAGCGCAAATTTCGAGAGCGACGCACCGAGACCGGCCAGCGCCGAGAGCAGCAAATAGTCGAGCTTGCGCGGATACGTTTGCGAGCTGACTTCGCTCGCGCGCAGATCGAAGGCGCTCAGGACTTCTTCTTCTTGTTGTCGCGCCGTGCGCGTGCCGCCGGCAAGAAGGTCCGAATAGGTGGCCGACGTTCCGACGGCGCCGCGGATGCCTTTGGCCGTCAGATTATCGCGCACGAAGTGCAAATGCGCACGATCGAGCAGCACGTCTTGCGCGTAGAGCGCCAATCGATACCCGACGGTCGTCGGTTCGGCAGGTTGCAAATGCGTGTAGCCCATACAGACCAGGCGCGACCAGCGCGCGACCTGCTCGGCGAAGACGAGTAAGAGCTGATCGATCGCGGGCAATATGACGTCCAGTGCTTTGCGCACGCGGAACATCTCGACGGTGTCCTCGATGTCCATCGAGGTCGCGCCGAGGTGAATCTTCCCGCCGCCAACGGTTGCCTGCGATGCAAAGACGCGGATTTCAGCCATCAGATCGTGGCCGATCTCGCGCTCGATCGCGAGTGCTGCATCGATATCGATCTCGTTCGCGTGCGCTTTGATATCAGCGAGCTCTGCCTCGCTGACTAGGCCACTGCGCATCTGCGATTCGGCGAGCGCAACCCAGACGAGACGCCAGAGTCTCCGCCGCTCGGACTCGGCGAAGAGCTTCCGAAGCTCTTCGCGCCCGTAGCGCCATGCAAAGGGCGACGTGTACGATTCGTGGCTCATAGCTTTGCGGCTTCCGCAGTGACGAGCTCCACGACGGTGCGGGGATCGTCCGCTTGTCCGGTGACGATCATTTCGAATCCGCGTACGGCGAGATCGAATCCGCGACGTGCGCGCCGTTCGCCTAGCCGTCGCGCCAGCGGAGCCAGCTTTCCGGCACGCCAACGCACGCGCGGTTCGAGTTCCCCGCCGCGAACGACTTGCCAAATCAAATCGTACTCGGCTGCGAGGGCACTAAGCAATGGAATCGCCGCACTGCGCGAATCACGCTCAAAGAGCTCGGCTGCAATCGCGAGCGCGTCGCCGCCACGACCTTCAACGAGCGCGGCGGCGTATTGCCACGCTTTTGGCTCGACGGTCGTCAGCGTCTCGGCTTCGAGCTGCTCGAACGTAACCTTGGAGCCGAGAAGTGCAAGCTTTTCAAGATCGGTTCGCACCGACGCAAGATCCGCTTCGCTGGCCGCGAGCGTCGCAACGACGCGCGGTTCGGCAGTAACTTTCAATTCTGCCAGCGTTTCCTCGATGAAGCGCACGCGCGCGTCGGCGTTCGGAGCCGTATCGATGCGCAGTGCGTTGCGGCCCGCCAATGTCGCAAAACTTTCCGGTTTCGCGCCGCGCCGCACGACGTCGAGATCTTCGAGGACGAGTGTGTTCCCTTCGGGGGCGTTTTTCGCGATATCCCAAACGGTGCGGCGGTCGGCCGCACGCAGCGCGCCGAGGTCGCGCGCGACGATGACGCGTCGTTCTGCGAGAAACGGCATGCCTTGCACGGCGCCTTCGAGGCGCCCCGCGTCGAACGTTTCCGGCGTGAAAGTGTCGAGATTCAGGTCGCGTTCCGCGCCCGGAAGCAACTTGTCGACGATCGAATTGATCGCGCGCTCGGCCAGAAGACGCTCGCTGCCGTCAACGACGACCAGCGTCCCGATCTTTGGAGAGCGATCGACGAATTCGTAGTACTTAATGGCGCCTCGCAGCCAAAAAGTTCGGGCGCGTTTCCAAATCCGGAATGGTCTCGAAATACGGCGGCCGGAGGATGCCGTATTCGGTGATAAAGGCCGTAACGAGTCGTCCTGGCGTGACATCGAAGGCGGGGTTGTAAACCCGATCTTCTTCCGCGATGCGGACTTCTTCCGCACGCCGCTCTTCGATCGGAATCCCCTCGCCGGATGCGAGCGAGAAATCGAACGTCGAACGCGGCGCAGCGACGTAAAATGGAATCCCGTGATGCGCGGCCGCAATTGCGTGCGCATACGTCCCAATTTTGTTGGCGACGTCGCCGTTGCGCGCGATACGATCGGCGCCGACGATGACGAGCGCGATATCTTTTTGCTGCATCGTGATCGCGGCGGCGCTATCGACGATCAAGGTCGCGGGAACGCCGGCTTGACCGAGCTCGTACATCGTCAGGCGTGCGCCTTGCAGCAGCGGCCGCGTCTCGCTGGCGAAAACGGCAATCGACTTGCCGCTGCGATAGGCGGCAATGATCGCGCCCAGTGCCGTCCCGCCACCGGCCGTTGCGAGTGCTCCCGTGTTGCAGTGCGTGAGCACGTTGCCGCGGTTTGGGAACAGCTCGATCGCCGACTCGCCGATGAGCCGGTCGATCTCGATCTGCTCGTCGTGAATCGTGCGCGCTTCAGCAAGATAGTCGCCGTCCGCACGTGCTCGTACGCGGTCGACCGCCCAGGCGAGATTCACTGCGGTCGGACGGGCCTCGCGAATGCGCGCGAAGGCGAGTTCGAGGTCGGTTCCCCTCAGCTGTTGTGCTGCGAGTGCGCAGCCGTACGCACCGAAAACGCCGATTGCCGGTGCGCCGCGGACGCCAAGCGTCGCAATCGCATCAACCACTTCGTCGACGCTGCGCGCTTTGAGCACGACGAACTCGCGCGGAAGTGCGCGTTGATCGATGAATTCAATTCCATCCCCGTCCCAAGCGACGGGAACGTCGGAGGTTAGGCCCTTACGGGCTGCGGCGCGTTCGCCGTGTAGCAGGTGCGGCAATAGACCGGACGATCACCCCGTGGTTTGAATGGTACGGTCGTATTAATTCCGCACGAGGCGCACACCGCCTCGAACATCTCGCGGGGCCCACCGCCTCCGGTGCCGCCCTGCGCTCGCTGAGCCTTCCTCGCGCTTCGGCAATCTCTGCAACGCTGGGGCTCGTTCTCGAATCCCTTTTCGACGTAGAATTGCTGTTCCCGAACCGTGAACGTGAAATTGACTCCACAGTCCTTACACGCGATGCTTTTGTCTTCCACCAGAACCTCCCGGACCGCCGAGTTGCCGCCGCTTTTCCCCTGTCCGGGCAAAAGATAGGACCCCCGGTTTCATACCGTAGGCAAGCAGTATAAGCGAGGTCCCAGCTATTGGGAAGCCCCCCAGACAGGCAAGCCTTTTCGGCGGCCTATGGGGCGGGAAGGGCCAGGAGCGTAGCGGCGGCCACGGCCGCCTCGAAACCCTTATCGCCCCGCTGCGGGTCGGCGCGCTCTTCGGCCTGGGCACGCGTATTGGTCGTGAGAATCCCGAAGCCGATCGGCTTTCCCGCCGCGAGCTGGACGTCCATGATGCCGCGCGCGCACTCGCCGGCGACGTAGTCGAAGTGCGGCGTCTCGCCGCGGATCACGACGCCAAGCGCGACACAGGCATCGAAGCCGCGCTCGAACGCGAGTTTTGCAGCGAGCGGAATCTCGAAGCAGCCGGGGACGTCGTACGTCACGACGTCGCTTGCCGGAACGCCGCATGCCTCGAGCGCGCGCTGCGCGCCACCCTCGAGCTGCGCGGCCAGATCATCGTAGAATCGCGCCACGAGTAGCGCGATTCGTTTCCCCGCGATCTGCGGCAACGTTTTCTCGTTGCGTTCCTCAATCTTCACGCGCTGAAGACGTGGCCCATCTTCTCGCGCTTTGTATCGAGGTAACGCGCGTTGAATTCGGTCGGCTCGGTCATGAGCGGGATCCACTCAACGATGCGCAAGCCGTAGCCTTCGAGGCCGGCGATTTTCTTCGGATTATTGGTGAGCAGTTTCATCTCACGCACGCCAAGATCGTTGAGGATCTGCGAGCCGATGCCGTAATCGCGCTTATCAACCGGAAGTCCGAGTGCGATATTCGCCTCGACTGTATCGGCGCCGCCGTCCTGGAGTGCGTACGCGCGCAGCTTGTTGGATAGCCCAATCCCGCGACCTTCCTGGTGCAGATAGAGAAAGACGCCGCGACCCGCTTCCGCAATTTTTTCGAGTGCGGCATCGCGCTGCGCACCGCAATCGCAGCGGATCGAGTGCAAGGCATCGCCGGTCAGGCACTCGGAATGCACGCGTACCAGAATGTCTTTTCCGTCGCCGATCTCGCCCATAACGAGCGCAACATGCGCGACTCCATCGATTTTGCTTTCGTACGCGTTTCCGCGAAAGACGCCAAAGGGCGTCGGCAAATCGAACTCCGCAATCCGCGACACCAGTTTTTCGGTGCGCAAACGGTAGGCGATGAGATCTTTGACGGTGATCAGCTTGAGGTTGTGCTTCTTCGCGAATTCTCGCAAGCGTGGAAGCCGCATCATCGAGCCGTCATCGTCCATGATTTCGCAGATGACGCCGGCCGGATATAAATTCGCAAGCCGCGCAAGATCGACGCCGGCTTCGGTTTGCCCGGCGCGCACCAGCACGCCGCCGTCGCGTGCACGCAACGGAAAGGTATGACCGGGGCGCAAGAAATCGGTCGAACGCGAGGTTGGATCGAGCAAGGCTTGAATCGTGGCCGCGCGATCTTGCGCAGAGATTCCGGTTGTCGTGCGTCCGCGCGCTTCGACGGAAACCGAGAACGCCGTTTCGTGCAGCGATGAATTCTCGCGCACCATGGGCGGAATGTGCAACTCGTCCAGGCGCTCGCCGAGCATCGGGACGCAGATCAACCCGCCGCCTTCTTTGCGCATGAAGTTGATCGCCTCGGCGCTCACCAGCTGCGCAGCCATGACGAGATCGCCTTCGTTCTCGCGATCCTCGTCGTCGAGGACGACGATCATCTTGCCGGCGCGGATGTCCGCGATCGCCGATTCGATCGAATCGAACGGGCTAGGCGCGTCCATATCGGAGCGCAAGCGCTCGGCCAGAGCCGGCAAGACGGCCGAAAGCCGGCGAGCTGAATCGAGCGTCGGCGAGCGGCGCCCGGCGCGCAACAGCGAGATGGCGGCCTCGGTCAGACCGCTCCGTTCAGCCAGCTCGGCGGCCGTCAGTCCGTCCGCCTTCATGGCCTCGTTCAGATCTTCTGCGAAAACTTGCCCCACAAGCCCAGGCTAGACCCGGACTTAACAGTTGTCAAGTCACGTGGACTTGTCGCACATAGCTAGATAGCTGAAGACTCGGCGGCGATGCCTCCCCATTGTCATCCCGAGCGAAGTCGAGCCTCCGTTGTCATCCCGAGCGAAGCCTGTGCCCCGCAGGGTATCGAGGGACAGCGAGACGGCCCGCGGCTTACGAGCAGCCGACGCGCCAAGTCTAACGGTCGATCCTAGCACGGTCACCGTGCCGGTACCCGTCCCACTTTTCGCCTCTTGCGTTGCGCCATGTTTGGCCATTGCGTCTTGCTCTTATGTAGTAGATCAGGCACCAAATCTGAACGAGCACGTAGAGCAGCAAATAGACTGCCGCAGCTGTTGGAAAACCGCTCACTCGGCGTCTTTCACGTTATCGCATCCGCGCCGGCTAAACGAGAGAAAGCGCCTTAGCGAGATGCTTGGGCAAATACGCGCCGAACCGCACGCGTCGCGCGCCTTCCAAGAAAACGTCGTACGAACCCTGATCGAGCCACTTGCTATCTTTGCCGTCGGGGGTATGGATAAGCAGTGACTGATATGGGGCTTCTTTCAATTGAGAATCGCGCGGTGGTATACCTGAACCGCCGCTCATAACAGCGCGCACGTCACGCGCGCGCTTTCGCTCAAAGTTGACGCTCAGCGGCTCGTCTGTCACGTCCAGATGCCCAGCAGACGCGATCGGCTCGTCATCTTGGAGCGCTAAGCGCAAGTGCGATGGTTCGACGAACTCACTACCAGCATCGAACGCATGGGTAACCGCCTTGCGCATAACGGTCATAAGCTCGCGCGACAACACGATTTGACTTGGCATCCCTAAGTCGGAGGGTTCGGCATCGGTGCCCTAGCCGTCCCTTTCCTTGTCGCGTCGCTGCCGCAGCGTGTATCTGTTTCCATCCCACTCTTCGCCTCTGTCATCGCGCCAGGTCAAACCTCTCACGCGAGCATGTACGTAAGAGCCCAGAATGAACACGATAAAGGCAGCGGCAATTGCCATCCGCCCGTAATCGTAGGAGTGGGTGTCACTCATTTAGGGAGATGCTCTCTGTCCCTCGACTTCGCTCGGGATGACAACGAGGTCAGCGCTACTGGCGAGAGATGTCCTCAAATTGCTGATTGCGGTTCTATGACCGAAGCATCACGCCAGAGTGGGCATCGGGGCTTCGCCCAGGGCGTAGCGCGCGATCGGGTCGACCTCGATATTGACGAGCTTCCCGGCTGGCCGGTCGCCGAGCGTCGTGCGGGTGGCAGTCTCTGGGATCAACGCGATCTCGAACTTGTTTTGTCCGACCGCCGCAATCGTCAACGAGACGCCGTCGATCGCGATGTAGCCCTTTTCGATGATGTAGCGCGCCAGCGCCGGCGGCGTCGCAATTGCGATCCGCTCGCCCTCGCCTTCGGGAGTGCGTTCGAGGATTTGCGCGGTCGCATCGACGTGGCCGTAAACGAAGTGCCCACCGAACCGGTCGCCCACTTTGAGCGAAAGCTCGACGTTGACTTTGTCGCCTTCGTGCAACGTACTGAGCGTCGAGCGCCCAACCGTTTCAGGGACGACGTCAAACGCGATCCGCTGTTTTCCGACCGATGTGGCCGTGAGGCAAACGCCATTGATCGCGATTGAATCCTTGGGCTCGACGCCTTCGGCGATCGCCTCAGGGGCTGAGATGACGAGATGGCGGCCACCGTGGCGTTCCTCGTTCGCAACGACGGTACCGCGAAATCCGATTATTCCGCTAAACATTACGGCTTAGCTTCGCCGTCAAAAGCAAATCGTCTCCACTGCGCTCGACGGTCTCGAAATCTCGGGTTTGGATTTGCCCGTAAAGATCGCCGGGGAGTGCCGGGACGGCTTCGGGGTTCTCCAGCCGGACCGGGGCGACGATCCAGACGAGCTGATCGACGAGGCCGGCGTTCAGCAATGCCCCGGCAAGCGTCGGTCCGCCCTCGCACAGCACGCTCGAGATGCCGGCCTCCTTGAGCGCGGGCAGCGCCGCATGCGGCTCGAGCTTCTTCGAATCCGGAGGACCCACGTACACGCATTCCGCGACCTCCTCGAGCTCTCGGAAGCGTTCGCGCGAGCCCGCAGGTGCGAGCACGATCGTGCGCGCGTATTCCTCGCGTGGTTCGAAGACGTGCGCATTCTTCGGAATCGGATCCGTTTCGCAGACGATAACGCGTGTGTAGGCTCGACGGCGCGCATGCGGTGGCCGCACGGTCAAAAGTGGATCGTCAACGCGCACGGTACCGGCGCCAACCATTACGGCATCATGCCAAAAACGCATCTCGCGAACGCGCTCGCGCGAGGCTGCGCCCGTCAACCAATGCGAACCGGGTTTTGGCGCGACGTACCCGTCGAGCGAGGCTGCCATCTTGAGCGTAACGTACGGACGAGGCGAACGAATCGAGACGGCAAATTGTTCGATCAATTCGCGCGACCACATATCGTCGACGACTGACACATCGATGCCGCTCGCGCGTAAGCGCTCGATCCCCGCACCATTCGTTTTTGGATTTGGATCGGCTGCGCCGATCACAACCCGCGCAATGCCGGCCGCGACGATCGCGTCCGTGCACGGTGGTGTTGCACCGTGATGATTGCAAGGCTCCAGCGAAACGTAGAGCGTCCCGCCGCGCGCGTCTTGCGCAGCGGCGAGCGCCTCGACTTCAGCGTGCGGCCCACCGCGAACGTGATGATAGCCCTCACCAAGCGTCGCACCGTCGCGCACGATGACCGCGCCGACAGGCGGATTCGGTGACGTGCTGCCAAGACCGCGCTGCGCGAGCTCGCAGGCCCGCGCGAGATAGGGATTAGCGCTTACGGCACGACCTCGACGCCGCGCCAAAACGCGACGCGATCGGTGACCATTTTGGCTTCATCCTTCGGCTGCGGATAGTACCAGACCGCATCCGGATTTTGTTGCCCGTCGACGTCCAGCGTGTAATAACTCGCAATACCCTTCCACGGGCACGTCGAATGCGTTGACGATTCCTTGAGATAATCGCTCTTCACGGACGCGCGGGGAAAATATTGATTGCCCTCGACTTCGACCGTGTCGTTACTCTCAGCGACGACCTTGCCGTTCCATATCGCTTTCATTGGTGCTCCCTTGGTGCCCACGCGAGCGTCAGTGCTTCCGAGACACGCACGCCGCTCTGCGCGAGTGTCCCTGCCGCATCGACGAGTGTTGCACCCGTCGTGCGCACATCATCGAACAGAACAAATCTGCCCTGGGATGCAGCCGGTTTTCGACGCACGCAAAAGCGCCCCGTCGCCGCCAGACGCTCCGCGCGCGAGCGCCCTTGCTGCGCTCCCGTACCCCGCCGCCCGAGCAGTTCTGCGACGCCGGCTCCGCTGTGACGCTGCAAGATACGCGCAAGCACAACGGTTTGATCGAACCCGCGTTCGGCGCGGCGGCGCCGCGTCGTTGGGATCGGAATCAAGGTCATGTTCGCGTCGACGTAAGGAATCAGAACCGCCGCGAGATCTCGCGCGTAGGCGCGGCGGCCGTGCTTGAAGTCGGTAATGGCCGCACGCAGGACGCCCGCATACGGAAGACACGAACGAATCTCAAGACCGGCGAGCCTGCTCGTTTGGGGACCGTCGGAACCGCGCACGCACTTCGGACATAAGAGCACGTCGTCTCGGTCGCAACCGATACAGGCACGCGGAAACACCAGGCCGAGGAGCACGTCGAACATGCTCCTCGTTGTCGCGCTGTTCGGCGGCGACTAGGGAGAGCTTATGACGGCCGGCAAACGAAAGAAATATACCACGTACCAGACTGCAAAAATGAGCCCAACAACGGCAAATCTCTTTTGCGCGGTTTCAGATCGGAAATAGATCGCCGCGCCGCAAAGTATCACACCGACCACTTTCACCCAGTTCTCGAGATCTCTGTGCAGTGCGCCCTCCGCCAAAAGCTGCTGTAAAGATCCGAAGACTTGCACTGCGATGAGCAGAGCAAAAAACCAGACTCGGTTCTCAAAGAATGTCGCGCGCATGTCGCTTGATTCCGGAAGAATGAGGAACGCCATGAAATAAAGCGTCGCCGGAATCAGCAAGACCGAAGCAAAGCCGGCTACGGTCCACTGCGTTAGCCTGCTCAATGCAAAATCGACCCACCATACTTGAATGATGAAGACAAGCAGGAAGAACGCCCACGCTAGCGTCGGCCAGTAGAACGCCGTCGTGGCCCTTCGTGAGATGGCGCGTGCGACGCCGCCGAGCAGATGCGCCATCCCGAGGCCTAATACAATGGAAATGAGAACGCTGAGATAACTGAAGGCGTTAGACAACCCGCTCGCCGTTTGCGACGATGACGCCGTTGAATTTCGCGCCGCGCGCGATTTGATAGCTGTTGCCGATGATCGCACCATCGAGGTGCGCACCCTCACCAACGATGACGTCGTCCCAAAGAATGGAACGCTCGATGAATGCATCAGCCGCGATACGCGCGCGATCGCCGATGACGGACGGACCGATGACGCGAACGCGATCACCGATCGTCACGCCGGCACCGATGTGAACGTTCTCGTCGATGTGCACGCTCTTGCCGAGCGCTGTGTCGCCTGGAATTCCGACGCGGCCGTCGCCTAGACCGAGGCGCCCGGATAGCACGTCGTTCGTGCCGCGCCGATACTCTTCAGGCGTTCCGATATCGCACCAATACGCGTTCGGGACCGGCATACCGTAAAACGGCGCGCGCTCTTTCTGCAGCGATGGGAAAACATTCTTACCGAAATCGATGAACACGTTGGGAGCGATGTGTTCGAAGATCTTCGGATCGAAGCAATAGATACCGGTGTTGACGTCTTTGGCGCGCTCGGTTCCGGGCGCGGGCTTCTCTTGGAATTCGATGATCAGCCCGTTCGAATCGGTGACGACGACGCCGTACTGTTCCACACGCTCCATGTGCGTAAGCGCGATCGTCGCAATCGCTTCGTGTGCGCGGTGAAACGCGACGAGGTCGTGAAGATTTGCGTCGGTGAGAATATCGCACCCGATGACAATGAACGTATCATCGCGGAAGAAATCTTCCATTTGCTTCACGGCGCCGGCGCTGCCCATCAGCTCGGACTCGAAGAGATAGTGTAAGCGAACGCCGTATCGCGAGCCATCGCCGAATGCTTCTTTGATCTGCGCGGCGTGATAGTGGACGTTGATCGCGACGTCTTTGATCCCGAACGAATTCAGGTACCGCAGGATCTGAGCCGAAACCGGCTCGCCCGCAATTGGGACGAGCGGTTTTGGAACCGATCGCGTCAGCGGATAGAGACGTGTGCTCATCCCACCCGCCAGGAGCATGGCCTTCATTTTAAGGCGCTCCGCCCCAGGCTTCGCGCCCCCCATGCTTCGCATGGGTCCCCCACGCTGTCGGGCCCCTCTTAATCACAATTAAATCATCATTCCCCGAGGGGGCCCGTAACAACACGTCAGGTTCTGCCACGCTTAGCCCCCTCAAGCTGAATCGTCTCTTTAAGCGCAAGCAGTAAAAATGCAGGTAGCGCGAGCTGTCGGCGCCAGCGCCACGGTTCGCGAACCAGGCGATAAAACCACTCTAGTCCCAGCTTTTGCCAGATTTCAGGCGCGCGCTCGACATTCCCAGATAAGACATCGAGCGTCCCGCCGACGCCGACGCCGACATTGCATCCAGTCGCAACCAAATGTTGAGCAAGCCAAAGCTCTTGCTTCGGAGAGCCGAGCCCCGCGAGCAACACGTTCGCGCCGGTGGCGCGAATCTGCGCCGCAATCGCGGCATCATCGCTGCTCGTAAAATAGCCGTGGTGTGAGCCCGCAATCGTCGCGCCGCTCGCAGCAAGGACTGCCGCCGCGCGCTCAGCTGTTTCGGCGCGACCGCCGAGTAAGAAAAAGCGCAGACCTTCGCGCTGCGAACACGACGCAAGCGATTCCACCAGATCGACGCCGGTCACACGCTCGCGAAGCGGCCCACCGCGGAGTCGCGATGCGACCAGCAATCCGATCGTGTCACACACGACGAGCGCAGCGCCATCGATGACGGCTCGAAAGCGCGCGTTGTGCTGCGCTTCCATCACCATCTCCGTGCCGAGCGTTATAACGATCGAAGGAGCTCCTCCATGCGCGAACGCGATGATGCGTTCAACCGCGGCCTCGCGTCCGAGAGCATCGACGCGACACCCGAGAATTTCGATCGAGCTCAAACCGCCTTGGCTTTTGCCGGACTGTATGCTTCCAGCAACCCACGCAAGCGTGGTTTGAGATCGTCGGGCATCATGCCGAGCGGCGAACGGCACGTTCCGACATGCCATCCGAGCTCGCCCATCGCCCACTTGACCGGAATCGGACTCGTCGTTGCAAACAACGCCGAGAAGAGCGGCGCGAGCTCGCGATGAATGCGCGCTGCACGCGCGACGTCGCCGGCTTCGTAGGCTTCGATCATATGCTTGAACTGCGGCGCACAAATATGCGAGGCAACGCCGACGAGACCATCGCCGCCGATCGAGAGCGTCGGCAAGAGCATGTGGTCATCGCCGCTGTAGAACATGAAGCCTTCGCGACGATCGCGCAGGATGGCGGTCATCTGTGCGATGTCGGACGTCGAATCTTTGACGCCGGCAATATTACCGTAGCGGTCCTGAAGTGCGCGCAGCGTGGCGGGAAGCATGTTCGCGTTTGTGCGGCCCGGGATGTTGTAGACGATGATTGGCAGTTCGGTCGATTCGGCGATCGCTCCGAAGTGGCGCAGCATACCATCCTGCGTCGGCTTGTTGTAGTAAGGGACGACCGCCAGGATTCCGTCGACTCCGCACTTCGCGGCTTCGCGCGTCATCTCGACGGAATGCTGCGTGTTGTACGTGCCCGTACCGGCAATCACGGTCGCGCGATCTCCGAGCGTTTTCTTCACGACTTCGAACAGGCGCAGTTTTTCGTCATGCTCGAGTGCGGGCGATTCGCCCGTCGTACCGCAAACGACGACGCCGTCGTTCCCGATTTCGATCAAATGCTCTGCAAGACGCGCGGCCTCGCCGTAATCGACCTCTCCGCCGGGGCGGAACGGCGTGAGCATTGCAGTCAGGAGCCGTCCAAGCATCGTCTTTCTCCTAGCTCCGAATGGGCTCTTCGGCACTTCTCCGGCCGAGGTGGAAGGCATCGTGCAGAGCCTGTTCCGCCCGCTGGGCGTCCTCCTCCGGCACGAGCACTGAAATGGTGATATTCGAGTCCGTCGAGTGGATGATTTCGACGCCGCCGTCCGACACGGAACGCACGACCCGGTACATGACGCCGGGCGTACCGCGCATGCCGGCACCGACGATCGAGATCTTCGCGCAGTGCGGCCGAATGCGCACGGCCAAGTTCAGATCGCGCAGCTCTTCGCGCACGTTATCGACATTCTCGTGGTCGCACACGAAGAACACGCCGGCCGCATTGACGTTGATCATGTCGATCGAGATGCCGCGTTCGGCGATCCGCTGCAGCAGCTGCTTGTCGAGCTCGGCGCGTTTTTCAACGTCTTCTTCGCCGGCAATGATGTGCACGAACGCGATGTCGCGGAGGGACGTCACGCCGGTGACGGGACGGTCGCGATCGATCGGTGTCCCTTCATCGATCGCCGTTCCGAAATTCGAGCGCAGCCCTTTGATGACATATGGCGTGTTGCCGCGCTGCGCGAGCGTCGCAGCTTTGGCGTGCATAACTTTGGCGCCGTTGCCCGCGAGCTCAACCATCTCCGACCAATTCACGCGGTCGACGGTATGCGCACCCGCGATGCGGCGCGGATCACCGGACATCACGCCCGAGACGTCGGTGTAGATCTCGACGCTATCGGCGCCAAGCGCATCGCCAACCGCAATCGCGGAAAGGTCGCTGCCGCCGCGGCCGAGCGTCGTGATCGCATTATTTTCATCGGCGCCTTGGAAGCCGGCGACGACCGGGATAACGTTGTTAACGATGGCGCGGACGAGATTGCGCGGGTCGACGCGCATGATGTTCGCGTCGCACCACGTGTTGTCAGTAAGAATGCCGGCCTGTTCGCCCGTCATCGCTTGCGCTTCGGCGCCCCACGACGTGAGCAGCTCGGCGAAGATCGCGCACGCGATCAACTCGCCGACCGCAAGCATCAAGTCACGATTCGGACTGCTGCGTGCCGGGCCAAGCAGTGAAAGCAGCGTGTCGGTCGCGTACGGATCGGGCGCGCGCCCCAGCGCCGAGCAAATCACGACCGGTGAGAAGCCACGCGTGCGCGCCTCGAGGACGCGCGAAGCGGCGATCTCGCGCAGCTCCGGCGTTGAAAGCGACGAGCCGCCGAATTTCAGAACAAGAATGCGTGGCGTGTTCATGACATCTGAGCCCGCGCGCGCAAGATGCCCTTTTTCAGCAGCAGCTCGATGATCTGCACGCCGTTCGTGGCAGCGCCCTTGCGCAGCTGATCGCCGACGATCCACATCTGAAAGTGCGTCGAGGGTAGGCCTTCGTCGCGAAGCGAGTCGGCTTCCGGACGCAGGCGAGCCACGTGGACGTCGTCCGTATCTTCAATATCGATCGGCGTCACGATTCCATCGGCATGGTAAACGACGCCGTCCGCCAGATCGAATGCGCGCCCCAGCTCTTCACGCGTAACCGCGCGTTCCGTCTCGAAGAAAACGGCCTCGCTGTGCGCGCGGCGCACCGGAACGCGCACCGTCGTGGCTGCGACATGCAGGTTCGGAAGGCCAAGTGTTTTGCGCGTCTCTTGCGCGACTTTGCTTTCCTCACCCGAATTGCCGAATGCGTCGAACGAACCGATTTGCGGAACGACATTGTGGAAGATCGGTGCCGTAAACGTACCGTTCGGCTTGCCGCCGGCTTCCTCGACTTCGAGCGTCTCGAGACCCGCGCGTCCGGCGCCACTGACTGCCTGATATGTCGCGACGCGAACGCTGCGCAATCCGGCAGCCTTTGCGATCGGCGCCAGGGCAACGCATAAGATGATTGCGGTGCAATTACCGACGGGGAAGATCTTGTGCTCCGGCTTTATCGAATCGGGATTGACCTCCGGAATCACGAGCGGGCAGCTCGGATCCATCCGGAACGTCGACGAGTTGTCGACCACGAGCGTCCCGGCGTCCACGAGCCCTTGCGCAAGCTCGGCGCTGGCATCGTCGCTGCTGGCAAAGATGACGACGTCGTTCGCATCGGCGACCAGCCGTTCCAGCGTCGCGCCGAAGACGCGCACGTCACGGCCCCCAAAGGATACGGTCACGTCGCGATCGCGTGACGCATACGCGCGCAACTCGTCGACGGGGACGCCCCGTTCTTCGAGAACCCGCAGGACCGTTGTGCCGACGACTCCCGTCGCGCCGATCAAACCTAATTTCACGGAGATGCCTCAGAGAAGAGTACTGAATCGAGACCGATCGTCAGACCGCGGCGCTTCATGACGTCGCGAATTGCGAGCAGAATGCCCTCGGCGAACGACTCGCGAGCCAGCGAATCGTGACGAATCTCGAGCGTCTGGCCCGGCGCGCCGAACAGCACGCTCTGATGCGCGACCAATCCCGGAAGCCGAATGCTATGGATCGGGATTTTGCCGAGGCCGGGGACTACAGATTCAAGCCGCTCCGCCGTAAGGCGCGCGGTTCCGCTCGGCTTATCTTTCTTTTGGTCGTGATGCATTTCGATGATCTCAACGCCGCGGAAGTGCGGAGCGGCAATCTCGGCGAGTCGCATGAGCAGTACTGCGCCGATCGCGAAGTTCGGAACGATCAGCGCGCCCAGCTTCGCGTTCTCCACTGCGTCTCGAAAAGAAATAACGTCTGCTTCCGGCCATCCGGTTGCGCCGACCACCACTCGAGCCCCAGCTCGGATCGCTTCATCGGCCACCTGACGCGAGATCGGATAGACGGTAAAATCGACGACGACGTCCAGTTTGTGCGCGAAAAACGCCTGTAGCTCGTCACCGCGCGCGAAGCGGGCAACGAGCTGCATATCTTCCGCCGATTCGACGGCTGCGCAGGCCACGCGGCCCATACGGCCAAGCGCGCCGGCGACGCCGACGCGCAGGGGCGTCATTGCGTCAGACTTTCTCCAACGGTGCGTATTTGAGCATCAGCATTTTCTGACCGACGTTCGGGAAGTTGATGGTCAGCAATCCATCGCCGCCCGCGCCGACGGCATCGACGACCGTGCCCTCACCCCATTTGGGATGACGGACCTTGTCGCCGGCCTTCAGATTCATACTGATGCCTGCGCCCGCGCTCTCGTGAATCGCGACTTCGCGCCAACGTCCGCCCTGCGGGCGTGGACCCGCCGGAACGACGCCGATGTGCTCGACGGTCGGCATCTCTTCGATGAAGCGCGACTTCGGATGCGAGAACGTATTGCCGAAGAGCGAGCGACGCATCGCGTACGAGAGGAAGAGACGATCCATTGCACGCGTCACACCGACGTAGGCAAGACGCCGCTCTTCTTCAAGCTCGTCGTTGTCGGTCAGCGCACGCGTGTGCGGGAAGACGCCTTCTTCCAGGCCGGTCATGAAAACGATCGGGAACTCGAGACCCTTTGCCGAGTGCATCGTCATCAGCGTGATGTACGACGTGTCGGCGTCGAGCGTATCGAGATCGCTGATCAACGCAACGTTGGCAAGGAAATCCTCGAGGGAACCAGCGTTCTCGCCGGCTTCGTACTCGCGCGCGACGCCGATGAGCTCCTGGAGATTTTCAAGACGTCCGCGTGCTTCGGTCGAATCATCGGCGCGCAATTCGCGAACGTAACCCGACTCTTCCATAACCGCGACGAGCAGATCCGAGATCGAGAAACTCTCGCGACGCCCGCGCAGGCTCTCGATGAGCTCAGCGAAGCGCTCCAACTCGCGCTGTTTCTTCGGAACGACGCGGCGCAGCAGGTCGCGGTCGAAGATCGCCTGTCCCACCGAAATGCCCGAGGCATTCGCGGCTTCGACGAGCGATGCGAGCGTTTGCTGGCCAATGCTGCGGCGCGGGACGTTGACGATTCGACGGAACGCAACCGCGTCCGACGGATTGACGACGTACCGGAGGTACGCGAGCATGTCTTTGATTTCGGCGCGTGCGTAGAAGCCGACGCCGCCCACAACCCGGTAAGGAATGCCTTCCGTAAGCATCGCTTCTTCGAATACGCGCGATTGCGCATTCGTGCGATACAGAACCAGCACGTCACGGTACGAAGCACCGTCGTGCACCAGCTCCTTCACCTTTTCGATGATGTAGCGTGCTTCGGCGCGTTCGCTCTCGGCGCCGTAGACCGTTACCTTGTCGCCTACTTCGCCGCGCGTGAAGAGCTTCTTCGGATGACGCGTTACGTTCTTCTCGATGAGCTCGTTCGCTGCTTCGAGAATCGACTGCGTGCTGCGATAGTTTTCCTCGAGATTGAATACCTTCGCGCCCTTGAAGTCGCGCTCGAAGTTCAAGATCATCTTGTAGTCGCTACCGCGCCACGAATAGATCGACTGATCGTCGTCGCCGACGACCGTGATGTTGCGGTGCTCGTCGGCCAGGATCGCGCACAGTTTGTACTGGGCGTAGTTGATGTCCTGATACTCGTCGACCAGGATGTAGCGGAACTTGTTTTGATAGCGCGTGCGAACGTCTTCGTCCGACTCGAGCAACCGAATCGTACGAATGATCAGGTCATCGAAATCGAGTCCGTTGCTCTCGACGAGACGGCGTTCGTACTCGCGATAGACGGCAGCATAGCGCTCGCCCGCGAACGAAGCGTTCTTCGTCTCGTACTGGTCGGGATCGAGGAGCTGATTCTTCGCCTTGCTGATCTCGGACAGCGCTTGACCCATCGTCATCTGGCGCTCGTCGTAGTTCAGGTCGTGAAGGACGTCTTTGATGATCTGGCGCTGATCGGTATCGTCCATAATGACGAAATTGGACGAAATGCCGGCCTTCTTGCCGTCACGGCGCAACATCCGAACGCACACCGAATGAAAAGTGCCGGTCCAGATGTCTTGCGCAACGTCGCCGACCATTTCCAGCAGCCGCTTCTTGATTTCGCCGGCTGCCCGATTGGTAAAGGTCATCGCCAGAATCCGGTCCGGTATGACTTTTTTCTTTTCCAGCAGGTACGCGATACGGTGTGTAAGTACGCGCGTTTTCCCGCTGCCGGCCCCTGCAAATATCAAGCAGGGACCATCGGTATGCTCGACAGCGGCCGTTTGGACGCTGTTTAATTCTTCAGTTTTTACGATCATCTCACCCTAATAATTCGACGCGCCAGGCCCCGTTGCCTCGATTAACGAGCGACTCGCAGCCGTTCTGCACGGGGAACCGCAAGGGAAATCGCACTCGATAGGTAGGCGAGCGTCGATTCTGCGCCCATATTCGTGCTGACGCCGTGGTCGTCGATTCCGTCACGGCAGCCCCCTCCATCGACCATAATTGCGCCGAGTGAGTTGCGACCGAAGTACCACCCATGTGCGAGCTCGGCAAGCCCTTCGTAGCGTGGATCGCGACTTATGTCGCCCGCAACGAGCGCCGCATCGACCATTGCCGCGGCCTCGAGCGGCTGCTGTCCGTAACGCGCTCGCTCGCCCCCGCGGCGGTACCAACCCTGGTTCCCAATGGGCACGAACATCCGCTCCTCGACGGTGACGCTCTCATAGAATTTCAGCGCATCAAGGCCAATATCGACGAATCGCTCTTCCTCTAAAAGCGCACCGGCGCGCAGTATCGCTTCGGGCAATCGCGCGTTGTCGTAGGTCATAATGCCTTCGAACCAGCGCCAATCCGGGGTCGAGTTTTGTTCGAAGGCTTGTACGAGGGCTTCGGCTTCGCAACGGATTGCGTGTTCGAGCGTCGGGTCCGCTCGACGCCGCGCATCGAACGCATGTGCCATTCCGATCAGCGCGTATGCGCGCGAACGTGGGGCTTCCAGCGTTGAGACGACCTGGAACGCACGCTCGAAAATCAGCGAGCAGACCTGGCGCCACGATTCGCGCGGCGCGAAACGCATTCCGAAGCCGATGGACCACAGGGCCCGGCCGATCGAGTCTTGCGTCCCGACAATGTCGAGCCAGCGACGGTCGTACCCCATGAAATTGTGGAAGCGTCCATCGCGCAGCTGCGCGTCGAAAAGGAAGGCGATATAAATTTCCGTGAGGTGCATCGCGGTGTCGTGCAGCTCCCGGTCGCGGCTTGCCGCAATCGCGACCATCAGCGCGCGCGAGACGTCATCCGTGCAATAGCCCGTGGAACGGTTTGGCACGTCGTAGATGGCGTGCTGAATCACGCCGACGTCGTCCGTCAGCGTTTCGAGATGATCGAGCGTCGGATAGCGCATGGGCGTCCGCCTAAGCGGACGTGGCAAGCTCCGCCCGCGCGTCGCGGGCCGGCGTCAATTCGGCGAAGAGCCGACCATAGGCAAATGAAACGTTCGGCCACGTCATTTGACGTCCGAACCGGTAAGCGCGCCGTTCGGTTGCGCGGCGCAACGCCGGGTCGTCCAGCAATGCCGTGATCGCAGACGCGATCGGATCGGCTTCGCGGAACGGAACGAGCGCGCCGCGATGGTGCGAGAGGAGCTCTTCGGCGTAGAGATACGGCGTCGAAACGATCGCTTTCCCCATCCCGATCGCGTAGGCCAGCGTGCCGCTGACGATCTGCACCGGGTTGAGATACGGCGTCAGATAGATGTCCGTCGCTTGCAGATACTCGACGAGCTCCGGAAAGTCGAGATAGCGATCGACGAATTGCACGTTGTTGCGCAGGCCGAGGCGCTCGACCGTCTCGACAAGCGATTCACGATACGACTCGCCTTCGCGCCGGCGCACGACCGGGTGCGTTTGACCGAGGACGAGATAGAGCGCTTCCGGATGTGTTTTCACGACGCGGGACATCGCTTCGATCGCGAACTCGAGACCTTTGCCGCGGCTGATCAGTCCGAACGTCGAGATCACCATGCGTTGGCCGATTCCGAATCCGGCTTTGGCCGCGTCCGTCGAGCGGAACGGAACGTCGGGTACACCGTGATGGATCACGCGCACTTTTGAGGGATCGACGCCGTAGCGGTCGACCAGAATATCCTTGCCGGTTTGTGAGAGGACAACGATCGCCGTCGCCTTCTCGCAGATCGCTTGCGTGACGTTGCGGTGATGATCGTTCGGTTCCGGGAGCACCGTGTGCAGCGTGACGACGACAGGCTTCGTGATTCCTGAAAGAACGTCGAGGAACCACTCGCCATCGTCACCGCCAAAAAGACCGTATTCGTGCTGGACGTTGAACAGCTCGCACGGATGCGCGTTGACGATCGCGGCAATGTCGCCGTACGAGCTGCGATCTTCTTCGATGAGACGCGCGACGACTTCCGGAGGATAAATGCGCATCTCGCCGCCTGGCTCGTCGATCGCGATGATCTCGCTCTTCGTATCGAAGCGTGCATCAAAGCTGTCGACGGTATCGCGCGTGAAGGTCGCGATACCGCATTCACGCGGAGGATAACTCCCCATGAATAGCGTTCGCGGCGCTTCAATCATTGAAGCCGCACGATGGGTAAGGTCCAAGGAAACGGACTCCTTCGGGCTCGTCAGCCCCGGTGGTTACTTTGAGTCGTACCCCCGGGCTTTCGGTTGCAAACGGTTAGGTAAGCGAGCGTAGGTTAGGCGGTTGTCACACCATCGGCGGCGACCCGCGAACCTTCTGGAAGGTTGGTATCGTCGTCGATGTAGACGTTATGCCCGATCACAGAGCCTGCTGAAACCCGCGCACGCGCTCCGATGCGTGTCCCGCTTGCGAGTATCGATCGTTCGACGACGGCGTCTGTTCCAATTGAAACACCATCCCAGAGAAGCGAATCTTGGATTCGGGCCCCGTTTGCAACATGGCAGTCGTCGCCGAGGACGACGAACGGACCGACGTGCGCGCCTGGCTCGATGACGACATTGGCACCAATGAAGGCGGGTGGCTCAACGGTGCCCGGCGGCTGTTCCTTGCCGGGACCGGAAATAGCGCCTTTTTCGAACGGGATCGAAAGCGGCATCTCACCGTCAAAGATGTGGTGGTGCGCGTCGAGATAATGCTCGGGACGTCCGAGGTCGATCCAGTAGTCGCTGGTGACGTACGCATAGAGTGCGTTGCCCGCATCAAGGACGGCAGGAAAGGTTTCGCGCTCGATCGAGACCGCGCGACCCGACGGAATGTAGTCGAGGATCTCGCGCTCGAGCAGATATGTACCGGCGTTGACGTCGTTCGAGGGTGACGTGCCTTTGGGTGGCTTCTCGATGAACTTTGCGATGCGTCCGTCTTGGTCGTGAACGACTGCACCGAACGCGGAGGGATCTTCGACGGTGATCAAATGGAGCGCGCCCATTCCGCCATGCTTGTCGTGAAACGCCATCATCGCGCGCAGGTCGAGACTGGTGAGCACGTCGCCGTTGAAGACGAAGAACGGCCCGACGATATGTTCCTCGACATTTTTGATCGCGCCGGCCGTACCCATCGGCGTTGCTTCGACGACGTACGTGAGACGCAAACCCAGTCCTGAACCGTCGCCGAAATAGGAGCTGATTGCATCCGGAAGATAACCGGACGCCAAGATCGCGTGATCGATACCGGCATCTTTGATGCGGCGCAACATCAACTCGAGGAACGGAACACCCATGATCGGGATCATCGGCTTCGGCGTCCCGTATGTCAGCGGGCGCAGACGCGTCCCCTCACCGCCGACCAGGACAATAGCTTGCGTAACCGCCTCCTCTTAACTCCGCGCTAGGGACCAAACTATACCCGGCGCTTCATGCCGCGCCTTTCTGCTTGTCGATTTGGCGACATCAGAGTGGTGCGCGCACGCTTGCCTGCTGGTGCAAGACTGTTGGCACCCAAGCGTGCGAACATTTGTTCGATATGGCAAAGTGTAAGTACGATTGGGTGGCAATCCGGGCTTATTTCGAAGCCGGCCACACGGTCACCGAATGTGGTCGCCGGTTCGGGTTTCATTTCACGTCCTGGTACAAGGCGATCGAGCGCGGCCTGATCCCGCAGCCGGCAGCCCATAACCGCGGGCAGCGACAGCGATATGATTGGGCGGCGGTTCAACGTTATTACGACGAAGGCCACTCCTACATGGAGTGCCGAATCCGGTTCGGCTTCTACTCCAGGTCATGGGAAGATGCGGTAAGACGCGGTGCGATACGAACTCGTGATCCAAAGTGGCCGATCGAAAAGGTTCTGAGAGAAGCGAAGGATCCAAATCACGTAAAGACTCGGCTGATTGCCGCTGGGATACTTGAAAACAAGTGCAGTCAGTGCGGTATCATCGATTGGAGAAGCGAGCCGATTTCGATCCACATGGATCACATAAACGGCGTCAACACCGATAATCGACTGGAAAATCTCCGCATGCTATGCCCGAATTGTCACAGCCAGACTGACACGTTCGGCGCGCGAAACATAAAGCTACGAAAAAACCGTTCCCGGATCGTCTAATGGTAGGACGCGGTCCTCTGGAGGCCGTTATTGGAGTTCGAGTCTCTGTCCGGGAGCCATGGCCCCATCGTCTAGAGGCCTAGGACGCCGGGTTCTCAACCCGGTAACGGGGATTCGAATTCCCCTGGGGCTACCAAGAAAGAAAGACCCTTAGGAATAAGGGTCTTTCACTTTTGAAGACTCTCGACGATCTCTTACAGCGCAATCTCGACGTGATCTTCGTTGGGATCAATCCGTCGATTTATTCCGTTGAGCGCGGACATTATTTTGCGCGTCCGGGAAATCGATTCTGGCCGTGCCTTTCACAATCAAAGCTCAGCAGCGCCGCTCGCAAAGCGTTGCACGTCGACCTCCTCACGCCACAACACGATCGCGCGCTGCAAAAATACGGCATCGGCTTCACCGATCTCGTCAAGCGCCCAACCGCAAAAGCCAGCGATCTTTCATTGAAAGAGCTCGCCGCCGGCGTCGACGCGTTACTCGCCAAGCTCAAGAAATTCAAGCCGCGCGTCGCGTGCTTTCATGGCATCACCGGCTATCGCCACGTCCACGACATTCTCGGAGAGAAATCAACCGTCGCAAAACACGGCTTCCAACCTCTGCAGCTCGGCGAAACGCAAATATTCCTGGCACCGAACCCCAGCGGCGCCAACGCGCACTTCACGCGCACAGATCAAATCCGCGCGTACGATGATATCTCGAACTGGCTGCGGCGGCCTTAGGCTGTCGCGGCGACTTTCTGCTTCCAGCCTCCGATTATCGCGCCGATAATCGCGAATCCGACCACCACGTAGCCCGAGTTGATCAGCCACAACACAAACGGCGTTCCCGCATAGAGCACTTGGTTGAGCGTCTGCGTTGCAAACAGCGCGATGCCCATGAACAACGCGAAGCTCACGCCTTGCCCCAGAGTTTGATCCTCGGGATGGCGCGCCAGCGCAATGCCGGTCGCGTACGCCAAGACCAAGCCCAAAAGGAATGACCACACATATGTCATTCCCGACGCCATGCCATGGTTGCCGCCCATCGCAGCGAGCCACGCCGCGCCGAATATCGTGTACCAAACCCACCCGAGGAGAAAATAAACGATCGCTGCGACCCAAACGGCAGCGTGATTGATCCGTGCGGACATCTGGAATCCCCCCATCAGTAAATGGACCCTTGGCTCCCAGATTCGGCCGAGCGAACACTATTTCCCAGAACCCGTGTTTAAGGGAAGGCAAGAACGCGGAACAAGCGAGAAAGCCGCGTTCAGTCGTCACGGCGAGGAGGACGTTGTGTCGGTCGATCCACTCAATATTGGAGCTTCGGGGCTCACTGCGTACAGCGACGCACTCGACGTCAGCGCGAACAACGTCGCCAACGTCGATAGCACCGGCTTTCAGCTTCAGAACGTCAATTTACAAAATCAAGCCGGCGGCGGTGTCACCGTCGCGACGATCACGAGCAGCTCCGCGCAAGGAAGCCTCGAGCCGAGCGATCAGAGCACGAATCTGGCGATCTCCGGCTCCGGATTCTTCGTGGAACAAGGCGGCGACGGCGAGCCTATCTACACGCGCGACGGGAACTTCTCGCTCGATGCAAACGGCACGCTCGTCGATCCCTCAACCGGTCTCGACGTCATGACCGTCACATCGACTGGCGGCGTCGCGCCGCTGCAGATTCCTCCGGGCGTGCAAAGCATTTCGTTCGGCCTGAACGGCGCCATCTATGGCGTACTCGCAGATGGCCAATTGACGTCGCTCGGAACAGTCGCGCTCGCGAGATTCAACAATGCCGGTGGCCTGCGTCGCGTCTCCGGCGGATATGAAGCCACGGCTGCAAGCGGCGTCGCGCAAGTCGGTCGCGCCGGCACCGCGGGGTTCGGAACGCTTATCTCCGGAATGGTCGAGGGTTCGAACGTCGATCTCGGCGGTGAATTCGTCAAGATGACCGCCGCGAAAACGGCGTTCGACGCGAACGCGAAGACCGTCGAGGTTGCCAGCGCGATGGACAGGACCGTCGACGGCCTTATCAGCTAGCCGGCTAGCCCGCTCAAGAAGCGGCGAATCGGCCCGAGTGATATCGCGACGAAATCGCCGTCGCTCGGTTGTCCCTCGATAACTCCGACCAGCGATCCCGTTGCTAGATCGAGAATCGGACCGCCGACATTTCCGTCGCCGACCGGTGCATCGTGCTCGAACATCCCGTGCGGATCGTCGCTGCGGCTAATGACGCCCTCCGCAAGATGCGGCGTCCCGCTGAACTGAGCGTCACTTGCATCGAACACGACGACGCCGATATCGAGCCCCGGGAGTACGGTGCGCGCCAGACTGATCTTCGGCTCGTTAAGTCCATCGACACGCAGAAGCGCGAGATCCGAATTTGGGTCCGTCCGCACGACTGTCGCACGCGTACCCTTGGTCGCGTCCGCGAAATAGACGGTCGCTGACGTTTTCTTCTTCAGCACTTGTGCCGCGGTAAGAATGTACACCGTAGTGCCGGCTTTCGCCACAACAACGCCGCTCCCGATGCTATCCTCAACTACCACGCGCGCGATCGACGGCAACGAGCGGCGAATGAACATCATCGCCGGCGTCGGAACGTTTGAGATCGACATCGTCGCCGTTTGCTCGTCCGATGCAAACGCGAGCGTGACATGCGCTTTGGCCGCGAGCGCGACGATTGGCGCAGCGGACGCGCCGAACCACATGTTCGTCGTGGTGCGGCCACTGCTGTTCGCGATGCCGAGAACGAGATGCGTCGCTTTGTCGACGATGAGCGAACCGTCTGAGCTCACGCCGCGATTGACGGTGAAATCAAACCCGGGCGGCGATGGATGTAGGGCGCGTATGACGCCCTCGTCGCTCGAGAAGTCACGTGCCCAGTCCGAATCGAGCGAGGGCGCGACATCGCCAGGTGCGCCGCCAAAATAGTAGACGCGGACATCTTCGAGCTCGCGCGTTTGATGCGAGAACGTCGCCGGCGTCACGCGCAGCTTATCGACCGAGAGCAGGGTAAGATTCGTTTGATCGTCGCGCGCAAGCACGGTCGGCGTTTCCAAACGCCAGATCTGTCGCGGACTCACCACATAGGGGTTGCCGACGCGGATCGCGCCCAGCACCGCAGCCGGGATCACGCTGACGACGTACGAGTGCGTCGCGTCGCCGCCAACCACGACGCCGGCCGCGACTTGTGTGCGCGTCATGAGTCCGCCCTCGAGCCTTCCGGTAATGATCGGGACGGGCGTCACGTTACCGTCGAGAACAAACGACGGCGGCGGCGCTTTGACGCTTTGTTCGATCGAGACTGCAAGGCCCGCACGCGCCGCTGCGAGCGACACCGTCATGTAATCCTGCTGGCGCACCCATGTCGGCAAAAACGGCGCAGGCGCAGAAACCATCGTGAAATTGCTCGGCAAAGCCGCACTAATTGCTTTGACAGCGGCGTCCGGCGAATTGGGATCGTAGCCGTTTAAGATACACGTCAAGCGCCCGCTCCGGCCGACCGTGACCTCACAGTTGGTGGCGAGCGCCGCATCGACGCTTATCGTCGACGCGTACGTGTTGGGCCGATCCTGCAGCGCAGCGCCTCGCACGCTGTTGAAATCGGTTGCAGCCAGTGCAAACGCCGATTGAAAGAACTGCGCAAGATTCGATGCAGAGTCGGCGCCGGCGTGAGCCGGCGCTATGAGGAAGAGGGCGAGCGCGAGAAGCGCGGCAGCCGTTTGTCGCGCCGTTATGTCCCCTTTTTCAATTTACGGTAGCGAGTGATGAGCTGATTCGTGGAGCTGTCGTGCTTGAGCGGGACGTCCTTCGACGTATCCAGCTCCGGAATGATCCGTTGCGCGAGAACCTTGCCGAGCTCGACGCCCCACTGGTCGAAGGAATCGATGTTCCAGATGATTCCTTGCGTGAACACGCTGTGCTCGTAGAGCGCGATAAGTTTTCCGAGCGCGGCCGGCGTGAGCTTCTCCAGCACGATCGTATTCGAGGGGCGGTTGCCTTCGAAGGTACGGTGCGGCACGAGCCAATCCGGCGAACCCTCGGCTTTCACTTCCTCGGGCGTCTTTCCGAACGCAAGCGCTTCGCCTTGCGCAAAAACGTTGGCCATCAGAATGTCATGCTGCATTCCGAGCGGATTGAGCGTTTCGATAAACGCAATGAAATCGCACGGAATCAGGCGCGTGCCTTGATGGATCAATTGATAAAATGAGTGCTGTCCGTTCGTTCCCGGCTCGCCCCAATAGATCGGACCCGTGTCGTGCGCAACCGGCTTGCCGTCAACGGTGACGTGTTTGCCGTTGCTTTCCATCGTGAGCTGTTGCAGATATGCCGGGAAGCGTTTGAGATATTGTTCGTACGGAAGCACGGCGACGGTTTGCGCGCCGAAGAAATCGTTGTACCAGAGCGAGAGCACGCCCATCAGCACCGGGAGATTTTTCTCGAACGGCGTCGTGCGGAAATGCTCGTCCATCTCGTGGAAGCCCGCGAGCATCTCGCGGAAGTTGTCGGGACCAACAGCTATCATCGTCGAGAGACCGATTGCGGAATCCATCGAGTAACGTCCGCCGACCCAATCCCAGAACTCGAACATGTTGGCGGTATCGATCCCGAATTTTGCGACCTCTGTCGCGTTGGTGGAGACGGCCACGAAGTGTTTTGCGACCGCCGTCTCGTCGCCGCCGAGCCCTTCGAGCGCCCACGTGCGCGCGGCTCTTGCATTCGTCATCGTCTCGAGCGTTGTAAACGTCTTCGAAGAGATCACGAAAAGCGTCTCTTCCGCTTTGAGATCGCGAACGGCTTCCCAGAAGTCCGTGCCGTCGACGTTCGAGACGAACCGGAACGTCATGTTGCGGTCGCTGTAATGTTTCAACGCTTCATACGCCATCACCGGGCCGAGATCCGAGCCGCCGATGCCGATGTTGATAACGTTGACGATCCGCTTGCCGGTGTGGCCCTTCCACTCGCCGCTCCGAATGCGCTTCGAGAACGCACTCATCTTGTCGAGCACGTTGTGGACTTCGGGGACGACGTTCACGCCGTCGACCATGATCGACTCGCTCTTCGGCGCGCGCAGCGCCACGTGCAGGACCGCGCGCTTCTCGGAGATGTTGATCTTCTCGCCGCCGAACATCGCGTCGATCTTCTCGCGCAGGCCTGAAGCCGTCGCAAGCCCGACGAGCAAGCTCATCGTCTCAGTGGTGACACGATTCTTGGAATAATCGATGAAGACGCCGGCGCCTTGGACGCTGAATTTCTCAGCACGTTTGGGATCTTGCGCAAACAAATCGCGCATATGCTGTCCGCGAATCTTCTCGCAGTGCGCCGATAAAGCGCTCCAGGCGGACTCATTACCCACGTGTCGTTCTCCTTCTTATATTTCCATCAAATCGCTGCCGACGATTATCTCCCCTGCGAAACCCTGGGCCGCTCCCGCGCGCCACACCTCGTCGTCGATTCCTTCGGATGGAACAAAGTGATTCAGCACCAGCGTGCGCACTCCGGCTCGGGTCGCAACGATGCCGACGTCCTCGAGCCGCGTGTGGCTTGCGGTCAAATGTTCACGAAGTCTGGTCGCATTCTTAAGACGCCCCACTATCTCGGCCGTACCGCCTTCATGCAGTACCTCGTGGACGAGGACGTCGGCGCCACTCGCCAGATCGATCAGTGCTTTGCACGGTGCGGTATCGCCCGAGAACACCACCGAGCGACCCGCGGTATCAAATCGAAACGCGAACGACGGAACCATCGGCGGATGCTCGACGAGCGTGGCGGTCACGATCACGCGCGCATCTCGGTACACCAAACCCGGTTGTGCGATCTCGTGAATGCGTACGAGCGCATCGATATCGGGACGGCCTTCATCCTCCAGACGGACGCGGATGTCGGCGTCTGCATAGCGCCGAAACGCTCCCATCATGGCACGAAGCGGCGGCGGGCCAAGCACGTCCACGCCGCGATCCAATCCTGCGCTCCATGCAAGCTGGATCAGCGTCCCGGCGTCGACGTTGTGATCCGAATGATGGTGGGTGATGAACATGGCACGCAATCCGCGAATGTCGAGACCGGCAAGCGCGATCTGTCGCGCAATACCGTTTCCGCAATCGACGACGTACAGCGAATCGTCGACAACGACGACGTTTGCCGGCGCTGAGCGCGAACGTTTCGGAGACGGTCCGCCCGCCGTCCCCAAGAGGATGATGCGTGTCGCCACTACGCCGGCGCCAAGCGAGCTTCGACGACGTGCTGTGCGACGCCCGAAAGCGACGTGATCACCAAGAACCAAAATGTTGCGACGATCAGCAGCTCGATCGTATGGAGATTTGCCGATGCGATATTCTCGGCAGCGGTCAGCAAGTCGCCGCCCGCAATCACCGACACGAGCGACGTCGCCTTCAAGAGATTCGTAAATTGGTTGACCGTCGGTGGAACGATCACCGCGAAGGCTTGCGGGAGCACAACTTTGCGCATCGTGAGACTACTCGACATGCCCAGCGCGCGAGCAGCATCAACCTGACCGGTTGGGACGGCGAGAATTCCTGCGCGGATGATCTCGGACATGTAGGCGCCTTCGTTGAGAGCGAGCGCGAGGATCGAAGCAACGAACGGCGTGACCAACGTGTTCGTCGGCACCGAAACAAGTCCGATGCCCACATGTTTGAAGAGCAGTGCGAGATTCCCCCAAAACAGAATCTGGACTAACAGGGGCGTACCGCGAAACGCCCATGTATAAGCACCGCTGGCCCAACGGAGAACGGGATTTTGCGAGAGACGCATCAGCGCAAGCCCGAGCCCCAGACCAAGCCCGATGATGCCGGAGATGACGGCCAACTCGATCGTGGTACGCAGACCGGCCAAGATCGCGGGCGCAAACTGATACTGCACGATCGCTGCGTGATCGATATTCGGATTTTGGGCGATCGAAAGCCCGAGCGCGATAACGACGGCCAAGACGACCACGCTCGCAATCCAGGTCCACAGATAGCGCATACGAAAGCCTCTTACATGCGTCTTTTCGCAGCGCTCCTGCTCGCACTCGCCCTGACGGCGCCTGCACGTGCCGCTGATAGCGTCGCTGCCGGTACGATCACGAACAGTCCGCCGCTCGTGAGCTACGCCTCGGACGGGACGACGCTGCAAGGCGTTATCGTCGACCTCGCGGCTGCGATGAGCAAGCATCTCGCGCATCCGATCGCGTTTACGCCGATGACATTCGACGGCTTGATCCCGGCGCTGCAAGCTGGGCGCATCGATACCGCGTTCACGCTGATGAACGACACGCTCGAACGCGAGAAAGTGCTCGACTTCGTCGACTTCTTCCGCCTTAGCACGATGCTGCTGATCCAGAAAGGTAACCCACAAAAGATCAGCGGCCTCGAGAGTCTTTGCGGAAAGACGGTTTCGACGGTGCGTGGCTCGACGCAGATTCTGCTCATCGACGAACAAAACGCGCGCTGCGCGGCCGACCACAAACCGGCCGTCGAGAACCTTGAATACACGCAGCCCGCCGATGCACGTCTGCAGGTGCAGAACGGACGCGTCGCTGTCTTTCTCGGGAACGCACCCGTCATGATCTATCTCGCGAAAACGGCGGGCGGGGGCACGATCTTCGATGTGGTGATGGGCAAAGAGTACCAGCCGGTTCCGCTCGGCATCGGCGTCATGAAATCGAATGTCGCCCTGCGCGACGAGCTGCAAAAAGCGCTGCGCGCCATCATAGCGGACGGCACGTATAAGAAAATACTCGAAAGCTATGGCGTTGCAAACGGCGCGGTGAGCGAACCGGCGATCAACGGGGCGAAGAGCTAGGCGAACGGCATGATGGGAGCTGCGATCAACACCGACGCGTTTTACGATCAGCTCGAGGAGCTCGGAAAACGCCTATATATCGAAGCGCAGATCGATATTCCACCCGACGTGCGCACCGCCATCAACGCAGCCATGGAACGTGAGAGCAGTCAGGTCGCTCGTGGCATCGTGAAAACGATGCTACGCGCCATGGAGATCTCCGATAAGAAGCACACGCTGGTCTGCCAGGATACGGGATTCCCGATCTTTTTCGTTACCATCGGCCGCGGGTTCTTGATCGACGGCGCGCGGTTGATCGATGCCTTGACGCGCGGCGTCGAGCGCGCAACAGTCGATCATCCGCTGCGCAGCAGCATCGTCTCACCGATCACCCGCGAGAACCGGCAAACGAGCACCGGCGACGGCATCCCGGTCGTGCACATCGAGTTTTCGAGTCAGATCGACTACATCGATCTCTTGATGATCCCGAAGGGATCGGGCTCCGAGAACATGTCCTTTTTGAAAATGCTGTCGCCATCCGACGGCATCGCCGGCGTCAAGAAATTCGTAATGGAAATGGCGGTTGGCGCAGGCGGCAAACCTTGTCCGCCCACGATCATCGGCATCGGAATCGGCGGGACGTCCGATCTGTGCACGCTGCTTGCAAAGAAAGCCTCGATCCGTCCGGTCGGCGAACGCAATCCCGACCCGCAAATCGCAGCGCTCGAGCTCGAGCTACTCGAAGCGATCAACGCTACCGGAATCGGTCCGATGGGGCTCGGCGGCGACACGACCGCACTCGATGTCCACGTCGAAGCGGCGTGGACGCACATTACCTGCAACCCCGTCGCGATCAATTTCCAGTGCTGGCGCGGAGAACGGCGCCGCGCCAAAATCTACGCCGACGGCGAGTACGAATTTGGCTACTGAGCATCACTTAACGCCGCCGATTTCCGAAAGCGACGTGCGCGCGATGCACATCGGCGATGTGGTCTATTTCACGGGGATCATTTGGGGCATCCGCGACGCAACCTACATTCGTATCTTCGATCAGAAGCAGCCGGCGCCGGTCGATTTGCGAGACAGCGTCCTCCTACACGTTGCGCCGAACGTTCGCAAACGTGCCGACGGAAGCTACGAACCAATGACCGTCGGCACAACGACCAGCATGCGCATGGACCGCTTTACGGAACCTTCGTTGCAGCAGTGCGGCGTGCGAGCCATCATCGGTAAGGGCGGTCTCTCCGATATGTCGAGCGCCGCGCTCACATCGCTCGGCGGCGTCTATCTCGCGATCACCGGCGGTGCCGCGTCGGTCGAGACAGAGCAAGTCGAAGCAATCGAGAACGTTTATTTCGAAGATTTGATGCCCGAATGTTTGTGGAAATTTCGCGTCCGCGATTTTGGGCCGCTGACGGTCGCGATGGACGCGCACGGCGAGAGCATTTACCGTAACGTCGCGAACACCGCGCAAGAGCGCCTCGCTGGGATCTACGCTAAACTCGGCATTACATGAATCCGGAATACGACGAGCTCGTCTGTGATTTTCTGATCATCGGGAGCGGTGGCGCGGGCCTGATGGCGGCGCTGCACGCGTACGATCTGAACCCGCAGCTCAAGATCGTCGTCGTTGCCAAGGGTCTGGTCGGAAAAAGCGGCTGCACGCGGCTGGTACAAGGCGGCTTCAATGCTGCGCTCGATCCGAAAGACTCGGTCGAAAAACATTTCCTCGATACGATCAAAGGCGGCGGATTTCTCAACAATCAGGAGTTAGCGTGGGCGCTCGTCTCCGATGCGCCCGAAATTATTCGCAAACTCGAAACGAAGGTCGGTGTCTTCTTCGATCGCCGCCCGGACGGCACGATCCATCAAAAAGCCTTCGCCGGACAATCCTTCGATCGCACCGTGCATCGCGGCGATTTGACCGGAATCGAGATCGTCAGCCGGTTGCACGATCAACTCTTCGCGCGCAAGATCACGCTGATCGACGAAACGCGTGCGCTCGATTTGATCCCGGCGAACGACGGGAACGGGATCGCCGGCGCCCTGCTCCTTCACCAACGCACCGGCGCTTTCACGCTGGCCCGCGCGCGAACGACGCTGCTCGCAACCGGCGGCGGACCGCGCATGTATAAATTCTCCGCGCCGTCGATCGAAAAGGTCGGTGACGGCTACGCGATGGCGTATCGCGCCGGCTGCGATCTCATCGACATGGAGATGATGCAATTTCATCCGACCGGGATTCTGGCGGGTGCATCGCGGCTCTCCGGGATGGTTCTCGAGGAAGGTTTGCGCGGCGCCGGTGCCTATCTGCTCAACGCAAACGGCGAGCGGTTCATGCAACGCTACGACCCCGAGCGGATGGAGCGCGCAACACGCGACGTCGTCTCGCGCTCGGCGTACATCGAGGTTATGGAAGGCAGGGGCACGCCGGCTGGAGGCGTCTACATCGACGCCTCGCATCTCGGTGCGGACTTTGTCGCGAAAACATTTCCGGGAATGGTCCGACGCTGTGCTGAGGTGGGCTACGATCTCACGCGCGAACGGGTCGAGGTTACGCCGACCGCGCACTTTCACATGGGCGGCGTCGCGATCGACGATTGGTGCCGAACGGCAATGCCCGGTTTGCTCGTCGCGGGCGAAGATTCCGGCGGCGTCCACGGCGCGAACCGCCTGGGCGGCAACGGCGTTGCGGAATCGTGCGTCTTCGGCGCGCGCGCCGGCGTCACGGCCGCACAAACGTGCGCGGAGCGCGAGATGTACGCTCCCGATGCATCGGTGGTCAACGCGGCGCTTGACGCAGCCCTAGCACCGCTCACGCGAACTGAAGGTGAGAATCCGTTCGCGATCCGCGATCGCGTGCAGACCGTCATGTGGGAGGACGTGGGGCTCGTGCGCAGCGGACCGCAGATCGCGCGCGCTCGCGCAACGCTCGACGAGCTCGCCGATAAAGTAGAACATTGCGCCGCACCCAATGAACGCCGCTGGAATCTCGCGTGGCAGCAAGCCCTCGACGTGCGCAATCTCGTCACGGTCGCAGCGCTCACCGCACGCGCGGCCGAACACCGCACCGAGACGCGCGGCTCACACGCACGCAGCGATTTCACGAAGCGCGACGACGGACGATGGCTGGTCAACATTCACTTGCAAAACGATCGCATCTTCGAGGTCCCCGTCGCCATGACGCGCGTCAAACCGGACGCCGCCGTTCCGGCATGAGCGTCCACAAAACTTTTCGGATTCGCCGCTTCGACCCAGGTCAAGACGCGCGCCCTTATTGGGCGACGTACAGGCTCGAAGCCAAGCCGAAGTTCAGCGTTCTCGACGGTCTCTTCGCGATTCTCGAAAACCAAGACGGCACGCTCGGATTTCGTTATTCGTGCCGCGCGGGGATGTGCGGCTCGTGCGCGATGCGGATCGACGGGCGCGAAGGCCTCGCGTGCCGCGTCCGGCTCGAACATCTCGGAGAAACGATTAGCATCGAGCCGCTGCGCTCGCTCCCGATCATCAAGGACCTCGCGACCGACATGACGCCGTTCTTCGAGCAGTATCGAAAGATCGATCCGTTCTTCGTCGGCGATTCACCGTCGTTTGCGCAGCAGACACTCGAACCGCTGCGCGTCGATCCCGCCAGTGCTTCGCGGCAAAGCGCGAATCGCGCCATTGATTGCATTTCATGCGGCGCGTGCTTCTCGGCGTGTCCGACTGTCGCGAGCAATCCGGCATATCTTGGCCCGGCCGCGCTCAATCGTGCATTCGCGCTGGCTGCGGACGAACGCGACCGTGAGTCCGGTCGCGCAGCGCTGGCCCTCGGTCCTGAGGGCGCGTACAGCTGCCGCTCGGTCGGCAATTGCGTCTCCGTTTGCCCCGCCGGCGTCGCGCCGCTCGCGGCGATTCAACTCTTGCGGCGCGGAAAGACTGCGAGTGCGCCCTAACGCGATCGGGATCGCGTGGTGGTATCTGCGCATCTCAGGCTTGCTCGTGATTGCGCTGGTCCTCGGGCACCTGTTCGTCATGCACTACGCGAACGCGCCAAAGGCGACTACGAGCGCCTTCGTTTTGACACGCTGGTCTGCAGGTTTTTGGCGCGACTTCGACTGGGCACTTTTGCTCCTCGCATTGACGCATGGGCTGCTCGGCATGCGAAACGTCGTCGCCGATACTGTCCCGAGCCTCATCGGTCGCCGCGTAAGCGAAGGAATTCTCGCGATCCTCGCCGCGGCGTTCCTCGCGATGGGAACGATTTCGATAGTCAATGTCACGCACGGACTGCAAACACGCGGGATCCTATCCGACGCGTTCTGGATCGTGCCCACGCTCGACGCGCTGCTCGGTGCGCTCGCCGTCGTCACCTATCTCGCACTCGCGGCTCTCATCGTCTTGTTCGTGGCGCGCGCCGTGCTCAAGCTTCCCATCGGCTGGTGGCAATTCAGCGGTCAATGGGCGTGGGCGCTTCACCGCGCGACCGGCATCGGAATATTTTTCTTCCTGATCGTGCACGTACTCGATCTTGCTCTCGTGCCGCTCGCGCCGAACCTCTACGACGCTACCGTCGCGAGCTATGCCAATCCGTTTTTAATGCCGATGGAGATCGCGCTCGTGTGCGCGGTCATCTATCACGCGCTCAACGGTGTACGCTTGTGGATCCTCGAGTTTTTCGATCAGGAAACGTCCGACGCTGCAACCGGGACGTTTGCGTGCGTCCTGGTCGTAACGCTCGTGCTCGTTCTACCCAGCATCTTCGTGCTGGTGCGAGGCAGCTAATGTCCGATGATCAGGAGCAGCGTCGCCATCGCGTAAATGAAACACGAGAACGCGATGCGCAGCGCCTTTTCCGGGAGCCGGTGCGCAATCGTCACCCCGAGGCTGACAAGCAGCGCTCCACCGATCGCGAGCACAATTCCCGCCGGCCAGTCTACGTCGTGCGTTCGTGCGTATTGCGTGATGCTGATGATCGTCGAGGGCAGCGCGAGATACATTGACATCCCCTGTGCGGCCGTCTGCGTGAGGCCGAAGAAGACGACGAGGGACAGCGCGGCGAGCCCAGGTCCGCCGATGCCGAACATGCCCGTGGCAATTCCACCGACGGCGCCCAGCACGCTGAGATAGTACCAGCGCAGCGGAAGATTCAGGAGCTGCTTCTTCGTTCGTAGCGCGTTCCACAGCGAGAACGACCCGATGAAGTAGAAAAAGACACTGAACGCAATCCGCAGATCGTGGCTCGGGACGTGCGTCGCGATGACGGCGCCCGCGAACGTAAACGGTAGAGCGACTGCCGACATCGTCAGTGCCGCCGGAACGTTCACGCTCCCACGACGCGTGTACTGATATGCCCCGAGCGCGAGATTCGGCAGCTGCATCACCATGCTCGTCCCTTGCGCGAGCTGCTGCTTGAATCCGAGCAGCGCCATCGCGGAGATCGAGACGGTCCCCCCGCTGACGCCGAATACTCCCCCCATAAGGCCCGCGCCGGCGCCAATTGCGAGCGGAACGAGGAAATGAAGCACGTCAGCCATAGTCAAGCGATATGGCTGAAAAACCTGGTTGGCGCGGCAGATTCTACGAAGATTTTGAGGTCGGCGACATTTATCGGCATCCGTTCGGCCGCACGGTGATCACGACCGACAACATGTGGTTCACGTTGCTGACGCAGAACGTCGCGCCGGTCCACCTAGACCATCACTATGCGGCGCAGACGGAATTCGGAAAACCGCTCGTCGATTCGACGTTCACACTGGCGCTCGTGACCGGACAAAGCGTCATCGATGTCTCGATGAACGTGATGGCGAATCTTGGGTGGGACGAGGTTACGTTACCGGCGCCGGTGTTCGAAGGCGACACGCTCTACTCTCAGAGCGAAGTCCTCGAGAAGCGCGAATCCAAATCGCGCAAGAACGTCGGCATCGTCATCGTAAGGACGCACGGCTTCAACCAAAGCGGAACGGTCGTGATCAGCTTCAAGCGTACGATCATGGTGTACAAGCGCGGTCAGGCGCCGGAGATTCCCCGTGTCGAGCTCAAGTCCTGAGGTCTGGACCAAAGCCGCAGTGATCCTGGCGATCTTCGGATCGCCACCGCACAGCGCCATCTTCATCGAACGTTCGCCGCATCTGCGCAAGCATGCGGGGCAAATCGGTCTGCCCGGCGGTAGCGTCGATCCGATCGACGGCGACGACCCGGCGACGACGGCACTGCGCGAGCTCTACGAAGAGTTGGGCGTGAACCCGGATCGCGTTCGTGTCGTCGGACGGCTGCCGGACGTGCAGCAAGTCTCTAACCGCTTTCTCGTAACACCGGTGGTCGGTGTGATCGAACCCGAAACGCCGCTAACGATCGACGGAAGCGAGATCGTCGGCGTGTTCACCGTCCCGCTTGCGACGATTCTTGCCAGCGACGGAGTCCATGAAGACGTTGAAATGACGAAGCTGCGCGGACGTGTATCATATGCGCTCGACTTCGAAGGCCGGCATATTTGGGGACTGACCGGCCGAATTCTCAAACACTTTTCGGATGCGTGGAACGTGCAGGATTCGCAGTTGCGCGCCGACCTGGAAGCGGCGTTCGCCGAACTATGATCAGCTATCCGTTAACAGCGAACCAAAAGTTGCTTTGCCCCGTGCCGATCGCGGCTTCGTAACGGCCGAACTGTTCGCCGCGCGTCCTAAACGATTCGCGTCCGAATGCGCCGGCGAGCACGAGATAGTGCGCAAAGCGACCTTCGGGCGACCCTTCGCGCCGAAAGTCCTCGGCTGCCGCGAGCACGCTCTTGTGATCGCCGTTCTTCCACCACGCCATGATCCGCTCGTCCCACTCGCGCAGCTTCGGTGACGAGATGTCGGAGGGATCGGCGCTGGCACGCGTGCGGATCGTGGCGAGCGGCCAAAACCGATGCGACATTCCACCGCTTGCGATCAGGAGGGCGCGACGGCCAATCTGCTTTGCCGCCCGCGCGATCGCTTCGCCAAGCGCAAGGTTCGGTTCGATTTCTGCTGTATCGCAGACGCTGATCGAGAGAACACGTTTCTTATTCGGTCCCGGATTGTAGTAGTGCATCGGGTTGAGCGTCCCGTAGTGCACCGGTAGCCCGCGATGCCGCGACGTTACGGCGGGGACGCCGGCCGACTGCGCTTCCGCGACGATCGCATCCGCCAGTTCCGAATCGCCGGGATAATCGTACTCGTACTCGTGCAACATGTCGGGAATCTCATCCGACGTGTACGTGCCCTGCAACCGTTCGCTCGCGTTCAAGACGAAATCGAGGGTCGTGTGCCAATGCGTGTCGACGATGACGAACGTGTCAAAGTCGAGCGATGCGATACGCTTGGCACGAATCTCTTCGAGCGCATCGTAAAAAGTCGTGACATTCTTGCCCATATACGCACGCCGCGCCTCGGGGTCGAGGATCATTAGGCGCGGGACGTGCGTCGAAAATAGGCCTGCGACGAGCACGCGATTTAGGCGACGCTGGGTTCGGGCAACGGACCTTGGAAGCGCATCGGCGGCAACACGCCGATCTTCGAGCGGAACGTCAAGAACTGCCGCCAGCCGTCTTCTTCGAATTTTGCTTTGCTCTTGATCAAGCCGTAATCGTAGAGCGATTCGGCGATCTTCGATTCGCGGCCGAGCTTGCGTATCGTGATCGGCAAGAGCTTCTCCTCGAGATCGAGGATGCGGAATTTCGCTTCTTCGGGATCGGGCGCGGATTCGATCGCTTCGCGCACGAGCCGCAAGCCTGTCCCGATGTGCCGGACTTCGTCGTGCATCACGTGTTCGTACGTTACGGCGGTCGCTAGATCGCCGGCATTCTTTGCAAGCTCGATGATCGAGTTGAAGAGAACGTGCGCCGAATAGGCTTCGAGCGTGCAGACCTGACCGTAGACGATCTCCAAGAACGTCGGCAGCCCGTTTACGAACCGGAAGAGCTCCGTTTGTTCGTAGGGGACGTCGAGTGAGTCCGCGAGCTGCAGATCTTCGATGCGGCGCCATTCGATTTGCGTGTGACGCGTTTCGTCAATCGCATGCGTCGTGTAGAAATACTGGACGCTCGGTCTATTCGTCTTGGTGATGATCTGCGCAACTTGGCTGGCTGTCTGCGCCTCACCCCAGCACGTCGTCACCATAATGGGCCGCATCGCCTCGCGGTACTCTTTGGAGAGCTTCGGGTCGTGCACTTTCGCAGCGCGATATTTTTGCAAAAGCTGTTCCGTATCGCGGGCTTGATTCTGAATGTATTCTTCGTACGACTCGAGCGTCCCAAATGTTCGCAGCTCCTCGCCCGGAATGTGCGAGGGGATGACGTTGACGTTCGTGAGGTACGACATGTGCTTGCTCCTTAGGCCTCGTCGGCAACCGTGTTGCGCAGCACGCCGACACCGCCTACTTCGACTTCGACCATGTCTCCCGCCCGCAGGTAGCGTGGCGGGTCGAACCGCGCGCCGGCTCCGGTCGGCGTTCCCGTGAAAATGATGTCGCCCGGCGCAAGCTCCGCAAACGTCGAAATATACGCGATCAGGTAATCGAACGGGAAGATCAAATTCGCGGTCGTGTCGTCCTGGCGAACTTCGCCGTTGACGCGCGTCGTGATGCGAAGATCGTCGAAGCGCTTGAATTCATCCGCCGTTACAAGCGAGGGCCCGATGCTGCCGGAGCGTTCGAAATTCTTGCCCTGCGTGACGTTGAATTTGCCGTGCCGCATCCAATCGCGCACGCTGCCTTCGTTACCGCACGTCAACCCGCCGATGTGCGCGAGCGCCGACTCGCGCGGAATGCGCCGCCCGCGTTTGCCGATCACAACGACGATTTCGCCTTCGTAATCGAGCTGTTCCGATTCGGGCGGACGAAAAATATTCTCGCCGTCGCCGACGAGCGATCCGGGCGTGCGCATGAAGACGCTCGGATATTTGGGCTGATCGGAGCCGTCCTTATACTCTGCATTCCGATCGCGGTAGTTGACGCCGATGCAAAAGATTTTCCCGTGCAGTGCAATCGGTGCGGCGAAGCGCTGTCCTTCGAATTCGGCGAACCTCACGCCGTCTTGGCGGCTTCGGTCAGCATCCCGGCGCGTTCCAGAACCCCATCCAGCCTGCGCTCGAGCTCCGGCGTCGCCGGCACCATCGGCAGACGGTGCTCGTTGCGCGGCAGAATCCCAAGCCGCTTCATCATGTATTTGATCGGAATCGGGTTCGTATCGAAGAATACGGCTTTGTTCACCTCGAGCAAACGCTCGTGCATCTCGCGCCCGCGTGCGAGATCGCCGCTCCAGACTACATCGCACATCTCGGCGAGCACGCGTGGATTCACGTTTCCGACCGCGTTCATCAACCCGACCGCACCCAGCGCCATCATCGGAAAGCTGAGCTCTTCCAGGCCGACGAAAATGCGCAGCTCCGGCAAGATGGCGAGCAGATCGGTGACGTACGCGAGATCAGTCGATGCGTGCTTCATCCCCACGAAGGTCGGTGAGAGTTTCGCGATCTTCCGAACCGTCTCGACCTCGACGCTCACGGCGGTGCGGCCGGGAATGTGGTAGATCATCCACGGGATGTGAAGTCCGCGCGTCACGTTCACGTAGTATTCGATCAGCCCGCGCTGCGGCGGACGGATATAGTAGGGCGTTACGATCAAGAGGGCATCGGCGCCGGCGCGCACCGCGTGCTGCGTGAGCGCGAGCGTTTCGGCGAACGATTGCGAGCCGGTCGCGGCTACGACCGGGATGCCCTTGTTCGCCGTGCGCACCGCGACGTCGATCAGAGTGTTGCGTTCATCGACCGTCAGCGTCGAGGGCTCTGAGGTCGTCCCGTTGACGACGATACCGTGCGACCCGCCCGCAATCTGCAATTCAACGAGCCGCGCGTACGCGTCCGTATCGACGTTGCCGTCAACAAATGGCGTGACTAGCGGCGGCATCGAACCGCGCAGCCATTCGGGGGGATTCATCGAGCCGCCGTCGCGCCTACTTTGAGATTGTTCTTGTTGCGCCGCAGATCGGCATCGAGCTCTTGCAGCTCGATCGATATGGCAAGTGGATGCGAGTCGTACATCTTCTGCAAGAAGGTCGTCAGCTCGCCGAAGACGTGATCCAGGACGCGGCGCTTTGTCTCCTGATCCCGGCCCGGACCGATGCGCAGCACGGCGTGAACAAATGCGTTCTTGCCGGATTCGGCGACACGGTAATGTTCGAGAATGTGAACGCGCGAACGGATTCCGTCGGGCGGGAAGATACCCGTCTCGATCGCGGCATCGTGAACGCAGCGGAGCATCTTATCGATGTTGACGTGGTCTTGGACGTTTTCAGAACATTCGATCGTGATGTGCGGCATCGTTCTTCCCCTTTAGAGCATTTGCGCGAGCATGTAGACGTACCGTAAGGCTTTCACGTCGACGCCGAGACGGTCGCCAAGCTCGACAACCGCACCGACCAGACCATCGATTTCAACGCGACGCCCTTTTTCGACGTCTTGCAGCATCGATGATTTGTGCCTGCCGACCTGGGTCGGAATTTGCGCGAGGCGCGCTTCGACGCTCACCGAGACATCGATCCCCAGTGACTTTGCGACATCGACGCATTCGTACATGATTTCGCCAACAAGCTTGTGACCAGCCGGATGCTCGACGACCTCACCGGACGTCTTGCGCACCAAGGCGCCGATCGGATTCAACGGCGCGTTGCCGAGCAACTTGATCCAAATTTCTTTGCGCACGTTCTCGCTGCGCGGCGCCGAGAATCCGGCACGTTCGAATGCTTCGGCAAGCGCATTGAGCTCGGGAGTAATCTTTCCGTCGGGACGGCCGATCTCGAGACGCTTGGGTCCCTGATGCTCGACGATTCCCGGACCCATAAGCGTGATCGGACAATAGATGACGCATCCGACGACTCGATCCGGATCGATCGCCTTTGCAATGAGGCCGCCCGGATCGACCGATTCGAGCACCGTGTCTTCGAGCTCGCCGCCGTGACGTTGAAAATACCACCACGGAATTCCGTTTTGCGCTGCGACGACCAGCGCATTCGGTTTTCCCGCAGCGCGAATCTGCGGAAGCATGGCCTCGATATCGTGCGCTTTTGCGGTGATCACGACGACATCGGCCGGTGCGAAGGGTTCGTTCGGAGCAAGCGCCGGAACTTTGACCGTGCGCGTCCCCTCGGCGTCGTGCACTTGCACGCCGCGCGCCGCCATCGCGCGTTGATGATCGCCGCGCGCAACGAGCACGACGTCTTCACCGGCCGTCGCGAGCCGCGCGCCCAGGTATGCTCCGATGCCACCTGCACCGAGGATTGCAAATCGCATATGGTTAGGTTAATTCTCCTACGAAATGGACGTCGCCGAACGTTACGGGCAGGCGCTCAACGGTGACACGCATGGTATGTGGAGCGTCATTCAGATCGGAGGCTAGCGTGACCAGTTTCCAGATCCCCTCTCCGGCAGGCCGAAGTTCCGTCGTTTGCGCCCTTCCGTCAAGGCTGGCACTGATGGCTCCCCCCAGCGGAAGCGTCCAAACCTGGATATGCCTGCCCACAAAAGAGACTTGGAAGCTCGCGCCGACGTTTTGCGCTACGGCAATTTCATTAATGTAGGCTGCCGCGCTTCGCCTCTGCGTCATCTCCATCGGCGCCTCGCCGAACGCCCAGCCGGAATCCGCAAACCGACGGACCGCGATCCGATCGGCTCGCACCAGTTCCGAAGGTGGAGACGGCACATTTGGATACTGCGGCAATTCTAACGAAGCTTGCACGAGATCGGCAAACGCATTTGCAAATGGCGCACCGATCAGCGATACGGCGCGCTCCGAATGGTGGACCCCGTCCGTTGTAAGAGCCGTGCGTGGATCGCCCGTCCAGGTTGCATGACCTCCGGCCACGACTTGCTCTCCGAGCGTCGCAAGATCGAACGTCGGAAAACCGTAATATTCTGCGATCTCATCGTGCACACGCATGGCCTCGTTCGGACCCTCACGTGCAAGGCCGGGCGGCATCAGCAGCACGATGCAGATCTCGCAATTCGGCAGCGCCGAATGTATGAGCGCAATAATTGCGGGCATCGCGGCTCCCGCCGCCGGAGGAAACCCAACGTCGTTGTGCGCGAACTCGAGGAATACGAGATCCGGCTTCGCCGGTAAGAGATCAGAACGAACGCGGTGCACGCCCCAAAGGCTGGGGAAACCCTCGAGCCCGCGATAGAGCATTTCGATCCGGGGATTATTGTATCTGCGACGCATCGTCGGAACGATCTCGTCGAGATAATAACCCGACTTGCGTACTCCGAAATCAGAATGCGTACTCATGCTGGTCCCGAATGCCGCGAATCGAACCGCTTCGCCGTTGACGATCTTACGCGCGATCCTTGGAATTCCGCGACGTGCCGTTAGCATTGCAGGCCGCCTTCGCATCACGACAAAGGGGGTCCCGTGAACGACGCGCTCTCGATCGATCCTGACGTACGTGCCGTCCTCGACCGCAAAGGCCCCGTCGTCGCGCTCGAGACGACCGTGATCAGTCACGGTTTGCCGCAGCCCCAGAATTTGGAGACGGCGCGCGGACTCGAATCGATCGTGCGTGGACTCGGCGCAATACCCGCAACGATCGGCGTGCGCGGCGGACGCATTCGCATCGGTTTGCGCGATCCAGAACTCGAACACTTTGCGACCGGCACCGGGATTCGTAAGCTCAGCAGCGCCGACTTACCGTACGCGGTCGCGACCGGTGCCGACGGAGCGACAACAGTCGCAGCAACAATCGTGTGCGCGCAGATGGCGGGGATTGAAGTCGTCGCTACCGGCGGCATCGGCGGCGTTCACCGCGGTGCGGAAACGACGTATGACGTTTCCGCTGATCTCACGCAGCTCGCGAAAACGCCTGTCACCGTCGTGTGCAGTGGCGCGAAAGCGATTCTCGATCTGCCGAAAACGCTCGAGATGCTCGAGACGCTGGGCGTCACGATCATCACTTATCGCAGCGATGATTTTCCCGCGTTCTGGAGCCGTTCGAGTGGGCTTCCCTCGCCATGGAGAACCGATTCGGTCGACGAGCTCGCGCGCATCATTCGCACGAAACGTTCGCTCGGACTCAAAAGCGGCATCATCGTTGCGAATCCCGCGCCCGAAGCCGACGAGATTCCCTTATCTGCGATCATGGAGCACATCGAAGCCGCGACTAATGAAGCGCAAACGCGCGCAATCAGCGGAAAAGCGCTAACGCCGTTCTTGCTGGATCGAATCGCGGCATCGACATCGGGCCGAAGCCTCGCCACGAATATCGCGCTGTTGCGCTCAAACGCGCGATTGGCAGCGCTGCTCGCGCTGGCCCTCTCAGAAAAACGCTAGAAGCGGATTCTGCAGATCGATCAAGAGCCGTCTCCTTGGAAAAGGCCGTGACGCTCATCATCCATCTTGCGCATTCTCATCGCTCGCGGATCGTAGTCCCAAAGGGCGCCGACGTTATAAAATGCACACGAGAACTCGGCTATCGCAAGATGAGAACCGACCACTGCGAGAGCCGCTGGGCCTCGTAACGTAATTTGTTTTTGAGGCGCGTCCGCTAAATCATTGAGCAGGAAATAAAGAGTGCCGACTTTAGGATCTATGTCTACGTGGCAGAGATCGACACTCACAACTATTTGATTGCCGATCGATCGTATCGCGACAATAGATCCACGATCTCCAAACGATCGCTCGGTCCGGATGTTACTTCGCTGACTGCCGTAGAGGAAAAGCTTCGGATTACCCTCAGGAAACGTTGATTCTGGCAGCCAGCGGGCCGTTGCGACGGCTATCGTTGACAATCCGACGGGCTCGAGACTCGTTATGGTGTCACGAAACTTCGCCTCATGAATCATCTTTAGAGGCCATCCGCTATAGATTCTAAGTTCGTTGCCGTCGCCAATTGCGAGTTCATCGCCTGGAAGTGACCGCAAATGAACTCGAGTCTTGATGCTAACGATGCGTAAATGCCTCGATCCGTCGACAGAATATGCATCAACATTTGACAGCGAGGCCGATGCCACCCAACCCGGTCGCAGTCTCGCAACCGTTCCAAAGCCTGACTCATACAGGAGAGTTCGATGTAAGGCCCCGTCGAATCCGAAAACGACGAGGCCGCTCGAGTAACGAACAATGATTTGACTCGAATCAACGACCGCACCCGTTGCTACTCCGAGACCAGTTGTCATCGCTGGCCCTAGTGTGTACGACGGGTCGAGCAGCTGAATGCGTAGCGGGTCGTCGTAGCTGGAGACGAAAACGCTCGACGGGGTGGGCAATGCGGTCGTCGCCACTGCCCCGCGACAACCCGTAAGCCACACGGCAGCGAATGCTAGGTTGAACAACACAAAGCGCTGCAACACGATCGCGCTCAATTATACCAACGACACGCCTCTCAGTGTGTCGACAGTCGGGTCAGAAAAACGCTAGAAGCGGATTCTGCTCGCGAGCTTGTTTGTTCGCGTCTTTCTGACGGTCGTCCGCGAGATCGCGCTGTTGCGGATTCTGTTGCGCTTCGCGCTTCATCTTTTCGATCTCGGCTTGCCGTTCAGCCGGCGTCTTAACGCGTGCGGTCGGCTTTGCATCGATGCTGGCCGCGAGACGCGTGATCGCGTCGATCGCTTCTTTACTGTGGCCGCCCTTGCCGCCGCCACCACCGCCGCCTCCCGCGCTCGCGGCAGTCGTCTCTTGTTGCAGTACCGCTTGCTGCAGTGCCGAGGACATCGAGCCTTGCGATGCAGCCGCCTCCGCGGCTGCGACCATGGCGGCTGGGATCTGGATGACGGCGGCGATTGGACCTACTGACACTTATAGGAGAATCGGTCCCTGGGGACCGGGGCCTTAGGTTGCAGCGCCTGCCCGCTCAGCTTCCCGAAGCAGGGCTCGGGCTCGATAGACGACCGGATAGTCCACAAAGACCCCGTCGACGACTAGCGCTGAAGAGCCGGCCTTCTCGGCGGCCTCGAACGCAGCGCTGATTTTGCGGGCAAATGCGAGCTCTTCGGGCGACGGTGAGTAGGTGCGGTTGACGATCTCGAGCTGCTTGGGGTGGATCGTCATCTTCCCTTGGAAGCCCATGGCCCGGCCCTGCCTAGCCTCAGCCAGCAGCCCGGCTTCGTCTTCAAGATGCGGCCAGACGGTGTCGAGCGGCGGCTCGATGCCGGCCGCGCGGCTGACGTTGACGAGCTGGGCCCGATAGTGAAGCGTGAGCGGATTATCGAGCGTCCACGCCGTCCCGGTGTCGTTCGTGTAATCGCCGCTTCCAAAGCAGATCCGTTTGACACGTTTCACGGCTGTCGCGATCTCGAACATATACTGCGCGCCCTTGGCGGTTTCGATGATCGGCATCAAGTCGATCGCGCCGATCTCGATACCGCGCGCACGCTCGTGCGAAGCGATGATGTAATCCGCAATCTGTAAGTCGGCGGCAGACTCGACTTTGGGGAGAATAATGCCGTCGAGTTTTGGGACGACGACGGCAGCGAGATCGTCGAACGCAAACGGTGTGCTGAGCGCGTTGACCCGCACGTACGCAAGCCGGCGACCGCGCGGTCGTTCGAGCCAGGCGCAGATCGTCGCACGCGCGCCCGGCTTCTCGGACGTGGCGACGGCGTCTTCGAGATCGAGGATAACGCCGTCGCAATCGACTTCGAGCGTTTTCTCCATCCGGCGCGCGTGATTTCCGGGTGCAAACAAGAACGATCTCATGTTCACGAGATAGATCAGGCCACACGGGGGATTCCTCTGCCTGGTTTCGCGAAGGCTCGGCGCCCTGATAGGGAGGAGCACGCTCATGGCAGTCGAGGTCCGCGCGGCAAAGGTCACCGAGTACGGTCTGTATATCGACGGTGAATACCGGAGTTCAAACGGCGCGAAAACGCTGCCCGTCATCAATCCGGCGAACGGCGAGACGTGGGCGACGATCGTCGATGCCAGCGCCGAGGACGTAGACGCCGCGGTCAAGGCCGCCAAGCGCGCATTTGAAGGCGAGTGGTCGAAAACATCGCCCGCGACGCGGGGACGGCTGCTCCACAAGCTCGCGGACGCGGTTGAAGCGCGCGCGGCCGAGCTTGCCGAAATCGAGGTCAAAGACAACGGCAAGCTCTTGCGTGAGATGGGAGCGCAATTGCGCGCGATTCCCGGCTGGTATCGCTACTACGCCGGCCTCTCCGACAAGATCGAAGGCGAGACGATTCCGATGGAGCGTCCGACGCTCTTCAATTTCACGCTGCGCGAGCCGCTCGGCGTCGTCGGATTCATCACGCCATGGAACTCGCCGCTGCTCTTGCTTGCGTTCACGCTTGCGCCGGCACTCGCGGCCGGAAACACCGTTGTGCTCAAGCCGAGTGAATACGCGTCGGTCTCATCGCTCGAGTTTGCGAAATGCATCGAAGCTGCGGGCTTCCCGAAGGGTGTGTTCAACGTCGTGACCGGCAGCGGCGCGATTTCCGGCGATGCACTAACGAAGCATCCATCGGTTGCGCGCATCGCGTTCACGGGTAGTGCAGCAACTGGTGCACGCGTCGCGCAAGCGGCGGTCGGACACTACGCGACCGTCGGGCTCGAGCTCGGCGGCAAATCGCCGAACATCGTGTTCGCAGATGCGCCGCTCGATGCGGCCGTCTCCGGTCTTCTTTCCGGCATCTTTGCTGCCGCAGGACAGACGTGCATCGCCGGCTCGCGAGCACTCGTGCAACGCGAGATCTACAACGAAATTCAAGAGCGCTTGATGGCGCGCGCGAAAACGGTGAAGATCGGCGATCCCCTGCTTCCGGAAACCGAGATGGGCCCAATCTCGAACGAGCCGCAGTACGCGAAGGTGCAACAGTATGTTGAAGTCGGCAAAAGCGACGGCGCAAAGCTCGTTACGGGCGGACAGCGTCCGAGCGACGCGGCCCTTCAGCGCGGCTTCTACTACGAGCCCACGATCTTCGCCGACGTGAACAACAACATGCGGATCGCACGCGAAGAAGTCTTCGGCCCGATCCTCTCGCTGATTCCGTTCACCGACGAAGACGAAGCCCTCAGCATCGCCAACGACACGCAGTATGGCCTGGGCTCAGGCGTCTGGACGTCGAATATCGGACGCGCGATTCGCATGGCGCGCGGCATCAAAGCCGGCACCGTGTGGGTGAACACCTACCGCGCCATGTCGTATGCGATGCCGTTCGGTGGTTATAAGAATAGCGGCATCGGACGCGAGAACGGCGTTGACGCGATTTACGACTGGACGCAAACGAAGTCGGTCTGGATCGAAACGGAGCCGGTCGCGAGCGACCCCTTCAGCATCAAGATTTAGTCGTTCGTTCACTTCGGTGATAAGTAGGCCGACTGCAAAGGTGCTTTATGTGGTGGCAATGGTAGCCGTCATAGTAGGCGTAGATCTCGCATTCTTCAGAAACCGATTATGGGAACGCCTGCTCGCGAATGTTGGAATCGTTCTGGTGTTCGCAGCATTCTATCTGAGATTTCTGAAGCGTTAACCGCTACCGCTCGTGAGATTGTCGAAATTCGAGCCTTGCGGCGGCCCTTTGCGCACAATCGCTCCCAGCGATGATCGTACGCGCGCCCGGTAATCGTCGGCCGGCGGGCTGACAGACGAAGTTCGCTGCGACATCGGGCCAATGTCGACACTACGCGGATGCTGTATAATTGCATGAGATGGAAGCGCAAGCGCCGCTCGTCGAGCCCGTTGTTCGGCGGAGCTTGGCCGATCTCGCTTACGATAAACTCCACTTAGCCGTGATCGACGGAGCGCTCACGCCGGGTCAGCGTCTCTCCGATGCAACGCTTGCGGGACAGCTCGGCATGAGCCGCGCGCCGGTGCGCGAGGCGATTTCGCGTCTCGAAAGCGCCGGGCTCGTGGTCAGCAAGGCCGGTTACGGATGGTCTGTCGTCGAGTTCAGCGACGCCGACATCGAGGAAATCTACTCGCTGCGCGCATCCTACGAAGCGTTCGCCGCCGAACGTGCGGCGCAGCGCATTTCTTCGGAGCAGATTGAGACGCTCGACGATCTCATTGTCAAGATGGATGAGGAGTCTGCGAGCGGCGCCTGGCGCAATGTCCTAAAACTCGACATGCAGTTCCACGAAGAGATGGTACGTGCCGCCGACCACGTACGGCTTTTATATTCGTGGCAGCGTCTGCGAGACCAGATTATTCTCGTCGCAGGCCTAACCGCGCGCGTACTCTACCGCGATCTGCGCGATGCTCGCCGTCATCACGAACCGCTATTGGATGCACTTCGGACGCACGACGCGCAATCGTCGACGACGATTGCGCGTGAGCACGTGCTCTCCGTCTACAAGCTGCTCATGAAACGGCGGGCATCGGGTTAACCACGCCCTGTACCGACGGCACAATCGGCCCGCGCACGAGTATCAGGACACCGACGATCGCAACGACGCAGATCCCACCGTTCAGCAGAAACGCGCCCTCGAAACCACCGGTCGCTTGCGCGATGATCCCCGTGAAGATGGGCGCTAAGAGCGCCAGCGCGTTCGAGCACACGCCGGTGATGCCAAAAAGCAGTCCAGCGTACTTTGGATTGGGCATCACGTCATTTGCAAGCGCGATGTTGGTCGTCAGCGTGCAGCTGGAACCGGACAGCGTCAGCGCAAGGAGCCCTAGAATGACCCACAGATTGTGGACGACGGGCACGAGAAGAATCGAGCACGAGCAGGCCATGCTCGCGATGAGGTAGCGCCTGCGGCCGCCGCGCTCCATGCGTCCCGCATCGAGCGACCGATCCGTGAATCGTCCGACGATGAAACACGCAGCCGTCGCAACGACATAAGGAATGGCGCTATACCATCCTGATTTCGCCAAATTAAAATGTTGCACGTTGAGGAAATAGCTCGGCAGCCACGTCAAGTAGACGTAGATCGTGTACGCCGCGCTGCCGGAGGCGAGCACGAGTCCCCAGGTGGTCGGACTGCGAAAGACGTCTGCGCGTGACATGTGCGAAACGCTCCCTGCCACTTCGCGTTGCCCGGTGCTGTCGCGCTCGCGCACGATGTAGTCGCGTTCCTCGGGCGAGAGCCACTTCGATTCTTCAGGTTTCGAGAACAGGAGTAACCAAAGACCTAAGAAGACGAGAGTGGCGACGCCGAGGATCACGAACATCAGTCGCCATCCGTAGGCTCCGACGAGCGTCGCGATCAACGGGAAGCCGATTGCGGGTCCAAGATAGTATCCGGCGGTAAACGTACCGGTCGCGAATCCACGATCGCGAGCCGGCATCCAGACGCGCACGGTTTTCGACGAGGCGGGCGGACTGATTGCCTCACCGAAACCGACTGCCCATCGAGCCATGATGAGCGTGTTGAACGAATTCACGAAACCCGTACACACGGATGCGACCGCCCAAATGACGAGTCCGATCGCGTACGCGGCTCGAATTCCGATCACGTCGAGGATCGCCCCCCAGAACAGAAGCCCGGGCGTGTACACCCAGAAAATCGACGACAACGCGAAGCCGAGAACCGTTAATGACCAACCGAATTCCTTGGCCATCATTGGACCGGCAATTGCGAGATTCGCACGATCGATATAGTTGATTGTCACCATTGCCAATAGCAGAAACGGAATAAGAAAACGCCGTCCCCCAGGTGCCGAGACTATTGCCATGTTTGTGCTCCCCTCAGGCTCCGTCGAGCCGCTACGCTATCAATGAAACGACTTGAGCAGTTCTCGAGCGATGATGTTGCGTTGGATTTGGTTGCTGCCCTCAGTGATTTGTGGAAGTTTGGCCTCGCGTAGCAAACGCTCAACCTTGTACTCGCGGATATAACCGTAGCCGCCGAAAATCTGAACGGCATCGGTGCACGTTTTCATGTCGACGTCGGTTGCCAGCGTCTTGGCCATCGAGCAAAGCTTACGCGCGTCGATGCCTTCATCGAGGGCAGCGGCTGCACGGTACGTCAGCCAGCGCGCCGACTCAACGCCGATCGCCATGTCGGCGAGCATGTGTTGAATCGCCTGAAACGACGCCACGCGTTGTCCGAACGCGACGCGCTCGGTTGAGTACTTCGCCGCTGCATCGAGCGCCGAGCACGCATGCCCGACGGAGAGCGCCGCAACGTTCACTCGACCACGATCCAGCGTCGACTTGATCTCGGTGAAGCCCGCGCCTTCCGGGCCGATGCGGTTGCTCTCAGGCACCGACGCATTGTCGAAGATGACTTCACACGTATGATTGCCGTGAAAACCCATCTTCTTTTCGATCGTGCCGATGGTGTAGTTGCCGCGCTCCACCAAGAACACGCTCACGCCCTTGCGCCCAGCCGCCGGATCTGTTTTCACAACGACGGCAAGCACGTCGGCACTATCGGCGTTAGAGATGAAACGCTTTGTTCCGTTGATGACATACCCGGCACCGGAACGCACCGCGGTCGTCGCGATTGCGGCCGCATCGGATCCCGCGCCCGGTTCCGTGAGCGCAAACGCGGCGAAGAGCTCACCCGATGCCATCCGCGGAATCCATTTGTGGCGCTGCTCATCGGTCCCAAAGCGATGGATCAAGCTCAGCACCATGTTGTGCACGAAAATGATGCTGCCGCTCGGACGATATGCGTAACCGCATTCCTCGGCGACGATTGCGGTTGTAACGTGATCGAGCCCCGAACCTCCGAATTCGACCGGCGCCGACATGCCGGCGAGTCCTAGCTCGCCGGCGCCGCGCCACAAGCCTTCGGGAAACTCCGCGTTCTCTTCCCAACGATCGATATTCGGGGCGATCTCGCGCGCCGCAAAATCACGTACCGACGCTTGTAAGAGACGCTGCTCTTCCGTAAGCGTGAACGAGAGGCCCGAATTGGCCCTGACTCGCTCGCTAACGGTCATCGCGCCAACTCAGAGCTGCACGCAGACCCTCTTCTTGCCGGATCTTGTGAAAATCCAAGACGGATTGCGTGCGGTGCCCGACCATGTGCACTTCGAACCCGGCGCGTAATCCAGCCCGCATACCTTGGACCTCGTATTGCTGCTGGATGCCGAATTTGATCAGCTCGATAAGATCCGCCGGAGCTGCGAGAATCGCATCGGTGATAGACTTGAGCTCTTCGTCGAGCTTGTCAGCCGGCACGGCGCGATTGATGAGGCGCATCTCAACTGCCTCGGGTCCACTTACGAGTCGCCCGGTAAAGAGCAGCTCGTTCGTCATACGCAATCCGACGAGCCACGGGAAGACGAACATCGGTGGTGTGCCGGTGCCGCGCACGATCGGGTAGCCGAACTTTGAGTCGTCCGTCGCGACGACGAGGTCGCACATCATCGCAAGCTCGACACCACCCGCAACCGCATAGCCGTGAACCTTGGCAATCGTCGGCTTCGCCATGTCCAGCATACGAAGCCAACGGCGAACGTTGCGCAGCTCGCCATTGCGCTCGTTCATCAAATTCGAAGCCCCGTTGGACTGCGTCGGCGTTAGGTCATAGCCTGCGCAGAACGACGGACCTGCGCCCTGAATAACGATGACGCGTACGCCGGTGTCGGATTCCGCTTTTGCAAGCGCCTCATCTAACTCTTGTAAGAGCTGCGCGCTCATGGCATTGCGCTTTTCCGGACGATTGAGCGTAATGTACGCGATCCGATCGCGCACGTCATACAGGATGGGAGACTGCTGGTTCACCGTACCTCCTGGGGTAAGCGTGCTGGGTCGGCACCGAACTCACGCAGCACTTCATCGGTGTGCTCGCCGAGTTGTGGAGCCGAACGTCGTTGTTGCGGCGGAGTCTGCGACATTTTCAGCGGATAACCAAGGCCGCGCATCGGACCCGCATGTGGATCGCTCCACTCGACGATCATCTCGTTGACGGCCGTCTGTTCCGACTTCTCGACGTCCGCGTACGTGCAGATTGGGCTGGCGACGATATCGCCGGACGAGAGGATCCGCGTCCAATCCTCGGTCGTGCGCTTCGCGAACGTCTCAGAGAGGATGGTAAATAATTCTTTCCGATGACGCAGGCGCGAATCATTATCTTTAAATCGCACGTCTTCCAACAAATCGCGGCGCTGCAAGATCGAACACAGCGAGAGCCATTGCTCGGGGAAGTAGGCGTTCACGACGATGAAGCCGTCGCGCGTCGCAAACAAATCGGCCGGCGCACCAAGCAGCGTCGCGTTTCCGGTTCGCGGCGGTTGCTTACCCGTTCGCAAGTATGCGCTGAACGGCGTGACCTGCAGTGATAAGGCCGCATCGTAGAGTGCGACGTCGATGTGCTGCCCTTCGCCAGTCCGTTCGCGATGGAAAAGCGCGGCGAGAATGCCTTGGGTCGCGATGTGCGCGCTAGAGATGTCGATAACGGTCACGGCCAGGCGGATCGGTTGCTCTTCGTGACCGCTGATCGCCATGATACCGCTGCGCGCCTGAACCGCGTAATCGAGAGCCGGTTCCTTCGAGAGCGGACCCGTCTCCCCGAAACCGGTGATCGCGCACGTGATGATGTTCCTATTGGCGTTTCGAATGGCGCCCGGTGAAAGCCCGAGACGCTTCGCGGAATCAACTCGCGCGCTCGTGATGACGACGTCGGCCCGCCGCAACAACATTTGGAGCGACGCTTGCCCAACCGGCGTCTTGAGATCGAGCACGACGCTGCGCTTGTTCCGGTTCACGGCGATGAACGTCGTCGTGCGGCCCTCATCGACGGGAACCGGACCCAGGATTCTTCCCTTGTCACCTTCGGGCGGCTCGATCTTGATGACGTCTGCACCGAGATCGGCAAGGTATAACGCCGCGAGCGGTCCTGCGATCAGCTGAGACGCATCAAGAACGACGATGCCGTCGAGCGCTGCCTTCATGTCTGCGACTCGCGACGGCGTTCGCGGAGCAGTTCGTAGACTTCCATGACGTGCCGTCGCGCTTCGGATGCGGCCGTGACGGCATCGTGTTCGCCGATCGCGTTGAGAATCGGACGGTGTAAGACGTCGCCTTCAGGAAGCTTCGCGTAGAGCAGCCGCATCGTCATGCGCGCGACGAGCGTCACTTGGTCGAGCGACTGACGCCAAGCACGCGCAAGCCGTTCATGTCGCGCAACGTGCAAGACGGCTTCGTGAAAACTCATGTCGACGGGCGGCCGAACACGCAGCTCGCGTGGAAAGACGGCGGCCGAACCCGTGACGAGCGATTCGAGAAACGCGACATCTTCGTCGGTCGCGTTTTGTGCCGCGCGTTCTGCTGCAAACGCTTCGAGCGAAGCGCGATACGTGTAGATCTCCTCGAGATCGCGGTCCCGCAGTTCGATGACCGACCAACCGCGGCCGCGGCTGACGACCAGACCCACGGTCTCCAAGCGCGTGATCGCTTCACGAACCGGAGCGCGGCTGATACTGAGCTGCGCCGCCAACGCAGCATCGCTGAGACGCTCTCCGGGTTGAAGGCGCCCTTCAGTAATAGCACTATGCAATTGCTCGTACGCGTGGTCTGCAAGATTTTTGCGGACCACGCGCGAGAGCGGTGTAGCACTCACGCTGTGCTCAGTGTTCGACTACTTCGAGCTCAACGTTTTTTATGTGTGGCGCCCTCTGGCTGAACATCTCAGTCAGAAAGTGCTTGAAGTCATCGGGATTGATCACGCACGTCTCACAGTCGGGATTGTGGCCCTTCTTGTATCGGATGTACGCGGTCGAGTCACGGACGTCGGTGAGCCAAACCTCACCGCCGTCCGTGCTCACGATTCCCTTTGCCTGATTGATAACGTATTCAACTAACGCATCAGCCATAGCCGGCCTCCTAGTCTTTGATCACCTTGGTAACCGGTGCGCCGCTGCCCCACATGAAGGCGCCGCGACCCACTGTTCCGCCAACGACAACGATGTTGTAGCAATCCTTGTCCTCGACAACGGGCAGTAGCGTTTGCGGACTATCCCAGAGCCATTCGAGATCCGGATGCACCTGATCGAACGCTTTCCGTTCTTTGCTCTGCATCAGCAGGCTGAACGGGAGGCGAGATTTTGCGTGCATTTTACGGCGAATGTCGTCTTTCGACCAACCATCTGCCTTGAAGATATCGACATGCTCAGGACAGATGAACATGGTGTGTTCTTCCTTTTCATCCGTGCCGAACCGTGGATCCGCCCGCCTTCCGATGAGCCACAGACCCGTCGAGACTTGCGCGGCGTTCTTAGCGGCAGTCGCGAAGACGTCCGTCAAGCTTTCCGAGGTCGTGCTCGTTAAGTCGAAGAGCTCGCAGATTCCATACACGAAGTGCACGGTAGCGGTGCTCGTATTCGCATCGTAACCATGCTCGATGTGATATGGATCCCACGGACTTGCCTCGACGTTTTCCGTTACGCACATGCTGAACTTCGCGGGCGTTCCAATCGTGTCCATATCGGAGATGCCGGGATACACCTGGCCAATATTCATGAGACACATGTGGAGCGCGCGCCCGCAAACAGCGTTGACGTACGACGGCGATCCCGGCCCAAGCGCACAAATTCCGGAGTTCATCCCGATTTTTTTTGCGATCGGACCGTTGACCCACATAAGCGCCGCAGCGGCGCCGGTGGACATTGCCTTGTTCCGCAGGTTGATGTGCGGATCGGCGAGACATTCGACGGCAGCGATGACGACCGGTAAATGTTCCGGCTGGCAACCGGCCATCACGCATGCAACCGCGATCTTCTCGACCGTTGCCTTGCCGAAACCCGGCTCCAGAATGGCAACGACCTCGTTAGGATCGCGTTTGCTGCCTTTGAGCATTCGCTCAACGGCTTCACGCGTCGGCGCAAAGAGCGGGAATCCGTCACTCCAGTCATATTCGCGGAACAGACGGTTCATCTCGTAGAGAGCTTCCAGCTCGTTTTTTCCGTTGATTGTGAGCCAATCTTCGGAAACGGTAATGATCTCGCTCTTTATGTTCTTTCGAACGATGTCCTTAGTTAAGCCGTCGACAACTTGATCGATGCCGCCATCCATCATTTTGTCGATCGTTTCCTGAGGTTGATTCGTGAACGGGAGCGGGACGATGCAAATCGGCAGCTCGGGGAAGCCAAAGCTTTCCGCACTGCGGTGTGCATCGCGAACGAAGGTTTCGGCGGTGAGACTCACCGTCGGCACGCCGCGCTTCTCGAACTCCATCATGTCGAGAACCAGCCACGACGTGCAGCTCCCTCAATCGCTCGAGGTGCCTACAATTACGTCAACTTCTTTAGAAATTCGATCGGCCTCTGCGGGCGTGACGTGCCGCATCACCATGCCGACCGTTCCGCGATGGTACGAGAACGTCGCCTTCGGGTAGCGCTTCTTGAGCAACACTTCCGTTCGCTCGAGCGCTAAATCGCCGCCGGCCTTCACGTTCCAATATAGGCCAATGCGCTTTCCATCCAGATCAGGGACGCGTGCAGCCGGTTTGACGGCGGTCACGACGGATTCCGCAACGGGGTTGCGGACCGTTAATGCTGCCGACTCTGTCGCCGGCTCGCGGACAATGGTGCTCATCTTACCTCCGAGGCATGAGTAACTCGGGACTCCCCCCTCTTACAGGGTCGCGCCGGAGCGTAACACAAGCTCATTTTGTTGACAAGTAGTTTGTCGACAATCTTAATGAGGGTCAAGAAAACGGAAAACCGACCCCTCAGGTTAGGCCCAAGGAGTCGGCTCGGCCGGATTGCGGCGAGGTTAGTGTGTCGGGGCCGGTGAGGGTGGCGGCGGCATTGCGCCGGCCGGGGCCTGCGGATGCGGGACCGTCGCGAGGACGTCCGTCATTTGCATCTTCACGGTCGAGCTCGACGGGATCTTAAAGTTCTGTGCCATCTGCGACGCATAGACGGCGCCGCCGACCGCACCGACCGCGCCGCCGCCGTTGAGTCCAGCAGTCTTGAAAATCATGTTGCCGACGACCATGCCGGCCAGCACTTCACCCGCGGCTTGAACCGCGTTAACGCTCCTCTTCTTTTGTAAGGCCACGATCTTCGCCGGATACGGAAACGTGCGACCATCGGAGAGCGTGATCGTATCGAACGCGATGCCGATGTATGCTTTCTTGGTCGGTGTCGCGGCGTATGCTTGTTGCACGTGACCGCGAATCGTTGCGCCTTGCAGTGCAGCAGCATCGGGCGAGTCTTGCGGCACGATGCCGGTAACCGTCATGATGACGGCGTCGCCGACTCTGGCGCTGCGCGTGTCGAGCGTTTGCTGTAACGTCGCAAAGACGTTGGTGCCTGCGGAGACGTCGGCTCGAACCGCTGAAAGTGTGCACAAAACCAGTGCAACGGCGGTGATCAGAGCGGCCCATGAGGTTGATGTTCTCATGGACAAACATGCTTCGTGGCTTAGCGCGGACGTCCTGGGAACAGCGTCAACGAGACGAACGAGAAAACGACTTCGTCGCGCTGGTTAAGCAACGTCGTCGCCCACCGCAATCGCGCGCGGCCGCCGCTTTTCGTCGGCGTGTTTTCAACGACTTCGGCGCGCACGTGCACGACGTCGCCCGGCAAAACGGGCTTCGGCCAGCGCAGCTCGTCGACGCCGAGACCGACGAGGCCGGTCGTCCCGAAAAACCCCGATTCGACCATCAATTTCATCGTGACCGACGCGCTGTGCCAACCGCTTGCGACCAATCGGCCGAAAAATGAGCTTGCCGCGCCCTCATCGGTCAAATGGAACGGTTGCGGGTCGTATACCCGCGCGTACTCGATGATCGCCTCGCGCGACATCGTGTACGACCCGGTCTCGCAGACCGTCCCGACCGGCAGATCCTCGAAGTATGGTCCTTCCTTCATCGTTCCGCAGGACTTACCGAGTGCTCCCCGGAGTTTCGCGGCGTGCTTTTTGAAGACGATATCATCATCTTAGCCGGCGCGACGGGACGCGTCGGCGGCGCGACGCTGCGCACCCTCCACGAACAGGGTGCCCGAATCGTCGTCGTATCGCGAACGCGCGAGGGCGCCCAGAAAATCAGTGCCGGCTTCGAGCGCGCAACCCCGTTCGTCACCGATCTCAGCGATGCAGCCTCGACCGATCAGCTGGTTGCCGACACCGTCAAACACTTTGGTCGCCTCGATGCGATCGTTAACATGGCCGGTCGCGGCAAGTTCGTTCCGATCGTCGACTCGACGCTGGAGGATTTGCACGCTAATCTCGATGGGTTCGTCGTCACCGCCTACAATCTCATGACCGCCGGACTGCGCGTGATGCTCGAACAAGAGTATCGTCCTGAGCGGCGTTCGCGCGGACATCTCGTGACGGTCACGGCAGGCAGCTCGAAGGATCCGCAACCGCGCTTCGGACTGTTCGGAACCGCAAAGGCTGCAGTCAACACGTTCATGCGCGCCATCGCACGCGAGCACAAGGGTGACGGAATTGTCGCAAATGCCGTCGTTCTGGGCGGCGTCGCGACCGAGGCAGCGCGCTCGTACCTCGACGCCGAGGATTTCGAGAAGGCTGCATCCCCCGACGAAGTGGCGCGTGTTCTGGCGTTTCTAGCGAGCTCTGCCTCCGACGGCATCAACGGCGACCTCGTCGACCTCAACGCACGCGAAACGGACTAGGATGTTATTCGAACCGTATAAGCTCCGCGATCTGACCCTCCGCAACCGTATCGTCGTCTCGCCGATGTGCGAATACTCTTCCGAAGACGGATTTGCGAACGATTGGCATCTCGTTCATCTCGGAAGCCGCGCCGTCGGCGGCGCTGCGGTCGTCTTCACCGAAGCGGCTGCAGTCGAACCGCGCGGACGGATCTCGCCGCAAGATCTCGGCATCTATAAGGACGAGCACGTCGAGATGCTTTCGCGGATTACAAAATTCGTGAAGAGCCAGGGCGCGATCCCCGCGATGCAGATCGCACACGCCGGACGCAAAGCCTCAACGCGGCGTCCGTGGGAGCAACCTGCGGGCGTCATCAAGCCCGAGGACGGCGGATGGATCGCCGTCGGTCCGACGACCGCGCCGTTCGCGCCGAATTATCCCGTGCCGGTCGCACTCGACGAAGCCGGGATCGCACAGATCGTGCAAGATTTCGTTGCAGCGGCGAAGCGCGCGCTCGCAGCAGGGTTCGAGCTGATCGAGCTGCACTTCGCACACGGCTATCTGTGCCACGAATTTTATTCACCGATGAGCAACACGCGCACGGATAAGTACGGCGGCTCACTCGAGAATCGGATTCGCTTTGCGCTCGAGACGACCGAAGCGGTCCGCAAGGTATGGCCCGAACGGTTACCGCTCTTTGCACGCATCTCGTCGAGCGATTGGGTCGAAGGCGGTTGGGACATCACGCACTCCGTCGAGCTCTCAAAGCAGTTGCACGCGCGAGGCGTCGACCTGATCGATTGTTCGTCGGGCGGCAATGTCGTCGACGCGAAGATCCCGCTGGTGCCGCTCTATCAAGTCCCGTTTGCCGAACAAATCCGGCGCGACGCCAAAGTCCCGACAGCGGCCGTTGGCCTCATCACGACACCCGAAGAGGGCGAGCGCATTCTGAACCACGGGCAAGCCGATTTGATCGTGATGGCACGCGAGTTCTTACGCGATCCATACTTTCCCATGTACGCCGCCGCCGAACTCGGATTCGATCTGCCGTGGCCAAAACAGTACGAGCGCGCAAAACTCGCTCGTCCTGCAAAACGAATCAGCGCGTAGCGGCGCTCTTCGTTTTCAAGAGGGTGCGCAGCGCGCTGTGATCCTTCTCGCCTCCGCCGCTCTCGACGAGTTTCGTCAAGCGGTCGAGTGCGAGCTGTCCAGCCGGAACGTCGAGACCTGATTCCTGCGCCGTTTCCGTGACGATGCGCATGTCTTTTTGGTGCAGCTTCGCTTTGAAACCCGGAACGAAGTTACCGTCGAGCATGCGCTGTCCGTGCATGTCGAGGATCTTGCTCTGCGCAAAGCCGCCGAGGAGAACCGCGCGCACCTTCGCCGGATCGACGCCGGCCGCTTCAGCAAGCGCGAGCGCTTCGGCGACAGCTTCGATTGTGACGGCCACAACGAGCTGATTTGCAGTCTTCGCAATTTGCCCCGCGCCGCTCTCGCCGACGAGAACGATATTTTTTCCAAGCGTTTGGAAAATCGGTAGTACCGCGTCGAAAACGTCTTGCGGTCCGCCGACCATGATCGAAAGCGTCGCGTCGGTTGCACCTTTTTCACCACCGCTGACGGGCGCATCGAGCGCTTTCCCGCCCTTCTTCACCACCGCTTCAGCGACGCGTCGCGCCACAGCGGGTTTGATCGTGCTCATGTCAACGAACGTTGCCGTGGGCCGCAGCCCTTCGAGCACGCCGTCTTTGCCAAGCACGACGGCTTCAACGTCGGGCGAATCCGGCAGCATCGTGATCACGACGTCGCTCCGTTGCGCGACGTCCTTGGGTGACGAACCGGCCTGGGCGCCTTCTTTCTCAAGCTCGTCGACGGGACCGCGACTGCGGTTGTGCACGACGAGCGAGTAACCCGCCTTTATTAAATTGCGAGCCATCGGCTTCCCCATGATGCCGAGGCCGATGAAGCCGATGACCGGCTTGCCGTTTGCTGCCATGACTAGTACCTTTTCTTGGCTGTCGCTTCGCGCGTTTGTGCGATCGTTTGCGTAGAGTGCTGATAATCTTTGAGTGCGACGCCGACGTAGACCGTATCGATGATCGAAAGCTGCGCGATGCGGCTCGACATTGCATCGCTGCGAAACGCTGTTTCTTTCGCTGCCGTGAATAATTTGATATCGGCAACTTTGGTAATCGGCGAGGTCGCGCGGTGCGTGATGCAGATCGTCGTTGCGCCGCCGGATTTGGCGTGATCGAGCGCCTCGCACACGTCACGGCTCGCGCCCGTGTGACTGATCCCGAGCGCAACCATTCCCGAAGTCAAGAGCGCTGCCGACATGCCCATCAAATCCGAATCGGAGATGGCGATTGCTGAGATGCCGAGTTTCAGCAGCTTGTGGTAGGCATCGATCGCAATCGATCCGCTGCCCCCAACGCCATAGATCTCGACGCGTTTTGCAGTCGCGACGGCGTCGATCGCGCGCTGCAGCTCGCCATCATCGAGCACCTCGAGGGTGTCTTGCAAAGCTTGCGCATTGGCGGCAAAGACTTTCGTCTTAATCGCAGCAAGGGCGTCGCTCTCTTCGATGCGCTCGTAGATCGCATCGGTCGGCTCGACGAGATCGCGCGCTAGGACGATCTTAAACTCCTGATAACCTTTGTAGCCAATTTTTTGGCACAGCCGTACAACTGTCGACTCGCTCGTTTGCGTCCGCTCGGCAAGCTCCGTCACCGTCAGGTAGATCAGCTCTTCTGCGTTCTTGAGAATGAAATCCGCGACACGTTGTTCGGCCGCGCGCAGCGAGACGTAGCTGCCCTGTATACGAACAAAGCAACCAGGCACTTTAACGGTCTGTGCGCTGCGCTTAGCAGCGTCGATTACAGTGCTCACGACCTCGGCGTTCGCCAGTCGCTGGGCTCCCCCTCGATACATTTGTAGAACGCTTGACATTGAAAATGGCGAGTTTTAGAATGTGCTCGCAGCGCCTAGGGTTCCGCCCGCAGAGCGGGGACCGCGACCGAGCGGCGCCGGCGACGAATTTTCGTCGTACAACTTAAGGCATAAAAGGCTGGAGGTTCGCTTCCGCGCGCTCCGCGAGAAAGAACCAGCCTTGAAAATCCGTACGATGATCGTCGCCTGCATGGCTCACGTCATGCACGACGGACTCACCGACCTGCTGTACGTCATGTTGCCGATTTGGCAGCGCGAATTCGGACTTTCGCTCGCTGCAGTCGGCCTTCTGCGTTCGCTCTACAGCGGTGCCATGGCGGCGTTTCAATTGCCGTCCTCGATGGCTGCCGAACGCCTCGGGGCTCGGACGATGCTCGTGACGGGAACGGCGCTTGCCGCGCTCTGCTATGCGGTTGCGAGTACGCGCTCGACGTACGTTGCGATTGCGGCCGCGCTCTTTGTTGGCGGACTCGGTGCAAGCGTGCAGCATCCGATCGCGTCGAATTTGATCGCGCAAGCATTCGAGGGCGCTCGTTCGCGCGCAGCGCTCGGAACATACAACTTTGCGGGCGACGTCGGTAAGATGGCGATCCCGGCGCTCGTTGCAGCACTCTTGATCGTCATGCCGTGGCGCTCCGTGTTGCTCGTTGTTGCGTTCATCGGATTGTGCGTCGCGGCCGCGATTCTGATTTTTAGCCCGCGAGCGCGCGTCGTCGTCGAGCGCGGCGATGTGAAGTCAAGCGGCGGCGCGGCCGGGCGAACCTTTACGACCGGCTTCGCGCTCTTGCTTGCAATCGGTGCCGTTGATAGCGCGACGCGAACGGGATTCCTGACGTTTCTGCCCTTTGTCATGACCGGCAAAGGGTTGCCTGTCCAGAGTGTCGGCTTCGCGCTGACGCTGATCTTCGCCGGCGGAGCGGCCGGGAAATTCGTGTGCGGTTTTCTCGGCGATCGAATCGGCGTACTGGCAACCGTGTGTATCACGGAAGGCCTGACGGCGCTCGGAATTTTCGCGCTCTTGCCACTCCACCTCGGCGCAACGCTCGCAATTCTCCCGATCCTCGGCATTGCACTCAACGGAACGTCGTCGGTGCTCTACGGAACGGTACCCGAACTGGTTGCTCCGCGACAACGCCAGCACGCGTTCAGTATCTTCTACACGGTCGGCATCGGCTCGAGCTCGCTCTCACCCGTGGTTTTCGGCGCGCTGAGTGACGCGCACGGCATTCCAGCGCTCATGATCGCGGTAGCGGCGCTCGTTTTGCTTACGATTCCGCTCGCGATCGGACTGCAGATGACTCAAATTGCGCGGCGCGGCGACGCTTTCGAGTAAGATGCCGCTCGAAGGGCTGCGCCTGATCGGGCGGCGCCCATTCTTCGGTTTCGCGCAAATAATCGGCCATTCGCTCTTCGAACGCTTCCGCTCTCAGATTTGACGCCTCAACTTCCGCGTCGATGAAATCAGCGAGCACGGCGCTGACACCTCTGCCGCTATCGCGAACGGCCAATCGCAGAGATCTGTGTGCCACAAACGATTCCTCGAACATGGCACGATGCGCGTCGACCTCAGCGGCCGAAACCGACGCAAGGCGCCCGTCTTCGAGGCGCACCGCGGCACCAAAACGGTGAAGGTTGATGACCGTCCCGAGTAGCGTCATTGCGGGGCGGTTTGCGGTTTATTTCCCTTCAAATAGATGATCGATTCGTTCGGCATCGTCAGGTGCAGGCGATCGTGAATCTCGGGGATCGCGCCTTGCGGATCCGATAGGCGGCTAATCGTCGCCGTGCGACGGTCCTTTTCGGATGCGAGGCGCGTGATATCGGTTTGCACGACCCAGAGCGCGTGCGCGAGCACGACGTTGCGATGGACGATGCGCGCGTATTGAATTGCGACCATCGTGAAAACGCCCAGAATGACGACGACAAACACGCCGCGACCGACCCCTCGAAGGATCGATTGCGTGCTCACCGTCGCTGCCCCTCGACTTCGCTCGGGGTGACATAGTGCATCCCGTTTGTATTCAACGAGCCCACGCGCCGATACTTGCTGTAACGCTCTTCTTGCAGCTGTTCGGGCGTTCGCGTCACCAGCTCGCTCAGATGCCGGTCGACGGCTGACAGCACGCGATCGATCGTCATATCGCGGTCGCGATGCGCGCCGCCGAGCGGTTCGCTGATGACTTCGTCGGCAATCCCGAACCGATAGATATCTTCGCTCGTGAGCCGCAAGCTCGCCGCCGCTTCGGGCGCTTTGGTCGCATCCGCGAACAGAATCGCGGCCGCTGCTTCCGGCCCGGCAACCGAGTAAATACTGTGCTCAAGCATCAAAATGCGGTCGGTCATCCCGAGCGCGAGCGCGCCGCCGCTGCCGCCCTCACCGATGACAACTGAGACCGACGGCACGACTGTTTCGGCGAGCGCATACAGACAGGAGGCAATGGCTTCCGATTGCGCGCGTTCTTCCGAATCGATGCCCGGATCGGCGCCCTTCGTGTCGACGAGCGAGACGATCGGTATGCCGAGGCGTGATGCGAGCCCGAAGAGCCGCTTGATCTTACGATAGCCTTCGGGCTTCACCATCCCGAAGTTGACCCGGAGATTCTCTTTCGTATCGCGGCCGCGTTGCTGGCCGATGACCATAACGCGCCGCGAGCGCAACTTCGCGAAGCCCGCGATGACTGCCGGATCGTCGCGGAAATGACGATCTCCGTGCAGCTCGTCAAATTGATCGAGCTTCGCGATGTATTCGGCCGCTGTCGGGCGCTTCGGATGCCGCGCCATGTTGACGCGCTCCCACGGTGAGAGCTTCCCGAATATCTCGCGCTGAATCTTCGCGTACTCGGCTTCGAGTGCCGTGATCTGACTCGAAAGATCGACGTTCTGCGAGGTACTGAGCCCTTTGAGCTCCGTGATCCGCCGCTCGAGCTCGAGCAAGCCCTTTTCGCGATCGACGATCGGATTCACGCGGCGATGCCGTAATCAAGCAGACGCACGAGCGTGTCGCGCAAGTTGGGACGCTCGATCACCATGTCGATCGCGCCGTGCTCAAGCAAGAATTCGGCGCGTTGAAAATTTTCGGGAAGCTTTTGCCGGATCGTTTGTTCGATCACACGGCGTCCGGCAAAGCCGATGGCCGCGCGCGTTTCCGCGACGATGATATCGGCCTGAAATGCAAAGCTGGCGGAGACGCCGCCGGTGGTCGGATCGGTCAACACCGAGATATATGAAAGCCCGTCGCGACGGAATCGTTCGACCGCATTCGTCGTCTTCGCGAGCTGCATCAGCGCGAGCACGCCTTCTTCCATACGTGCGCCGCCGCTCGCCGAAAAGATGACCGCGGGAAGTCTACGCTCGCGTGCGCGCTCGAACAAGAGCGCAACGCGATCACCGACGACGGTCCCCATCGTGCCGCCGCGAAAATGGAAATCCATCACGGCAATGCCGACCGGGAAGCCACCGATTGCGCCGAATCCGGCGACGACCGCTTCCGAGAGTCCACTCTTGGCACGGTCGCTTGCAAGCTTTTCAGGATACGGCTTCTTGTCGACCCATTTCAGCGGATCGCCCGGCTCGATGTCACCACCGACTTCAAGAAAGTCACCGTCGAGCAGCATCGAAAGCCGATCGGCAGCGTGCATACGGAAATAATGCCCGCATTTCGGACAGATCTCATGATTCGCTTTGAGATCAGGCTTGTAGACGAGCTCGCCGCAACCCGAGCATTTCGTCCACTGCGCTGCGTCCTGAGCCTGCGCGTTCTTGCGTACGCGCAGCCAATCGGGCATCGGCACTAGCGGCGTAAACCTCCCGTAAGCTTGGCTCGATAGATGCGGCCGAGCTGCCGCAAATAATTGAGTATCTCGCCTTGGTTCAACTTGGAGCTTCCGGCAACCCGGTCAGTGAACACGTACGGTACTTCGATTGCCTTACGGTAACGGGCCTTCGCAATCACTTCGAGGCCGATCTTGAAGCCGATCGGATCGAGCTCAACGCCCTCGAGTGACGAACGCCGAACCATAAAGAAACCGCTCGTAATATCGCGGATCGGCGTGAGCGGCTTTGCAAGTGCGATCGCAACCAGCGATGTTACCTTGCGTCGCCACGGCCAGTTTTCGATACCGCCGCCGGGAACGTAGCGGCTCCCGATGGCCAGATCGTAACCGTTCTCGAGCGCGCGAATCATTTGTACGATGACGCGAGGATCGTGGCTGAAGTCGGCATCCATGGCGCCGAGTGCTTCGGATTCCGGACGTGCGAATTTCCAGCCGTCAATGACGCCCGACGAGAGCCCGAGCTTGCCGGGACGATGCAGGCAGCGCACCGGATAGCGCTCTGCGAGACGGTCGACGATGGCGCCGGTTCCATCCGGGGAGTTATCGTCGACGACGATGATCTCGCCGTCGAGCGCGTTCTGCTTGAAGACCGCATCGACCGCCTCGATCAATCGTTCGATGCCCCCGGCTTCATTATATGTCGGGACGATGATGGAAAAGCGCAACGCGGCCTCTAGTGGATGCGCCGCAGCGATGGATACAGTTTTTCTTCGTACTTCGGCGCGATTTCGTATTGCTGCGCATCGTCGCCCATTAACGTAACGCCCCGGTCTTCGAGCGTTTCGACGTCCTTGGTCGCGATCAAAACCGGCGTGTTGTCGCGCGACTCCCAGCGTACGACCATGTACTCGGCAACTTCGGCTGTGCCTTCGGCATACACGCCGTCGACGGACCCGACGTGCGTCTCACCACAAAACACCGCCGTACCGGGCTCTAGGGTCTCGAGTCTACGTGCCATTCCGCCGCTTTGCATGATCGCGCATCGAGGTAACCGTTGCGCGCGAGCTGATCAATTCAGGATCGGCCACGATCTCGAGCACGGCGGGCTTAGCCGAACGCACGGCGCGTTCGAAGGCTGCGGGGAAGTCGTCGGGACGCGTCACGCGTTCGCCGTAGGCACCGAATGCTTCGGCGTATTTCGCAAAATTCGGATTCACGAGATCGGTGCCGATGACACGCTCGGGATGCTCGCGCTCTTGATGCATCCGGATCGTGCCGTACATGGCGTTGTTCGCCACGATTGCAATCACATTTGCGCGTTCCTTGATCGCGGTCGCCAGCTCTTGGCCCGTCATCAAGAAATCGCCATCGCCGCAAAACGCGACGCAAATGCGTTCGGGATGCGTGATCTTGGCTGCGATCGCAGACGGCAATCCGTAACCCATGGAGCCGTTGACGGCACCGAGCTGCGTTGCGAAACCCCGGTAGCGATAGAAACGGTGAACCCACCCTGCGAAGTTACCCGCGCCGGTCGTAATCACGGCGTCGTCCGGAAGATTCGCATCGAGGTACGCGACGACCGTTGCCATATCGACGTAACCATCGCGTGCGACGGCTTCGCGGTTTGCGATGTTGCGCGAATGCTCGTACTCGCCGCGCAGTGCTTCGGTCCATTTGCGCCACGGAATCGCCGGCGGTGCGACGTTGCGTAACGCCAGCCCCAGCTCCGGTATTCCGGCGTTGATGACAAGATCGGCTTGATAGACGCGGCCAAGCTCGTCCGGATCGGGATGGACCTGAATCAACCGCTGCTTGGGACGCGGTACTTCCAGCAGCGTGTAGCCTTGCGTGACAGCTTCCGAGAGCCGTGTCCCGATTGCGATAATGAGGTCGGCTTCACGAATGCGCGCCGCCAGCTTCGGCGTGATGCCCACTCCGGCGTATCCCGCATAGACCGGGGAACGGTTGTCCATACGGTCTTGCCGGCGGAAACCGCAGGCCGACGGAATCGCCCAGGCTTCGAGAAATTTCGTAATGTCGGTACGTGCCGTTTCCGTCCAGCCGCTTCCGCCGAGAATTGCGAGCGGACGCTCCGCCTGCGCGATCATTTCGCGAAGCGCAACGAGCGAATCGGCGGATGGCGTCGGACGCGTCGCGGCGACGGCAGCAACGTCGCTTACATTCGTGTGCGCGGCAAGGACGTCTTCGGGCAAACCGAGCACGACCGGACCCGGACGTCCGGAGACGGCGGTGTGAAACGCGCGTGCGACATATTCGGGGATACGCGCCGCATCGTCGATCTGCGCCGCCCACTTTGCGAGCGATCCGAACATCGCGGGCACGGAGATTTCTTGGAACGCTTCGCGGTCGCGCATCGATGAATCGACTTGGCCCATGAACATGATCATCGGCGTCGAGTCCTGACGCGCCGTGTGAATGCCGATCGAACCGTTGGTGGCGCCTGGGCCGCGCGTGACAAAGCAGATGCCGGGCTTGCCGGTCAGCTTGCCGTACGTCTCGGCCATGTACGATGCGCCGCCTTCTTGACGGCATACAATCAAGCGGAGCGTTTCGCGCGCATCGTAGAACGCGTCGAGTGCGTCCAGATAGCTTTCGCCCGGGACGCAATAGATTTGCTCGGCGCCGTTTGCTCTGAGCGCATCGATCAGAACCGCGCCGCCGGTTCGTTCACGTACTGCTATAGCCACGCGCGTTGCTTCATTTCTCTACAGTTCTCCGCCTTCGTAAAGGATGGCCGTTAATATCACAAGCGGCGCGGTCTCGGTGCGAAGGATTCGCGAACCAAGCGAGACCGCGCGGGCGCCGGCTGCGATGGCCACGTCGGCCTCCTCGTGCGAGAAACCACCTTCGGGGCCGACGATGACCAAGATCGAGCGAGCGCTCCCAATCGACGCGAGGGCCGTGCGCAGCGGTTGCTCAGCAAGCTCCCACGCAAAGATCGCCGCATCGAATTCGCGGATGCGGGCCACGAGCGCGGGATAGTCGATCGGACTCTCGACGTCCGGGACTCTGCTGCGTCCCGATTGCTGCGCCGCACTGCGCGCAAGATTGCGCCAGCGCGTCAGCTTGTTCGCCGATGCCTCGCCAACGGATCGCGACGATCGCACCGGGATCAGCGCGTATAGGCCAAGCTCCGTCGCTTTCTCGACGACGTAATCGAGCTTTTGCCCTTTCGGAATCATCTGCGCGAGCGTGATCGCGCGCGAGCTTTCACGATTGTGGGCTTGTACGAGCTCATCGAGACGGGCTTCAACACGATCTTGGGTGACCGTTAGCGTCGCGCGAAACTCTTGGGCTGCGGAATCGACGACGACAATGCCGTCACCGGTGCGGCGGCGCAAGACATCCGCGATCTTGTGCGCGTCTTCTTTCGAAAGCGTGAGCGAATCGCCGGGCGCATGACGGCCCTCGACGAAAAAGCGCGGTTCGCTCAGTCGGCTCGAAACGCGTCTTTGACGCGATCGAAGAACGTCTTTGCGTCTTCGATACGATCGCCGCCGGCGGCCGCGTATTCCTCGAGGATGTCACGCTCTTGCTTGGAGAGCTTGGTGGGAACGATCACGTGCACGGTGACGATCAAGTCGCCGCGCGCCGAGCCGCGTACTGAAGGCATGCCGTGTCCGCGCATGCGGTACAGCGAGCCGGTTTGCGTTCCGGCTGCAATCTGCAGCTCGAGCGGACCCTCGAGCGTGTGAATCGTGGTCGCAGCACCAAGCGCGGCCTGCGGAAAACTGAGCGGTACGTCGAGATATAAATCGACACCGTCACGCCGGAACGTCGAGTGACGGGTGATCGTCAGAAAAACGTAGAGATCGCCGGCCGGTCCGCCGCGTAATCCTGATTCACCGTTACCCGAGATACGGATGCGGCTTCCATCGTCGACGCCGGGCGGAATGCGCACATTGAGCGTCTTCTCCGATTCGGTTTGTCCGCGTCCCGCGCACGTTTGGCACGGATTCGGAATAGTTTGTCCCGAGCCGTTGCACATCGTACACGTGCTTTGCGTGACGAATTGTCCGAGCGGCGTTTGACGCACGGTACGTTGCGCACCGGTTCCGCCGCAACGTTCGCACGTAAGAATCGGCGTGCCGGGCGCCGCGCCCGTGCCCTTGCACGTTGCGCACTGCGCCATGTGCTTGAATGTGATCTCGCGCTGCGTCCCTTCAAATGCTTCTTCAAGCGTAATCTGAAGATCGTAGCGCAAGTCTTGTCCGCGTGTAGGTCCCTGACGGCGCTGCGTTTGCGTTTGCGCGCGCGCAGCCCCGAAAAACATGTCGAAGATGTCGCCGAAGCCTTCGCCGGAGAATCCGGAAAACGGACCACCGGGCGAGCCTCCCCCATTCACGCCGGCATGTCCGTATTGATCGTACATTTGGCGCTTCTGCGGATCGCTCAGCACCGAATACGCTTCGTTGATTTCCTTGAAATGCGATTCGGCCGCGGTCTTGTCGGTGGCGACGTCCGGATGATACTTACGCGCGAGCGAACGATAAGCACGCTTTATATCCGTCTCGGATGCGCCGCGTTCGACGCCCAAGACGTCATAGTAGTCGACGGGCATTTTCTTCTATGGAAGCTCGACGTCGAGCAGATGGGCACCGAGTGAGTCGGCCGTGCTTCCGGCGAGCGCCATTAACCGTCCGTACGGCATCCGGCGTGGTCCGAGGATTGCGAGCAATCCGACGGCATGATCTCCGATGCGATAAGGAACGGTCACCAAGCTGCACTCCGCGATTTCATCAGTACCCAATTCGTGCCCGATTCGCACGTGCGTACCTTCTTGCGTAACGCCCTCGGCAACAAGCTCGTACAAGCGCTTTTGCTCCTCGACGATGCGCAGAATCGAACGCAGCTTACGTAGATCGTGGAACTCCGGCTGATCGAGCAAATTCTGAGCACCGCTGGCTGCGATGAGCGGATCGGACGGATCGGCTGCTTGCGCAAACGCGTGCTGCACCGCTTCGGTCATGTCCGGAGCGAGTCCAAGCTCGTTCACGCCGGCTGAAATTTCTGCGGTAGCGATCTCGGCGAGGAGACGGCCACCCAAGCGCCCGTTCAGTAAATTCGAAAGACGCGTGAGGTTGTCGGCGGTCACGTCAGACTTCAGTTCGAAGAGCGTCTGCGTCGGCGTTCCGAGCGACGTTACGACAACCGCGAGCCCAGTGCGCTCGGAGAACCAAATCAGCTGGATGTGGCGGAACGTTTGCGTCGAGCGCGCGGGCGCGATCACGAACGCAAGGCTGCGCGAGAGCTGCCCGAGCAGACGCGTCGTTTGCTCGATGACGTCGTCCAGATGACGGCTGGCGGCGCGAAACTCTTCGCGAATGCGCTGCGTCTCTTCGGGGCGCAACGTTTCGGGCGACATCAACTCGTCGACATACGTACGATAGCCGGCGTCCGAGGGCACGCGACCGCTGGACGTATGCGGCTGCACGAGATAGCCGCTCGCCTCGAGCTCTGCCATCTCATTGCGAATCGTCGCGGATGAAACGCCGAGATTATACTTCTGGGTAAGCGTCATGGAACCGACGGGCTCGGCGGTGTTGATATATTCGTAAACCACCGTCTGGAGAATGAACGCCTTACGCTTGTCGAGTGCCGTCGTTGTCACGCTTCCTTACAATTGCTTAGCAGTCAATCGCCACGACTGCCAACTTCAGGGTATCATCCGCCGGGACAGGGGTCAAGGATGACCCAGCCCGGCCAGGGCCTCGGTGATCTCGTTCCAATCCATGGCGCCGACCGAGACGTGCTCGACCGTGCCGTCTCCCCGCACGAATATGCTGACCGGGATCGCGTGGACGCCGTACATACTCCAAACCTTGTGATCCCCGTCCTCAGAGACCGGCAGATCGATCCCTTGCTTCTTTAAGTAGGCGCGTGCGACGCCGGGCTGTTCATCGGAGAGCGTGATCACGACCAGGTCGGGATCTTCCTTATGAGCCCGGTCGATCAGCGGCAGCTCGTCCGTACACGGATGGCACCATGTGTCCCAAAAGTGAACGAGCACGGGCTGACCCGACGACTGCGAAAGACTTCGCAACCCATCGCCGCCATCGTAAACAAAATTCGGCGCCGGCTTATTGAAGTGGATCGGATCGAGCCCGGTCGACGGCTCGCTTGAACGTTTCGCTTCGGCGTTTCCGCCGGCGAGGGTTATGAGTGAAACGAGCGCCAGCGCGATTACGCCGGCGCGATTCCCGGCGACGACTCGTTCGCGCGTTCGGCGCGCGCAGTGCGGTTTCGCGAAACGCTGGCTAAGAATTCGCACAGTGCTGACCCGTAAAAAATGCCTATTCCGATAGCAGAGATCCACAACGGATGATCGACGGTTTGCTGCATCCCCGTCATCGGGATGATTATATCGACAAAGACAAACCAGACGATGAAGCCGTAAACGAGGCCCGCCAGCGACGAAATCGGCGACTTCGCGAGGAACGTAAACTTACGAGCGAACCCGGCAAAAAAAATCCCGCCGAACGCCGCCATCAAAAACATCAGCGCGATGCCGAGCACGAGCGCCATCCAGCCACCGTTTAAAGCTGTCTTCCCGAGCACCGACGACGCCATGAACAGGTAGATCGAATCAAGCGGCTCGTGCAAAAAGAAGTCGATGACCGCGAAGAATACGGAGAGCACCACCCCGCCGATCAAGCCGCCATAAAAGCCGTCGGACAACGTTAAGCGCGGATCGATTCGAACGACGACCATGAAGGCAGTATTCGCTGGGGCCGGACCGAAACTCCCGCGCATGCAGACGAAGGATGCAATCGACACCCTCCTGGTCGAGAGCCGGCGCTTTCCGCCGCCGCCCGCTTTTGCGAAGGCTGCGAACGCACAACCTGGGATCTACGAAGAGGCTGAAAAAGACCCCGTAGCCTGGTGGTCTAGCTGGGCGCGCAAGCTGGAGTGGATGAAGCCGTTCACGCAAACGCTCGAATGGAACGAGCCCTTCGCGAAGTGGTTCGCTGACGGCGAGCTCAATGCGTCGGTCAATTGTTTGGATCGCCACGTTAAAGCCGGCAAAGGCACTCGCATCGCCTACTATTATGAAGGCGAGCCCGGAGATCGCTGGACGATAACGTATCAGCAGCTCCTCGACGACGTTTGCAAATTTGCGAATGCCCTGCGCAAGCTTGGAATCAAAAAGGGCGATCGCGTCGCGATTTACATGGGGATGATTCCGCAGCTTCCCATTGCGATTCTCGCCTGCGCGCGCATCGGCGCTGCGCATTCGGTGATCTTCGGTGGTTTTTCGCCGGATTCGATCGTCGATCGCGTCAACGACTCGTCGTGCGTTGCGATCATCACCGCCGACGGCGCGTGGCGCCGCGGGAATAAGGTCCCGCTCAAAGCCAGTTGCGATGCGGCGGTCGCAAAAGGCATGCCGTCGCTCAAGCACATGATCGTCGCAAAGCGTACCGGAGAAGCGGTCGAGATGCAGAGCGGACGCGATCACTGGTGGGATGATCTGACACGGGATGAATCCACCACGTGTGAGCCCGAGCGGATGAACGCCGAAGATCTTCTTTTTCTTCTTTACACGAGCGGCACGACCGCAAAACCCAAAGGCATCATGCACACGACCGGCGGCTACCTCACCGGCGTGATGACGACGCACAAGCTCGTCTTCGACTATAAGGAGGAAGACGTCTACTGGTGCGCAGCCGACATCGGCTGGGTGACCGGTCACTCGTACATCGTGTACGGACCGCTCTGCAACGCGGCGACGAGCGTGATCTACGAAGGCACGCCCGATTATCCCGAGCGCGACCGCTTATGGTCGATCGTCGAACGTTACAAGGTTTCGATTCTCTATACGGCGCCGACGGCGATTCGTACGTTCATGAAGTGGGGCGACGATCTGCCCGCAAAGCACGATATGAAGACGCTGCGTCTGTTGGGGTCCGTTGGTGAACCCATCAATCCCGAAGCGTGGATTTGGTATTACGAGCACATCGGCGGCAGCCGTTGTCCGGTCGTCGACACATGGTGGCAAACCGAAACCGGCGCAATTATGATCACGCCGCTTCCCGGCATCACGACGCTTAAGCCGGGTTCAGCAACGAAGCCGTTTCCCGGCGTTCTTGCCGATGTCGTCAACGATGCGGGCGAGACCGTTCCGCTCGGCGGCGGCGGTTATTGCGTGCTCAAGCGTCCGTGGCCCTCAATGTTGCGCGGCATTTGGGGCGATCCCGAGCGCTACAAGGAAACGTATTGGTCGAAGCTTCCGCATCTGTATCTCGCCGGTGACGGCGTCAATCGCGACAAAGACGGCGACTTCTGGTTCATGGGCCGGATCGACGACGTCATGAACATTAGCGGCCATCGCATCTCGACGACTGAAGTCGAAAGCGCGCTCGTCGATCACCCTGCAGTCGCCGAAGCCGCCGTCTGCGGCAAGAACGACGACATCACGGGACAGGCGATCGTCGCGTTCGTCTCACTGCGCGGCGGTAACGAAGGCTCAAGCCAGCTCGCGGATGAGCTTCGCGAACACGTTGCAACAAAGCTCGGCAAGTTCACGCGTCCCAAGTATCTCACGTTTACACCGGAGCTTCCCAAGACGCGCAGCGGTAAGATCATGCGCCGCTTGTTGCGCGATATCGCCGAAGGGCGAATGCTCGGCGACACGACGACGCTCGCGGATTCCAGTGTCGTCGACGAGCTGCGCAATCGTGCCGTGACGGAAGCGAGCAAAGAAGACTAGACGCTAGGTTTTGCTCGAGACGCGCTCCCAAGCTTGCCGAGCAGCCTCTTCAAAATCCGACAACTCTCCCGATCTGCCGCCCAGACGTTGCAAATACAGCAGCAATGGCGGCGCGAACGCTGCGAAAGATTGGCGGCCCAAGTCGATGTGTAAAGGGTAGTCTGCTTCGGGCGCGAGCGCGAACACGTCGTCACGTGCGAGCACCAACTTATAGACAAAGTTCCCGCGAAGTCTTCCGCTTGCCCGGAGCAGCGGCAGCAGACGACTAGCTAGTGCGTAGCCGGTGGCGAGAAAATCCAAGGCTTGGTCCTTCAGCGGCGCATCATCGTTCCGTGGCGCACGCAGTTCGAATTGTCCGTCTTTGTTGATATAACACCGAGCACGCCACTTCTGAGTTTCTGACTGCTCGTTGCTTCCGTCGCCATGGTACATGAATAGGACGCCGTCAGCCTTTGTTATCGGAATGAGAGGCCCATCAAGAATACTCTGGGTCACATCCTCTATCTGCTTCTGAAGGGACCTTGTAATAAGACTGATTTCTCCGAGTACGTCGGGTTCTAGCCGAAGGTAAAAGAACTGATCGTTTGTGATTCGATCGGATGAAAGCATCGGATACGGGCTTGCCGGGAACGGGGCACCGTCAATGTCGGATGTGTCTTGGCGATCAAGAAGGGCAATCGCTGAAAGTCCGCATCGTTTACGATATTCATCGAGCTTGTGTGTGTAGTCGGCACTGTTCTTGGAGCCTTCGCGCTCGGTCCATTTCGTTATAACGTCTTGATCGACGTCATCGCGCTGCAACTGAGTAACGGAGACTGCAGCTGCCAGGGCCGTGTAGTCGTCCCAAAAATAGAAATGAGCGAGTCTGTCGCGTACGCAGTCCGTTGGCGTCAATATCTGAAGCACGATCTCGCCGCGCTTCAATCTCTGCGTGACTGAGACGTAATCGCCACCTACCGCAAGTGGCCCCCTGGGAAAATCGAGCGTGTATTTGGTTTTGGTATGAACAAACATTCCAGAGGAGGCAGACCTCACGAATCCGATTCGGGCTAGAGTGTCTTCTAAAGCATTTTTCTGTGGCGTCTTTTTGAAGACGAAGTCTGCGTCGAGGGATGCGTAAGCTCCGGGAGCATATATTTCGGCCGCGCTTCCTCCGGTAAGAACGACGTCGCTATCTATGCCGTCCAAAGCCTCCGCTACGGCATAGCAGATATCTTTGAGCGTAGAGCTCTCATCAATCACAGTGGCTTGTTCCGTCGCCGGGGCCGCTTTCGAATCGACTCTTTTATTTCGGCGTATTCCGGATAGCCCTCAGCAATTCGTAGCAGTAAGGCCTTCAACTCGCTTGCCGCAGGATAGAGTGGATTGAGTGTAACCCGGCGGATGACGATCTTTCGGGTCGCGACGATGCCTTCGTTTTCGAGGATGTCGAGAGTTCGCTGGACGGATGAGACCTGGACCCCAAGATATCGCCCTAGCTGGGCGGGATAGGTCTCCTCAAGGACGGCGATCAGCAACAGCATACCGGTCCGCATTGCGCTGCCGAACAAAGCCGGCGCAGGGACGGGCTCGAAATTCGGATCATCGGGGTCGCCAAGTATACGTCCAGGTATAGTCATATATACCTGCAAGTATACTCAAATATACCTAAAAGTATAGTACTCTCGACCAAAAGCATGCGCAAGCCAGGTCGCCTTGCTATGCAGCGGCTTGAGTGGACCAATTTTCATTGACCCGCGCCGTCGCCACATGTTAGAGTCCCGACTCAGTGATCGAGCGTTCTATCGACATCGGTCCGTTCGACCTCGCGTCCGGCGGACGACTCGAACGCGTCGAGCAATTCGTCGCGATTGAGGGTGAGCTTCGCAAAGACGGCACCAACGCCGTCTTGATTCCGCACGCGCTCACCGGTAGCGCGAACGTGCGCGATTGGTGGGACGGCATCGTCGGGCCCGGCAAACTCTTCGATCCGGCTGATACGTGCGTGATCGGCGTGAATGTGCTAGGCGGCTGCTACGGCTCGACCGGTCCGTCGTCGCTCGCGCCGGACGGCAAACCGTACGGCTCGCATTGGCCGCTCGTCACCGTCAGAGACATGGTCGAAGCGCAGTATCGCGCGCTGCGCGCGCTCGGCATCGAGCGTCTCGCCGTCGTGATGGGCGGCTCGCTGGGCGGCATGCAAACGCTTCAGTGGGCGTTCGATCACCCCGAGATGGTGGGACACGCCGTCTGCGTCGGCGCGTACGATCATTTCTCGGCGCTCGGCATCGCGTACAATCGTATCGCGCTCGAAGCGATTCGTCTCGATCCGAATTTTTGCGGCGGAGACTTTTATGATGGCGAGCCGCCTCTTGCGGGCCTGCGACTCGCGCGCAAGATCGCGATGATCACGTATAAAAGCGACGAGCTGTTCACGCAACGTTACGAGCGCAAGCCGAATCGCAATGGCGAAGATCCGTATCGTTCGCTCGCCGAGCGTTTCGACATCGAGGGCTACCTCGACGAGCAGGGCGATCGTCTCACGGCACGCTTCGATGCGAACACGTATATCGCGCTCTCGCGCGCGATGGATCTTTTCGAGACCCGCGATCGCACGAATCTCGATACGCGTCCGAAGCTCACCTTCGTCGGGATATCGTCAGACATTTTGTTCCTACCGCAGTACGTGCGCGCGGCAGCCAATCGCTGGCGCGAGCGCGGATTCACGTGCGACTACTTCGAGCTGGTCTCCGATCACGGCCACGACGCATTCTTGGCTGAATCGGACAGCCTCGCCGCGCTCGTGCGCCCGGCTATTCGCCTCCCAGCGCGCGCCGCGTCGGCATAACCTTCCCGGCTTCGATATCGCGGACTTTGATCAGCGGGTAGCCGACGCTGCCGTCTTCGCTTTGCCGCCACGCCTCGACGATCAGATTGCGCAGCTCATCGGCCCCGGCCGCGAGCCGATCCGCGGTAAAATTGACGCCTGCATCCGTGCGCGCTGCAAATGCGCCTTGCATGAAGAGCGTGTAGGTCGGGATTACCTGCGCGTTTGTGGCCGCAAGATAGCGTGCCGTTTCAGCTTCGATCGTGCAATTGCAAGCAACGAGCGCTTTCATATGCGCGAGAACCGTCTGCTGATCGATATTGCGGTTGACATACTCGGATTCGAAACGCGCGTGCAAGCCTTTCGAGTCCGGATATTTATCCCAACCGTTAAAGTGAAGCGTGACGTGCAGTGGCTGGCTGCCGTCGCCGACGAAGTGACTCCACCAGCCGATATCGCGGATCGTCAGCGTCTCGCGCAGCGCGCGTAATCCCGCAAAATATGTGCGCGCCGCGGGATCCGTCGCGTTGCGCGCGAGATAATCGTCAGCGCGCCAATACGCAAAATCTTTGCGGACGACTTCGAAGCCGTCCATGATCGAATACGGCAAATAGCCGGCTTTATATTCGTCGCTGCCGCCCGCACGAAGCGCCGTGTCGTATGCCTCGCGGGTCGGTGGCAGCGCGGTCAGTGGGACGCCGAAGACGGTACCGTCGTCACCGATGTCGAGGAAATGTCCGGTATCGGCGTCGCGATCTTCACTGGTGCCCGCGTCTTTGAGGTTGTCAGCTTCAGGCCCCAGGCGTCCGATCTCGAGAGCGGCGTCCGGCGTGCGCAGAAATGCGGGGATCCCGCTCGGCAGCGATTGCGCCGCTGCGTGGCTGATCATCATGTGACCGGCCTCGCCCCACGCATTTGCCGCGAGCGGCTGCAATGCGAACATCAACGTGCAAACGAGAGCACACAACCGACACGAGATCATCGAGAAAACAAACCTTCCAAGGCGGCGAGATCGTCGATACGCGTCGCCGGCGGCAGCGCAGAAAGAATCGTCGCGCCGTAACGCATTCCGAGCGCTCTTCCATCCAGCAGCGCCAAGAGCCCTGTATCCGTTTGCGAGCGAATGAGGCGGCCGAAACCTTGCTTCAGGCGCATGGTCGCAACGGGAATCATGTATCCTTCGAAACCGCTGAGGCCGCGGCGCTCGAGTGCAGCGATGCGTGCCGCCACAAGTGGATCGCTGGGCGATGGGAACGGCAACCGGTCGACGATTACGCACGAGAGCGCATCACCGACGACGTCGATGCCTTCCCAGAATGTCGCGGTGGCAAAGAGCACCGCGTTCTTGGTCGTGCGAAACCAATCCAAGAGCTGCGTACGCGGCAGCTCACCCTGCAGCCGCAACGGATACGGCAGCTGCTCGCGCAGCAAGTCGTAAACTTCGTGCAGCCGCGCATATGACGTGAACAAGACGAATGCACGGCCGCGCGTGCGCTCGAGGCACTCCTCGATCACCGGTGCCGCCATCGCCGCAAAATCGCGGCTCTTCGGATTGAAGCGCGCGGGCGCGACATAGAGCCGCGCCTGCTTCGGATAGTCAAAGGGCGAAGGCGCAACCAGCTCTTGCGCTTCGTTGACGCCCAGCTGCGAGCGCAAAAATGCAAACGACGTGCCTTCCGCGAGCGTCGCGCTGGTGAGAACGACGCTTTGCGTGCGCGTGAAGAGCATCTCGCGCAGGAAGTCCGCGATCTCAAACGGAGCCGCATTGATCTCGTAGCGTGCTTCGGATTCTGCGCGCTCGACCCAAGCAATCGTATCCGGCTCGATGTCGGTCGACTGCAGACTGCGCCGAATCCGTTGCACCGTCGTCTGCTGCGCCGTAATCGTGCGCAGCGCAAGTTCGCGACGGCGCTGGCGCTCGGCTTCGTTCGCAGTCGTGCGCCGCAAGCCGGATTCCCAGTTGACGTGCACCCAATCCTCGAGCCGCAGCAGCGAGTCGTGCAGCTCATCGAGGCTTCCGTCGAGCTCGTCGTCTTCGCGCAGGAGCACGCGCTCGTCGGGGAGCCGAGCCAGAATGCTCGTGAGCCGGCGAATGCCTTCCGTGATCTCGGCGTCATGATGACCGGGCAGATGATATGCGCCGTGCAGCTTGCGCATCATGCGCGCCAGTACCGGTTGCGAGAGTGTCGCGGTCATCGCGGCGGTTGCATAGCGTTCGCATTGATGGGCTTCGTCGAGGATGACGTAGTCGTAGGGCGGTAAGAGTCCACCGCCCATCGCGAGATCCATGAAAAATAGCGCGTGATTGACGACGACGAGATCGGCGTAGCGCGCCGCGTCGCGCCGCATGAAAAACCAGCAGTTGCTGAAGCGTTCACAAAACTCACCGACGCAATCGTCGGCATCAGCGTCGAGCGATTCCCAATCGTCAGCGCGCGGAACGAACTCGAGCTCGGCACGGTCGCCGGTCTGCGTCTCTTCGGCCCAGTGCCATAGCCGCTCGAGACCGGCGCTCGAGGCGACGAGCCGTTCGCCAACGGCGCGCTCGTATTTCGAGCGACAGAGATAGTGATTGCGGCCTTTGAGCAGCTCCGCACGTGCGGGAATTCCGGTTGCCGCAATCGCCATCGGAATATCTTTGCGCATCAGCTGCTCTTGCAGCGCGATCGTTCCGGTTGAGATGACGACTTTGCGTTTGCTGCGGATCGCAGGTATCAAGTAGGCCATCGACTTGCCCACGCCGGTGCCGGCTTCGACGATCGTGTGCGCGTTCTCGAGAAAGCCGCGTTCGATGAGCTGCGCCATCTGGAGCTGGCCAGGACGCGCTTCGAATGCGGGCAGGGTCTGTGCGAGCGCGCCGCCCTGACCGAAGAATTCTTCGATCGTCATTGGTGCGGCGGCTGTTGTGGCGGCAGCAGCTCGGCTTCGACCGGCGCGCCTTGCGACTGCACTTGCACGCTCATTCCCCGCCGCAAATGCACGGGGACACGATAGAGGATGACGCCCAGTATGAAACCCGTCACCAAACCGCCGAGGTGCCCAGCTTGCGAGATGTTCGGAATCATGAAGCCGAGCAGCACGTTGATGATCACGAGACCGAGCATATTGCGCACCAGCTGCCGGCCGTGTTCCCCCAGACGTAGTCCGGCGGCAACGAGCGCACCGAACAAACCGAAGATCGCGCCGCTCGCGCCGATCGTGATCTCCGTGTAATTGAATTGATAGATCGCCCAGCCCGCGCCGATGATCGAGGCGATGTAGAGCATAGCCATCTTGGGAGTGCCGAAGAGCTGCTCGACGATCGTGCCAATTTGCCAGAGCGCAAACATGTTGAACGCGATGTGCAGGAAGCCATCGTGGAGGAATGCCGACGTGAAGGCACGCCACCATTGGCCGTCCTGCACCGCCGGGCCATAGAACGCGCCAGCTTGCACGAGACTAGCCGAGCTGGCCGTTACATTGTGCGTGTAGGTCCACACGAACACGAGAATGTTCGCGACGATGAGGATCCGCGTCAGCACGATTTAGAGTTCGGTGACCGTGAGCTGTTTTGCGAGATCCAGCGAGATCGCTTGACGGCGTCCGTCGTACGCGATCGTGATTGGGCCACCCAGCGGCGCTTTCTCGACGACTTCAATTGCGGTACCGCGCTTCAGGCCGATATCGGAGAGATACTTGAGCAATTCCGTCATCTGCTCGGTGACGCTATGCAGCTTGGCTTTGCCGCCAACGTCGAGCTGCGCGATCGGCTGCCCGACGACTGCGGGCTCGGAGAGATCTGCCGATGGTATCGGATGGCCGTGCGGACAGAATTTCGGATCGCCGAGAATCGCGACAAGCCGCTCCTCGACGCGCGACGAGATTGCGTGCTCCAGCCGGCACGCTTCTTCATAGACTTCATCCCACGGCAGTCCGAGGATTTGGGTAAGGAACACTTCGGCGAGACGATTACGTCTCACGACGCGCACGGCGGTTTCGAGACCCTTATGCGTCAGCGCGATGCCGCCGCGCGCTTGGTGCTCGATGAAGCCCTCGACCGCGAGCTTCTTCAGCATGCCGGAAACCGACGCGGGCGCGACGCCAAGCTCGGACGCTAGCGCAGAATTCGAGACGCCCGGCCCCTCGCGCTCGAGCCGGTAGATCGCCTCGAGATACTCCTCGTTCGACTCGTCGAAATGCGTGTGCTGACCCGGCATGCTGCTAACTTCGCCGCGCGGGGACTGCGGCGCTTTCCAGGGCGTGGAGCAGCTTGGCTTTTCGTTCCGGCGACGCGAACGACGCCTCGATCCCGTTGCGTGCGATTCTTACCGCGGCGTCGACACCCATCGTTTGTTCGACGAGCGCGTACTCATCGAGCAGCGTGCAGCGAAACATTGCCGGGTCGTCGGAGTCAATCGTCACGATGACGCCGGCAGCGTCGAGCTGCGCAAGTGGATGCACTTGATCTTCGGGACAAGCACCCGTGCGCCGATTCGAAGTCGGACAGACTTCGAGCGGAATGCGGCGCTCGACAAGCATGGCGACGACCGAGTCATCCTCGAGCGCGCGGATTCCGTGACCGATGCGTTCCGCTCCCAGTATCTCGACCGCGTCGCGGACCGACTGTGCGCCGGCAACTTCGCCCGCGTGCGCGACCGTGTGCAAACCCGCGCTTCTCGCAAGCTCGAAGGCTTCGGGGAAAAGCGACGCGGGGAAGCGCGCTTCATCACCACCGAGTCCGACACCGATGACGCCGTACTCTTTCCAGCGCGCCGCGCGCTCGACGCTTTGCACGGCTTTCTCCGGACCGAAGTTGCGCGTGAGGTCGCAGATCAGCGCGACCTCGATCGCGTCGTGATCGAGCGCTTCGCGAATTGCACGCATGCATGCTTCTTCATCGATCGTTGGATGAAAGAACGACCACACGGACGGCGAGATGAAAATCTCAGCATAGCGCACGCCCTGCGCGACCGCGTCAAGGACGTACTCGCGCGCGATGCGCGCGAACGCTTGGGGCCCGTTGAGCGCCTTACACACGGCTTGGAAGGCGAGCAAGAACTCCGGGAAGTCGGCAAACTCGTACAAATCCGCCGGAACGTCGAGGCCGACGAGCCGTCCAAGCTCCCGAAGGGTCGCCGGCCGAACCGTCCCCTCGAGGTGGCAGTGGAGCTGAACCTTAGGGAGAGTGCGGAGAAAGTCGGAATGCTCGGCGCTCACGCCTCGCGCTTCATCGAGGCCCTTGACGCCGCCTTGAGGCAGCCCCTATACTGTCGTTCGCGCTGGCCGTCCGTCGCGGGGTGGAGCAGTCCGGTAGCTCGTCGGGCTCATAACCCGAAGGTCGCCAGTTCAAATCTGGCCCCCGCAACCATGCTGGAGAGTCCCGATCGAAAGATCGGGACTCTTCGCTTCGAAGAGGTCGCACCATGACGTCTACTGCGGTTGCCGACCTCGCGCAAGAAACGTTGGATGCTCTCGATCACCGGTTGCAAATTGCGCCCTTCTCAGGGCGGCTCGATGCATTTAGCAACGACGAAGCCTATGCGGTCATCGCTCGCATGCGTGAACTGCGCGAAGCACGCGGAGAGCACGTCGTTGGTCGAAAGATCGGATTTACCAATCGAACGATTTGGAGCGAGTATGGCGTTTTCGCTCCAATCTGGGGTTACGTGTACGACACGACAGCACACGATCTATCGAACCTTGGCGACGGGTTTTCGCTCAAGCCTTTCAGCGAACCGAAAATCGAGCCGGAAATCGCGTTTAAACTCCGGAGCGCCCCGAGAAGTGGGATGTCGCCCGCAGAGCTTTTGGAATCGATCGAGTGGGCAGCACACGGATTTGAAATCGTTCAGTCGATCTTCCCGGGTTGGAAATTCACGGCTGCAGATTCGATCGCAGCGAACGGTTTACACGGCGCGCTACTCCTGGGCGATCAACGAATCGCGCCTGGAGACCACAGTGAGTGGACGCGCATGCTCGAGTCCTTCGAAATCGAACTCCACCGCGATGGAGAACACAGCGACCGCGGTCACGCAGCGAATGTCATCGACGGTCCACTTCATGCCCTGCTGCACTTGATCGAACTCTTGCAGCACGATCCGCACAATCCGCCGCTTTCGACAGGCGAGATCATCACGACCGGGACGTTGACGCGTGCGTTCCCTGCCTCGTCGGGCCAGCGCTGGAACACTGTCCTTCACGGTATCCCGCTCGACGGAATTTCGGTAACGCTTTAGAGGTTCAGCGCAAGCTCTGAGGAGCGGGGTGCGGCCGTTACACAATTTCTTCCATTAGCTTTTGAACGGTAAAGCGCTTCGTCGGCCGCCCTGAGCAACTCGATCTTGTTATTCGCGTCCAAGGGATATGAGGCGACCCCGCCAGAGACGGTAACAGGGCCAAGTTGTTGATTCTGGATCGTCAGGACCATGCGTTCGATTTCCTCGCGCATGACGTCGGCCCACTTCATCGCCGCCGTCGTGTCGGCACCGGGAAGCACGATAAGGATCTCTTCGCCACCATAACGGCACGCAATATCGCTCTTCCGAGCACGCCTGCTGATAAACGAGCCGAGCGCCGCCAACACCGCGTCGCCCGCCTCGTGCCCGAAACGGTCGTTGAATTTCTTGAAGTAATCAATGTCGAACATGACCAGGGCGAGCGGAGTCTTGTTGCGTTCACCTCCGCTCAATTCGAGATCGATTGCTTCATCCATAAAGCGGCGATTGTACAACCCCGTCAGTAAGTCGTGGGTCGCATCATTGCGAAGACCCTCGCGCAGCCGAATGCTCGAAAGCGCAGTCGCCAAGCCTTGTCCCATAACCGATAGGAAAGCGAGTTCCTTTGGTGGCGCTGCTCCGTTGGAGTCTATGGCTTTTGAATCGAGCCAAAAGCTTAACAAGCCGAGCACCTCGCCCGCGGCAGTCACCGGCAGACAAACGGTCGTGCCGGCAATGGCGGAAAAATGCGGACACCTGATGGCCTCGCTGTTGGTGGCCGCCTCGTGCAGCTTCCCCATTCGCAGCGCCCAGCAGTCATCGGGCTGGAAGGTTGGAGCGGTGAACTCCGTCGTTTGGTTCCAACCGATCGTGCGTTCGAGCAAATGTCGCGAGGGTTTGAAAACGTAGAGCGCGCCGGGAATGCCTGGCAACAGCCGCTGGAATTGCATGGCGATGATCCCGTACGCTTCGTTCGAGGTTTGGCAGGCTTGCAAGAGGCTCACCGTTTCTCCAACGAGTGAGGTGAACTCGAGCTGCTGTTCGCTAACTTCTATCGAACGTTCAAGCTTCTGGTTGGCCGTCGCCAAGTCGGCGGTTCTCGCATCGACGCGCCGCGTCAAATTTCCCTGCGCTGCGAGCAGAGTTACTTCGTTTGACGTTAGCAAGGCATTTTTCTGGCGCAGCACTTTGAAGACACCGTAGTACAGCACTGGAAAAAGGACTGCGGTTAACAGGACCGCATCGAGAAGTGCGGAGATAAGCGGGTCGGCGCGGACGTTCCTCAAAACCAACGCGATGACGGCGTCCGCGACGAAAATCGTCAATAACAGAAGTATAAGCAATCGCACGGGAACCAAGCCTACATCAGGGTCCTAGAGCTCGTCGTCCCATGAAAGGTTACTCGCCTCCGGTAACACGCTGGCACCTTAGTTCAGCGGCGGTTGCCATACGGGTTGCGTGCGACCGGATATTCGTTTTCTGGGACGTACGCTCTGCGCTGAACGACATGGTGGTGCGAACGCCAGTAGCCGGCTTCGTTTTGGGTGACGTAGTAGCGCCGGCCGCCGTTGACGTAGTACGGACGGTTATTGCTATCGATGAGCAAGGCACCGACGATGGCTGCGGCACCCACGATCACAGCGGTAGAAGTGGCGTCCGCCTTGGCGGGTTGAGCTGCGAGACCGAATAATCCACCCGCCAGCATAACGGCCGCGAGCAGGGTTGAAGTAAAACGATGATTTTGCATTTGTGACCTCCACCGATTAGCTTAGGCGGCTTTCGGCCACGCGTCTGTTCTCTATGAGACAGGTGTAGAATGTCGCATGAGGATTATTGGGATCGCACTTCTCGTCTGCGTGTGCGCGGTCATCGCAGTCGCGGGCTTACGCGCGTACGGTCAGATGCAGCTGAAGGCGCCCCTCAGCGTCGCAATGGCAGATATGCCGGTGACGCTTGCGGCGGGCGACTACGACGTCGTCAATCAGCTCTTAGATATAATGCCGGGCGGATACATGCGAAAGCACCATCATGCTGGTCCCGTCATCGTCATGGTGATTTCGGGTGAATTAACGGTCACGGACGACAAAGGGACGCGCGTCCTCACCGCCGGCCAAAGCGTGAACGAAGACGCCGCATACGTGCACGGCGCCGCAAACAACGGGGAGGCGATCGCTCACCTCGCCGTCACTTACATCGTTCCGAAAGGCGCACTCCGCACGATCATCGTTCAGTAGCGAGGGCGCACCGTCGGGCTAGGCGTCGGCCGTTGATACGTCGGCGCCGGACGCTCGTATGTCTGAGTCGGACGCGTATATGTTTGGACGGGAGCCTGCTGCACAGGGCGCTGATATTGCGGCTGCGGCTGGACTGGACGCGTGTACGTCTGCGTTTGCGCCGGACGCTGATATTGCGTCTGTGTTTGCGTTGGCCGCTGGTATTGCGTTTGCGTTTGCGCCGGACGCTGGTATTGCGTCTGCGCTTGCACCGGACGCGTGTACGTCTGCGCTTTCACGGGTGGCCGATACGTCTGCGTTGGGCCGAACGAATGCCCGCTGGCGCTGTAGGTTGCGGTGCTCGTTTGCCGGCTTGGACCATATTGCGACGTCACGTGGGACGCGGTGGGGCCATAGGCCGAATGCACAGGCGCATTAGCCATGTGTGGCTGCGGGCCGAAGACCGTCACAGGGTGCGATTGCACCGGACGATATGCTGAATTCGCGACGTGCGGCGCCGGTACGAAGGGCGAGCGCTGCACGGCAACGGGATGTCCGACGAACGGCGCTTGCCGCGGGAACGTTGCAACCGTATGCACCGGTCGTGCCGTGAATGCAAGGTTTGCGCGCGTTGGCGGAACGATGCGCATCACGTTCACGACAGTTGGATGATGGATATTCGCGTACGACAGATGGACGACGTGATGAAAATTGCCTTGATGGAACTGTTCGACACGAACTTGCGCGATCGCGTGTGGCGCGCGCCAGTTTCGATATCGATAGACGTTTGTAGCGTAAACAACGGTACGTGATGGCCCCCACCAGGGAGCAAGCGGATCGCCGGGGCCAAGCGGCACCCACGCAACGAAGCCTGCCGTTTGCACGAACGCGACCTGCGCGGGAGCCCACGGGCCGGCGGCGCCGGGAATCCACATCCAGCCGACTCCCGGCTGGAAATTCCACGTGCCGTAATGATATGGCGCCCATGCCCATGGTTCGTTGCCGACCCACGTGTAACCGTAATATGGCTCCCACACCCATTGGCCGCTGCTGTAGGGCGTCCACTGCGGCGGTTCGTCGGGCACCCATGCTTGACCGTAGTCTGAATTCTGCCAACTGCCGTACGTCGCAAGATCTTCAGTACCGTCGATTTGCTCGACCGCTGCAGGCGCGGGCGCAGCACCCGGATCGGGCGGCGGCGCTTGCGGGTCTTGCTGCATCGGCGCAGCAGCTACGTCATTAAATTCCGGCGCGATCGCACTGTTACGGGTCGTCGTAAAGCTGCTGAAGCCGGTCGTTAGCGCGATCGCAGAATGCTGTTCGCTCATCACGGACGCGGCCGCATTCGTACCGGAAAATTCAACGGTGCGTACTGCCGAGATGGTTTGTTCTCCCGACTGCGTTTCCAACGTCGCTTGGCCCGAAAGCGCGGTTATCGTGACGACCGGATCGCCGACGACGCTCACCGCATAAACGCCGGGAGTGTTGCCGACGAGCGCCGCCAGTTGCGTATCGACCTGGGCATTGCTCGCTCGAAAGACGTGCATTTCGGCAGTGCCCTGCGCAAGCTGAACTTCGCTTCCGACATCACCGGCGCGGACGACGCGAACTTGCGTGCTCCCGTCGAGGAACAAACGCGTACCGCGGCCGAGGTGTAATTCGGCGTAGCTGTTCTTTCCGGTTACGAGCGCATCGCCGGGCAATAGCGGTGCATTCCGTACTGCGGCAACAGGAGAACCGTGGTCGCCGCGCACGACGGCGACATCCCCCGCGACGTAACTGATTGCGAGCGCGCCCGGTGCACCCGAGGTCGATGACGGCTTGACAGTCTTCGTAGCAAAGGTGTAGGTCGAAGCGACCGTACGCGGTGCGGGACGGTGCAAGAACGCCCACGACGATCCGACGACTGCAAGAACAACGAGCGCTGCAGCCGCGCCGATCGCGACGATACGCATTGGGAATGGTGACGATCGTCTCGGTGACGATGGTTTTGGCGACGACGGTGCCGGCGCGACGGCGAACATCCGATCGACGACCTGCGTCACGCGCTCCATCTGCTCGTCGAACTTGGGTCCCGTGCTGATGTCGCCGGCTTTGAGAAACGTCAGATCTACAAGCGATTTCGGAAGACTCTCGGCCGACGGCATCTGCGTGCCCTCAAGGACGATTGGGACGACACGCAACCCCGTTTCGAGAGCCCGCTCGACTTCGAGTCGAATGGAATCGTTCGGATCATCGATGCGATTCCGTCCGTTCTCGGTAGGCCCGAGCCAACGTGGGCCGATGAGCACCAACAAGCAATCGGTCTGGCTGATCGCCTGACTAATTCGCTTGCGATAATCTTCACCGAGTTCGAGTTCGTCGACGTCCATATAGACGGCGTCCGCACCGTAACGCGAACGAAGCCGCTCATATATCGCACGAGCGGCTGCCGGCGAATCATCTCGCCGGTAAGAAACAGTAACGCGCGCCATATCCCGTCCTTCGGCTGCTTGAGCAGGGGACGCTTCGACGGGCGTCAGGTTTCCCCCATGAGTAGACCTAGCGGTCGGCGTTTGACTTTGCTATCGTAAACGCTGTAATGCGCAAGCTCATCGCGGCTCTTATCGCTTTCTGGATAATCTTGCCGGCCATGGGGCGCACCCAAAGTGCAACCCCGACGTACGAGTGCGATGGCGGGTCGAATGTAGCCATCGTCAACGCGTGCGCCGTTCGCTGGGAGGCAGCGAACATTCGGGCACATGTCGCCGCCGGCGCCTACGGCGGTGCCACGCCCAAGTGCCTCGAGCGAACAGCATGGTTGCTCGACGACATGGCCGGAAAATGGTTGAAGCGCAATGCCTTCAATGCCTATAACGGTCCGTGGCCGTGCGGCAAGCATCCGGCGATCGCAAAGGCGGACGATGGCGTGCTCGCGGCCGCGTGCCCGAATCGGGTCTGGTCGTACGATAACCGCGGATCTGCGGGATGCAGCCCTTCGCGTACACAGGTCGCACAGCAACAAGCACAGCCGCCAACGCGCGCGATGCCTGCCCCCGCGTCGACGCCGTTCGACTTCGACTACCTCTCAAATATCATGGCGAGCCGCGAACACAATTTTCGATGGTGGGACGGCGGCTCGGTTGACGCCGGCGATTACCACGACCGGACCGTTTCCAACAGCGCGTTATTCAACAGCTGTACGTTTACGATCGCTTATCACGAGTCGGATGCCGATGGGCGCACGTGGGAGCAGACGTGGACCGGAAATCTTCGTCTTGCCAATCCGTACGCAATTAGCGCCGTGGCAATCGCAGCGACACCGGCTAATTGGCGTTTGCGTTTCGAGACGACTGGTCGCGCGCCGAACTTTGGCTATACCGGTACGACGCAACCTAGCGATGCAAACTACGCAGTTGATCTGATCTTCCCTTACAATCCGACGCTTGCAATCAACACGTTGCGTGCTGCAATTCTGTGGTGCAAGTCTTCGTCTTGAGATAGGGTTGAGCCCCAGGTTATCTGGGCACGTAGTGGCGCAATGCCTCTCTCCTGGACCCTCGCCGTACGAACGACGTTAACAGAGTCGCTCGATTTAGAGTTCGTAGATCATGCCTCGCTGCTTTCGCAACTGGCGCGATTTGAAAAGCGTGGCTTGAGCGATCCCTACCGCTTGCATGAATTCCACAATGACCATGGCGTCCTAATCGCCTTCATTTCGAAGGCGTATGTCTCGCATTCCGTCGTGCCGGCGCTCCGCCTCGTTTCATAGCGACATTTAGCGGGTATGGCTTAACCTAGACGTCTCGTTGCGAAATTACCGCAACGGCATTGCTCGTTATGTTTCAGCGAGCACCTGTGCAGCACATACGAGAAGAGGCGAACTCGCCGACTGCATAACTGAAGGCAGTCATATGAAAAAATTCTCTCCGCTGCTTCTCGCAACGGCAATCGCTGCGGTCATGCTCATGCCGACCGGAGCCCCGGCGAATGTCGGTTCCGCAAACTTCTCCGGAATCGTGAACCACGTTTCGACGAACAACATCAAGGTCACGGACAACCGGACTCATCAAACGATGAGCTTCTTGATCCTACCGAAGTTCAATCAGGTGTTTTCGTCCGACGGCAAAACGACGTACCAGATGAGCGCGATCCATGCCGGACAATACGTAAAAGTATATTTCGATCAGAGAATGTTGGGAGCGCGTCACGCAGACCGCATCTTGCTACTCACGCAATACAATGCCGTGAAGCGCACCGAATAGTTATGCACCATCTTCTGAAGTCGTACGTCGGATCGAAAATCTCGATTTTGAGCGCGGCAAAGAAGACCTCGGGCACACTCATGTACGTTTGTGACGACTACAGTGTCGTCGAGACGTCTCCTGAGGTCATCGACATCGTCAGAAACGCTCATATCGTTGCGCTCGAGGGCCTTCAATACGCTACGTTCCTGGCGGCAATCGGCCGAAAACGGGAAGCGCTCAGCAGCAATATGCTCGCCCGATCGGGACAGCTCGAAGCGCAAGCAGTCTAGGGTTTGCCCCAGCGCGCGGTGGGTACGACGTTTGTATGAAGAAGACAGCCGCTCGGCTTATAGCCCTTTTCGCATTTCTCACCATGGGTGTCGCTCCGGCGCTCGCCCAGGTCTCGGTTCAACTCTATTGGGACACCAATAACCGTCCTTATTACTGGGATGGCACTCATCACCGCCATTACATGAGCGTCAATCAGGCGCAGGTTTGGTATCAACAGCGCGATCCCAACTATTGGCAATCACATCGCAGCGCCTGGAATAACGGGAACTACAGCAACTACGATCATCAATGGCGCCAGTACCACCACAGTAATTACAACAACAACAAAAACGGCGGGTAACAACCCTCCTCCGACCGGCCGCAAATGAAGGAGCCTCGTCTGATTAAGGCGAGGCTTCTTCATGGCCACGATTAGCTCGCTGCAAGATCAGATCTTCCAACGCGAGGGCTTCAAAGTAACGTTCGAGCGCCTCGGCAATTCGAAAGTCACGATTCCGGACTATAAGTATCCGGTGATGGCGCCCAGCACGTGGAAAGTCTCGGATTGGAAAACGGTACGCTTGGCAGCTTACGTGATGTTGTTTAAGAGCGTGACCGTCTATCGCGGCGATGGCTCCGTCTTACGCACCGATGTTCGCCTCAGCCATTTGCGCGACGGCTATTACGTTGCGGTCTACGGCGACACCGATACGACCACGTCGGTCGTGCCAATGCGGCGAAGCAACGGAAAGAAATAAAAGAAGCCCCGGCCAGAGCCGAGGCTTCCTTTGATGGACCTAGTTGGACTTAGCGGCGCCGATCGTTCGAGCTGCTCCCGCGAGAGCCGCCGCCCGAGGAGTGCGCTGCCGGTGCGCTATAGTGCGCAGCCGATGCGCCGCCGTAGCGTGTTCCCGTGTAGCCACCGCGGCTATAGTGCGATGCTGCCGGAGCTGAGTAGCTGCGCGGCGCTGTGTAGCCGCCGCCGTAGGAGCGAGCCGCTGCCGCTGGTGCGTAGTGGTTTACCGGTGCTGCGTAACGCGTTGCTGGGTAACGTGCGCCGGCCGTGTATCCGCCGCGAACGCCGACGAACGTGTGAACCGGGGTGTTCGCGTACCAACGTCCGCCCCACGGCTGACGATAGACCCACGGGCCTCCGCCGGTGCCGATGAAGAGACTAAACGAGGGGCCGTAGCCGTACTGGAATCCCGGATACCACCAGCCAGGGCCGTAGTATACCGGTACCGGAGCCGGACCCTGATATTGGTACGGCGTCTGGATCACGTTCGCGTCGAACTGACTGCCATCGGCGTATCCGTCGACCGTCACGTTCATCCCAGGGGCGAGCGTGAGGCCGGTTGGATCGATGACCGTGCCTTGGTGAAGCTCAACGTTGTCCAGGTTACCATTGCTATCGAGCACGGTGATGTTGAAGGTCGAATTGATCGACTGCACCGTTCCCTGGAGCTGTTGGTCTTCAGCCTGCTGAGCCGATGCCGCGAGTGGCGCCGCGACAGCGAACGTCACAGCGAGCGCCGCGCTCGCGACCGGTCTGAAGTATTTCTGTATAATTGCATTCATGTGGTGGCGGCCTTCTTCCGCTACCTATAGTAACCGCTTTTCCCCTGGGACTAGTTTTGGAAATAGGTTAGAGATCGTGGAAACGATCCTGTGCCGGTCCCAAGCGGTTTCTCACCTTGCTTTCATCCAAGGTCTTCCCGGCGAATTCGGCTGTAGCTCTCCCGCACCGTCGGAAGCTTCACCAGCCCCTCGATCGCTCGCTGGAGATTCCCCTCACGCGTCCGATGCGTGAGGATAACGATGTCGGTCTCACCGTCCTCGTCGGCCGGCCCCTTTTGCAGCATGGCGTCGATTGAGATCTCGTTGTCCGCGAGCATGCGCGCGATATCGGCCAGTGCGCCGACCTGGTCTTTGACGCGCAAGCGCAAGTAGTAGGATGTCTCAACGTCAGCCATCGCGAGGATCGGCACGGCGGAAAGTGCGTCCGGCTGAAATGCAAGATGCGGAACCCGCTCTTCGGGCTCAGCTTCCATCAGTCGCGTGATATCGATGATGTCGGCTATCACCGCCGACGCGGTCGGCTCTGAACCGGCGCCGGCGCCCGTGTACATCGTCACCCCGGCTGCATCGCCCTTGACGAGAATCGCGTTCATCGCACCCTCCACGCTCGCAATCAAGCGTTGTGCGGGAATCAACGTCGGATGGACGCGCAGCTCGATGCCATCGGCTGTGCGGCGTGTGATCCCAAGCAGTTTGATGCGATAGCCGAGTTCTTCGGCGTACGTGATGTCACGATCCGTAAGGTGTGTGATGCCTTCGATATAGGCACGGTCGAACTGAACCGGAATGCCGAAGCCGATCGCCGAGAGTAACGTGATTTTGTGTCCGGCATCGACGCCCTCAACGTCGAACGTCGGATCCGCCTCCGCATAGCCCAGACGCTGCGCCTCGCGCAGGACGTCATCGAACGGCAGTCCTTTGGCGCGCATCTCGCTCAAGATGAAGTTGCTGGTGCCGTTGATGATGCCCGCAATCCACTCGATACGATTTGCGGTCAGGCCTTCGCGCAGCGCCTTGATGATCGGAATGCAGACGGAAACGGCGCCTTCGAACGCAACGATGACGTTGCGTTTGCCGGCGGCGGCGAAGATCTCGTTGCCCTGCGTCGCGAGCAGCGCCTTGTTGGCGGTGACGATATGTTTGCCGCTCTCGATCGCGGCCAGCATCGCGTCTTTCGCAACGCCGGTTCCACCGATAACTTCGACCACGATATCGATCTCGGGATCGCGCGCCACGCGCATCACGTCGTCGGTCAACGGAACGTCGGGTCCAACGATCTCGCGCGCACGCGTGAGGTTGCGTGCCGCAACCCATGCGATCTCGATGCGGCGTCCGGCGCGACGCGTGATCTCTTCGCGATTGCGCTCGAGGACGCGATACGTTCCGCTTCCGACTGTCCCGATGCCGAGCAGGCCGATCTTAACCGGCTTCACGTGCACCCTCCATTGCGGCAAGCGCGCGGTCGAGATCGTCGCGTTCGAGTGCGGCGCTCATCTGCACGCGAATGCGCGCCGTCCCTTCGGGAACGACCGGGAAACCGAAGCCGGTCACAAAGATTCCCTCGGCGAGAAGGCGGTCGCTCATCGCGATCGCAGCGGCAGTTGGTCCGATGATGATCGGGATGATCGCGCTTGGACCCGGCAGCGGTGAAAAACCGCGCGCTTCGAGGCCCTTGCGGAAGTACGTGACGTTCGCATGCAGCTTCTTCATCAATTCGGGATGCGCTTCGAGATAGTCGATTGCTGCGAGCGCGCTGCAGGCAACGGTCGGCGGAAGCGCGTTCGAGAAGAGCTGCGTACGCGAGCGTTGCACGAGCGTGTCAACGAGGGCGCCCGTTCCCGCGACGAAACCGCCGGCCGCGCCGCCGAGCGCCTTTCCAAGCGTTCCGGTAATGATGTCGATCTGACCCTCGAGTCCAAAATGCTCGATCGTTCCGCGTCCTGTCTTTCCCATCACGCCCGTGCCGTGCGAGTCGTCGACGACGCTCACCGCATCGTAGCGCTTGGCGAGCTCGACGATCGCGGGAAGATCGGCCAGACTTCCTTCCATCGAAAAGACACCGTCCGTGACGATGAAGACGGGATGATCGCCGAGCGCGCGCTCGGCGGCAAGCTGTCGCTCGAGATCACCCGTATCATCGTGCTTATAACGAAGACGCTTGCCGGCCGCGAGCCGGCAGCCGTCGATGATCGATGCGTGATTGAGCTCGTCCGAGAGAATTGTCGTGCCGGCGGTGCCGATCGTCGGCAACAAGCCTTCGTTTGCGGCCCAACACGAGACGTAGCTCAACGCTGATTCGGTGGAAAGAAATTTCGCGATGCGCGATTCCAGCTCGCGGTGTACGTCGAACGTTCCGCAAATAAAGCGCACCGACGCCGTCCCGGCTCCATAGCGCCGTAGTCCTTCGATCCCAGCATCGACGATCTCGGGACGATCGGACAGACCCAAGTAGTTGTTGCTCGAAAGGACGAGGACGTCGCCCGCCTCTTCCATATGCACGTGCGGGCCCATTGGCGTCGTCAGGTGCCGCAGACGCTTGTAGGTGCCAGCCTGACGGAGCGCATCGAGGTCCGCTGCCAGCCTGGAATCGTAGCGCGAGTTCACCCGAGGGTGATGCGACACACCACCCAGGCCCTCCTTAAGGAGGCGCTACGTCGTATCGCCAAGAGAGGGGTGAATGCGAACCTCGGAAACGACGACGGGGCTCGACCTCCAAGTCGTCGATCGCAGATCCGCCGTTCCTATTGCATCGGTTGTGATCAACATTGTCCGAGATGCGACGCACTTGATCACGGAACATACGAATGTGCGCGGCCGCGTTTCAATCGATCTGCCCGAAGGTGCGTACGACATCATGATCATGGCGGGCGGATATACCTCGACGCTCTTACGCGGCGTTGGCGTGCTCGACGGACAACGCGTCGAGGTCATTCGTGGACTCACGCCGGGTAACGACCGTGTCGAAGAGAAGCCGGCCGGCGCAATTGGCGGCATATGCTTGGATCGGCTCGGCCACCCGATCATGAACATCATCGTGCAAGCCGCAGCGGAAGGTTTAAGCTATACGGTCCGCACCGATCGACACGGCTGTTATGTGCTCAGCGGTCTTCTTCCGGCAAAATACAAAGTCACGTGGCGCAGTGGTGATCGCGCGCTGATGCAAGACGATATCGCTGTCTCAAAACCGCGCGAACTCGTCCGGAAGGACGTCCGGCTGCTTTACGCCTGAGTTTCGGGTTCGAGCATCTCTGCCGTATGCCAGGCAATGCTCGAGGCGTGCTCTCCGACGCGCTGCAGTGACGTAAGGATAAACAAAAGCTCCGTCGCAGCCGCGAGGACGTCGGTATTCGCGCGAATCGCGTTTTGCAGCTTGCGGATTCCGCTGCCGTAGAGCTTCTCGTAATGGACATCCGAGTCGAGAACCCTGCGGGCTGAGGCGAGATCGCGTTTGGCGTAGCCCTCGACAGCTGCTCTAAGGCTCGTTTCCGTGAGCTGCGCGACTTCTCGCAGCGTCTCGCGGGGGGCGTTTGCCGACGACTTGTCGGCGAGCCGCACGGCGTGTTTTGCAATGTCGACGATGTAATAGTTGATGCGTTGAAGATCGGTGACAATCTCAAACATACCGGTCACGCGCCGCAACTCATCCGCCACCGGTTGCTGACGCCAAATCAGCTCAATGCAGGATGATTCAATGCGGTGTCCGATCTCCGCTGTTTGATCGGCGCCGCTGATGATCCGCGCGGACAGCGCGGCATCCGATGCCTCGACGGCTTTGACCGCATAGTGCAAAGCATCGATCAGGAGCGCACCGAGCGTATCAAGATCAACCTCGGTCGCCTCGAGCGCTTCGTGGTAGGCGACGCGCAACATGGGCACGGCCGTCCTCTACGCCCGCTCGCCGCGCTGTTTGCGAGCCAGACTTTCAAGCCACGAGCGCGCGAAGACGTTCGTCACGACGATCATTAGCATCAGAAGCGCTGCCGCCGCATACGCGAGCGCGTGCGACTCGGCAAACGGCTGACTGATAAACGTCCAGATGACGTACGTTAGGTACGGGACCGGGCTGTGCGTCAAATGCGCCGTAGGCAAATAGTTTGACCAGCCGGCCGTGTAGATCAAGGGCGCCGTCTCGCCGAGCGCTATGCCCGTTGCGAGCAAGAGCATCGTAAAGACGCTCGGGAGCGCGTACGGCCACGAGACCGTCATGAGCACGGTCGTGTACGTCGCACCGAGCGCGAAACCGCCCTCTTTCAGCTCGCGGGGCACGGACTCGAGCGCAAGGTCGGTGCCGCGCACGACATACGGCAACATAATGATTGTGAGCGCGATCGCCCCACCGGCAAGCGAAAATTGCCAGCCTGCCATCTTCACGAGCAAGATATAGCCGAAATAACCGACGACAACGGACGGAACGCCCGCGAGCACATCGGTCAGCAAACGTACGAGCTCGCGTGGTTTTGGCGATGCGTAGCTCGACAGCCAGATACCGGTACCAAAACCGATAATGGAGACTATAACTACCGCGAATGTCACGAGCATCAGTGTGCCGAGGATCGCGTTTTCGAGTCCGCCCGCAATACCGGACGTCACCGTGGTAAAGAGCGTCGGCTTCAGCGCCGGCAACCCGCGTGAGAGCACGAACCAGAAGATCGCGAGTAGGATCGCAAGTGTGGAACACAGCGCGAGCGCGCTAACTCCCCAGCCGATGTTGCGTCGGATCGTAACAAGCACGGAGCCGCGCGTCATCACGCGTGCTCCAGCCGTTTCGACTGGCGAACCGGACATCGTCACTTCGTTCATGCCGTCCGCTTCACGCGGTCACCGCCGCGCATGATAACCCGCGCAATCAAATTCACGCTCAGCGTGATTGCAAAGAGAATCAGTGCGAGCTCAGATAGAGACCGTTCGGCCATACCGGTTGGATCGGTCAAGGCACTGTCGAGCTGCGAGACGATCACGGCCGCGATCGTATTGATCGGGGCGAAAACATTCTGCGGGAGCTGATTGAGCGCCGAGCCGCAGACCATCAAAACTGCCATCGTTTCGCCGATCGCGCGGCCGAGCGCGAGCATAGCGGCGGCAAACATTTGCGTGCGAATCGCCGGAAGGACCATCGTGGTCACTGCTTGCCACGGCGTTGCACCAAGACCGATCGCGCCTTCGAATACGATCTTCGGGAAGGTCGAGAGAACGTCGCGCATCGTCGCAGCCATAATCGGGAAGACCATGACCGACAGGATGAACGATGTCGCCAGCAGACCGTTGCCGCTGGCTGAACCGCTTCCGATAATCGACAACCACGAAATGTGCGCGGCCAAAAACGGGCCGACGGAGCTCGAAATCCATGGCACCAGGACGCCGATGCCCCACAAACCGTAAACCACCGAAGGAACGCCCGCCATCAACTCGACGAGCGTATTCACGGGTGTCTTCAAACGGCGCGGCACTTGATAGTGCATTGCAATGGCAACCAGAATTGCAAGCGGCGTCGCAATTGCCATTGCAAACGCCGACGAGATAATGGTGCCGGCGATGAAAACGACGGCCCCGAACGAAGCTCCGGGCGAGCCCGTGAAGCCGCCGCGGTGCTCGACCCCAGTGCCGTATTGGTTTCCGAGATTCCACTCGAGGTGCGTGAGGATCCCGAGGCCGTTGAACGCGATCGCCGGCCATGAATAGACGATCAAGAATGTCGCTATGAGGAAGACTATCGTCGCTGTTACAAGCGCCATAGCCGTCGTCCCATAGCGTAAGCCGATGTCCAATACGGCGACGCGCGAGCGGCGCTTCTCAGCGCCGCTCAATGCGACTGTTGCCATGAACTCCTAGGAACCGATCTCCGCGATTTGAGCTTTGCTCAAGCTAACGATGCTCGGCGGGAGTGCGATGAAGTGCACTTTGTCGAGAAACGTCTTTTCTTGTCCGCCGGTCACCGCCCAGGTCAGGAAGTTCTTCACTTCAGAGGCGGTCGCGGCGTCCTTCTGCTTGGGATTGACGATGGCGTACTCGTAGTTGATGATCGGGTACGAATTTGCACCCAGACCGTAGATCAGCGAGATGCGCTCGTCCTTCGGAGTCTCTTTATCTTTTGCAGCAGCGCCGGCAACAATGTTGGACTCGGTCGGAAGCACGAACTTGCCCGCCGCATTTTGCAGCGCGGCATAGCCGAGGCCCGCCTGGTTCGTTTGATCCAGGAAACTCACGCCAATGTAGGCGATCGAGTACTTCGCGCCTTGGCACGCTTGCACCATACCGGGGTTGCCGTTTGCACCGACCGCGTTGGGAACCGCCGGCCAATTGATCGTCGTACCGTAGGCCGGGCCGCTCTTCCAGCTCGGCGTCGAGAACGTAAGATACTGCGTGAAGATGAACGTGTCGCCTGAACCATCAGCGCGATGGATCGGGATGATCGCTTCGTGCGGCAGCTTGCTACCGAGTGAGCCGTTGATCGCCTTGATCTTGGCGTCGTCCCAGAAGTGGATCGATCCGTCGTAGATGCCGGCCAGGACTGGTCCTGACAGATTCAGATGCACGTCGTTCAAGCCGGGAACGTTGTAATTGATCTGCTGTGCGCTGATCGCGAGTGGGATGTTGAGCATGTGTGTCGAGCCGAGCTGGGAATCGCTCATGTAGGCGTCGGACGCGCCGATTTGCGCAACGCCGGCTACGGCTTGCGAGATACCCGTTCCGCTTCCGGTGCTCTGCGTCGTGATCTTCACGTCATGTGCCTTCGTGTACACGGGCACCCAGAGATTCATGAGCGGATAGACCAGACTCGAGCCCGTTTCCAAGAGCTCGGCGGCTGCGAACGCAGCAGCGGTCGTCGTAATCGAAAAGGCAATTAGCGCGAATATAATGCGCAGCGGTTTCATACTCTCCTCAAAGCTGAAGCAAGATGGCTTGAGCAAACGGTTGGACTATAGCTGGGGAGTCTTAACATCGTCTTAAATGTGAAGAGATCGTCCTTAACCTTAGCCGAAGCGTCCCGTGATGTAATCTTCCGTGCGACGATCTTTCGGTCGCGTGAAAACTTGATTGGTCGGACCACTTTCAATCAATTCACCAAGATGGAAAAATGCGCAAAAGTCCGATATGCGCGCGGCTTGTTGCATCGAGTGCGTGACGATGACGACGGTATAATTTTTCTTGAGCTCGCCAATGAGGTCTTCGATCTTCGCCGTTGCGATCGGGTCGAGTGCCGAGGCAGGCTCGTCCATCAAAATGACTTCCGGCTCAACTGCAAGCACGCGCGCGATGCAAAGGCGCTGTTGCTGTCCGCCCGACAAATCGAATGCGGAACGATGGAGACGGTCCTTCACTTCATCCCACAACGCGCCTTGGCGCAGCGAACGCTCGACGATTTCGTCGAGCTTGTGCTTATCTTTCAGGCCGTGGATTTTCGGACCGTAGGCGACGTTCTCCCAAATCGTTTTCGGAAACGGATTCGGACGCTGGAAAACCATCCCGATGCGATACCGGACCAAGACCGGATCGACGTCGTCGTCGTAGATGTTCTTGCCGTCGAGCTCGACGACGCCCTCGATGCGCGCGCCCGGTGTAAGATCGTGCATGCGGTCGAGTGCACGCAAGAAGGTCGACTTTCCGCAACCCGAAGGGCCGATGAGCGCTTGCACGCGATTAGTCGGCATCGCAAGCGACGCGTCTTTAATCGCACGAAACGTCCCGTAGTAGACGCTCAACGTCTTGGCTTCGAGTTTGACCGCCGTCTGCGCGTCAGCCGGTACCGCTTCCAACAACATAAATCCGTTCACTACGAGTATCGGGGGGCATAATCAACCCGCCCTTAAGGTAACATTAAGGCGTCTTAAACTTCGTCTAAAATGGGGAGCCTGCACGAAAAACGCGCGCCTAGACCAAGCTCCGAATCGACGTGCACGCTACCCCCATGCGCCTCGATAATTTGTTTTACGATTGCGAGTCCGAGGCCGGTACCACCTGATCCACGCGATCGTGACCGGTCGACAACGTAAAAGCGTTCGAACACGTGCGGCAAGTCTTTGAAGGGTATGCCGACGCCGTCGTCCTTCACGCTCAAAAATGCTTCGCCGTTGTCGGCGCCGACGCCGACCAGCACGTGACCACCCGAGGCAGTATGCCGCAATGCATTGTCGATCAGGTTTACGATCACTTGCGTCAAACGCTTCGCGTCAACGTCGGCCTCGATCGTGCGCGGCGCGTCAAGACGTAGGTTGACCTCTAGTTCCTGCGCGCGCGATTGAAATGCCGCGACGGTATCCTCGACCAGGCGTGACAATTCAATTTTGCTCAGATGCAACGGAACTTGCCCCGCTTCACCGCGTGCAAGCTCGAGGAGGTCCTCGATGAGGCGCGTCATCCGTTCGAGCTCCTCGACCATTTTTGGAAGAAACAGGCGAATCGCTTCAGGATCGTCGCCTGAGAGCTGAATCGTCTCGACCATCAAGCGGATCGACGAAATCGGCGTACGCAGCTCGTGTGAAACGTCGGCAAGGAAGTCGCGCCGCACACGGTCGGCGTCGGCGACCTTCGAGCGGTCCTCTGCGAAGACGAGAATGTCGCCGGCGCGCTTTTCAAGCCGCTGCACTGTCACGACCAGGCTGCGCTCGCTTTCAACCGAGCGGAGCACGATCATGCCTTCAGCACGCCCGCCGGCTTGACCGCGGCGCACGAGGCGTTCGAGATCGACCGAACCGATCGCCTCGATGAGAGCACGTCCACGGCCACGCTCGGCATCCATCTCGAATGCGCTCTCGGCTATGGCGTTCGCAAATTTTAGATAGCCGTTGCGGTCGACGACAAGCGCGGCAACGGGCATGAGCCCAACGATCTGCTCGAGCGAGTCGTCACGCTGTTGCTCGGTGCGCTTTTCCGCTACGTCGGGAGCCCGGGGCTGCGAGCTATTACGCGTGAAGCGAGTTGCGAAAAAGCCCCCGGCGGCACCGACGAGCAGCGCCAATAGCTCGCCGGTTAAATCCATTTAACGGCGCTTCGCCCCAGGCTACGCGCCCCCCACGCAATGCGTGGGGCCCCCGACACGACCTCGCAACAACACAATTGCCACTGCTCGATTGTCCTGCGCTCGGTCCATCACCTATTCTCTAAACATATAACCGCGGCTGCGCACCGTGATGATGTGCCGCGGGTTATTCGGATCGACTTCGATTTTCTCGCGAAGCCACCGGATGTGCACGCTAATCGTTTGATGCTCGCCTTCAAAATCGTATCCCCATACTTTTTCCAGCAGCATCTGGCGCGTGACGACACGCCCTTTGTTTTCCATCAGGACGTGCAGCAAGCTGAATTCTTTGGGCGCCAACTGAACGTCGCGTCCGCGCACGAGCAGCAAATGCCGCGACGGATCCAGCGTGATATCGCCCGCAACGATCGGATCGTCACACTCGCTGACTTGCGGTTTTTCCGCACGGCGTAAGCAGGCTTTCACGCGTGCCATGAATTCAGCAAGCGAGAACGGCTTCGTCACGTAATCGTCGGCGCCGATCTCGAGCGCGACGACCTTGTCGATCTCCTGATCCTTCGCGGTCAGCATGATGATCGGCACGTTGCTGTGGCGACGAATCTCTTTGCACGTCTCGATGCCATCGAGCACCGGGAGCATGATGTCGAGGATAACGAGATTCGGGTCTTCGCTTGCAACAAGTGCGAGCGCCGTGCGCCCGTCACCGGCCGTGCTGACTTGATAGCCGCTCCGCGCGAGATTGAAGCGTAGGGTTTGAAGAATGGCCGACTCGTCGTCGACGACCAAGATGCGTTTAGTTGCGGTGGCCAATGTCGTCACGGGGGGCCTACGCTTCTGCTGAGATGGCTGCAACTCCCCGCGGAATTACTGCCCGTCCGAGCGCTTTTGCAAGAAGGTCTGCCTTGTAGCCCGCTGCCGCGACCTCAGATGCGAGGTCTCCGCTGCTTTGGGTATCGTTCGCTTCGACTTCTATCGCAACGGCCGCAGGCCCCCATCGAATACGCACGTCGCTTACAATGCCCTGTTGACGAACGTCCAGCCCATCTGCAACACGAAGGATTCCCGCCAACAATGCAACGCGATCGCGCTCGAGCGTTCCAAGCGCTGTCCATTCGGGATGCGTCGTTTTCGGAAGCGCTTTGCGGTGATAGCGAACGATTGTTGCAAGTAATTCTCGCTCCGGATCGCTCCAACCATCGAGCGTGCTGCTTCGTATCAGGTAAGCGCCGTGCTTGTGATGAGCACTGGGGTTCACAAATTTTCCGATATCGTGCAGCAGCGCTGCAGCGTGAATCAACTCGCGATCGACCGGACTAATCCGGACGTTTGGCGCCAGCTCGTCGAAGATGCGCAGGGCCAAACGCGCGACGCTGCGTTCGTGCAGCCCACTGCTTTGATAGCGGCGTGCGAGCGCAGCAATCGATTCACGCCGGCGCGCACGCAAGACGTCGAGCCTGCGCACGATATCCGTGTCCGCCTGTACGAGATCGATGACGACGCCTTCACGCAGCGCGTGCTGGCTGACGACGATCTCGCGCGCGCCGATCCCAACGAGAGATTCGATGAGCACGGCGGCGCCCGCGATGATGATGTCGGCGCGCCGTGCATTCATCCCGGGCAGCGTGCGCCGCTGCGCCTCCGTGAGCGTGAGCATCCTGGCCTGTAGTACGCGCAGACGCTCGAGGCTCAGGACGTGCCCGTGGATGCTTGGACGCGCGCCCTGCTCGCCGGCGTCGAGCGCCGCGAGACCCATGATCGTTCCCGACGTTCCGATCACGAGATCGCAATCGAACTCGCGTAAGCGTGTAACAAGCGGTGAAAGTACGTTCTTGACGTGTGTGACGAGCTCGGGATAACGCCCGTACGGCGGTTCGTCGCCGCGCAGAAATGCATCATATAATCGCAGGCTGCCGAGCTTGACGCTCTCGAGCAGATACGGACGCCGGTCATCCGCGACGATCCATTCCGTCGACCCGCCACCGATGTCGACAATGCACGCGAGACGCTCCTGCAGCGGAAAGTTCCGCGTCACGCCGAGATAAATCAGCCGCGCTTCTTCGCGCTCATCGAGCACTTCGAGTGGAACGCCGCACAGGCGCTCGACTTCGCTGGCAAACTCGGCGCCGTTCCGGGCTTCGCGTACTGCTGACGTAGCGACGACGCGAATGCGCTCGGCGTCGCGCTCGTGCGCCAACCGCACGAATCGCGCAATCGCTTCGACGCCTCGTGCGATCGCACGTTTTCCGAGAGCCCCGCCTTCCAGCGCGTCATCGCCACCGAGGCGAACCATTTCGCGCGCTTTGAAGACCGTTCGGGTCGACATCGATTCCGCGTCGACCTCGACGACGATCAAGTGGATGGAATTCGTCCCAACATCGATCGCGCCGATCCGCATCTGGCATGACCCTTCTCACGAAGGATGAAGAATCTTCCTGTGTTGCGCGCCTTCATCCGGTTATCACGTGTGAAGTTCTTGACAGGCGGGTTGTTGGGATTCGCGCTCGGTGCGGCCATTGCGCGCTACGACGGAGCGTACATCGATTGGCAGGTGTATGTGGTGGGACAAGTGATGGTGACGTCGTTCCACTTGATGGTCCACTATGCGAACGATTACTACGACCGGTTCTGCGATGAATCGGCCGAGCGAACGGCGTGGTCGGGTGGAAGCGGCGCGCTGCTCGAGGGCGGACTCTCACCGCGCATTGCGCTCAACGCCGCCTTTGCCTGTGCGGGAGTCGGGATATTCGCAATCGTCGTTTTTGCGATCAGCGCCGCGTACGTTCCGGCAATCGTTGGCGTGGTCATTGCGATTCTCGCGTGGTCGTATAGCGCGCCGCCAATGCGGCTGCTCGCGCGCGGCTTGGGCGAGCTCGACACGGCAGTGATCATCGCGCTGCTCTTCCCGCTTGCGGGCTATGTGACGTTTGCGCACATGCCGGCCCTGCGTTTGTTCGCGAGCACGCTGCCGTCGATCGCAGCCATGTTCGTCTTGATGTTTTGCGTCGAGTATCCCGACATCGACTCGGATCGCGCGACCGGGAAAATGAATCTCGTTGCGCGGCTCGGGCGCGAGCATGCGCGTTACCTGATTTATGGCGCCGTCGCCGCAATCTACGTGGGAACGTTCCTTGCGATCGGGCTCGGCGGCGTAGCGATGCTTGCCCCTTTCATGACGCTGACGATTCCCATTGCATGGTTCGTGTGCACGCGAGTCGGCACGGCAAACGTCGCCGACGTCGCCGCCAGCGGCGTCGCGCTCTTCGTCGCGACGATCCTCGGATCGACGCTAGCTTACGTGGCCCTTATACTTTGACCGTCGACGCTTTGTAGATCTCGTCGATCGCTTGCGTGAGCGCCGCGTTGAACTCGGCGTCGGTCATCTGCGCTTTGAGATCTTGCACGAGCGCGCGCGAGAAGCTCGCGATCATGTTGTGCTGATGCGATAATTTCTCGTCGGCATCGGCGCGAGTGTAGCCGCCGGAAAGCGCGACGACACGCTTGACGCGCTTGTGCGAGATCACCGGCGCATAGAAATCTGGTTTGTCAGGGATCGTCAGCTTGATCATGACCTGACCATCTGTCATTGCGTCGAGGTGGCTCGCGAGCTCGTCGCGCAAGATCGCTTCCGCGCCGGCTTTGTCCGGACTCTTGATCGAGACTTCCGGCTCGAGGATCGGCATGAGGCCGTGCGATGCGACTTGCTTTCCAATCTCAAACTGCTGATCGACGATCGCTTTGATTCCGGTCTTCGACGGCAGGTTGATGGTTGAGCGCTCCTTCGTGCCGTAGATACCGAGCTTCGCGGCCCGCGCGAGTAAGTCGTCCAAGCCCGGCATCGGCTTCATCATGCTGACGCCATCGCTTTCCGCTTCGAGACCCTTATCGATCTTCAAGAACGGCACGACTTTGCGGTCTTCCCAGAGATAGCTCGGCACCGGCTTACCTTGCGCCGTTCCGTCCATCGTCATCTCAAAAAGAATTGCAGCGATGACTTTATCACCGGTGAACGACGGCGACGATATGATGCGCACGCGAAACTCGTGCATCAGCTTGAACATCTCCACGTCGCCGCTGTAGGCGCTGTCGGGGATGCCGTATAGCCGCAATGCACCGGGCGTCGAGCCTCCGCTCTGGTCGAGCGCGGCAATGAAGCCGGGCTTCGTCGACATCTGCTCGCTCATCGAGCGATCGGTCATAGCCTTCAAATCACGTCACCTCATGGGCCATTGATGCCCTCGCCCCTTCGTATTAAAGCCCACCCCTCCCCGCTGCTAGAGCCGCCCCCTTAAGGCACCGAGCTGAGATCGAAGTCTGCGAGTGACTCGAGCACGAGGTCAGCCTTCGCGAGATCAAGGCCGGCGGTTACGGGATTGGGAACTGCGACACAATATATTCCCGCCGCTTTCGCTGCGGCAATTCCGTTTGGTGAATCCTCAAAGGCCATAGCCTCGTCCGCGTGCACATCGAGAGTTTCGAGTGCTTCGAGATAGAGTGTAGGACGCGGCTTTGCGCGAGCTGGATCACCGTTAGCGCAGACTATCGCGTCGAATCTCTCGAGGCCAGAGCGGCGCCTCAAATGCCCCTCGATCCATTCGCGCGAGCTCGATGATACGATGCATGTTAGCAGACCACGACTACTTGCGATGTCGAGCAAAGCGTCAACTCCCGGCAAGAAATCCTCAAGCTCGCAAAGTTCCAGTACGCGCCGCTTTTGCTCCTCGAACGCTTCGGCGGCCGGCGCGCTTCCAAGGCTCCTGAGATGCTCCGCCGGATCGAAACCACCGATCGTCCCAATGGCGCGAGACCATGTCGCCAGATCCAAAACGTGACCGTGCTGCTCGTAAAGCTCACACATTGCCCGAAACTCGGCGCTTTCAGTATCGATAAGCAGCCCATCAAAATCGAAGAGCAGTGCGCGTAGATTTTTCATAAGTCGTTGGCGACGATACGTTCCAGTGGCGAGAGAGTCGCTGTTTGGCGCGTTATCTAACGCCTGCGGTCAACGTGCGTGCGCCCGGGAATCTACGCGATACATTTAAACGGGCCGGCGCGGTGGAGCGCGCTCGGCACGGAATGTTCGAGCTGCTTCTCGAGCCACTTTGCGGTTGAGATCAGTTTGTCGAGGTCGATGCCGGTTTCGTAACCCATGCCGTGCAGCATGTAGACGACGTCTTCGGTCGCGACGTTGCCGGTTGCGGCGGGCGCGAAGGGACAGCCGCCCACGCCGCCGACCGATGCATCGAGCATTTCCGCGCCGGCTTCAACTGCGGCGAGGGCGTTGGCGACGCCGGTATTGCGCGTATCATGGAAATGGCAGCCGACCGGAATGGGCGTATCGGACATCCCTTCGACCAGAATCCGCACCTGTTTGGGCACGCCGACGCCGATCGTATCCGCGAACGAGATCGCGTCCGGTCCCAATTCCGCAACTTGGTGCGCGATCTCGAGGACACGCATCGGATCGACGGTCCCCTCGAACGGGCATCCGAATGCAACCGCTAGTCCGATCGAGATGCCGAGTCCGTCCTCACGCGCGCGGTCGATGATGCGTTTTGCAATCACGAGCGAATCGACGACCTTTGCGCCCTGGTTACGCTCGCCGAACGCGTCCGTGACGGGAAACGCGTAATGGACCGCTTGCAGATCGGTTGCAAGCGCGCGATCGTAACCGCGCTCGTTCAGCACGAGCGCATTGAACTCGGTCTTGGTGTCGACCGGCAAGAGCGAGACCACAGTCTCCGCGCCCGCCATGCGCGGCACGCGCTGTTCGTTAACGAAGCTTACCGCTTCGACGTACGGAACGCCGGCATCCGCGAGACGCCGGCACAACTCGGCCCGCATCTCGGGCGTCGTCTGCGTCGCATCATTCTGTAGCCCGTCGCGCGGCCCGACGTCGCAAATGTCGATGTTCACGAGCCGATATACTTGGCGAACAGCTTCGCGTACGATCCGTTCGACGTCATCTTCGCGATCCAGGTGTTCGTGAAGTCGAGCAGCGCCGTCTGACCCTTCTGCATGAAATAGACGTGCGCGCTATGCGTGAACGGATGGTCGGGATCGACAGCATATAAGCGGTGATCGCGCGAAGCTTTCAAGCGTGCTTCGACCCCATCGGTGAACATCACGTCGCCTTGGCCCGCGACCAGCATGTTCGGGATGGCAAGATTATCGTTGACCACGACAATCTTCGCGTTCTTGATATTGCCGTTGACGAAGAGTTGATTCGTTCCGCCCGGATTGACGAGCACCGTCACATCGGGCTTGTCAAAATTTGATAGTGTATTGGTTGAATACTTCGCTTTGTCGGAAGCGCGGACCAGCGCGACTTTTCCGTCTTGTATGTAGGCGGCAGTGAGCTCTCCGACTTTCGAGCGCGCTTCATTCCAGCTGACGCCGCCCATTGCGATATCGAACTTGCCCGCGAGCAAGTCAGCAGTCATCGTCGGCCATGTCGTCTTGACGATCTGCAGCTTCACGTTTGGACCGATCGCAGATGCCAGCATCGCAGCCGCGTCGGCGTCGATTCCGCGGTATACGCCGTTTGCATCGACGAGGCTAAACGGATCGTAATCGCCGGTTAGGCCAACCTTCAGAACGCCGGTTTGACGAATTTGTGCCAGATCGTCGGTTGCCGGCGCGACGGCGGTCTGTGCGATTGCGGCGATGGGAACCGCAGCAAGGGCGAGCACTGCGAGAAAGCGTGAACGGATCATCATCGGCGGCGGCGTTTTCTCCTTGGGGGATCAGGGCGGCGAGAGCGATTCATTTCGTCACAACGAACGCGCGCCTCCCGGAACATCGCGAGGGCCAGGGTAAGCGCGGAACGCGCTGCCGCGGCCTTGCGCGCGTCTTCCGGCGCGATGGCCTCCGCGCACAAACGTGCCGCAGCGGCGGTACGCTCGCTCGAAAGCCGCTCGCCCTGCAGCTGGTGTTCGGCCAGGCGTGCCCGAACTGGCGGACCGTCATCGATCGAAAGTGCAACGCGAACGCGCGTGGCACGTCCGTCATCGCCGAGCCTGAACGTCGCGCCGATGATCAAGTCGTGTGATGCCGTACCGTCGCGAATCGTCCGGCGGCGCTGCACGTAGATGTCGCCCGAATTGGGTTCGAATTCGATCGAGAGAGGTGCTTCGTGGGGGGCGAGGACGAGCGCATCGATCGGCGTGACGCGCGTCCGCCCAAGCGAGACGACCTCAACGTTCGCTTCCGAAACGGCCAAGAACAACGCAGCACTTGCGGCCTTGAAGAGCGACGCGTCGAGAACCGGATGCCCGCGCAATGACGCCTCGCCGGCAAAGGCCCCGAAGCGTATCTTGTTTTCGTCACCAATCGCGGCGGCGCAGAACTCGTCGAGCTGGCGAACGTCGATGATTTGCGCTTCGCGCGGAACGTGCGTGTAGCTTGACGCGAGCAAACCGCTCGTTCCGATAAGCCAGCGAACCTGTTCGCGATGCGTAAACGAGAGACCAAGGGCGTCACGCAGCGTACGCGGCGTGAAAATGGAGAGTTGTCGCTGGCTAAAAGCCATCTTTGTTCTTAGTAGTTCGACGGAATAGGCGACTTTCCTTAAAGACTGAGGACGCCCGCGTATCCCGTGAGCTCCACGTAGGCAGCGCCATGCACCGGACGCGAGCGATCAACGCCCGACACGTCGCAATCGCCCTCCCAATACGCGACGTGAAGCTGTTGATCGATCAACTCTTGGTCGTGCAAAAGCGGCACAATCGTGACGTCCAGGCCTTCACTCGGCACACGGACGCGCCAGCCGCTCGGGTAGAGGGCACCGCTCGCAGGACTCTTCCATGTACCGAGCGGCTGCGTCCGAAAATCACGTAACAGCAAATGCCGGACATCTCCATTAGGGGCGACCAAGGAGCCGCTCGACTGCGGAGTAATGCCGCCGTCTTTTTGGCGCAACACATACAGCATGAGCTCGCGGCCGTCGTCGAGCTGGAGCGCATACCAATCCCAGCCGCGCTGATTTGGTTCGAGCTCGTCCGAGCCATACTCGTGATCCATCCACGACTCACCATCGACCGCCACGCGCGTTCCGCCGACCATTAGCGTTCCCGCCGTCGCCAAACGCGTGATCGAGTAGTAATGGGACGCGCACGAAGCGCACGAGCCTTTCCGCGAGATGCCACCCTCACCGTTGATGGCGGGAGCTTTCTCCGCACGTAAGGCGAGATCGATCGCATTCGATCCGGAAATCGCATGCAATACGATCGGATCGATTCCGCGCACCGACCAATCACCGGCGTGCACGTTCAGCGTTCCAACCGACGCTCCACCCATGCCGAGCGCGTCGCGGACGAATCGCTCGTCGTGAACGAACGTTTTTCCGTTCACGTCGGTGATCGCGAAATGTGCGGGAAAGACTTCGGAGCCGTGCCAACGCGATACACCCGGCGCAAAGCGAGCATCTCCCGGCCGGATCCCGAAGCGGAAGATCGTCAATTCGAAGCCGAAGCGCCGGCCGTCACGGGCGTGCACGTGCCCCGTGAAATACCACCACTCGCTTTGATATGCCGGATGCGCTCCGTGATCGCGCGGAAAGACGAACGTGTACGGCGCGGTTGCGATTGCAAACGCCAGCAACGCAAGAAGCTTCATTCAAAAAGCCTCATTCAGTTCGAATCGCTTCCGCGGTTCGAATGCGAGCCGCAACACCGGCGGGATATATCCCCGCGACCAGGGCCGCGATCACGACCACGATGAACGACGCGCCCAGGAACTCCCACGGGATGTGCAGGTCGATGAGCCAGCCGAAGGCCTGACGGTTGATAACAAAAATCAACAGCAACGCTAAGAGAAACCCGAGCGCGATCCCAACGAGGCCGCCGAGAACGCCGACGAAGGCCGCCTCGACCAGCACCATGCGGCGCACGTCGCGCGTTCGCAAGCCCAGATAGCGCAGAATACCGATCTCGCGCCGCCGCTCGAGGACGAGCGCGAAGAGCGTCGATATCACGCCGAGCAGCGCGATCGCGACGCTGATCAGATACAACGCGTACGTGATCGCGAACGTCCGGTTGAAGATCTGCACGACCAGTGCGCGCAACTCGCGATTCGTCTCGATGTCGATGCGCAGCGGAAGGACGCTGCGAATCACCCGAGTCCGAAGATCGAGTATGTTCGTCCGGGGAGTAGCCCAAATCGCGATCGAGTCGATCGTGTCGTCCTGGAATAATTGTTGGAACGTCGACCGATCCAGCATGATGATCCCCGACTCGGTCGAGTAGTCGTTGAAGACGGCGACTGCATCGAAGCGAATCGTGCCGGAGGGCGTATCGAGAACCAGCGCGTCGCGCGGTCGAACGTGAAAGCGCGTCGCAAACGGCTCGGAGACAAAGACTTCCCGAGTTCCCACTGCTCGCTGCAGCAACGCGGGGACGTCGCCAACGCCAAGAAACTGGACGGAATCATGGCGGAGCAGCTGCCTGAAGTCGATTGCGTCGAGCTCGGTCAGTCGCCCGCGGAACGGAATCGTGATCGAGCGCAGCGCGTGCACATCCGCGACGCCCGGCACATGCGCGATCGAGCTGAGCACCTGGGGTGAGAATCGCGCACTCGATGACGCATCGGAGGGGCCGAGCGTGCGAACGAAGAGATCGGCCGAGAGCACTTCATCCGCCCATGTCACAACCGTGGTACGGAACGAGCCGATCAAGATCGCGACCGCCGTCATCATCGCGATCGCGATGCCGAGCGCTGCAACCGCGACGCTTTCACGGCGGAGCGCTCCACCGAGATTTCCCGCCGCCAGTAATGCCGGCGCATCGCGCAAGTAGCGCCGCCCGAGTGCGGACGCCCACGAGATCACGAGCGGGACGCACAGCGAGCCACCGGCGATAATCATGATCCCTGAGAGATAGCCGAAGACCGGCACGCCATCGACCGGCGGCCCGGCGGTGACCAGCAGCGCGAGGATGAACGCGCAGAGGCCGGCAAGCGCAGCATTCCGCGCGAAGTGCCGCGGACGGCGTTCGAAACCCGCAGCGCGCATCGTGAACGCGGGCGGAACGCGCGCAGCTTCGAGCGCCGGAACGATTGCAGCGCCGACGGCGAGGATGATTCCGAAGACAAACGCTTTGAGGATCGGCAAGAGATCCCACGACACACGGCCGACGCCGATTCCGATGTACAGCGTTTGCACGGTTTTCGCGACGGCGGCAACCGAAAACTGCGCGAGTAGCGCACCCAGGGCGAGCCCTACAAGCGAACCCGCGAGTCCGAGCGCCCCGCCCTCGATCAGGAAAGCGATGAATATCTGCCTGCGCGTTGCGCCGAGCGCGCGCAACGTCCCGATCTCCGGACGACGCTGCACGACCGCGATCGCGACGGTATTGAAGATCAAATACATTCCGACGACGAGAGCAATCGCCGAGAGCGCATCGAGATTCAATTGGAAGCTCTGCAACATACGGCGAATCTCGCCGGTGCGGACTTTGGGCTCGAGCGCCCGCGTCCCGGGCGGAATGACCGCGCGCACTTCTGCAAAGGCTTGCGGGAGGCGGCTTGGATCGACGACGCAGTCGATGCGATCGAGCAACCCAACCTTATCGAAGATATCTTGCGCCGTCGCGATGTCGACGAACACCACGCTCGAATCGACGCCGACGACGCTCGGCGGCAAAATCGCAGCCACGACGAGCGAGACTGGACGCGCGCCCGCGAGTGCGGAGAATCGCGAGCCGGCCTGCAACCCCCAGCGCCGCGCAACGCGCTCGCTGATAATTGCGCCGCGCCCATTCACGAGCGTCTCGGCATGTACATCCGTTCCGGTTGTCGGCGCGCCGGCATCACGCGGCAGCGGTGCAAGTAAATCGACGCCAAGTACGCGGAGTACTTCTCCTTCTTGCGGATGCCCGCGCCGCGCACCGAGGACGATGTTGTCCTCGATGACCGGCGACGCCGAGATAATCCCCGGCAGCGCTGCAACGCGTAACAACGTTCGCTCGTCGAACCCGCTTCCGGCGCCGAGAATCTGCAAGTTAACGCGACTGGCGACGACGTTGACGCTCGATGAAAATGAATCGACAGCCGTGGCGTTCGCGAGATCAATGGCGAGCGCGATCGCGACACCGAGCGCAACTGCAACGATCGTTACGATCGTGCGCAGTCTACCTTCTCGCAGCGTCCCCGCAATCAGCCCGCGTAAGAGTAAACCCATTGTCCATCTTGCATGTGAAGCGTCCGGTCACAGATTGCCGCCGCAGCTTCGTTGTGCGTCGCCATCAGGACGGCTTGACCGCTATTCGCAATCGCGCGCAGCAATTCCAAGACGATCGCGCCGTTCTTGGAATCGAGATTTCCGGTCGGCTCGTCGGCGAGCACGATCGCGGGACGATGCACGATCGCGCGGGCAATCGCGACGCGCTGCTGCTGCCCGCCGGACAACTCTGCCGGAAACGCGCGCGCTCGATCGGAGATCCCGACAAGTTCGAGCGCAGTGCGAACGCGCTCGGCGATTTCATCAGGCGCGACGCTCTGAAGGGCCAGCGGCAGCGACGCGTTCTGTTCGACAGTTAGCGCCGGCAGCAAATTGAAGAACTGAAAGATCGTCCCGATACGATCGCGCCGCAATAACGTGAGCTCATCGTCGCTCAAATCCGTCGTACGCCTGCCTTCGATAAGGATGTCGCCCGACGTCGGCAGATCGACGCAACCGACCAGATTGAGTAGCGTCGTTTTCCCGCAGCCGCTCGGACCCACGAGCGCGACCATCTCACCTCGCCGCAGCTCCAGCGAGACGCCGGCTAGGGCAATCGCATCACCCGATGACGTCGCGTAAGTCTTACGGACGTCGCGGGCGAGGACTGGGACGCTCACGAATCGAGGGCAGAGAAAACCAGCGCTGCGTTGATTCCGCCGAAACCTGCCGTGTTGGAAAGCATAGTGCGCACACGCCCTTCGACGTTCGAACGCACAAACGCTAGATCGCACTCGGGATCGTCAACAAAATGTCCGACCACGCGCGGGAGCACACCATGGCGAAGCGTCAGCAAGGAGAGCGCTGCCTCCCACGCGCCGGCTGCTCCGAATGCATGTCCATGCTGACCCTTGGATGCGGTGATCGGCAGCTGCGCAATGCCGTCGCCGAACACGCGACGTAATGCTTTTGCTTCGGCGCGATCGCCGAGCTGCGTCGACGAGCCGTGCGCGCTTACGGCTTCGATCTCGCTGGGCGCAATGTGCGCTTCCTCGAGCGCAATCTGGATCGCGCGCGCGGCGTCGTCTCCGCCCGGCCGTGGTGCCGACATATGGTGCGCGTCGTTGCTTGCGCCGAAACCGCGAATTTCGCCGTACATATGTGCGCCGCGCGCAACGGCGTCTTCGTAACGCTCGAGCACGAGCATCCCGGCTCCCTCCGCCATGACAAAGCCATCGCGTTCCCGATCGAAGGGACGACTCGCGTGCTGCGGATCTTCGTTGCGCGTCGACATCGCACCGATAACGGTGAACGCGCCGAAGCAGAGCGGCGAGAGCGGCGCTTCAGCTCCGCCGGCGATCGCAGCACGCACATCGCCTCGACCAACCGCACGAAATGCTTCACCGATCGCAACCGCGCCCGAGGCGCACGAATTCGCATTTGCGACCGTCGGGCCGCGCACGTCGAATTCGAGCGCGACGTTACACGTCGCAGAACCGCCGAACACCGAGATCGCCAAGAGCGGCCGCACGCTGCCGAGGCCACGCTGACGGAAGACGTCGTGCTGTTCGTCGGCGTACGCGACTCCGCCGAGCGCCGAGCCGATGAAAATCCCGACGTCCTCGCGCGGACCATTTTTCGAAATGCCCGCATCATCGAACGCACCCCGCGCGGCAGCGACTGCATATTGCGCAAAACGGTCGGTCCAACGCACGCGCTTGGGATCCATGTGATCCGCGGGATCGAAGTGATCGATCTCGGCCGCAATCCGCGAGGGATATCCGTCCGTATCGAAGCGCGTGATCGCGCGTGCCCCGATGCGGCCCGCGAGCATGGCTTCCCAAAACTCGCGCACGCCGATCCCGATCGGACTGACGATCCCAATCCCGGTGACGACGACCCGGTGCCGTTTTCCGTTCAACATGCCGCTTCTGCTAACACCTTCATACGAGCCAACGTACGTTGTGCCACAAAATCAATAAAAAAGTCTGAAACGACGTGCCGCCCCAGCCACTCGGCTGCGATCGGGAACCGAAAACGCAGGCGATGCTCGATTTCTACCCGTGTTCCGCCTGAAATCGGCCGAAAGTGCCATTCGACTTCCATGCCGCGCGTCCAACCACGGAGATGCAGAAAGGCGATGTGCGGACCTGAGGGGTCGTTCCGCTGCTCGGCGACCCACGCAATGGGAATCCAGTTCCGCCAGGCCGACATCTCAACGACGCGCGTTTCGCCGCGATCCTCAAGGACACGCACGAAACGATAGTGCGGCAAGTACTCGGGCCAGCGTTCCGTTGCGGACGCGAATCGAAAGATTGTCTCTGGATCGGCGGCGATATCGATCGACGTCGTCGTGACGTTCACGCCAGCAACCGGCGCAACACGGCGGGACGTAGTGCAGTCCCCGCCGAGGTCGAGCCGGCGACTGCGTCCAGCAAAATCGCCGCGAGTGCCGGTGAAGCTTCGAGTTTCCGCGCAGAGCGCCGCGCTAGGAACGGGACGGCAATCAGCGCGTCGATGACTTTCCCGAGACGCGTGCGAGCGCGCAGTTCCTTGCGCTGCTCGCGATCGTACGCAGCGAGTGCGTCGTCTTCGGCACGTGCGTCCTCGAACGCGCGAATCAACGCCGCCGACGCAGACTGAGCGCTGCGCAACGCGAGAAAAACGCCTTGCCCGGTGAACGGGCTGAGGAATCCCGCAGCGTCGCCGACCAGCATCGCCCCCGGCGCAATCGTGCGGCGAACGTCGTGCACGAGCGGACCGACGGCGACGCGCGGACCACTGCGCGCTTCGGCAGCAAACTCCATCACCCGCGACCACGTCTCGAGGCGATCTTTCGGCGCAACCGCCATCACGTTCGCAATCCCGTCGCCGAGCGGATTGATCGCAAGATACGTTTTCCCGTCGCAATACATCTCGAGGCATCCATTCGTGCCTTCGATGCCGCGAAAATGTCCGCCGACCGCGAATCGCGGACGTGAAGGTAGCGGCAGAGTCAAGCCGAGCTTGCGCGCGACGATCGAACCGACGCCGTCAGCGCCGACAACAAAACGTCCCTGCAGCCGGACGCGCTCGCCGCTGGCGTCGCGTACGGCCACGCCGCGCGAGAACACGTCTTCAACGCGACCGCTCACGAGCTGAGCACCCGCACCGAGCGCAGCTTCGAGAATGAGATTGTCGAGCGTCGCGCGCGCGAGTCCAATCGCGGGCCGCGAGAACGCAAGCTCCACATGCGCGCCGCCGGTGACGATGCGAATCCCGCGTAGGGCCGAACCGAGCGCGCGCACCTGTTCGCCGAGGCCAAGCGCATCGAGCGCTGCGACGGCGCCCATCCCCAAATACTCGCCGCACACCTTGCGCCGCGGAAAGGCGGTTCGCTCGATGAGCGTTACGGGAATCGACGCGCGCGCAAGTGCGAGTGCCGTTGCCGCCCCGGACGGCCCCGCGCCAACGACAATGACGCGTTCGTTATCGGGCTTCATCGACGAGCGTCATCCGAAACCACGGTTCGACGCGTACGCTCGGCGCGCGCCATCCAGCCTCGCGCGCAAGCCCGACGGCTTCTGCCGGCGTATACGCGCGCAAAACGGAAGCCGGCGCGTCGTGGCGCGTCAAGCGGTTTCGCGAGAATACGTGCACTTGCGTCCAAGTCGCCGCGTAGGCGAGGGGCGAGCGCCGCAGATCGCACACGATCGGCGTGATGCGCGACACGCGTCGCAGCTCACGTAAGAATCCAACCGCCGCCGACCCTTCGACGTGGTGCAGCGTCAGCGAACACATCGCGACGTCGAATGCGCCATCCGCAAAAGGCAGCGCATCGCCTTCACCGCGCACGAAACGGAAGTTGCCCTCGCCGTCGAGCCGGCGCGCAATCGCGAGCATTTGCTCGCTACGATCGAGGCATGTGATCGCAAGGGTGCGTCCATGCCGCTGCGCACGAACGAGCAGCGCACGCGGAATGTCGGCAGCGCCGCAACCGACGTCGAGGATTTCGATCGCTCCCGTCGCTTCGAGCACGCGCGCGATCGGAGTGACTCCGCCAAAGAGACGATTCGCGCGTTCTATATCGCGCAGGTTCGCCTCCAACTCGACGATTGAGTCAGCCGGGTCGTCCATCAACTCCCGGAGGCCGACTCTACGTCTTATTTTCCGGCTCGCTCCTTATACCAGTTGGCGTTGATCTCGGTGTAGTTCTTCCATTTTTCCGGCACGTCGGCATCGGCGTAAATCGCCTCGACCGGGCATGCTGAAACGCACGCACCACAGTCGATGCACACTTCAGGATCGATGAAGAGCATCGTATCTTCTTCATCGCCGTGAATGCAGTCGACAGGACACACGTCGACGCATGACTTGTCCTTCGTGCCGATACATGGCTCCGTGATAATGTAGGTCATCGCTCGGGCCTTTTGTGCCTCTTTGCGGAGCGCTCCTGTTGCCGAGGCCTCTTCTGCGACAATCGTCTACGCCGCGCGGGAGCCCGCCATCAACCCGACCAAAAGCCAGACCAGAATGTTTACAAATAGTAGGGCTCAGACCGTTCTCACGATCGCCGCGTGCGTGGCCGCCCTTCTTGCTTGCGTGCCCGCGCAAGCAGCGACCTCAGCCGGCACGGTGACGGTCTCGGGCTCCGGAACGATCTCGCGCGACCCCGATCGCGCGCTGCTTTCCGTTTCGATCGTCACCAACAATGACGTCGCGGCAACGGCGACATCGGCGAATAACCGGCTCTACAACGCGCTCGTCGACCGAATGCGCGGTGTTGGGGTCCCGGCAGCCGCTATCAAGACCTCGAGCTACGATCTCAATTTCGTCCCAAAGCCGCCACCCGGCGACAACTATAAGCCGCCGCAGACCGGTTTTATCGTGACGCGCGCCTTGTCGATCACGATCGACAATCTCTCGAACGTCGGCGGCGTGATCGATGCCGCGGTTGCCGCCGGCGTCACACAGGTCAACGGCGTCAGCTTTGGCCTGCGCGACGACCGCGGTGCGCACGCGGCGGCCCTCGCAGCTGCGGTCGAGGATGCAGCAACGCAAGCCGCCGCTATTGCGCAAGCAGCACACATGCATCTCGGCGCGATTCGCCGCGTATCGTCCGTGCAAAGCCCAGTTTTTGCGCCGCAGATGATGCGCGTCGCCACGCTTGCTGCGGCGCCGGCGGTCCCGACGCAGATCAGCCCGTCGTCGGTCGAAATCCACGCGACCGTCACTGTCACCTACGAGCTCGCACCCTAGGAGCTGAAACCGCTGTCTGCCGTTCACGGTAGACCTGTTCGATGATCGAAAACACGTGCGAGGCCTGTAAGGCTCAGCCGGCAAGCGTTCGGGACTATTCGATGCGCTCGGGACGCTGGGTGCAGGTCGACTTGTGTGCAGCCTGCGCGCGAAACCGGAAGTTTGCGTCGCTTCGTCCGCTGCTTGGCGCCGGCGCAGCCGCAGCGCTTCTGGGCGGTGTCGCCTTCGCGCTCGATCGGTATATGCGTGGCACCGAAGGCGGCTCAGAATCGACGCCGCCGGCATCGAATCCGCTCGAGTGGACGAAGCGCTTGCGGGGCGGAACGCCGACGCTCGCCGCGTATTCGCGCGACCTTACCGCGGATGCGCGCGCCGGCAAGCTCGATCCCGTCATCGGGCGAGACGATGAGATCGAGCGCGTGATCTCGATTCTCGCGCGCCGCAGCAAGAATAATCCCGTCTTGATCGGTGAGCCCGGCGTCGGGAAAACGGCGGTCGTCGAAGGCCTTGCGCAGCGTATCGTCGCGGGAACCGTCCCTGCGGCGTTGCTTGACAAGCGCGTTCTCGCGCTTTCGCTCGGTCCGCTCGTTGCCGGAACGAAGTATCGCGGCGAATTCGAGGGACGGGTCAAGCGCATTCTCGATGAGATCAAACGCGCGTCGCGAGACGTCATCTTATTCATCGACGAGCTGCACACGCTCGTCGGCGCCGGCGCGGCGGAAGGCTCGCTCGATCTCTCCTCGATGATCAAGCCGGAGCTTGCGCGCGGCGAGCTGCAATGCATCGGCGCGACGACGTTCGGTGAGTATCGCAAGCATGTCGAAAGCGATCCGGCCCTCGAGCGTCGTTTTCAGCCAATCGCCATCGACGAACCGACGGTCGATCAAACGATTGCGATCTTGCGCGGGCTGCGCGAAAAATACGCCGTGCATCATCACGTGCAAATCACCGATGAAGCGCTGGTCGCGGCGGCGACGCTTTCTGCACGCTACATCGCGGACCGCTTTCTTCCGGACAAAGCGATCGATCTCGTCGATGAAGCAGCCGCAAGTGCCGCACTCATCGGAGCGGGCGGCATCATCGACGCGCAAACGATTGCGAACGTCGTCTCACGCTGGACGGGAATCCCGCAAGGCACGCTCAGCGCGGAAGAATCGCGCAGTTTGCTCGCGCTCGAAACGTCCCTCGAATCTCGCGTCGTCGGACAGCGCGAAGCCGTGCATGCCGTCTCGGAAGCGATTCGTCGCGCCCGCGCCGGATTAAAGGATCCGCGCAAGCCGGTGGGTGGATTCCTCTTCATCGGCGCGTCCGGTGTCGGCAAGACCGAGCTCGCCCGCGCACTCGCACACGTCTTGTTCGGAACCGACGATGCACTCGTGCGCCTCGACATGAGCGAATATACGGAAACGCATACGATCTCACGTCTGCTCGGCGCGCCACCCGGATATCACGGACACGATGAACCCGGGCAGCTCACGGAACCTGTGCGACGCCGTCCTTACTGCGTCGTGCTCTTCGATGAGATCGAGAAAGCGCACCCGGACGTCACAGCGATTCTCTTGCAGATCCTCGACGACGGGCGGCTGACCGACGCGAAAGGCCGCACGATCGATTTCCGTCACGCGCTGGTCGTGATGACGAGCAACATCGACGCCGGCGAGCTCGAGATGGCCCTGCGCAAAGAACTGCTCGACCGCATCGACGAGACCGTCCTCTTCCGTTCGCTCGGCGTCCCCGAGATCGAGCAGATCGTCGAGTTGCAGTTACGTGCGCTGGTCGAACGCCTCGGTGCGCAAGCCGTCGTCCTCGATCTCAGCCCCGATGCACGACGGTTTCTCGCGAGAGAAAGTATTGCCGCCGGCAGCGGCGCGCGCTTCGTGCAGCGCACCATTGCGCGCTGTGTCACCTCGCCGCTTTCGGGCGCGATCTTACGCGGCGAACTTCCGGGCGGAAGCACCGCCCGCGTCGGTTACGACGGAAAAGCAATCACCGTTCAGGCGGCTTAGGATCGACAAGTAGGCGCGCGTAGTTGGCCATGGATCGATTATACCGAGGCAGATACTCGGCGAGCGCCGTCAGTGCTACCGACACGGCTTCGCGTTCACGTCCGACATCGACCAGACAAAGCGCGAGAACCGCTCGGACGGCCCCGGTAAGTGCATCTGCTTCACCATCGAGCTCGGCAGAAAGCAGCGCGACTGCATCTTCGGCCCGTCCGATGTTTCGCATTGAACTTGCCATTTGAATGACGGACCGGCGACGCCGTTCGCCCACCACACCGGCGTCGAGTGCCGCTTTGTACAACGGTACCGCCAAATCGGAGTGGCCGGTTGAATCGAGAGCGCAGGCGCGCTCAAACAGTCCGATGGCGCTCTCGGGCGGAAGTTCGGCTACGAGAATATTCATTGCGTCGACAAACTGTTGTTCATCACGATCGTCGAGCGTCGCCCACAGGTCTTTGAGCCGTTTCTCCCAGTCTGCGTTCGAATCTACCACTTCTCTACCTCACACATGCCAATGCTCTAAACGTAGAGATCGTTGCGCTACCTGGAGCACGCTCGCAATCCTTCGACTCCGCGCTCCTGCGGAGCGCTACGCTCAGGATGACACTAGAGTATCGAGTTAACTGCGTCTTCGATTTGTTGCGGCGACATCTCGCCGAGGCGGTAGAGCTTGACCTGGCCGTTGCGATCGATGAAGACGTGGACCGGTAACGCAATTACGCCGTAGCTGTCGAGCAATTTCTGATCTGCGACGGCCACCGGGAACGGCACCTTGAATTGGTCGCTAAAGCCTTGCGCGCGATCTTTGCTTTCGTTGTCGTCCAAGCCGATTACGGCTAGGCCGCGTTTCTGGTACTGCTTCGAGAGCTTGATGATCTCGGGCGTCTCTTCACGGCACGGCGCGCACCAGCTGGCAAAAAAATCCAAATACACGGCCTTGCCGTGGAACTTCGTGAGCTTTAACTGCTTGTTATCGAGCGTTCTAATGTCAAACGTCGGGGCCGGCTGGCCAGGATGCGGCGGTGCAGCCGCGGCCACGGGGGCCGTGCACAGTGCGATGATGGCGAGAGCGACAATTTTGCGAATCATGCGATGGTGGGATACGGCACGGCTGCCACGTCCGCCCGCATCTGTTCGATGAGGGCTTGGGGATTTTCGAAGCGCAGCTGTCCTCTGAGAAAACGCAGCTCGCGTAGATTAAGTTGCTCGCCGTAGATCGTGCCGTCGAAGTCGCGCAGCCAAACCTCCGTCGTTCGGCGCGTTCCGGACTCGAAGGTCGGGTTCGTCCCGATCGATAGGAGTGCCGCGTAGTCGCGGCCGTCGTAGCGTGCGACACAGCGATAGACGCCGTCGGCTGGAATCAACTTGCCCGCGGGGACATCGAGATTCGCAGTCGGGAAACCAAGATCGTGACCGCGCCCTTCGCCGACGACGACGCGACCCTGCAGTATGTACGGTGCTCCGAGCAACTCGTCCGCAAGCGCGAGATCCCCAGCCGCAATCGCGCGACGAACCCGCGTCGAGGAAATTCGCTCGCCGCGATCCTCGAGCTGACCGACTGCGACAAATCCGATGCCCAGCGCACTCATACGCTCGCGCGCAAATGCGGCATCACCGCCGCGTCCCGCGCCGAAGCGAAAATTCTCGCCGACGACAAGCACCCGTACGCCGATACGCTTCGCGACGACATCCTCGAGAAACGTTTGGGCGTCCAGCTTCGCGATCGCGTCGCCGAACGGCAAGAGGTACGCTTCGTCAACGCCGGCCCGCGCAAGATTATCGAGACGTTCTTCGAGCGTCGAGATCATCGGCGGGACTTCAGACGGACGCAAGTACGTCGCCGGGTGATTGCGAAACGTAAGCACCGCCGCGCGATATCCAGGCCGGCGTTCGCGCAGCAACGCTGTGATGATGGCACGGTGACCACGATGAAAACCATCGAAGAATCCGATCGCAAGCGCAAGCGGACGTTCGCGCGCCGCGTCCGGAATCTCGTGGTGAACGTTCAGACGAAAACCTTTCGGGGAGCCAGCATCGTCCCGTGCATCTCGCCGATACCGACGAGCATCCGTGTCATGTCCCGCACGAACACGTGCGTATCACCGACCGGCTCGCGCATCGCGACGATTCGACCGGCGCGAAAGTCGACCGAACCTCGTCCATCGAGGACGACCGTGGGAATTGCAATGACGCTCTCCGGCGGCGTCAGCGCCGCAACCGGATCGGCCGCGACTTCGTCGAGCGTCAAACTTTCCGAGAGGACGAAGGGGCCCGATGCTTCGCGCAATAGCGCGCCGACGTGTCCGACCGTCCCGATCGCACGTGCAAGATCTTCGGCCAGCGTGCGCACGTAGGTGCCCTCGCTGCAGGCGACGCGTATCCGGAACGTCGCCGCATCGTCGGCCCCGAGTACGTTGAGCGAATAAATCGTGATCGTACGCGATTTACGTTCGATCGTCTCGCCGGCGCGCGCGAATTTGTATAGCGGCTTCCCGTCGACTTTAAGCGCGCTGAACATCGGCGGTATTTGTTCAACGCGTCCGATGAACTTGTCGAGCACCGATTCCAAACGCACGCGGGCATCGCTTGGAACGTCGGCGGTCTCCGTCGTATCGCCCCCGGCATCGCCGGTCGTCGTGGCGTGACCAAGGACGAGCGTGAATGCGTACGCTTTGCGCTTGTCCGCAATCAATGGAATCAAGCGCGTCGCGCGCCCAAGCGCTATCGGCAAGACGCCCGCCGCTTGCGGATCGAGTGTACCGACATGCCCGATCGCAATCTTCGGTTCTCCCGGTTTGCGATAAATCCACCGCAATCGTGCACCAAACTGCGTCGACGTTAGCCCCGGCGGTTTAAATAAATTTATGAAGCCGAGCATTATCTCGGCTTAGAGACCCTCGGCGTACAGCGCGGAATGGACGCCGGCGATGGCTTCTTGAATGTTGCCTGGATAGGTAAGACCCGAGGCGCGGAAATGTCCACCGCCGCCGATCCGGCCCGCTACTGCTTGCACGTTGACGCGACCACTGCTGCGTAAGCTCACGCGCACGGCGGCGTCGAAATCCTTGAAGAGCGACGCGACTTCGACGCCTTCGATTGCAAGCAGCTGATTGATGATGTCTTCCGTATCTTCGTAATCGGCGCCGAGCTCGTCCATCAGCTGTTGATCGATCACGGCCCAGCAGTAGCGTCCGGCATCGTCGAGCACGGCGCGCGACAGTACGGCACCGAGCAACTTCTGCGCGGCGAGGCGCTTATTGGCAAAGATCTCCTGGGTGACTTGCTCTTTGTCGGCGCCCAGATCGACGAGCCACGCCGACGTGCGCAATACTTCCGCCGTCGTGTTGCTGTGCATGAAACCGCCCGTGTCGGTCATGATCGTGGTCAGCAAGGCCGTGGCGATCTCCGGCGTGATCTTCGCACCAAGCTCTTTGAGCAACCGCAGCACGCAGGTTCCGGTCGAGCATTCGTCTTGAAGCACGTAATTGAACGCGCCGAAGTGTTCGTTGCCCAGATGGTGATCGATGTCGAGAATGTTCTCGCGCTTCAGCTTCGGAAGCGACTCACCGCTACGCGACAGATTGCTCATGTCGCCGAAGACGAACAGCGTGTCAGCCGGCAGATCCGCAGGCAGATGCTTCGTAACCAGATCGCTTTCGTGAAGAAACCGCAGGTTACGCGGGACCTCGCCCTCCTGAAAATACCAGACGTGCTTGCCGAGACTCTTGAGTGCGAGGCCAAGCGCAAGACCGGCACCAAGCGTATCGCCGTCGGGCTTCACGTGCGAAACCATGACGAAGTGGGTGCGGCGCTTGAGCTCTGCGACGACATCTTCCGTCGATGAGGATTGGACGAGCGTTTCGCTCATTCGGCAGTCTTTCCGGAAGAGACCGCTGCGGCCTTATCGACTTTGTACGTCATCTCGATAGCACGCTCGGTCGATCGATCTTCGACGAAGGTCAACTCGGGCGTATTACGCAGCTTGACCTCTTCGCCCAGACGTCCGCGAATGAAGCCCTTCGCTGACTCGAGCACATCCATCGACTGCCGCGCGACATGGCGATCACCGATAACCGAGACGTGCACCTTACAGTGCTTCATATCGCCGGTAATCTCCGCGCGCGTCACGGTCACGAAACCGAGGCGCGGATCTTTGATTTCTTCTCCGATGATTTTTGCGATGGCTCGTTGGATTTCGTGATCGATCCGGCCTCGCCGTTCAGGCTTCAAGCCGTCGCCATCTCCGGCGCAACGAGCTCGCTCGTGAACGCTTCGATGACGTCGCCGGCCTTGAGATCCTGATACTTCGCAACTTGAACGCCGCATTCGAAGTTCTCTTGAACCTCGCGCACGTCGTCTTTGAAGCGCCGCAGTGATTCCAGCTCGCCTTCGAACACGACGGCCGAATCACGCAACACGCGAACCTTCGCACTGCGCGTAAGCTTGCCGGATTGCACGTAGCAGCCCGCAATCGTACCGACCTTCGATACCTTGAAGACCTCGCGGACTTCGGCGCGCCCGAGAACGACCTCGCGGAATTTCGGATCGAGCATGCCGACCATGGCTTTCTTCAGATCGTTCTCTACTTCGTAGATGACCTGATAGAAGCGCAGATCGACGAGCTCAGTTGACGCAAGCCGCTTGACGTTTTCATCCGGACGGATGTTGAAGCCGATCAACACGGCATTGGATGCCGATGCAAGGTTGACGTCGTTCGGCGTGATCGCACCGACGCCGGCATAGATCACGCGAATGTTGACCTCGGCCGTCGAAAGCGATTCGACACGGGTGCGCAACGCTTCGACCGAACCTTGACCGTCGGCCTTGATGACGAGATTGAGCGTCTTTGCGCCTTCCGTCGCCATCTGCATGAACGTCTCGAGCGTGATCTTCGGACCGGCGGTCGTTTGAATGCGCACGTCGCGACGCTTGTTGCTGCGCTTGGCAGCGGCTTCGCGTGCAACACGCTCATCGGAGACGACCATCAGGGTGTCGCCGGCCGACGGAACGTCGGAGAGACCCATGAGCTCGACAGGAATCGAGGGGCCAGCCTTCTTTACTTGCTTGCCGCGATCGTCGAGCAGCGCACGAATCTTACCGTACGTGCCGCCGACGACGACGATGTCGCCGACGCGCAGTGTTCCATTTTGCACGAGCACCGTCGCCACCGGGCCACGCCCGCGATCGAGCGCCGATTCGATGACGACCGCCGCCGCGCGGCGATTCTTGTTCGCCTTGAGATCGAGAATGTCGGCTTCAAGCAGCACGGTCTCGAGCAGCTGATCGATGCCTATTCCGTTACGCGCAGAAACCGGCACCATTTCGACTTTGCCGCCCCAATCGACAGGCTGCAGACCTTGTTCGGTCAGCTGCGTCTTCACTTGATCCGGATTGGCATCGGCTTTGTCGATCTTGTTGATCGCAACGACGATCGGAACATTCGCTGCACGAATGTGACTGATGGCCTCGATCGTTTGCGGCATGACACCGTCATCTGCGGCAACCACGAGCACGGCGACGTCGGTGACTTTCGCACCGCGCGCGCGCATCGCCGTGAACGCTTCGTGACCGGGCGTATCGATGAAGGTGATCTTGCGATCGTTCTTCTCGACCGTGTACGCACCGATGCGCTGCGTGATACCGCCGGCTTCGCCTCCGGCAACGTTTGCTACGCGAATCTTATCGAGCAGCGACGTCTTGCCGTGGTCGACGTGACCAAGCACGGTAACGACCGGCGGACGCGAGGTAAGCAGCTCGGGACGATCTTCTTCTTGCTCGACGACGACTTCTTCGCCGGCTTCTTTGAGGATCGCCTCAAAACCGAACTTCTTCGCAACGGTGATCGCCATTTCGCTCGGAATGTTTTGATTGATCGTCGCCATCGTGCCCATCTTGATGAGCTCTTTGATGATGTCTTTGGCCGGGATGATCATCGACGTTGCAAGCTCTTGCACGGTGAGCACGTCTGGGATCTCGATCTTCTCGAGCTTTGTGGGGGGCGTCGCGGGCGCAGCATCGAGCGAGCCGCGCTTTTTGTTGCGCGCTTTCTCGAGCAGCTGTTCTTTCTCGCGATCTTTTTTCGAAAGTTTGTCATCGCGATCGCGCGGCGCGCCGCGGCCGTCGCGTCCGGGAGCACCGGAGCTGGGCGTCGGTCCGCCACCGGCTGGAACGAGCGGCATGCCGGGACGCGGGCCGCCAGGGCGCGGGCCGGGCGGAAGCGGACGAAAAGGTCCATTGCCGGCCGGACGCGGACGCCCGCCGACGGGCGCAGGGCCGCCGGGGCGAGGCGCACCGGGTGGTGTGAGCGGACGCGGTTGATACCCTTGGCCCGGGACACCGGGCTGACCAGGGCGAGGCGCGACACCGGGACGGCCGGGGAGACCAATGCGGGGGCCGGGCGCGGCAGACGTCGGTGCTGCGGCTTGCGGACGCGCTTGTTCTGGAGGCGCAGCCGGAGGACGAATCGAGCTTTGACCCGGCGGAACCGGACGCAGCTGCGGGATCGGAGCCTCGGTGGCGGCTGGTGCGGGCGCGGGGGCTGGACGGCGAGGCGCAGCTTTAGGCGGCTCCTCAGCCACTGCGGGCGCATGCGTGGCTTCTCCGTTAGCGGCTGCCGGAGGCGTTGCTGCCGCGGGAGCTGCTGGGGCCGGGGCACGGCGCGGCGTGTCGAGGACAGGCTTCAAGGTCGGGACAGGGTCGGGGGGCGGAGCGGCCGGAGCTGCAGCGGCCTTCGGGGCCGGCTTCGGCTTCGCGGCGGGCGCAGGAGCGGCCTCAGCCTTAGCAGCGGCCGGCGCGGCGGCAGCTGCGTTTTTCGCTTTGAGCTGCGCGCGCAACAAATCGGCGATCTTGTCGTCGACGACGCTGAGTTGGTTTTTCGCTTCGAGCCCCAGCCGCCCAAAGAGGGCGATCAGGTCTTTCGAAGTCATTCCGAGCTCTTTTGCGAGCTCGAAAATCCGCACTTTGCCGGTTACCGTTGCCATACTGTCCTTTAGTGAGACCTCGGCGAACCTGAGAAGGCTTCGCCGACGACGGGTTAGTTTATCATGTTTGAGCCTGTTCGGAGAAACTCAGCCGCTTGGCTAAGTCCTGGGAATCGTTTGTTCTTCGCGACTGCAGCGGCGCACTCCGACGAACAGAGATAAACGCCGCGGCCCGGTTGACGGCTTGTCTTGTCGGCGACCCAACCGCTCTGGGCGGGAGTAAAGCGGACCATTGTGCCTTGCGGATGCCGCTCGCGGCAGCCTGCGCACGTCCGAATCGGCTCGCGCCCTTGGGACACTATTGCTGCAACATCTCCCGCTTGAACTCTTCAAGCCGGCGTAGCAACTCGGGATCGACGGTTTCTTCGCCTTCGGCGACGACTTCTTCGCCTTCCGCCACGACTTCAGCCTCGACCGTTTCGGCAACCGCACCGAGCTCTTCGCGTTCGGCAAGGTACCGCGCGCGATTTGAGTCAGCTTCGGTTTCCGACGTGATGTCGAGACGCCAACCGGTTAGACGCGCAGCAAGCCGCACATTCTGACCTTCGCGTCCGATCGCAAGCGAAAGTTGATAATCGGGAACGATAACGAGCGCAACGCCGTCATCCTCGAAGAGCTCAACGCCGATAACCTTCGCCGGTGCGAGCGCATTTTGAATGAAGCCGCTCACATCGGGAGCCCAGCGAATGACGTCGATCTTTTCGCCGCGCAGTTCGTCGGAGACAGCCGCAATGCGACTCGACTTCGGTCCGAGACACGCACCGACCGCATCGACTTCCGGTCGATTCGAATGCACGGCAACCTTCGTTCGGCTCCCGGCTTCGCGCGAGATCGCCATGATCTCGACGACGTCTTCGCGGATCTCCGGCACTTGATTCTCGAGCAGTCGCTGCACGAGACCCTCAGCGGCGCGTGAGAGAACGACGAGCGGACCCTTCGGACTCTTGCGAACGTCGAGTACGTAGGCGCGAATGCGATCGTTGATCCGATAATTCTCGCGGTGGACTTGTTCCGAGAGCGGCAAGAGCGCTTCGTGTTTGTTGTCGAGCAGCACGTACATGTTGCGCTGTTCGTAACGCTGGACGACGCCCATCACGATGTCATGCAGCTTCGCGCTATACGTGTTGAAGATCGTGTCGCGCTCGGCCTCGCGAATGCGCTGCACGATGACCTGCTTTGCGGTCTGCGCGGCGATGCGGCCGAAATCTTTGGGCGTCACTTCCTCGTCGTAGAAATCCCCCGGCTCGTAATTTCCGCCGGCTTCTCGCTTCGTGACCTCGAGCTTCGGATCGGCGACCTCTTCGACGACCGTGCGGCGATGATACACACGGTACTCTCCGCTTTGACGATCGATCGTGACTATCGCGTTTGCGTCGCTACCGTAGTTGCGCTTGTACGCCGAGATCAATGCGGCTTCGAGCGCTTCGAGCAGCATCTCGAATCCGATACCGCGTTCAGTTTCGATCTCTTTGAGAGCCGAGAGCATTTCAGTATTCATCTGTGTCGTCTTTCTTTTTTCTCTTTTGCTAAGTCGGCACGCGGATCGTACTCGAGGTTCGCGTGCTTGATGAGCGTGAGCGGGAGCGGCAGCTCGCCGTCTTTTTGCGTGAGGATGACATTAGTACCGCGCAAGCCCTCGAGTCGTCCGCGATGCGTCTTTGCGCCGCGGACCATGATGTCGGTCGTGAGCTTGACGTTGGAACCGATGAAGCGTTGGTAATCTGCGGGCCGCAGCAGCGGACGCTCGAGTCCCGCCGATTCGACCGAAAGCGTGTACATTTCGGGATACTGGTCGAGTGCAGCATTGAGCTTGCGCGCGATACGCTCGCAGGTCGCGACGTCGACGCCGCCCGGCTTGTCGATTATGACGCGAAACTCGATCGAGCCACGATGCTTGTGGTGCGAGGTCGAAACGACTTCGACGTCACGCAGAGATGCATCGATCGAGAGCTCGTACGCTGCGCGCTCGAACGCTCCGATGACATCACGTGCCTCGCCTCCGGCCTGCACGGCTGACACCCTCCTCTGGGAAATATTAAAGCGCGCCTGGCGGCGCGCTTTCGTCAGCGACTATACACCAAAGGCGCCTAGTTGTGCAACGGCGGCGGGGTCGGGTAGTTGATACGCTGCTGCCGGTCGCGTGGATCGGCGATGTCATCGTTCTTCCGGCAGGTACCGACGTAGAAAACAGGCGGTTGCTCGGGCCCTCGCGTCGTCACCAGCCAACCGGCGCAGATCTTCGGAAGCAGCGGACCGAGGTTGACGACCTTGAGCGCGTAGAGCACCTGTCCGACGTCGAACTCGAACGCGACCGTCTTCTCGCCAATGCCTTTGAGCGGCGGCGGCTTGAGATTCTTGACCTCGTAGTCCGACGCCAATTTCTTTTCGGCATCCGCAATCTCGTCGGCGTAGCTCTTCGTATCGTAGTGCCGCTCTTCGTTGATTGTGCCGAGCATTTTACGCATGCGAGCTTCGAGATCGGCGGCGTTTGCGGATGAGACCGGCGAGGGTTGCGCGCTCGGCGCTGCCGTGCGCACCGCGACCGGCCGCGAAGTCGGCGCCAGGGTGGCACGGGCCGTTGCCGGACGCGCTGTCGTGGGGCGCGCGGTCGCGGGCGGCCCTGTGGCGCGCGCGACCGCAGTCGCGGCCTGGGTCGGTGCCGAGGTGGGCGCAGGCACGGCCGTCGGGGCTACGGTCGGCTCTCGCGTCGGCTCACGGGTCGGAGCGACGGTCGGCTCATGGGTGGGTGCTTCGGTTGGAGCCACCGTGGGCCGAGGCGTCGGGGGAGCGGTCGCGGGCTGCGGCGTCTCGGTCGGCGCGATCGTCGGACGCACGGTCGGAACCGGCGTTGCCCGGACGGTTTCTTCGACGGTCGGCACAGGAGTAGGCCGAGCGGTTGGAACGATCGTGGGCGTCGGCTCAACAATCGGCGGTCGTGTTGGCGCGACTGAAGGAATCGCGGTCGGAAGAAATGTCGGCTTGAAGCTGACGGCAACCGGTGGCGGACGCGGGAGGCGAAGTGGCGTTTGCTTCGGGACCACTTTCGGGGTCGGGACGTAGGTCGGCGTGACCGTCGGAATCGTCGTCGGCTGCTCGGTGATCGTCACAAGCGGCGTCGGCGTGGGCTGTGCGGATTCGAGCGTGATCACGGTCGAGGCGACGTTCGCTTGGGTCTGTTCGGGTGGCCCCGACTCGCTTCGAAACGCGAGAATTTGGAACAGCACGAAAAAGAAAAGCACATGCACGAGCAGCGAGAGCCCATAGGCTCCGCTGAAACGCCGGCGGTCCCCAGGGTCACGCGCGCTCACTTGGCCGCACTATGACGCTTGCCGCAAGCTTCCATTTGTCGCGCGAACTCAAGGAGGCGGTCCAGTCGCGTCCGAGAAGCGCGCGCACCATGGGAAGCGTCAACCGAGATGGCAAGCGAACAAAGATTGTCGCCACAATCGGACCGTCGTCGCGCGACCCACAAATGTTGCGAGCGATGTTTCTCGCCGGCGTCAACGTCGTGCGCTTGAACTTCTCGCACGGCACGCACGAAGAACACGGCGCGGTAATCGACGACGTGCGTCGCATCGCGAACGAACTCGACATGCACGTCGCGGTGCTGCAAGATCTTCCCGGACCGAAAGTACGAACCGGTTCGCTCGATGGACAGGCGACCGTCCGCCTCGAAAGCGGCGCACCCTTTACGCTTACGACACGGCAGCTGCAAGGTTCGCCGACGTGCGTCTCGGTGAGCTACGCGAATCTCCCGAACGACGTTGAAGCCGGCAAGTCGATATACTTACAAGACGGCACGATTGCGTTGCGGATCGACGAAGTCACGTCCGATGAGGTGCGTACGCACGTCGAGGTCGGCGGCGATTTGCGGGCGTCGCAAGGCATAAATTATCCAGACGGGACCTTGCAAATCGAGTCGGTCACGGATCGCGACCTCGAGCACCTGGCGTACGGGTTGACAAAAGACGTCGACTGGGTCGGTGTCTCGTTTGTGCGTTCCGCCGAAGATCTTTTGCGCGTGAAGTCGTTCATTCACGAACGCAAACACGACACGCCGGTCATGGCGAAAATCGAAAAGCACGAAGCGCTCGAACACATCGCCGAGATCATCGACGTCGCAGATGGCATCATGGTCGCACGCGGCGACTTGGGCATCGAGGTTCCGCTCGAGACGGTCCCGATGATTCAAAAGCATTTGATCGAACGCGCGAATCGTGCCAGCAAGCCGGTCGTCACCGCGACGCAGATGCTCGAGTCGATGATCACCAACGCGCGGCCGACGCGCGCAGAAGCAAACGACGTTGCAAATGCAATTCTTGACGGCACCGATGCCGTGATGCTGTCGGGCGAAACGGCGCGTGGAAAATATCCTCTCGATGCGGTCAAAGTCATGGCAACAATTGCCGGCGAAATCGAAAAAGACTATCCCCACGCTGAAATGAAAGCGCGCCGCCTCGAATACCACGACGGCTCGATCGCGACGACCGTCGCCCAGGCCGCGGCACTTTGCACCGAAGCCCTCAGCCTTCGCTCGGCCGTCACCGGCACGACGACCGGCAACACGGCACGGCACATCTCATCATTCCGGCCGACCGCGCGTATCTACGCGATCACGCCGCGCCGGGAAGTCGCGCGCCGGCTGTCTGTCGTGTGGGGGGTTGAAGCGCTCGTCGTGCAGCCCTATAAGATGTTCGAAACGATGCTCGAGCTTGCCGAAGCCCGCCTACTCTCCGAAGCCATCGCCGAACGCGGTGAAGTCATCGTCGTCACGAGCGGCATGCCTGTCGGCGAAGGCGGCACTAACGTCGTCAAGTTGCACCGGATCGAGTAAGACCTAAAGCGGCATTGCCGGACGCGCACGTTCGCGCGACGATTGAATGACTACCCGGCTTTGCGCTCTTTCAACAACGTTTTTGCATGCTGCAACGACACGCCGGTCGTTGCGCCGCTGAGCATTCGCGCGAGCTCTTCAAGGCGCGCGTCGCGGTCGAGGTCGACGATTTCGATGAGCGTCGCTGACTTTGTCTCCGTTTTGCGGAGCGCGACTTGACGGTCTGCAAAAGCGGCGATCTGCGCGAGATGCGTGACGCACACGACCTGAAGATCGCGCGCCAGGTCGGCAAGTCGCGCGCCGACGGCGTTTGCGGTCGCGCCGCCTACGCCCGCGTCGATTTCGTCGAAGATGATCGCAGTACGGGCGGACCGATCGGCGAGCACAACCGTCAGCGCCAGCATGACGCGCGAAAGCTCGCCGCCAGACGCGCTGCGTCCGAGCGAGCGCGCCGGCTCCCCCGGATTCGCAGCCAGCATGAACTCGCAGCGCTCCGCGCCACGCGGACCAACTTGCTCGAGCATCTCGAACGCGATTTCGAATCGCGCTGACGGCATGGCAAGCGCAGCCAACTCATTCGAGATTTTCTTCTCGCACGTTTTGGCTGCAGCGTGTCGCAGCTTTGTCAGTTTCGCCGCGGCATCGCGCAGGTCGGCCGCGGCTTCATCTCGGGATCGCTGCAACGAAGCTCGATGTTCATCGCCGTGTTCGAAACGCTTCATCGTTGCATCGAAGCGCTGCTTGGCCTCGAGCACGGCCTCGATCGAGCCGCCGTATTTCTTCTTCAGACGATCGAGCAGCTCGAGCCGCCCGGTGATCGCATCGAGCTCCGCCGGATCGATGTCGACTGCTTCGAGCTGACGCGCGATACGGCCGGCAAGCTCGGAGGTTTCGCTCTGCAACGCACTCGCCGAATTCGCAAGCTCTTCGAGCTCACGCGCGTAGCGTCCGACGCTCGACAGCGATGTCGCTGCTCCGCCGAGACTATCTGATGCGCTCGCTTCCCTCTCCGTCAACGTATCATGCGCCGCGCGCAAAGCGCTCGCAATACGCTCCGAGTTGACGAGCAGGTCGCGCCGTTCGCGCAGGCGTTCTTCTTCATCGGCTTCGGGCGCAGCATCGGAAATCTCGCGCGACGCAAATGCCGCGTAGTCGGCGTCGGCGAGCGCCCGGCCCGCTTGCGCCTCGAGCTCCGTGAGCTGGAGAACAACCGCAGCGTGACGTTCGTACGCCGCGCGCAGCCGGCTCGCAGTCGCAAGCAATTCCGCACCGCCGAAACGATCGAGCGCATCAAGCTGCTGCGCAGGTACGAGCAGACGTTGGGCTTCGTGCTGCCCAACGACCTCGGCTACTTCGCGGCCGATCGAACGCAATTGGGCTGCGCTTACGGGCACGCCGCCAACGCGTGCACTCGTCTTTCCGTCGGAGAGCTCGCGCACGATCGCAAGCGTTTCGTCCTCGTCGATCTCGATGCCGGCAGCTGCGATTGCTGCGAGCGCGCGTGCGTCGGGTTCGATTTCGAGCGAGATGCGCGCGCGTTTCCGGCCTTTGCGCACAGCATCGGTCGCGGCGCGCGCGCCCAGCACAAAATCGATCGCATCGAGCAACATCGTTTTGCCGCTCCCGGTCTCGCCCGTGATGGCGGTCAATCCGGCGGCGGGTTCGAGCTCGGCGTGCGCGATCAGCTCGTAATCTTCGACGGTTAGGCGCCGCAGCGCCATTAGCGCGATGTCCCTCGAATCGACACGCCCCAGCGCAGTTTTTGTTCGAGGCGCGAGAAGTAGCGCAGCTGTCCGTGGTGCGCGAAACGAAACGGCTTCGGGGCGCGGCGAATGACGACATTATCGCGCGGCTTGAGATTCGCGACCATTTCGCCGTCGGCGACAAGGACCGCGTGGAGGCCCTCCGAGTTGACGCAAATCTCGATCGTCATGTGCGTCGGAACGATCAGCGGACGCGCGAAGAGCGTGTGCGGCAAGAGTGCTGCGATCCCAAATGCATCGACGCTCGGTGAGATGATCGGCCCACCGGCCGAAAGGAAATACGCCGTCGAACCCGTCGGCGTCGCGACGACCACGCCGTCGGACGGAAGATCGGCTACATGCTCGCCGTCGAGCGCCAGACTGAACGTATCCATCCGTGAAGCGTCGCCCTTGTGCACGACGATGTCGTTCAGCGCAATGTGAGCCTTGCCGTCGGGCAGCTCCGCTTCCAGCGCAGCACGTTCCTCGATGACCAGATCCGATTTATCTTCGAGCACACGCTTGAGATCGGTGCGCATGTGACCATTGCCGTCGAGCTCCAGCTCCGTGAGGAAACCGAGGCGCCCCGTGTTGATGCCGAGCAGTGGAATATCGTGCGGATATGCGATCCGTGCCGCGCGCAAGAGCGTTCCATCGCCACCGATCGCGACTAGGTAGTCGGCATCTTCGACCTTCGCGCCCTTGTCGGCGAGATGCAGCGTCGCGTCTTGACTCTCGCACAGCGCAACGCTATAGCCGGCATCGCGCGCTCCGCCCGTCGCCTCGGTTGCGACGCGCCGCGCGTTTTCTTGCATGAGATCGACATAGAACGCGACCGTGTGCGCCATCAACCGTGCGCCTCTTCGACGAGGCGCTCGATATCGCCGTCAGCGAGCATATTTTCTCCCCGCCGCAGCTCGAGCAAGAATTCGACGTTTCCGGCCGGACCACGCAGCGGCGAGACGATTGCAGCGACGACGCCCAGACCGAGTCCCGGCGCGGCATCGCGAAACTCGCGCAGGACGTCGCTATGTGTCTGCGGGTCGCGTACGACGCCGCCGCCACCGAGACGCTCGCGTCCGGCTTCGAATTGCGGCTTGAGCAATGCGACAATCGTACCGCCCTCACGCAAGTACGAAATCGCGCGCCGCAAGATCGTCCTTAGCGAAATGAACGACGCGTCGGCGACGATGAGGTCGAAGCCGTCCGGGAACGCATTGTCCGGAAGCGTGCGAAAATTTGTGCGCTCAACGACCGTCACGCGTGGATCGTCGCGCAGTTTCAAGTCGATCTGTCCGTAGCCGACGTCGACGGCGACGACGTTCGCAACGCCGCGCTGCAAAAGGCAGTCCGTAAAGCCACCTGTCGACGCGCCGATGTCGAGCGCATGCAAACCCGCGGGATCGATGTTGAACGCCTCCAACGCAGCTTCCAGTTTTTCGCCGCCGCGACTGACGTACGGGCGCGGGCGTTCGATCTCGACCACAGCGTCGATGGGAACAGTCGTTCCAGGTTTGGTGAGCGCACGTCCGTTCACGCGCACGCGTCCGGCCATGATTAAGCTCCGCGCGTGCGAACGCGTCACGCCGCTGCGCTCGGCGACTACCGTGTCCAGCCTAGTGGTTCTCGGCTGTGGCGGCACCATTGCCGGCGGCGTCGATCTTGCTCTGCGCATCTTTCAGCAACGCCTCACAGCGTCGCGCAAGATCTTTGCCTTCTTTGAAGAGATCGACGGAACGATCCAGCGAGACGTCCTCGGTCTCAAGCTGTTTTACGATCGCGTCGAGCCGCGCGAGCGCGGTTTCGAACTCATCCGCTTTCTTTTCCATCCGCTTCTTTCCGTTCGACGCGCGCGACCAGCGTTCCGCGAGCGACCTTCGCCTCTACCGTGGCGCCGTCGGGGATCGACGCCGCATCGCGGATCGTCTTCCCTTCATACCGTACGATTGCGTACCCACGTTGCAGAATCGCTTCCGGATCTTTGCCGTTGAGCTCCGTCGTCGCGACCTTAAGACGCTTCGCCAGCGCGTCCAGCCGCCGATCAGCCGCATGTTGCAGCCGAACAGCTACCACGTCGAAGGCGCGCCGCCGCTCGGCGACCCGGCTCTTTGGATCGCAGCGCTCCAGGCGCCGCTCGAGCCCTTGAAGCCTTGAAGCATGGCGCCGCACGCCTTCATCAACGCGCATCGTCAACGCGCCGAGTGCGCGATCGACATGTTGCCGGCGGATGCCGACGATGCGGCCGGGATCGGTAATCGCGGAACGCCCGATCGCGCGTTCTAAATGCGTTGCACTCGAGCCAATCTTTCCACGCGCCAAGCGTTCGATGCGGCTCGCGCGACCCGCAATCGAGCGCAGCAATTCATCGCGCGGCAATGGCGCGACGATGTGCGCGGCAGCCGAGGGCGTCTCGGCGCGTCGATCTGCAACAAGATCGGCGATCGTGAAATCCGTCTCGTGACCGATCCCCGTAATCACCGGCCGCGGCGCTCGCAATATTGCGCGCGCGACCTCTTCGGTGTTGAACGCGAACAGATCTTCGTACGATCCGCCGCCGCGCGCGACGACGACACAATCGACCTCGAGACGCGAGGCGCGATTGATCGCGCGCACGATCTCGGTCGCTGCCCCGATTCCTTGAACGGGCGTCTCGCAGAATGTGACCTCAATGTACGGTGCTCGAGCGCTCAATATCTTGAGAAAATCGGCAGCGCCGGCGGCACCCTTCGCGCTCACGAGCGCAAGCGAAAAGGGATACGTAACGATCGGCCGCTTACGCTCCGCGGCAAACGCGCCCTCGACCTCGAGCTTGCTCTTCAAATTTTCATACAGCTCGTGGAGACGCCCGACGCCTTCTTGTTCGACGCGATACGCGATCAGCTGATACTTGCTGTTCTTTACGTACGCGCTGATCTCGCCGTACGCGATAACTTGCTGTCCGTTTTCGAGGCGCGGTAACTCGCGCGCCTGATCGCTCCAGACGACGCAGCTCAAGAGCGCTTCCGCATCTTTGAGATCGAAATACACGTTACCATTCGGACGCGCGGAAACGTTCGATATCTCACCACGCACGCCGATATTGCGCAACCATTTGTCGTTTCCGAGAACGTTGCGCAAATAGACGGACAAGCGCGAAACCGCAACGATGCGGGCGCTCGCGCTCTCTTTCTGCTGCACTACGGCGTGTTCGCGGGAGCCGGCGCGGCCGTGACTGTTTGGCCGTTGTTGACGTTCATGAAATGCTCGCCGTCGCCCACCATGCCCGGTGGAACGGGGGTCGTCGTCTCGGCCGGAACGGCTTTGGGAGCCGCTTTGACCGGCGTCTCGTCGACCGACCCGCATGACTCGGGCGGACCCGTTCCCTGTAGGAAGTACTCGATGCGGCCACTGCCGCACAAACGAACCTTGCGTACTTCGCTCTTCGGCATCTCGAATTCATGATGCGGAACATCGGCGAGCGCCGCTTTCATGAAGCGCGCCCACACACGGGCCGGAATGTTGCCGCCGTACGACTCGTTCATGCGCGTGTAGTTGTCGTTGCCCAGCCACACTGCCGTGACGAGATCCGGTGTGTAGCCAACGAACCACGCATCGCGAAAATCGGTCGTCGTTCCGGTCTTGCCGGCCGCAGGACGCCCGATGATTGCGTTCGGATAGCCCGTACCCTCGGTAATCACACTGGTGAGCATTTGCGTCATCACGAATGCGGTCCCGGCGCTGACGACCTCGGTTTGCTGCGGGTATTGATTATCAAGAACCACCGAACCGAAACTGTCTTTCACGAGCCGAATCGGTGAGGGATCGATGTGGATCCCGGCATTCGCAAGCGTCGCGTAGCCGGTTGCCTGTTCGAGCGGCGAGATACCTTCGCTCCCGAGAGCGAGCGACAGATTCGGCTCGAGTTTTTCCTTGATCCCCATGCGCTTCGCGTACTCTATGACTCGGTCGATGCCGAGACGCTCGGCAAGCTTCACGGCGACCACGTTGCGCGACTGCGCGAGCGCATAGCGCAACGTCATCGCGCCGTAGAAGCGATTGTCGTCGTCTTTCGGACTCCACATCGTCCCGTCGCCCATCGGATACGAGACCGGCGTATCCTCGACAATCTCGGTCGGCGGAATCCCGCTGTCGATGGCGGCCGTATAGACGTAGACTTTAAATGAAGAGCCCGGTTGACGGCGGGCCTGCCATGCGCGATTGAACTGATTGTCGAGCGTCCATCCGGTGCCGCCAACCATCGCGAGAATTTCGCCCGTCTGCGGACGAATCGCGACGAGCGCGGCTTGATGCGCGTTGATTCCCTCAACCGCTGCCTGCGCGACGCCCCAGTCGATAGCGCTCTGCGCGAGCTGCTGCATCTTCGGATCGAGCGTCGTATCGACGGTCAAGCCGCCTTCGAACGTCGCTTGCGTTCCGAATGTTTCATCCAGCCGATGCACGACGTACGTCGTGAAATACGGATACTTGTACGATTGCAAGCCCTCCGCACGCTCGCCAGAAAGATTGATCGGATCGGTTTCGGCTGATTCAGCCTGTTCGGGCGTAATGAGGCCGTTGGCGAGCATCCGGTCGAGGACATGATGCTGGCGTTGCTTGGCAAGATCGAGGTTGACGTACGGTGAGTAATCGGACGGCGCCGGCACGATTCCGGCAAGCATCGCGGCTTGCGCCAGCGTGAGATTTCCGACATTGGTTCCAAAATACGTGTGAGCCGCGGCCTCGACGCCATACGCGCCCGAGCCCAAATAGATCAAATTGAGATAGCGCTCGAGGATCTCGTCCTTCGTGTAGTAGCGCTCGATCTCGATCGCAAGCAGCGCTTCTTGAATCTTACGCGAGATCGAGACTTCATTCGAGAGAAAGAGACCACGCGCGAGCTGCTGCGTGATCGTCGAGCCGCCTTGGATCGGCTGATGCCGCCAATCCGCGAGGCCGGCGCGCAGGATGCCTTCGAAATCAATCCCGTGATGCGTGTAGAAATGCGCGTCTTCGCTGGCGACGAACGCGTTACGCACCATAACCGGCACTTTATCGAGCGGCACCCAAATGCGGTTCTGCTTGTAAAGATCCGCAAGCACGGTGCCGTCGCGCGCAAAGACTTGCGTCGAGCGTTCAGGTTGGAAATCTGCCATGCGGTTGATGTCCGGCAGATGGGTCGAGTACGTCGCGATGATACCCGCGGTGAGCCCGGCAACGATCAGCACGGCGAGCAGCGCGATGAAAGCAGCGGTCCGCAAGAAGCGATTGAATCCGCCGCCCCCTTTCTTTTTCGCAGCAGGCTTCTTGCGTGTAACGGTCGTGCGCCGCGCCGCCGTGCTCACGCGCGCGCCCCTTGCTTCGAGACGTTGGAGAGTACGCCGTTGACAAAGCGCGGCGATTCATCCGTCGAAAACCTTTTCGCGAGCTCAACGGCTTCGTTGATAACGACGGCGGCCGGCGTCTCGCGATGGGCCAACTCGAACACGGCCATGCGCAGCAAGAGACGATCGATTGTCGGAAGACGATCGATTGTCCAGCCTTCGAGGAGCGGAGTGAGAACTGCATCGCTTTCGGCTGCATGGTCGAGCGTACCGGTGACGAGGTCTTCGACGAAGCGACGCTGCTCGGAATCAGCCGTGCCGCACGTTTCGACAACCATGTCCTGCGCCGGGCGGTGCCCAACCTCGACACCGAAGAGCGATTGCAGCGCCAGCTCGCGGGCATGTTTGCGTGACGCCATCTATGCTTCCGTCAACACATGCTCGCGCAAGAACGCTTCGTCGAGGAAATCGATCGGGACGCCGCCTTCTTGGAATCGCGCATCTTCGAGGATTCGACGGCATATCGCAGTCGTCGTCTTCACGCCCTCAATACGGGTTTCGGCGAGCGCGCGTTCCATACGTGCGAGCGCCGAGGCACGCGTTCGACCGACCGCCACAATCTTTGCCAAAAGTGAATCGTAGTATGGCGGAATCGCCAGACCCGCAAACAGATGCGTGTCAACGCGAATGCCCGGCCCGCCGGGCAACTCGACCGCGGTGACGGTGCCCGCGTCCGGCGCGAAATCGCGCTCGGGATCTTCTGCGTTGATGCGGCACTCGATCGCGTGTCCGTGCGGCGACAGATCGGCCTGACCAAAACCGAGCGGCTCACCAAACGCGATGCGGATTTGCTCTTTGACGAGATCGACGCCGTAGATCAGCTCGGTCACCGGATGCTCGACCTGGATCCGCGTGTTCATCTCCATGAAATAGAACTGGTCGCCCGCGACCAAAAATTCCAGCGTCCCGGCATTCGTGTAACCGCACGCTTGTCCGGCGCGCACAGCAACTTTGCAGAGCTCGTCACGGAGGTCAGCAGCCAAGCCGGGCGCAGGCGTTTCTTCGATCAACTTTTGGTGCGATGGCTTTTGGATCGAGCAGTCGCGCTCGCCGAGATGCACGACCTCGCCGTGCGTATCGGCAAGAATTTGTACCTCGATGTGCCGCGGGCGCACGATCAGCTTTTCCATGTACAGCCGGCCATCTTGAAAGTTTGCTTCGGCTTCGCTTTGAGCGCTTGCGAACGCGTTGCCGATCTCGCCCTCGCTCGCGACTGCACGCATGCCGCGTCCGCCGCCGCCTGCAGTCGCTTTCAGAAGGACCGGATAACCGATCGATTTCGCAGCTTTCTTCGCATCGTCCAGGTTCGCAAGAATTCCGCTGCCGGGAATCGTCGGAACGCCGGCACTGTCCATTATTTGCTTTGCATTAGCTTTATCGCCCATCTGTTCAATGACGCGCGGCGAGGGGCCGATAAACGTAATACCGTGATCCGTGCAAATCTGCGCGAAGCGCGAATTTTCCGCGAGGAAGCCGTAGCCCGGATGCAACGCATCGGCGCCAGTTATCAGGGCGGTCGAGATAATATTCGGAATGTTCAGATACGAGCGCGCAGCCGGTCCGGGTCCGACGCAGAACGCTTCGTCTGCCAGGCGGACGTGCAGCGCCGACCGATCGGCTTCACTGAAAATCGCGACCGTCGCAACGCCGAGCTCGCGGCAAGCGCGGATGATGCGTAGCGCAATCTCGCCGCGGTTGGCAACGAGTACTTTTCTAAACACGCGAGCGGTCGATTGCAAAAAGGGGCGCGCCGTAGTCCACAGCCTGTCCTTCTTCGACGTAGACGACCGCAACACGTCCGGCGCCGCGCGAGCGAATCGGATTTCGAATGCCGAGTGCCTCGATGAACGCGAGCTCCCGGTCCGCATCGACGACCGAGCCGGCGGCCACGGGGGGTCGCAAAAACCGCACCCGTCCTACCACATCGGAGGTCAGGACGTCGTACTCAGGGCCGGGTCCGGCGGCTTCCTCAGTTGGGCTCACTGCCTGCTCGAGCGGCTGCACCAGACTCCGGGATAGCTCGATTTCAATTTCGCCGTCGGCGATGCTAATCGCCTCAAGCCCCTCACGAACCAGCGTCTCGGCGAGCGGCCGCACCCGCGATTCGATCACGTCCTCGAAGTTCACGTCGGCTGCCCTTCCGCTCGGGGCGCAGGCCGCCCTACGAATGGAAGGGAACCTAGCTGGGCAACCGGTTGTTGTAGCAAACGAATGTCTCTCTTAGAAGGGGCGTTGCCCCTTACGCCGCTTCAGCCCAAAGTGCTGTTCGTGTATCCGCGAGGCCTGGAGCTTGGCGAGAGCCGCAGTATACTGGAATCTGCCAATATCGAGTGCCGCTCGGCTGATTTAACGTTCCCAATCGCCGCGGCTCCCGGCGCCGTGTCGGTCTACATGATCGACTACGAGCGGCTTGCGGCCCTCGGCGACCACGATGCGATCGATCGCGCGCTTTCTATTATAAATGCCACTGGCGGCACCGCCATTGTGCTCTCGGAACCCGGCGATTTTGATGCGGCCTGGCTGGCCCAGAACGAGCACGTCGGTGGTTGGGTGACGCGCCCGATCGACTCGATCGCGCTGCTCTCGGCGGTTCGCACCGCGGAGCGGACGCTCGAACTTCGCGACAACACGCGCGATCTGATCGACGAATCGGACCAGCTGCTGCAAATCGGCGTTGCGCTCTCAGCCGAACGCGACATCGAATCGCTCGAACGCTTGATCGTGCGCAAGGCACGCGAGCTGACAATGTCCGATTCGGGTAGCTTGTTCTTGATCACCGAGCAGGACGGCGAGAAGAAACTTCGTTTCGCCGTCGCGCAAACCGGGCCGCACGATGAAGGCAAGCATCTCGGCGCGCTGATCCCGCTTTCACGCGGCTCGATCTCCGGCTACGTCGCGATCACCGGCGAAGTGCTTCGCGTTCCCGACGCCTACCTGATCGGCGACACGCGCGAATATCGCTTCAACGACTCGTTCGACAAGAACAATAACTATCGCACGAAGTCCGTACTGTGCGTGCCGATGCGCAACTATTTGGGCGAGATCGTCGGCGTCATTCAGCTGATCAACCACAAACCTGATTTCGAAATGATCCTCGAGTCGCCCGCGCAAACGGAAGAGGTCGTCAGCGAATACACCGATCACCACGAGCACGTACTGCTTTCGCTGTGCTCGCAAGCCGGTGTCGCGATCGATAACAAACAACTGGTCGACTCGATTCAAAACCTCTTCGAGCAGTTCGTCACGGCGTCCGTGAAGGCGATCGAAGCGCGCGACCCGGCGACGCAGGGTCATTCCTCACGCGTCTCCGAGCTCACGGTCTTGCAAGCCGAGATGCTCAATACGATCGAAGCCGGACCCGTCGCGGTTCACAAGTTCACGCCGGATGATATTCGCGAGATGCGCTACGCCGCGCTGCTGCACGACTTCGGTAAGGTCGCCGTCCCCGAATACATCTTCTCGAAAGCCAAGAAGCTGCCGGACGGACGCCTAGACATGATTCGTCTACGCTGCTTGCTCGCAATCGAACAGCTCCAGATGCGCGCGGCGACGCGCAAGCTCCAGCTGCTCAAGACCGGCATTCCGCCCGACAGCGATGAGATCACGCGAATCGACGAGACGACCGCACATGCCGTCGCTGAGTTGACGGAACTTGCCAAGCAAGTCGAATCCGCGAACGAACCGCGCGTCGTCGCCGAAGGCGTCGGCGAAGCGCTCGAAGCTTTGCTCAAACGCAATTATCTGATGCTCGGCGAGGAGCATCCGCTGCTCGAGCCGGCCGAATACGAATTTTTGAAGATTCCGCGCGGCTCGCTCTCGGCCGAAGAACGCCAAAAGATGGAGCAGCACGTCACGCAATCGTTCCGCTTCTTGCGCGAGATCCCGTGGAAGCAGACGCCGTGGCAGAAGGTCGCCGAAGTCGCCTACGGACATCACGAGCATCTCGACGGAACCGGCTATCCACGCGGCCTGCGCGGCGAAGAAATCGCGCCGCAAGTCCGCATGCTTACGATCTCCGACGTTTTCGATGCCCTTACCGCAAGCGACCGCCCATACAAACCGGCGATGAGCATCGATCGCGCGCTCGACATTCTCACGAAAGAGTTTGCGGAACGCGGCAAGATCGACGCGCAATTGCTCGACGTCTTCATCGCGAAAAAAGTGTACGAGCCTGTGATGGCCGCAAAGGCAGCCGCCGCCGCGGGCTAACTCTTGTCATCCCGAGGGGATTCGCGCCTTGAGGCGGCCCTTTGCGCGCAATCGCGCCCAGCGGCGATCGTATGTGCGCCCCGTAATCCTTATAAGCGTTTGACCGTCGCCAATGCTTCTTCTGGGAGCGCATCGCGGGCGGACTCGAAGCTCGGGTCGATCTCGGCGAGCGGAACAAGCACAAAGGCGCGCTCGTGCATGCGTGGATGCGGCACGATGAGATCCGGCTCGTCGATCGTGCAACCGTCGTAGGTGAGAATGTCGAAATCGACGACGCGCGGACCCCACCGATAGGTCTGCTCGCGTCCGAGCTCGGCTTCGAGCATCTTCAATTCAGCGAGCAGCTCACGCGCGGTCAGCGTCGTCTCGAGCAAAGCGGCGGCATTGATGAAATCCGGTTGGTTCTTCACGCCCCAGGGCTTGGTGTCGTAGAGCGACGACGTTCGAACGACCGTGCCGAACCGATTCAGTTCCCCCAGAGCGATCTGCACCGTGTGTACCGCATTTCCGAGATTCGCACCGATACCAATCTGGGCGAGCGGCATTAGCGCGTTCGATGCAGCGTAACACTCGGTGTCGCGCCCGCAAGCAACCCTGGTTTGGCGATCGTGATCGTGACTGAGTGGACGTGATGCTCGCGCAAGATCGCATGTGCTACCTCCTGCGCAAGGCGTTCGAGCAGCATGAAGCGAGTCGTGCCGATGACCTCGCTGACGGTCTGGTGAACCAGGCGATAATCGAGCGTGTCATCGAGCGAATCCGTGTGGACGGAGCGCTCCAGATCGACGTCAAGCTCGACATCGACATCGAATGGTTGCGGGACATCTTGCTCGCCCGGATTCGCTCCGTGGCGGCCGAACACGCGCATGCCGCGGATCGCAATCTTGTCCGTCATGCGCCCCAACCTTCAGGTCGCCATTTGCGTGCAATCGCATCGGCAACGCGAACGACGTCACGTGCCGCATCGACGTCGTGCACGCGCACGACGTCGATCCCCGCTGAAGCCGCAAACGCGAGCGTCGCGGCCGTCCCATAAACGCGATCGGTCACCGGCTTTCCCGTCAACTTGCCAAGCGTCGATTTGCGCGAGGTGCCGAGGATCGTCGGAAAGCCGAGCCCGACCAAGCGATCGAGAGCGGCGAGCAATTCGAGATTGTGATCGGCGGTTTTTCCAAACCCGATTCCGGGATCGAGAATCACGTTCTCCGCCTTCATACCACGACGAACCGCGTGCTGCGCCGTTGCATCGAGCGATGCTAACACTTCGTCGACCACATTACGATAGACGGCAACCGACTTGTTGTGCATCGCGATCACCGGCGCGTTGCACTCGAGGGCGACGTCCAAGAGCGCCTCGTCCAACCCCCAGATCGAATTGAGAATATCGCCGCCCGCGGCGTGCGCGCGGCGAAACACCGCCGGCTTGAATGTGTCGATCGAAACAATCGTCGTCTGATCCTGCGCGCGAAACCGCTCGAGGACCGGCATCAACCTCGAAAGCTCGGTCGCTTCGTCAATCGGTTGATGCCCCGGACGCGTCGATTCGGCACCGAAGTCGAGCAGGTCGGAGCCTGCGTCGCGCTGGTGCACGGCGATTGCCGTCGCCGAATCCGGATCGCTCGTTCCGTCTTGCGAGAACGAGTCCGGCGTGATGTTGACAACGCCCATGACATACGTGCGGACGCCCCACTCCAGCGAGCGTCCGCGCAGACTTAAGCTACCGCGGCTCACGGTGCGTCTGGACGTGGGTCCTTTTGAAGAAAGTTGTCGTGATTCGGCATCCTTACCGTAAGCAGCGATTTTCCATTCATTACGGCGTTCTGTGGCACGATCCCATTCATGTACAGAACGTAGGCCGTAACGGCATAGACTTGATCGTTGCTGAGTGTTCCCGGTGCGGTGAACGGCATCGCGCGTCGCACGTAGTCGAAGAACGTCGTCGCGTAGGGCCAGTAACTGCCGACCGTCTTGACGGGTGCCTTCGTGTCGAGGCTTCCAACGCCGCCGACGAGCTTGTCCATCGGTCCGCCCTGACCCTTATCGCCATGGCACGCGGCGCATTGCATCGCGTAGATCTGCTGACCTTGCGCAACGCTTCCACTTCCCGGCGGAAGATTTCCGCTCGGCGAGACATCGTCGTTCCACGCACTGATGTCGCCCGGTGTGGCGGGCTGACCAAGGCCCGAACCTGTGCCGGCTGCGCCTATCGCACGCGGAAGCAACGCGACACAGAGCAGCAGCGCCGCCAGCATCCAGACGTCTTTCTTATGCATGAACATTCGTCACCGTCCCGTCCGAGGCGACATGCCAACTCTGGATTGCATTCAAATGATAGACCGAAGCGAGTCCACGGACTTTAACGAGATCGGCGAGCGATGGTTGCACATAACCGGTTTCGTCGTATGCACGGCTCTGCAGCACGACCTCTTCGCCGTTCCACTTCCACGGATAGACGAATCGCGTCAGTGCTTTGCTTTGGACAGGCTCCGTCAGCTGGGCCGTATTCCAGGTTCTTCCGGCGTCGGCTGAGACTTCGACGCGCGTGATCTTGCCACGCCCGCTCCATGCGAGTCCGGTAACCGGCATCTCGCCTTTTTTCGATATTTGCATTCCGCCCGACGGACGCGTGATGACCGATTTTGCTTCCATGACAAACGTGAACATGCGTGCGGTGCCGCTCGGCAAGAGATCCGTGTACTTCGAGGTTTCTTCACGCGTGTACGATGGTTCCGTGCCGACTTTGAGGCGGCGTAACCATTTGATGTTCATGTTCCCTTCGAAGCCCGGCAACAGCAATCGCAGCGGATAGCCTTGCTCGGGCCGAAGCGCTTCGCCATTTTGGGCATACGCTAAAATTGCGTCGTCCATCATCTTGTCGAGCGGGATGCTGCGGTCCATGACGGCGGCGTCGGCGCCTTCGGCAAGCACCCAGCCCGTCGTTGTCTTGACGCCGAGATCTTTCAGGAGCGTCGAGACGCGCACTCCGGTCCATTCAGCGCAGCCGATCAAACCATGCGTTTTCTGAACGGTCGGCTCCGTCGGTTTGGCCCACTCCGTGAGACCGTTGCCGGAGCATTCGAGGAAGTGCACGACCGTCACCGGCGGATATCGCTTGAGATCATCCATTGTGAAAACGCGTGGATTGTCGACCAAACCGTGGACGAGCAAACGGTGCGCGGCCGGATCGATGTTCGGAACGCCGCCGTGATTGCGTTCGAAAAAGAGTCCGTTCGGTGTGAGCGTTCCGTGCAAATCTTGCAGCGGTGTGAAATCCCACGACGTAATTTGCGTCGGCGTCAGCTCGGTCGGAACGCGAACGACTTTGCTTTCATACGTCGATCGCGAACCATAGGGTGACAGCGGTGCGCCTTGTTCTTGCGGTCGCGCCGGCAGCGGGCTCGCGGCTCGCGCCGCTGTTGACGCGGCGAGCGCCGAACCGGCTACGACCGCGCCTCCGATAAATGCTCGCCTACGCACGATGCGCTCAGTGCTCGAATCCATATTGCCCCCTCTAGGAATCGTCGCGCCAAACCATAACGGTGCCGCCTTCGCTCTTGACACGAAGGCACTCGAGTGGAGACTCGGATAGCCCTTTCGGATCACCGGTCGCAATATCCCATTGCCACAGATGCTGATGACAGGTCAGCGTTTCGCCGTCGAACATCCCTTCTTCGAGCGGCGTGTCCATATGCGGACAGATGGCCTGGCACGCATAGAACGTGCCCTCGCCGTTCAGGATCAGCACCGCGTCGCCGCCTTCGGTTGCGAACTGCTGCATTTTGCCGGGTGCGATCGTTTCAGCACCCGCGACGCGCTCCCAGCCCATCAGCTAAACTTATCGTAGCGGATCTGTTTTCCGCTATGCTTGAGCTCGAGCAACAACATGCGCAACGTCGCGTCGACCATCGGCGGCGGACCGGCAACGTAGATCGTCGTATCCTCCGGCGATTCCGCAACCGCGCGTTTTACAACCTCATGAATGAACCCCTGATCGAACTCGAGCTCCGGATGCAGCGCGCGCGCTGATTCGGAAGGTTCCTCGTGCGAGAGACCCAGCGTGATGCGCACGCGATCGTGCCGCGCGTGCGCTTTCAGTTCGTCGAGATAGAATGCGTCCTGCAGCGTCCGAACGCCGAAAAACACCTGTATATCGTGGTCGTCGAAGTGCTCGTCGCGTTTACCGCTTTCGAGAATAGACATCATCCCTGCAATCCCCGAACCGCCCGCAATGCAAAGTACGTGGCGAATCTCGCCGGAATCAAACGACGCACGGCCGAGCGGTCCAAACACCTTGACCTGCGTCCCGTCGATCGGGTGAGAAAACATCCACTCCGTCAGCGCACCACCCGGAAAACGTTTGACGAGGAAACGCAATACGCGCGACTCGGGCTCGAAGTTTACCATCGAATAGGAGCGCGCGCCTGCGACGGCTTCGACCTCGAGCAACACGAATTGACCCGCGTCGAACGACATCGGGCGTTCAAGTTCCAGGTCGAATTCGATGACGTCGGGGACCAGCAATCTCGAACGCGCGATCGTTCCCGAAAAATATTCCGGCGCGACGCGCGGAGGCTTCGCGGTAAATGCACCCGGCAGCGAAAGCGCGAGCGCCGAGAGCGCAAAACTTTGGCACGTTAGGACCTCTTTGCGCTCGGCGCGCGTGTACTTGCGCCCCGGCGCTTCTTCCCATGCGTAGCGCGTCGTGCCCTCGACGACGACAGCCTTACACGTGCCGCAGGTTCCGCTCGCACATTCGTACGGCAGCGGTAGTCCCGCGCGTAATCCCGCGTACAGAATGTGCTCGTCTTCGCCGCACGCAAATTCACGCGTCTCGCCCCTGGCGCTGACGACGATGCGATGCGATTTAGAGCGGGTAGTGGGTTCCGATGCCAAGGTTACGCGTCTCGAGGCGAACTTCACGCGCCGCAAAACGCCATCCGCCGGACGTCATCTTGAGTGTGTCATGGTAGCGGCCCAGCGCGAAAAGATGCGTCGTTCCGCCATCGAGCTCCGTACGGTACACCGCGACGCTGGAGACCACGTTGCACGCCGTCCCGGCCGCGTCGAACTCGGCGACATAGACCGTCATATGGCGCGTAAACGTCGACTGATCGGTGTTGTGGCGCGGCAAGTGTTTGACGAGCGTCGTCATGCCTTCGAGGTCCAGATCCAAGAAGACCATGTCGCGCCGAATTTCCGGGCTGAAGGCACGAATGACGTAGGTGAACTCCTCGGTGCAGACGTCGAGCCAGTCCTTGAAGTTCCGCGCGTCGAGCATCAGGCAGGCGCGATACAGAAATTCGCTGACCGAGCGAAACGCACGATCCTCGCTTGCTGGGGTCTCGACCGTCATACGCCGCTCGAAGCCTTGCCCATGCGCGCACTCCATTCCGCGTAGAAGTGACGCATCCCGATCTCGTCGTGAATCGTGCTATCCTCTTCGCGCGCTTGCACGATGAAGGTCTGGCCGCGGCCGAGCGCTTTGCCCTGACCGTGAACGCCCAGCAAGTCTTCGTGCAGATTGCGTCCGAACGGACCCCAAATCGAATTGTAGTCGCGAACGCGCTGCGCACGTTCGTCAGGAGTGTCGCTCTTCAGGCCCAAGCCGCGATACTCAATGAACGTGCTCGTGGCCGAAACCGGCATCACCGTGTCGATGCGCAACGACGAGCCACGCAGATTATATGTCATGCCGGGGAAGAGATCGACCATCTTCCATTGGTTCTGCACCATGCCCGGAAACGAAAGGTCGCGCCCTTTAAAGCCTTCGTACGCTTCATAGTTGACGATCTGATCGCCGACTTCGGCGTGTCCGTTCTTGAACGGCGTATACCGCCGCTCAAAATATCCGGGCTGCAGCATGCTCGTCTGCCGGTTGTGATAGTGCATGTAGTCGTGGTAGAACTCGCTGTTGGTGTCGTGCCACAACTTGAAGTTCGTATCGACCTGCGCGCGGTGGAAGCTAAAGACTTCGAGCGGTTCGGCATTCAAGCTCTTCAGCATACCGCCGAGCGCCTCTCCGATGAAATCGCTCAGACTCTCGGACGCTTCATCGAGATTCACATACACGAAGCCGCCGAAACCCGTCTCGCAGCGCACCGTCCGTAACCCGAAATCGGATTTGCTCAGCCGCTCTTGGTATCCGGCCTTCTCGCGCGGAATATCGACACAGCTGCCGTGCGAATCGAATGCAAAGGCATGGAAGATGCAGATCAGATGCTTAGCATTGCCGGAGGGATTGTAGAGGATCGTGTTACCGCGGTGCGGGCAAACGTTGTAAAACGCACGGATCTGCATGTCGTCGCCGCGGACGATCATCAGATTGCGGCCGGCCGGGTGGCGGAACGTGCGATAGTCAAATTTTTCTGGAATCTCGCTTTCGTGGCACGCGAGGAACCACGTCTTTGCGAAGATCTTCTCGCGCTCTTCCGCAAAGATTTGCGGGTCCGTGTAGACGGACGGATCTACGTAATGCGTCGACGGCACGGGCGGTTGTGTTGTCCACTGCGCAGGCGTTCGCGCCATTCTTATTTCCTCCGGAAGCACCGCGGGCTTCTCCACACAATCGTAGCACCCCGCTCTAAATATCGCCTAAACAGCGCGGCCTTCTACGCAGCTCCATCGGGGTCGAAACGGTAGCCGACACCGGGCACCGTTACGATTACTTTCGGGTGGTTCACATCGTCTTCCAAGCGATTGCGGAGACGTCCCATATACACCCAGAGATATTCCGTTTGGTCGGTATATTCAGGGCCCCAAACCGTGTTCAGCAATGCCTCGTGCGAAAAAACGCGTCCGGGACTCTTTGCCAGCGCGCATAACAGCTTGTATTCGGTCGTCGTCAGCTTGACCGGCTCGCCGCTTTTTCGTACTTGACGCGCAGCAAAATCGATCGTGATCTTACCGATGCGCAGCGGGGCGCGCTGAATCTCGCCTTGCGCGATACGCGTTCGTCGAACGGCAGCACCGACTCGAGCCAAGAGCTCGCTCATGCCGAATGGCTTCGTCATATAGTCGTCAGCGCCGATATTCAGCGCCTGGACTTTATCGCTCTCCTGTCCGCGCGCTGAGAGCATGATGATCGGCGCGTACGAAAAATCACGAATCTCCTCGCAGACGGCGAAGCCGTCTTTGCCGGGCATCATGATGTCCAAGATGATGACGTCGGGATCGCGCTTAGCGGCGACCTCAACGGCGCGAATCCCGTCCTCGGCGGCAAGCACGCTGTAGCCCGCCAACTCGAGCTCCGAGCTCAGCAAGCGAACCAAACCTTCTTCGTCGTCTGCTACGAGTACGGTAATCGGCATGCGCTAGAGACCTTCACCAGCTAAGAGCAGTTTCCCGATCAGCCACACCGCAAGGCACAAAACCGCGACGCCGACGATCGTGCGCAAACGCTCGGCACTGACGTAGCGATAGATGACCGCACCTACGACGACGCCGAGCCCACAAAACACCGCCAAATATGCAGCCAAGCGAAAATCGACGTGTCCGAAAAGAATGTGTCCCGCAGCGCCTGAGGCTGCGGAGAAGATGGCGTTCGGCTGACTAACTGCAACCGCAACGGCAGGCGAAGCCCCAACAAGCAAGAGCAGCGGAACCAAGAGCGCCGGTCCCCCAACTCCGGTCAGTCCGGAACCGACTCCCGTAGCGACGCCGCACAGCACGAGCGTGGTCGCACTCAGCCGACGTGACCCAGGGTGCGCGAAGAGCTTGCGGCCGAACAATGCAAAGAGCCCCGTCAACAACAAGAATGCAGCGAAGCACGCGGTCACGATGCGATCGGGAAGCATGGTGCCGAGTTTCGCGCCGAATGCGCCGCTCGCAACGCTTCCACAGCTTGTCAGCAGCGCTGCGCGCCAATCGATCGCGCCGTGCATCGTATAAACGATCGTGGCAACGATGCCGGCGACCGTGAAGGTGAGGAGCGCCGTTCCGATTGCGGTCTCGAGCGGAAGTCCAAACCACACCAGAAGCGGGATCAAGAAGATTCCACCGATGCCGACCAAGCCGATTGATACGCCGACCGCGCTTGCGCCGGCGAGAACGACGACCATCAGTGTCCGGAGGGAACTGAAAAGAACACGGTCGTTCCGCGTGCGGTTTTTGAATCGAGCCAGATGCGGCCGCCGTGCGCACTCACGATGCCACGCGCGATGTACAAGCCGAGACCGCTGCCGTCGCGCTTGCGGCCACGCACCTGCGCGCGAAAGAATCGCTCGAAGACGCGCTGACGCTGTTCGGCGGGAATGCCCGGACCGCGATCCGTCACGGAGAAAACGATGGAATCCTGATGCTGTTCGACTCCGAGCGCGATCGCGGACTCTTGCGGCGAGTACTTCACCGCATTGCTGAGGAGATTGTCAAAAACTTGCTCGATGCGCTTGCGGTCGATGCGAACGGCGCCCAGCTTGTCTTCGGCTCGAAGCGTAAAAGTGCGCTCCGACGTCGCTTTGCGCCAGCGCCCTACCACGGCTCGCACCAAGGCAACCGGATCGACATCGTGCATGTCCAGATCGAACAAGCCTTGATCCAACTTGCTGACATCGGTGAGCTTACTCACCAGCTCGTCGAGACGCGAGCTTTCCGTATCGATCGTTGTGAGATACTCGCGCCTCAGCGCCGCGCTGCGCGATTTCGTTCCGTCCAGAAGCGCGGATGCATACCCGCGAATCAACGCCAGCGGCGTCCGCAGCTCGTGCGAGACGAGTGAGATGACTTCCGATTTCATCGCGTCTGCCTGACGTTCGAGCGTCACGTCGCGGCACAGGAAGCCGCGCCCTAAGCGTTCTCCCTTTGAATCGTAGACGACAAAGCGCGTCAAACGGATCGCGACCGCCGGCGATCCGGAGAGCTGCACGTCAACGGTCGGAAATCCGCTCACGATCGCGTCGAGTTTGAAGAGCTCTTTGCGAACACCGGGAGGGTCGGTCGCATCGAGCGCGATGTGTTCGAAGAATCCAGCCAGATCCAGGCCAAGCGGCTCCTCGTCGCCGAGCCGCAGCAACTCCCGCGCTTGACGATTGACGTAGGCGAGGCGTTCGTCGAGACCGACGAGGACTAAACCCTCGTTGATGCTCTGAACCACGCTCTCGAGGCGCGCTTGTTCGCTCCGCAAGCTCTCGTAGAGCCGTGCGTTTTCAACGGCGATTGCGGCCTGCGACGCAAAACTGCACAGCGTGTCGATTTCGTCCGGCGTAAAATCGTGGATGTGACGAAAGCCGATCATCAGACAGCCACTGGGCGCATTCATGATTTCAAGCGGAACGCCCAGCACCGAACGCAGTCCCTCGGAGAACGAGATCGGAAATTCAGACGCCGCATCCTTGCGCTTGTTGAGGTCGTGCAGCATTACCGGCCGGCGGCTCGACATCGCGCGGCCGGCGATGCCGCCGCGTTTCGGAAAGACGACGTTACGATAATCGGTCCGGCATCCGCTCCACGCGCGCCACGCGATGTGTGGCTCCTGTTCTTGAAGCAGCGCAAAGCCGGCAACCTCACACTGCAGTAGGTTGCGGCAACTCCCGGCGATGAGCATCAATAGCTCGTCGAGATCGTCGGTGTTGCAGATCCGCCGGTTGATTTCGAGCGTTGCCTCGGCCTGCTGTTGAAGGCGAGCGCAGCGAACAGCTAACGACTGCGCGGTAAGGTCGGGCAGCGGCGTCGGCTTTGCCATCGCGGTGCTCTTAGCGCCGTCCCGTTGGAAAATCGTCGGGATAACGCCCGCACGTCATCGCACCCGGATAGCCTTTCGCGACGCGCAACACGAGAAAGATTCGATCGAAGCCCGCATCCGAGCAACGCGCGAAATCCCCGGACCACGGCGGAAGCCCGACATCGTACGACGGAAGCAAAACAATTCTGTCGTGCGGTGGTTCTATCGATTCAACTTCCAAACCAATTCGCTCGACGTACGGATATGCTGGAACCGCTGCACACGCTTCTTCGAGTGTGCCGCGATATACCGGATTAGGCCAATCGCGCATACATTCAACCTGAAGGAGATTTAAGTCGCATTTGATATGTTTTGGTCGGCACTGAAAGAATCTTTTTTTGGCGCTATTTAGGTGGGGGGACTTATGAAGTCGGTAAAGATGTGGACCGTCATAGCGGCATGCGCAACACTTCTCCTGACATCCGCGCCGAAGCCGACGTATTCCGATCAGGGATTGGATTTCGGCAAGCCTGGACAACCGGTCCATCTGGTTGTTGGGTACCAGCCCTACTACACCGAGTCGTGGTCGGGCGTCGTCATGCGCGGCAAGAAGTTTTACGAAAAATATTTGCCGGCCGGATCGACGGTTGAATTCCAAATCGGCTTGCAAGGCGCCATCATCGTTAATAATATGCTGGCCGGCAAACAATACATCGGCTACATGGGTGATATGCCCTCGATTGTCTCGACAACGAAAGAGAGCGTCGCGGACATTCGAATGGTGGCGGTATTGGGTGTCGGACACGATGAGTGCAACATCTTGCTCGTGCGCAACGACGCGCCGAATTTCGCCAGCCCGATCGTAGCTCTCAAATGGCTGACCGGTAAGACGGTCGCGGTTCCCAAAGGCAGCTGTGCCGACCGCTTTGCACAGGGAGCGTTCGCAAAGCTGGGGGTGAAGCCGGACTCCTACCTCAATCAGAATATCGAAGTAATTACGAGCGGCTTTCGTTCGGGCAAGCTCGACGCCGCCGTAATCTGGGAGCCGACCGCGTCGCACATCATTCAAGACGGCTATGCGAAACGCGCTGCTTCGGGCTTCAGCGTCGGCGAACCGGACAGCGCCTACTTAGCGATGCGAGCCGATCTCATAGCGGCACGCCCCGACGTCGTGCAAGGTTGGCTGAAGGCCGAGCTTGATGCTCAGCGCTATCTCGCAAATCCGAAGAACGCTTCCGAGATCGTCGCGATGGCAGTCGATCAAACGACCGGCTTTACGAACAAGACGATGGCGAGCGCACTCTACGGGAAATTCCCGGATCAGAACAACGCCAAGGAACGCCTTACAATGCCATTCGTGTTTACGCCAGAGACGTTGCAGCTGATTGCGAACGACACTACGTTCCTGCACTCGATACATTCCATTGACGTCGACAAGCTTCGCCCCGATGCCATCATGCCGCAATTTGCCGAAGCAGTCCTCAAGGATCGGCACTTAACCACGCCGGTCGGGTCCGCCGCCATTATGTCGACGCTGCCCAACTAAGACCGGACAGCGTGGAAGCAACACCGAGCCAGCGCGGCGGTCTGTCGCTTGCGATGCTGCAGCTTGCGCTGTGGCTACGCAGTCCGCGTCCTTACCTAATGCTGATCGGCTTCGCGCTGTTTCTTGGATTCTGGTATCTTGCAGTCGACGTTTGGAAGCTACCGCGCTTTGCGCAGCTGCCCGGTCCCGACGCCGTAATCAAAGAATGGTTCAATAGGAATCCCGCTTACGGTATCTCGATTTTCACACCCGAGTACTACGTCGATATTTGGGTGAGCGTGCGTCGCGTTGCGATCGGCTTCGCGCTTGCCACGGCGCTCGGCATTCCGCTGGGCTTGTTTCTCGGCTGGTCGAAGACGTTCAGAGAATTCGTTTTCCCTGTCTTCGAGTTGTTGCGTCCGATTCCGATCCTGGCGTGGGTCCCGCTTGCGATCGTTATGTTCAGGGGTCTCGAGACTCCGGTCATCTTTCTGACGTTCCTTGCGTCGTTTTACGCCACGGCCCTCAATACGATGCTCGGCGTCGAGTCGATCGACGAAACCTATTTTCGTGCCGCGCAGTGTCTGGGCGCCCGTCGCGCGCAGATCTTTTTTCACGTCGTCGTGCCCGGGGCGATGCCGTTTATCTTCACCGGCCTGCAGATCTCGATGGGTGTCGCGTGGTTCTCCCTTGTCGCCGCAGAGATGGTCTCCGGTAAATACGGACTCGGCTATTTGATCATGAACTCGTACACCGATGTTCAATATCCAACGATCGTGATCGGCATGATTACTCTCGGGCTCGTCGGCTACGCGACGAGCGCGCTGGTCCGCGCAGTCGGCAACTCCTTGATGGAGTGGCACGTCCGCGAGCTGGCGCTCGGTGAAGCGGCATGAGCGGTGGCGCAATTCGGATCGACGACGTCGTCAAAGTCTACGATCCGGATGGGTCGGCGATTCTCGCCGTCGATCACTGCTCGCTCGATATTCCCGCCGGTGAGATCTGCATGATCGTCGGACCCTCGGGATGCGGAAAGACGACGCTGCTCAACGCGATTGCCGGATTTCACAGCATCACCTCGGGCGCGATCTATCTCGACGGCGAGGTTTTGTGCGGTCCCGGAAAGCCGCAGGCTGCTCCCGGGCCAGACCGCGTCGTCGTCTTTCAGAACGGCGCGCTCTTTCCGTGGAAGACGATCCTCGAGAACGTGGCATTCGGGCCGATCATGCAAGGCCGTCTCTCACGCAAGGACGCCCATGACAAAGCGCGCCAGATGATGGCCGACGCCGGCCTCTCGGGCACGGAAGAAAATTATCCCGGCGAGCTTTCGTCCGGCGTGCGGCGTCGCGTTGAGATCGTGCGTGCGTTGATGAACGATCCGAAAGTGCTGCTGCTCGACGAGCCGTACCGCGCGCTCGACTCGCTGACGAAATCCGTCATGCACGAAGCATTGCTCGAAATCTACTATCGCAATCCGGTGACCATCTTCTTCATCACGCACGACCTGGAAGAGGCGCTCTTCCTCGGACAGCGCGTTGCGATCATGACGACGCGACCTTGCCGTCCGAAAAAGATTCTGGACGTCGACATTCCGCACCCACGCAATTACAGCGTGCTGACGGCACCGCGCTTTCGCGAGCTGATGGAAGAGACGATCGAGGCGGTTCACGAGGAAGCGATCAAAGCGTTCGCAGCCGGCGAGAAGGAAGGCGGCTGATGCGCGCAATGCGTCTGCGTGTCGCAATCTTGCGCGGTGTCGTTGCGCTCATCGCGTTCGTCGTACTGTGGGAGCTCGGTTCGGAATCGAAGGCACTGACGGGCGTTGCATTGCCGTGGATCAGCGCGATCCCAGCCCCCAGCGACGTTATCGTTGTGTGGGCTGCACTGGTGCACGATCCCGGATATTGGCAAAGCTGCTATCTGAGCGTCTTGCGCGTTTCGGTCGGTTTTCTGGCCGCAATGGTCGTCGGAATTCCCTTCGGTCTCGCACTCGCCGTCAATCGAACCGCGTACGGCGTACTCTTTCCGACCTTTGAAGTGCTGCGGCCCATTCCGCCGCTCGCATGGGTACCGCTTTCAATCATCTTCTGGCCGACGCAAGAGCTGTCGATTACGTTTGTGACGTTCCTCGGCGCATTCTTCACGATGGTGATCAACGTCGTCGGCGGCGCGAAGTCGATCGACATCCGCTACTTTCATGCCGCGCGTTCGATGGGCTCGAGCTCGTTCGATATCTTTCGCCGCATCATACTCCCCGGCGTGTTGCCGTCGATTGCGGTCGGAGCAGCAGTCGGCATGGGCATCACCTGGAATGTCGTCGTTGCCGCAGAGATGATCTCGGGCGGCGCAAGCCAGGCGACGGGTGCGGGCGGCGGACTCGGATTCTTCATCTGGAATTCGTATGTCGGCGGCTCGTATCCGCAAATCGTCGTCGGCATGATCAGCATCGGCATTGCGGGCTACCTTTCGAGCGAATTGCTGCGTCGGCTCGGCGACCGCATCACTCCGTGGCTGCGGAGGCGCTGAGGATGGCAACAACAGGTGAAGTCGTCGTCTCAGGCGTCGGCAAATCATACGGCCTCGCGCAGTTCGAAAAGGACGTCGTCAAAGATTGCTCGCTGACGATCGAGTCGGGCAAGTTGACCGTCATGGTCGGACCATCGGGCTGCGGAAAGTCGACGCTCATCCGGCTCTTGGCGGGATTCGAGCGTCCAACCACCGGCACGATAACGATCGACGGCAAAGAGGTGAACGGCCCGGGTCGCGACCGCCTCGTTGTCTTTCAGGAGACGGCGCTCTTCCCGTGGATGTCGACCTACGAGAATATCATGTACGGCCCAAGCGCGTGCGGCGAAGATAATGCCGAGACACGCGCACAAGCCGAATACCTTCTCGAGAAGGTCGGCCTGAACGGCTTTCGCGACAAATTTCCGAGCCAGCTTTCCGGCGGGATGCAGCGACGCGCCGAGCTTGCCCGCGCGATGATCAACAATCCCGCGATTATGATTCTCGACGAGCCCTTCCGCGGGCTCGACGCGATGACGAAGTCGCTGATGTGGGATTATTACGCCCGGCTCTTTGAAGAAAACCGTCGGACCAACTTCTTCGTGACGACCGATATCGACGAAGCGATCTACCTTGCGGATCGTTTGATCGTCATGACCAATATCCCGACGCGCGTGCACACCGTGCTCGAGGTCGACTTACCGCGTCCGCGTCAGATCAAAGACGTTTTCGAAAACGATCGCGCCAACGAGCTCAAGATGAAAGCACTCTCGCTGCTGCACGAAGAAGCGATGAAATCGTTCGCCGGCGGCAGCAAGGCCGCGGCCGACTTCGTCGACGCATATTCGCGCCGCGTCACACCGCGTTAGCCCAGGTCCGCTCGAGCAAGATCGCAATCGTCGCCGGTCCGATGCCGCCGGGCATTGGAACGAGCGCCGCCGCCACGCCTTCGATGCCGGCGACGTCGACGTCGCCCGTAACTCCTTGCACAGTACGATTGTAGCCGGCATCAACGACGACAGCACCCGGACGGACGTGCGCGCGCGTGATCGAGTCCGGAAGTCCCGCACAGCTGACGAGAATCTCGGCTTCGCGCGTCATCGAGACTAGGTCCGGAGCATCCGGATTGACGGCCCGAACGGAGCGTGCACGTTCGCGCTCGAGCAGTTGCGCGAGCGGCAGCCCAATATCCGTAGATCGTCCGACGATGACGCAGGCCTTCCCCGCCGTCTGGATGCCGTTGTGCGCGAGCAGGTTCACGATTCCACGCGGTGTCGCGGGTGCATCCGGTGCGTCGATGTTGCGCCTCGGCGGAATGAGATCGAGGATACGGTTCGCGTTCAACCGCTTCGGCAGCGGAAGCTGAATGAAGATGCCGTTTATTTCCGGCTGCGCTGCGAGACGAAAGATCGCGCGCTCGACGCCGGCTTGCGACGTTCCGGCAGCCAGCTGCGTATGACGGAATTGCATTCCGGCCTCGGTCGCCGCGACGTGTTTACGGCGCGCGTTCGAGAAATCGCGCGGGTCATCACTCACCAACACCGTCGCAATGCAAACACGCGGCTGACCGGCTGCGGAAATTTCGGCCCGCAGCCGGCCTACCACGTCGTTCAGGTACCGCGCACCGTCGATGCGCGCTAGGGACGTGAAGTTAGGAGAGTCCGACGATCTCGCCGTCGTCGTCGAGCGAAATCTTGAACGCTGCGGGATCGGCACCCAGACCCGGCATCGTCATCACGTCACCGGTGATCGGGTACACGAAGCCCGCGCCAACAGAAGCACGCACTTCCCGAACCGGCATCGTCCAGCCGGTTGGTGCGCCCTTCAACGACGGGTCCGACGAGATCGAGTTCTGCGTCTTTGCGATGCAGACCGGGAAATGACCGTAACCGTTCTTCTCATAACTATCGAGTTGCTTAGCTGCATTCGGACTGTACTCTACTTTCGCAGCTCCATAGATCTTGGACGCAACCGTTTCGATCTTTTCGCGCAGCGATGCCGTATCGGGATAGAGGAACTTGAAGTTCGAAGGCTCTTCGCAGGCTGCTGCAACTGCTTGCGCAAGCTCGACCGCGCCGGCACCACCGTTCACAAAATGTGTACACACGGCGGCGCGTGCACCCATTGATGCGGCGATGTCGCGAATGGCTTGATGCTCTGACTCGTGATCGCCCGGAAATGCGTTGATCGCAACAACCGGCGAGACGCCGTGGACGCGGATGTTCTCAATCTGCTTGCGCAGGTTCGCGCCGCCTAGCATGACCTCGTCCGGATTTTCTTTGAGGATCGCTTCGGGAAGCGGTTTGCCGCCGACGATCTTGTGTTTGCCCGAATGCGACTTGAGCGCCCGAACCGTCGCGACGACAACTGCCGCATCCGGCTTGAGCCCGGACGCACGACACTTGATGTTGAAGAAACGTTCGGCACCCATGTCCGCGCCGAAGCCCGCTTCGGTCACGAGATAGTCACCGGTGTGAATCGCGACGAGATCGCCGACGATCGATGAATTTCCGTGAGCGATATTTCCGAACGGACCGGCGTGCACGATTGCGGGCGTGTTCTCGAGGGTCTGCATCAGATTCGGATTCAGTGCATCGCGCAGCAACACCGCCAACGCGCCGGCACTCTTGAGCTCGGCAGCGGTCACCGGCGTGCCCTTCTTGGTGTAACCAACGACAATTCGCTCCAAGCGCGATTTCAGGTCTTTCAAAGAGGTCGCGAGCGCGAGAATCGCCATCACTTCCGAAGCGGCTGTGATGTCGAAACCGGTCTGACGCGTAACGCCGTTTCCTTTTGGACCCAAACCGACGACGATGTTGCGCAGCGAACGGTCGTTGACGTCGAGCACGCGCCGCCATGTGATATTGTCGAGATCGAGACCCAGCTCGTTACCTTGATTGAGATGATTGTCGACGATCGCGGAGAGCAGATTGTGCGCCGCGGTAATCGCGTGAAAATCACCTGTGAGATGAAGGTTGAGCGATTCCATCGGAACGACTTGGCTGTATCCGCCGCCGGCAGCACCACCCTTGATTCCGAACACGGGGCCCATCGAGGCTTGGCGAATCGACATCGTGGCACGCTTGCCGATATGATGAAAACCTTGCGCAAGACCGACCGTCGTGGTCGTTTTGCCTTCACCAAGCGGCGTCGGTGTAATCGCGGACATAACGATGTACTTGGCGCGCGGACGCTTCTTGAGCTCCGGCAGCGCATCGAGGCTCACTTTGGCGACGTACTTGCCGTAAGGAATCAGATAATCTTCAGAGATGCCGATCTCTTCCGCGATCTCGCGGATCGGTTTCATCTTGGCTTCGTGCGCGATCTCTAAGTCAGACTTGAATTTGACGGCCATATGATTAGGCTACACCTCTCGCTCGGGCACATTGAAGAGTATTTTCAAGAAGGAGAGCAACGGTCATCGGACCGACGCCCCCGGGCACGGGAGTGATCGCGCCTGCTACGCGAGACGCGGACTCGAAATCGACGTCGCCAACGATACGGATCGCGCCATTGTCTTTGACCACGCGGTTGACGCCTACGTCGATTACCGTTGCGCCGGGCTTTATCCAATTTTCCTTTACGAGCTCCGGTTTCCCGGCCGCCACGACGAGCAGGTCGGCCCGCCGGCAGACTGCCTCGATATCGCGCGTCCTCGAATGGGCAACCGTCGTCGTACAGTCTTCGATGAGAAAGAGCTGGGCAGCGGGACGACCGACAATTGTCGACCTGCCGACGATCACGGTTTCGAGTCCCTGCAGCGACGCGTGGATGGTTTTCGCCAACATAACGCAGCCGCGCGGCGTACAGGGAACGAGCGCAGGTTTGCCAAGCGCCAGCAGGCCCGCGTTCACCGGATGAAATCCGTCGACGTCTTTACCCGGATCGATAGCATAGATGATGCGATCGGCACTGATGTGCTTCGGTAACGGAAGCTGAACCAGTATCCCGTGCACGTCGTCGCGAGCGTTCAGCTCATCGAGCAGCGCAAGAAGCTCAGCTTCCGGTGTCTCCACCGCAAGCTTGTATTCGATCGAACGAATGCCCGCGTCTTTCGCGGCTTTCGTCTTGGTGCGAACGTAAACATGACTTGCCGGATCGTCACCGACGATCACGACCGCTAAGGTTGGAACGACACTCCGTTCGCGCTCGAGCGCTATTACGCCGTCGCGCACGCTAGCGCGGACGGTCGCCGCGTATGCTGCGCCGTCAATAATGCGTGGCGCTGAGCTCACCGAGCTCCGACCGGCTGCTTCTTCTCCTGCCAGTTCACGAGCCCGCGGAGCTTCTCGAGTTCTTCCGGCTTCATGAACACGCTGTGCTCGCGTCCGGGGTATGCGCGTGATTCCACGTCAGCTTTGTAGTCTTCGAAGACTTTCTGCATGATGGGCATCAATTCGATGTACGTCTTCGAGTGCCGCGGTACGTGACGATCGTATAGCCGAAAGAGATCGCAGGTGATAATGTGCACGCCGTCCGCTTTGTTTCCCGCGCCGAGGCTGATCACCGGCACCGGCAGCGTTTCGGCCAGATACTCGGCGACCTCGGAGGTTGTAACCTCGCAGAGAATCGAGAAGCATCCCGCCTCGACCATTGCCCACGCGTCTTCGATCAGCTCCTTGGCACGATCTGCGGTTTTGCCCTGAGCGCTGAACCCACCCAGCTGCGCTTCGCGCATCGGCGTGATCCCAATGTGGCCTTGCACCGGAATGCCGGCTTTGACGATCGCTCCGATGTTTTTGGCGTGATGAATGTTGCCTTCGCACTTCATCACTTCTGCGCCGGCTTCGGCAACATAGCGCGCCGCGTTTCGAATTGCTTGCTCTTCGGAGAGATGGAAGGACATGTATGGCATGTCGACCATGCGGAGTCCGTATTTCGAGCCGCGCTTCACGGCTTGTGCCATGTAGAGCACTTCGTCGAACGTGACGTCGAGCGTCGACTCGTGTCCGAAAAGCGCCATGGCGCCACTGTCGCTCACGCATAGAATGTCGATGCCGACGCGATCGGCCAGGATCGCGCTCGGATAATCGTAGATCGCCATCTGTGAGATCGGCGTACCTTGCTTCTTCTTTTCCGTCAGCGACGGGATCGTGACTTTCTTGCGCTTGACTTCAGGCGGATTGATCGACATCTTTCGTCTCCGTTTCCGTGGCCGCGACCACGTACGTTCATCCGATAAGATGAGCGCGGCTCAATTCCTGCCGCGTTGAGTTTCCTAAAAACGCGCTTGGGTTTGTTTAGGTTTGCGACGTTGAATGTGCCGCTACGTTTGCTAGCCACCAATCGCGTAGCGTTCCCACAACGTATGTGGAGCCGGTGACAAGCACGACTTCGTCGGCGCCGGCACTCCGGCGTGCAATCGAAAACGCCTCAACAGGATTGTTGACGGCGCGTCCCCACGCGCCAAAGTCCTGAATCAAGCTGGCGAGACGTTGCGGCGAAATTGCCGTGCGGCCAACCGCTTCGAACGATGTGAAGATGAACGACGCCGGCAAACGCGCCAGCTCTTCAAGAATATGCCGCGCGTCTTTCGCTTCGCCGATTGCGACGACGGCCATGAAACGCCGCTCAGGGAATGTCTCGAGCAATGCGTCGACGAGATTACGCGCTTTGTCCTGATTGTGCGCAATGTCGAAAACAACGGCGGGATGCGATGGAAAGAACTCCATGCGTCCCGGGATCATGAGACCGCTCATCGCCGTCTCGATATCGCCTTGCTTCGGCCGCAAATCATCATTCAGTTGTTCGAGCGCCAAAATCGCGGTCGCCGCGTTGCGCTGTTGAAAGCGGCCGAGAACCGGTAGCGAGAGTCGATATGCGTTCATCGGCGTGCGCACCGTGAAGCTTTGGCCGTACGTTTCGCCAGGCTCCGATTCGATCTGCACGAGATCGCGAACCGACAGAAACGGTGCGCCAACTTGGGCGCAGATTTGCTCGATTTCCTTGCGAGGACCAGCATCCGCGACATCCGAGACGAGCGGTACGCCGCACCGTGCGATACCGGCTTTGTCGAGCGCGATATCTTCGAGCGTGTTCCCCAAAACATCCATATGATCGAGGCCGATATTCGTGATCAGCGAGACCTGAGGATGGCGCAGCACGTTCGTGCCGTCGAGCGTACCGCCGATACCGACTTCGATAACCGCGACGTCGACCTGCATCTGCGCAAAGAACAAGAACGTGAGCGCGAGGACCGTCTCGTAGTACGTCGGGCGTCCGTATTCGGGAACGACGCTTTCGATTGCGGGTCTGATTTCGCTCAGCAAGCTTGCGAACTCGTCCTCGAGGATCGCGCGGCCATCAACGCGCATGCGCTCGGTGAGCGAGACGATGTGCGGTTTAGTGTGCAACCCGGTGCGCTTACCGGATTGCGTGAGCGTTGCCGCCAGCATCGTTGAGGTCGAGCCCTTGCCGCTCGTTCCACCGACGTGCAAGGTCGGATACGTTTCTTGCGGGTCGCCGAGCGCACGAAGCAACGCGCGCATCCGTTCCAACCGATGCGGCTGGTGCCGCGAGATCGTTTCGTTGATCGTGCCCTGCAAGTAGGCTTGCGCTGCCGCGAAGCTCATGGATCTACCATTCCCCCGGCCGGTGCTCAACCATCTTTAACGTCACCGGCGAGCAAATCGAGCGCGTGAGGCAGGACCGGAAGAATTACGTCTAGGGTCTCTCGCACGGCTTTGGGGCTGCCGGGCAAGTTGACGATCAGCGTCTTTCCGCGCACCCCGGCGAGCGCGCGCGAGAGCATCGCCGTCGGCACGCGCACGACGGACGCGGCTCGCATCTGCTCCGCGATCCCAGGGACTTCGTAATCGATAACGGCCGACGTCGCCTGCGGCGTACGATCGCGCGGACCCAGTCCGGTTCCACCGCTGGTCAAAATCAACGCGAGCCGTCGATCGTCGGCAAGCTCAATCAACTCTGCCGAAAGTGCGGCTGCATCGTCGGGCAATACACGCGTCTCATCGATGCTGTACGCGCTCGTCAGCAGCTCGCGCATCACGGGGATGCACCCATCCTCGCGCTCACCGCTCGCTGCTCGATCGGAAAGGACGATCACGCCGGTGCGATACGTCAGGAGCTCTTCGCCTCCCAGGTGCCGCTCTTACCGCCGGTTTTTTCGAGAAGGCGCACGCGTTCGATCGAGATGCCTTTGTCGACGGCTTTCGTCATGTCGTAAACGACGAGCGCGGCCACGCTCGCTGCCGTCATCGCTTCCATCTCAACACCCGTTTGCGCAACGGTGCGCGCACGCGTATCGATAATGAGCGTATCGTCGTCCCACGAAAACGTCACGTCGACGGATGAAAGCGGAATCGGATGCGCGAGCGGGATCAACGTTGCCGTCGCTTTGGCAGCCATGATGCCGGCGAGCTGCGCAGCGACCAGCGCGTCGCCTTTTCCGAGCGTCGCATCGCGCACGGCTTTCGCAGCCGTTGCGCCGAGACGAACCTCGGCGCGTGCATGCGCTGTGCGCTGCGTTGCCGTCTTGCCGCCGACGTCGACCATCACGATCGAACCATCGGGAGCAATGTGGCTCGGGCGGCTCACCGAACTCGCGACGGAGCTGCGCTTTGAAACCGGAACCAGATCAGGCAGAGAATACCGAGGCCCGCAAAGACCACGGCGTGCTTGTGATGCGGCCCGGGGTCGTGCGTTGCGATCTGCAGCGTCCCGATCCAATACAGCACGGCGAGGACGAAGAACGCGATCGCGAGCAACAACGAGAGACCCTTCATGCTTTCACCATACCGGAAAAGAACAGGACGAAGCAAATCGTACCTGCCGCCACACAGTACCAGCCAAACGGGCGCAGATCGTTGGAGCGGAAATAGCGGGTCAAAAACGCCAGCGAGATATACGCGGTGACCGCTGAAAGAATTCCGCCGAGAATCGCCTGGACGAGCTCGACGTGCGCCGTCGAGTCGAACAGGCGAGGGACTTCGAGCACGCCCGCCGCGAGAATTACCGGCGTTCCCAGCAAGAATGAAAAACGCGCCGCCTCGGCCTCCGAGAGATTCATCAGAAGTCCCGCTACAATCGCGGTTCCCGAGCGCGAGATCCCCGGCAAGAGCGCGAGAGCTTCGGCCAGCCCGACCTTCGCCGCACCGAAATACGAGAGCGATACGAGTGGGCGCTGACCGCCATCTTTCCCTCGCAGCCACTCGCCGGCGAACATCACGAGGCCGTTGATGGCGAGAAAGATCGCGACCGGAATCGGCGAGGCAAATAAACTGCGGACCTGGTGTTCGAAAAACAAACCGAGCAACCCGACCGGCACCGTTCCGACAACGAGCAACCACGCCGTTTTCTCATCGGTGCTTCCCGAGAAACGTCCGCGTACGATGCTCTCGAGGAACGCAACGACGATCCCGCGCCATTCACGCCAATAGAATGCGAGCAGCGCAAGGGCGGTGCCGAGATGCAACACAACGACGAACGCCAAAAAGCTTGGACTCGCAAGATCGATGTTCCAATGCAAGAGCGCCGGAATCAAAACCGTATGCCCGAGGCTGCTGATCGGGAAAAGCTCGCTGAACCCTTGCAGGATCGCGAGCAGCATGGCTTGCGCGAACGTCACGCGCGCCTACTGGTTTTCGAAGGTCACCACGTAGAGATAGCTGCCGGCGGTTGGGACGCAGTTGACGATATCGGGCTTGTACTTCGACTGCTGCGCGGCCTGAACCGCGGCCTTGTCGAGCGCCGCGTTGTGCGTCGACGTTGCAATCGTCGCGGCGGTTACGTTGCCATTTGCGTCAAGTGTGACTTTGACTTGCGCCGTTCCGCTCGCACCCATCTGGCGCGCGATCTCCGGCATATCCGGCGTTACCTTTTGCGTAGCAGCGGCCTGCGCATTCGGTACGGCGCATGCGGCCTTGGTCGGCGTTGGTGCCGGCGTTGCGGTTCCCGGCACAGTTGCCGGCGGACCGGTATTCGAATTGCCCTGCGGCGCGCCGTTCTCCGAACCTTGCGTGTTCGTGTAGGCCTGCTCGGATGAGCTGCTGCTATCTGAAGAGTGCGTCTTGGGCGGATGCACCAAGAGCTTCTCGACCTTCGGATGCGGCGGCTGTGTCGGCTGCGGCGTCTGTTTAGGAGGCGGCGTCGGCGTGGGTGTCGGCGGCGGCGTCGGCTTCGGCGTGTGCACGATCGTCTTGATGCTGACGCTGTACACGGGTTCCGGCGTGCCGGACGAGTTCGGCTTCCAATCGACGAACGGCCCGAAAAGCCCGTGCAGCAGAATCGAGAGCACAAAGCCGTAGAAGACGAACCGGCGCGAATACGCGAGAACGTTTTGAACGGTATTCTGCGACTGCTTTGGAGCCGGTGCCGCGGGCTTCTTTTGCGCCATTGTTTGGGGGGTTAGCTCTTTCCGCCGGCGGGTGCGGCGCCGTTCGAGCCTTGTGGAGTCCCCTCAACGTGGTTCGCGAGACCGAAATTGATCAGGTCTTCTTTTTTGGCGGCGTCCATGACTTGCAGCACGGTACCGTAGGATGCCGATGGATCAGCCTTCACAATGACGCTGTTGTAGCGGTGTCCCGTATTGTCGGCCAGACGTTTGAACGCTGCAGGCGCATCGCCAATGTCGACTTGATCGGAACCGATTTGAACTTTGTTCTTCGCGTCGATGACGACGACGATCTGCGAATCCTTGACCTTCTCCGAGTTCTTGGCATCCGGGAGCTTTGGTTCTTTGGTGACCGCAGCCAAGATGATGAAGATGATCAGGAGCACCAACAACACGTCCGTGAACGGCGTGATGTTGATCGTCGACATTACTTCTTCGCTATCTTCGCCTGTGCTGACTGCCATAGGTTACTCTGCCCGCCTCTTATGAAGTAACGAAACCGACGTCGTTGAGCCCGGCCTGCTTGGCCGCGTCGAGAATACGGATGATGATCCCGTACTTCGCTTTCGCATCGGCGACGATCGAAACGTGGAGATTTCCGCGACGCCGCTCGACCTCATATATTTCGTAGTAAAGGCCTTGTTCGGTCGTCCGCTTACCATCGACGAAGATGATGTCTTTATCGTTGACGTCGACCTCGATCGTCTTCTTTTTGTCGTCGTTATTGCTTTGGTTCGGATTCGATTTATTCGGAAGCTGCTTTTGAAAGCCCGGCGGGGTAATCAGCGCGGCCAAGATCATGAAGATAATCAGCAGCACCAACAGCACGTCCGTGAACGGCGTGATGTTGATTTCTGCCATGACCGAATCGTCTTGCGCTGAGCCGGTGAGAGCCACGGTTTAGGCCTTCGCGGGCGAAGCAGCGCCCTTCGGCGTGTACAGATCGGTTGGGATCGGCGCTCCCGTATTGTGGAAGTGCAGCATCTCAGCCAGCTGGTTGGCAGCGACGATCATATCTTGGTTGTACGCTTTGATTCGCGTCTTGAAGTAGTTGAAGAAAATAACCGAGATGACGGCGACGAACAATCCGGCGGCGGTGGTGATCAGAGCTTCCGACACGCCCGCTGCGACGACGGCCGGGGTCGAGTTGCCCTTGAGAGCGATGTCTTGGAAGGCGCGGATGATGCCGAGGACCGTTCCGAACAGTCCGACGAACGGCGCGATGACGGCGGTGGTACCGATCACACCCAGATTCCGCTCGAGCAAATTCAGATTCTCCATCAGCGCGATGGAAAGCGCGTCCGTGATGTCGGCGCGATTCTTCTCACCGCGTAAGAGCCCGAACTCCAAGATTCGCGGCAACATGCCTTTGCTTTGCCGGACGACTTTTAGCGCGCCGGGCAGATCGTCGGCCGAGATGCGCTCGCCAATCTGACGCAAGAGCGCTCGCCCATCACTTTTCTGCGTTGCGAAGAAAAACAGCCGCTCGATAACAATCGCGATCGCAATCACCGACAGGGCCAAGAGCGCCCACATCGCGACCCCGCCCGCGATGATGAAGTACCAAAAGTTCCCGAAAAATTCGCCCACCGTCTGAACCGCCTTCCGGTTGTGTTTTCTTTACAAAACGCGGGCCATATAGGCCCGAAGCAAGCCGCGCTCTTTTCCTAAGATAGCGCGTTCTCCTAGGTGCATTCGTTACGAGCTTGGGCTCGGCTTCGGCGTCGGTGCCGGCTTCGCGGCCCCTGAGCCTGCGCCCGTGATCTCGGTTATCCAATGTTGCGCCATGTTGAACGCGTCGGTGTCGCCGCCGGCTTTCGCAGCGCTCGCTGCCTTTTCAAGATAACTAACCGCTTCGCTCGACCTCCGCTGGTTGTAGAGAGCGACGCCTGCGGCTAGGTTTGCACGTGCGTCATCGGGCTTCAGCGCAATCGCCTTATCGGCGGCCGTCTTGACCGCAATCCAGTCGGGATGCACCTGCTTCGTGAGCAGCAGCGCTTCATTTGTATACATGGTGTGCGCAAGGGGTCCGCCGTATGAGCCGCCCTTCTCGTATGCGGCGATTGCATCTGATGTCTTGCCCGCACTTATCGAGGCTTGCGCCTTCTTCGCGTAATAGTCGACGACGTGCGACAGCCCGACCCCGTTGTCCGGATCTTCCTGCTTCATCTCCGGCAGCAGCGCAACTGCTTTGTCGATCTGATCGGAATCGGCGTATGCGGCAATCAGATTGGCCGTGATCGTCCCGCGCTCTTTGGGATCGAGCTTTGAATCGTTCGGACTCAGCGCACGCGCCTGTTCAAATGACTGAATTGCTCCCGGAGAGTCGTTGTTGACGAGTTGCGCGTTGCCCAAGAGATTCCAGGTCGCGGCTCCGGGCGTCAAGGCCTTGGCCTTCGTTGCATAGGCGACAGCGGCGGCGCCGTTCTTGGCTGCGATCGCGGCCTGCGCTGCTTTTGCGAAAGCGTTCGCCGCAACGGTCGTAAACTGCGACGAAACCGTGCCGGCTTTGCTGAAGGCCGCGGCCGACTCAGAGAAGTTATTAAGGAAGAATTCGGATACGCCAAGCAACGAATTCGCTTGCGGATCGTCCGGATGCGACTGCAGATAGGACTGCAGGCCGCTGCGTGCATCAACGTAGTGCCCGGCATGAACGTCCGCATCGTATTTGGCGAGCGGGCTTGGGTTTACGGCTAAGCTGGTACTCGTCTTGGCGGTGACGACGAATTTCAGCCTGTAGGTGTAGAACGCGGCAATTTTCTTCCCGCCCTTGATCGCTGGAGCGTACTTCGCGGTATTTGCGATCTCCATCGCGGCTTGATTGTCCTCAGGGTTCGATGACTGGATGATTTTTTGTACCTTGAACGACGCATCAGGGTTGACCAACACCTGAATGAGCACCGTGCCGTTGCCGGCAACCGGTATCGAGCTCGTTCCTTGTTTGATCAGCTTCGGCGGCGTGTAATAGCCCAAGCTATCGCCGAACACCGGTACACTCGAAATCGCGTATGCTGTCAGCGCGACCGCGGCCGCTGTAAAAATACGTCCGTTCATGCCAGACTAAACCCCTACCTTAACTGCTGCCCGCTTAAACCGTTCACGAGCTCAACGCCATGGCTTCACGAGCGCGTCGTAAGCCGCGTGTGCGCTCTCGAAGTACGACGCCGAGAGGCGAAGAGTTCCTGCCTCGACATCGTCAGCGAGCCCTTCTAACCGTTCCGAAAGTTCGCGCAACGCTGCCCCGATCGACGCACCGTTCGCCTTGAGGATCGGCTCCCATATCTCCCAGGGCGAACCCGCCAAGCGCAGCGTTGAGGCGAGACCCGACCCAGCAAGATCGGGCGCAATCTCGCGCTCGCTGAGCAATGCAGCGAGCGCGGTGACGACGACTTGGGGCAGGTGCGAGGTCAGAGCCAGCACACGATCGTGTTCGTGCGCATCGATTGGATAAGAGCGCGCGCCCATTATCCTAATGAAAGCGTCGACCGCCGCATCGCGCTGCGGATCGCACGGCACATACGTCCACACGCGCCCCTCGAATAAATTGTCGCGGGCTGCGCGTGCTCCACGCTGCTCGGCGCCGGCAATCGGGTGCGTCGCCACGAACTTCTTCCACCCGGCGGTACGCTCGACGACCGGAACCTTTACGGATGCGACGTCAAGGACGAGATCCGGAGCATCGATCGCGCGCACGATATCGATAGCGGAGAGCGTCGCGTCGAGCGGCAGCGCCAGCACGAGCGTTTTCGAGGCGCGCGCGAGAGCCTCGAGGGAACCGGCGCTTCGATCGACGAGATCCGCGGCCGCGGGACTCGTATCGAATCCGATGACTTCGATCCCCGCCTTGCGCGCACGCAGCGCGATCGAGCCGCCGATCAACCCGACGCCCGCGATGCCGAGCGGGCCGTCGAAGCTCACTGGCGTTGCAAGTCCGGTCGTAAGGCGACAGCGCCTTCGAGATAGACATGGACGATCTCGTCCTGCGCGAGCGTTGTATTAATGAGGATCATCGTACGGATGCAGCGCGGCAAATCGTCCGGAACGGGGATCTCGGTAAAATTCAAAAGCGGGATGCTGGTCCAACCCAGCCGTCGAGCAGCCGACGCCGGAAAGCCCGAACGCAAGTCGGGCGTAACCGTGAACAATGCCGAGGCGACGTCCTCGAGCTCGAATTTGTTCCGCTCGCGGATCGCGACGAGTAATTTTTCAGTGGCGCTGAGTATCGCCTCGCGGTCGTCGCTTGCGGCCTGCGTCGCCCCGCGAATCCCCCGCACTTTTAGCTGGCCCGGCATTTTGGCGCGAGTTCAGGAGAAGCACATCGAGCGCCTTGCGTTCGCTCGGCGTCAGCTCGCGCAGGTGCGCCGGACGCAGCGAACCCAGGCTCACGGGACCGAAACGCAAGCGCTCGAGCGAGACGAGCGGGTGACCGACGACCTCGAACATGCGGCGAACTTGCCGGTAGCGTCCTTCGTGCAGCGTCAAGTCCACAACCGAGCGATCGCGCGAAACTGAGACGACGCGCAGCATAGCCGGCGACGTGCGGCGACCCTCGAGAAAGATGCCGCGGCGTAGCTTCTCGACCATCTCGGGTTCGAGGCGGCCGCGCAGGGTCGCACGATAGACTTTGTCGACGCCGAAGCGTGGATGCGTCAGCGCATACGCGAGATCGCCGTCGTTCGTCAACAACAAGACGCCCGAGGTATCGTAGTCGAGGCGTCCGACCGGAACGAGCCGCGCCGACCTCGCACCGCGGTGCTCGCGAACGATATCTTCGACGGTGCGCCGTCCTTCCGGATCGCTCATCGTCGTGACCACGCCGAGCGGTTTGTGCAAGACCAGCACTTCACGTTGCGGCATGACGACCGTCTTAGCGTTGACCTCAACGCGATCGCCGTCTTCGACGCGCGAGCCCAGCTCGCGCACCAGCTTTCCGTTAACGCGAACCTTCCCGGCAACGATCAATTCTTCCGCAGCGCGCCGTGATGCGATTCCCGCAAGCGCAAGATAACGTTGCAATCTCATGGCGATAGTGAAACGCGTCCGCTCAGCCATTTGCTGCCGCGCGCATAGAAGCGCAACTTGCGCTCGACGGCCTTCGTCAAACCGATGCGTGTGGAAACGCCGATTGGTAGAGTCGCTCTATCATCAAATAATGCGAGCGGGGAGCGCGCAGCACAAAGATCGATTCCGTCGAGCGAACCGTCGATCCCGAGAGCAGCACACAAACGTCCTGGCCCGCGCAAGAGATCCCGATCGGCAATACCTGGACGGCGCGCACGCATAGCTTCGATTCCCGCAACCGGTTCGAGCGCGCGAACGAGCGCCGCTTCACCAACACCAGGCTTGGCACTGGTGACGTTGAGACACCAACTCGTCCCATAGATGCGATAGACATACGCGTGTCCACGAGGGCCAAACATTACCTTATTGCGCTTGGTGGGACCGCGAAACGCGTGAGACGCCGGATCGCCCGTTAGATAGGCTTCGACCTCGACGATACGCGCAACGCTGCGCGCGCCGCCAATGCGCGCGACGAGCAACTTGCCGATCAAAAACCGCGAAAGTTCGATCGTATCGACAGGCAATGTCGCGCGAGCGATGCGCTTAGGCCGCGATGGCGAGCTCGACTTCCGCACGGGCACGTGCGGCAAGAGCATCGGGTGGATGCGCGACGACGACATCAACGCGCGAGAACATATTCAGCCGGCACTTCAGCTGAACGTACGACAGAGAGAGTGCTTGCGGCAACTGCCGCCGTTGCTCGAGATCCTCGATGACGCGCTCGTCGGCAATGCCAAGCCGGACGGCTCGGAAGCCTTCTGCGCGCAGAGCCGCTGCGACGGCGATGAGCGCCGCGTAGCCGATCTCGCGACCGAGGAGCGCGGGGTAGCGGTCGAGCCGAAACGCAATCCGTCGCGGTTCATCTTCGCCCGCGATTTCCGCATATGCGACCCCGTCGCCGCGGAGATTTGCGGCGTAGGCGATCACGACGTCGTGCAGTTGCTTGAAATTCGGCTTTCTCAGTTTCATTTCTGACCTTTGATATCGAACATATGTTCGATTGAAGAGTCAGGCTGTCCTCCGCTCCGCCAGGAGTCCCCGGTAGATTTCGATAGTTCGGTCAGCCTGCAATCGTAGACTAAACCGGTTGAGTGCCAAATGCGCGGCACTCTGATCGCGCCGCATGGCAAGCGCTTCGCGAAGTCCCCAGGCCATGGCGTCCGAGCGAGGGCTCACGAGCAATCCGTGCCCCTCCAGAACGTCCCGGCTCTGCGGCGTATCGACGGCGACGATGGGCAGGCCGGCGACGAGCGCCTCCGCCAGCACCAGGCCCTGCGTCTCGGTGAAGCTCGGGAAGACGAACGCGTCGCTCGAGGCGTAGAGATCGGGAAGCTCCTGGCGGGCGACATGGCCGAGGAAGTGAACGCGCCCCTCCAGGCCCGCGGCACGGGCCGTCTCGGCCAGTCCGGCCCGCTCGGGGCCGTCGCCGGCGAGGGCGAGATGGACGCCGGGATCCTCGAGACCCCCGAGTGCCGCAATTGCCAGGTCGATATTCTTTTCTCGAGCCAGCCGCGAGACGAGCAGAATCAGCTTGGTCGCGCCCAGCCGCTTGCGGAGCGCGTCGCTGCGCCGCCCGGCCGCGAATCGCTCGACGTCGATGCCGGTTGGGACGACCGCGATCGAAGACGTCACGCCAAGCCCACGAAGGCGGGGTTCCATGGCCGAGGTCGGGACGATGACGGTGTCGGCTAGGTTCGCATAGGTGCGCGTGAGCGTCGTCGCTGCACGGCGCGTCGCGCTGCGTTCGAACGGCACGTAATGTGCATATTCTTCAAGCTGCGTATGATAGGTGAACACGAGTGGAATGCCGTGCCGGCGCGCAAAGCGCACGCCCATCCATCCCGTGACAAACGGCGAGTGCGTATGAATTACTTCGAAGCTGCGAACGTGCGCGCGCGCTCGGCGATCGAGCACCGGAAGAACGAGACGATACGCTGTTCGCGTCGGCAAAGGAAGCGACGGGATGCAAACTGCCGAGCTGCCCGACGGTGCAACAACAAATGCATCATGTCCGGCTGCGCGCAACCCATCGCACAGCGCGTCAATGCTCGCGACGACGCCGTTCGCAATAGGATGGTAACACTCCGAAAATATTCCGATCTTCATAGGTAGCAACAACTGGGCTCCGACACCGGGATTTGACGGGCGGTTTCTGATTGTGCTATCGTACCGCCGTTCGCTCTCCACCTGCCATTGAGATGGGCGACGCCACTGGGGAATCACTTACCGAGTCAAAGGACTCCGCCCCGCTTTCGCCACGGTTAGTTACTGTAGTTTTTACTGCATAACTCGAAACCAACACGCACAGACGAAGGAGACGGTTTTCTGAACGAGGGGACGATAAAAGCCGCATCAATGCGGTTTCTAGCCACAGGCATGCTATCGATTGGTATCGTGCTTCCATTGGCCTCCTTTCCCATCGTGCAGACTCGAGTCGTAGCGCTGGCCGAACGAGCGCATTCCGCCGGTATCGTGCACGTTTCGCATTGGACGCAGCGCATTCGCGTCAAGACGAAACCGATTGTCGAACATCGTCTTTCGATTTTGCTTGCGCCGACTGCATCCAAAGTCGTCAATGACGGAACGCCGACGATTCGCGAAAAAGTTTTGGCGTTTCGGCGTGCAGACGACAACGCGCGCATACAAGTGAATGTGATCTCTTCGCGTATCATTCAGCGCGGAAAACCAAAGGTCGTCATCAGCGGCATTCTGGCATACGAACGTTACGCACAGCTTGCAAAACGCGGATTCGAAGGCACGATGCGTCTTGCAAATGCTGCGCTCGAAATGTTTGCAACCGCCTATACCGCTGATTGCTACGGCTGCTCCGGCATGACGAAATCGGGCGTGCGCGCCGGATTCGGCGTCGTCGCCGTCGATCCAAATGTCATTCCGCTCGGCACGCATTTGTATATCAAGGGCTACGGCCCAGCAATTGCCGGCGATACCGGCGGAGCGATTCGCGGAAATCGCATCGACTTGGGATTCGATTCCTCGGCCGCGGCGTTTGAGTTCGGCGCTCATCCCGTACACGTGTACATCCTGAAATAGAGACTCGCCGGGAACTGCGAGCCCGCGGACTTCGTCCGAAGCGCCGGCTCGGTCAACATTTTCTCATCGACGGCGCGATCGCGCAGCGGATTGCGACGCTCACGCTCGATGGCGGCGGCTCGCGCATCCTCGAAATCGGCGCCGGAACGGGTGCGCTAACGGTCGCATTGCGCGAACGCGGCGCGACGGTTACGGCGATCGAGATCGATCCGTCCCTCGTCCAACTGCTTCGCGAACGTCGCGATCTGGATGGCGTCGAGATCGTCGAGGCGGACGCGATGCGTTTCTCGTTTGACGACTACGCGTCGCGCGGAGCGTGGCGGCTCGCTGCGAATTTGCCGTACAACGTCGGCACGCCACTCGTCGCCGAGATCTCGAAGTTGCGCAATCCCCCCGAGCGTATGGTCGTGATGTTGCAAAAAGACGTCGTCGATCGGCTCGTGGCTCGACCATCGACGGCTGCGTACGGGAGCTTGAGCATCATCGTGGCGGCGCGCATGCAAGTGCATCGCGCATTCACGATCGGACGCTCGCATTTCTATCCACGTCCGAACGTTGATTCATCCGTCGTCGTCTTGGAGCCGCTCCGGTCCCGGCCGAATATCGACGATTTCGAGCGATTCGATAGGGTCGTGAAGGCTGCGTTCGCATACCGTCGTAAGACCCTCGCGAACAGCCTGTCACACGCGCTCCAAATTCCTCGCGAGCGTACCGTTGCCGCGCTGAAGCGCCTCGAGCTCGATCCGGAGACCCGTGCAGAACAATTGGACCTTACGGCGTTTGCCGAACTCACCCGCGAGCTGGCCGGCTGACGCATTTCCGATTTGGGCGTCGATCCTTGCGCTGATCGCCGCATTCGCAATCTACATCGCCTCGATCGTCTACCTGGTTCGCGCGTTCGGGATCTCGGCGCACGCGATTCGCGCCGTCGAGCTCACGCAAGGAATCGTCGAAGCGCAAGTGGTCAGCTACATTCCGATCATCGTGTACATCGCGATCGTGCTGCCGTTGCTGGCGAAACGCCCGCTCGGCGCGATTCTCGGGCCGTTCCATGCACGGCAGATCTTCGCGGGGCTCGTAGGAGCAATCCTAATGTGGCTTGCCGTCACGATCGTCGGGGCGATTCAAGCCGGATTCATCGGGCACCAACCGACGCAAACCGCCATAAAGCTCTTCGAAAACGCGAAGCCCAGCTTTTGGCTTGACGTGATGGCGATCGTCGCTATTACGCTCGCGCCGTTCGCAGAAGAGCTCGTGTTTCGCGGCTTTATTTTCAACGCGCTGTGGAAGCGTCTGCCGTTTTCGCTCTCGGCGCTGGTAAGCGGGATACTCTTCGGCGCAGCGCACGGACAGGTCGCAGGCATTGCGCCGCTCGCAGCCGGCGGGTTCGTCCTGGCAACGGTGTATGCGCGCAGCGGCTCGCTGTGGTCGTCGATGATCGCGCACGGGACGTTCAACGGGATCACGCTCGCGCTGTTGCTTCTCGCTGGAATAAAGACGTAAGCATGCGGCTCGCGGTCGATGCGCTCAATCTGCGCAACGATCGGCGCGGAATGGGCAGAGTCGTTCGCAGCGTCCTGCGTGTCGCGGCGAGCGAAGGCGTCGAGGTCACGCTGCTCAGCATCGAGCGGCCGACGCGCAGCGCGAAGCGGCGCGATGCCTACGACGTCATCTGGTATCCATGGAACGGAATTCGTTTTCGCGCAGCCGCGCCGTCACTCGCGCACATCCACGACACCTTTGCGTTGCACGAGCGCGTCAACTGGATCGCGCGCCGCCGCGTGCGCAAGCCGCTCTGGCGTGCGGCGCGCGAAGCAGATCGGATCGCGACTGATTCGGCGTGGAGCGCGATGCAGATACAGCGCGAGCTGCGCGTGCGTCCGCAGCGGATTATCAGCATACCGCTTGAACCCGACGCGTTCTTTAGCCCCGGTGAACCAGAATCGCCGCAGACGCTGCCTCCTTCACCGTACGTGCTGATGGTCGGAGCCGGCGAACCGCGCAAGAACGCCCGCTTTTTGGTCGAGGCCTTCGCTGACGCATTTGCCGCTCGCGACGTACGGCTCGTCGTGGTCGGTTCGCTCGCACCGGACGCGGAGCGCGAAGCGCGTGCGCGCGGCCTGGGACTTCATATCGAGACCGGGATCGACGATGCCCGGCTGCGCGATCTCTATCGCGGTGCCGCCTGCGTCGCCGTTCCGTCACTTGCCGAAGGCTTTGGGCTCGTCGTGGTCGAGGCGCAAGCCTGTGGCGCACCTGTCATCGCTTCGAATGCGAGCTCGTTACCCGAAGCCGCGGGCAACGCCGCGCTACTCGTCGACCCGCGCGATCACGACGGCTGGCGCAACACGCTCCGCGAGGTCGTCGACGATGAAAGTGTCGCGCTACGCTTGCGCGCGCTCGGAGTCGCTCGATTCGGCTTCGGACGGCGCGATGAATCGGCGCGCACCATTCTCGCTGCGCTGCGCGATCTCGCCGACCATCGCGCGTAAGCGACCGATAAAGCGCGCCGGCGAGAATTGCTCGGCGTGCGCGCGTAAGCGATGCGAATCGAATCGCGACGGTTCGAATTCTTTGAGCACCTGCGCGAGCGAATCGGCATTTGGTTCATCGAAGAACACTCCGGTAACGCCGCTCTGGATCGTTTCGAGCGCACCGCCCGCGCGTAGCGCAATCGCCGGACGTCCGGCCGCCGCTGCCTCGAGCGGTACGAGGCCAAAATCTTCTTCTCCGGGCACGATCACGGCGCGCGCCGCGCCGACGAGCGCGTTGATTTGCTCGTCCGGAACGTAACCGAGGACCTCAGTCGTCGTCCCGCGCGCGTGTGCGCGCAAGGCTTCAAGTGCGGGTCCGCTGCCGGCGACGCGAAGCTTCACGCCCGCGAGCGCAGCCGCGTCAATCGCACGATCGATCGCTTTATACGGTAGCAGTCGCGAAAGAACGAGAAAATAGTCACCCTCACCGGAGCCGAGCGTAAAGCGGTCGACGTCGGCGGGACACGGGAGAACGAAGGCTTCGCGCCCGTAATAGCGGCGCACGCGCTCCGCAACGTTGCGCGAATTTGCAATGAATGCGGTTGGGCGCAGCGCCGCACGCCGGTCCCACGCGGCAAGCGACGCGATCAGTGGGCGCGCGATGGTACGCATGCCGAAACCACCAACGTAACGATCGTACGCGAAAAGAAAGCGGCTCGGCGTGTTGATGTAGCATACGTGGACGGCACCCGGCGCGGTGCGAACGCCCTTCGCCCAAGCAGTCGTCGAGCTGATGACGAGATTGTACGCGGATAAATCGAAGCTCTCGAACGCCGCGGGATAGAACGGCGCCAGCGCACGAAAGACGCGGTTGCCCAGTGGCACGTGCTGCAGAAACGACGTGTGCACGCGGTTTGCAGCCACAAAATCGCCGCACAGACGCTCGTCGTAAAGCGCAGTGTACACCGGGGCCTCGGGCCATGCGCGCGCAATGTGCGCGAAAACGCGCTCGGCGCCGCCGCGCTGATTGAGGTAATCGTGGACGAGCGCGACGCTCAGTGCTGGTCTTGCGTCGTACGCGGCAAAACGAGCGCGAACGTATACTTCTGCAGGTATACTTTGACGACGCGCTGCACGTCCGCCGGCGTTACGACATCGATCGCCGCGAGAACGCTATTCGGATAGTCGGGATCGAGGCCCATTCGCGCGACCCAGCCGACCAGCGCCGAGCGATCTTCGAGCGTCATGTTGTCGATAACGAACTGGCCCCTCGCCAGCGTTCGATAGCGCTGGATGACGGTCGGATCCAAGGCTTTGGCAGCCAGCACATCCGTCGCTTGGAATATCTCGCGCCAGCCTGCGGTCGTTCCGATCCCAGTGCCACTCGCGTAGATGATGAAATTCGCGGGCTTCACGTCGTACTGATAGATCGCGTTGATCGGACGCAGCAATGCCGGACGGCTAACGATCGAATCAGTTTGACCGAGCGTCGACATAATGGATTGCACGACCAGCATTGCTGCAAAATCTTTGGCACCCACCTGAGGCGCGGCAAATCCGACGCCAATCCAAGGTAATGCGACGTCCCGATGCGTCACGATGCGCGCCGGCGGATCGGTTGGCGCAAGGATCTGCTGGTTGAGCGACACAGGCGTACCGGCCGGGAGCTGCGCTACGACAGCTTGCGCCGCGCGCGCGACATCTGCGTCGACACGGCCGGCCGCTGCAATGGTCGCGCCGCCGCTTCGATAGTTGTCCGACCAGAATTTCTTCAGGGCCGCGGAGCTCGCGTTCGAAACGATCGAGAGCGAACCAAGCGGTGCGTATCCCGCGCCGCTGCCCGTGTAATAGGAACGCCGCAGCATCTCGGAAAGCACGCCGAAGGGACTCTCATCGGCGTCGATGATTCGTGATGCGAGCGTCTTTCGTGCGCGCGAAATCGTCGCGTGCGAGAAATCCGGTGCGGCAAGTGCGCCGCCCAAGAGCGCGAGCGCGGCGCGAATCGTCGCGGGCGAACCTTCAACGTAGTAGCGCACGTATTGCGGCTCGACGCTGACGGTCAAATTCGCGCCAACCTCTGCAATCGCCGCGCGTAAGGGCATCGGGCGCTCGCCGGTCGCCACCGGCGTTTGCGCGACGACCTCGCCGAGCAACGCTGCAAAACCGTTCTGCTGGCTGGCTTGGCGATCGAGGCCGCCAGGAAGGATGATCTGCACGCCGGCTAACGTGGCGTTCAGATCGACCTGCGCCGGGACGTTTTCAATCATGGTCGTCGCCGGATAGCGGTCGACGGAGGCTGCGGCCGGCGTAGCGAGGGCAGCCGTAACCGCGAACGAGAGCGCGAGGACGGAACGCATCATTTCGACTGCACCTGGAGCTCGGCCGTCGCGGGCGGCGGTGCGGTCAGATACTTGGCGACCGTTTCGGCAACCATGTCGGGTGTCAGCGCATGAATGGATGCAATATAGCGCCCTGCATCAAGATCCGCGCCCGGCGCATACGCCGCGTCCCCTTCGAGTGAATACCATCCGAAATTGTCAGCCAGCGCAAGCGGTGTCGAGACGTCGCTCATGACGTGATACTCGAATAAGCGCCGCGCGGCCTCAAAGCTTTGCTTGTCGAGTGGTTTGCGCATCGACGCGAGTGCAGTTTCAATTTTCGCGCGCGCAGCGGTAGCTTGCCCCCCGGTCGCCTCGACGTAGAAAACGCCCGGATCGTAGTACGTGACGTACTGCGCGTCGATCGACGCGTCGATGTCGTCGAGCTGGCGCGAAACGACACCGGAATCCGGATCGAAGAGATAATCAGCCACGAAATCAAGTGCCGTCGCAGCCCGTTCGTCTTTGATCGGCGGTCCCGTCCAGGCAAAGCCAAAACCCGGAACCGGCCCATTGCGCACGACACTCTGCGGCGCCGTCGAGACAATGCTCGAGAAATCAGCGGCGGGTTCAGGCGCACTTGTATCGGTACGCCCGGCAACGGCCTCATCGGCCAACTGCTCGTCGACGCTTCCGGTCAAGACGATCGTCGCGTTCGACGCGCGAAATGCGCGGGTTGCGAAGGTCCGCAAGTCGTCCAGCGTGAGCGACATGATGGTGCTTGAATCGACCGGCGAGTAATGATCGGGACCGCTTTTGAAGAGCGTTTCGAACAGCGCTTCGCGCAGCGTCTCGGACGGCTGCGTTATGTCACGCAGCCGCGTGTCGGTTCGCACTTCTGCAAGCGCGCGCGTGCGTCCATCGTCGTTAAGAACCGGCGTGAAGTACACGCCGCTCATCGTTCGCAAGACGCGTGCTGCCTCGGTCGCAGGGACGAGCGCTGAAATCTCTATCGTTTGCGGATAGACGTTGACGCTAAAGCGACCGCCGACTTCGGCGACGAGCACTGCAAGCGGTGTCCCGGTCAGCGGCTGCGAGGCGGCCACCGTCAACGCGGCCAAATTCGCCAGGCCGGGCTTCGGCGTGGCGTCAAAGCCGATCGACGGCGCGCGGAACCACAACTCGATTGCAGCGACCGGCGATCCGCTGAGCGGACGCACGATGCTCGTGACGCCGCTGGGCAGCTTCTTCGTCGTGGCCGAGGGACCGAATGCGGCTCCAAAAAGGAACACCGCCGCGAGTACGACCGCCGCGCGGTGCATCAGTGGCTCAGGCCGGCTCGGGCGAGATGTTCGGCGGAAGTCGCTTTGGCTTATCGGTGACCGGATCGGACTCGACGGGGACGGCAGCTGCAGCGGGAAGCTCGGCGGGCGGCTCCGCTGATTCGACTACACGCGGATACGGCGATTCCGAAAGGATCGCTTGGACTTCTTCAGCCTCGACCGTCTCGTGCTCCAAGAGCGACTCGACCATGCGCTGCACTTTATGCCAGTTCGCGTCTAAGATGCCGCGCGCGATCTTATAGCAATCATCGATGATCTGACGGACCTCGCCGTCGATCTTGCTTGCGATCTCTTCCGAATAGTTGCGGTCTTCGCCGAAATCGCGGCCCAAAAACACCTGATGGTTGCCGCGGCCGTACTGCACCGTTCCGAGCTCGCTCGACATCCCGTATTGCGTCACCATGCGGCGCGCCAGCTCGGTGGCCTTTTCGAAGTCGTTGCTCGCACCGGTCGTGACTTCTTTGAACTGCATCTCTTCGGAGACGCGTCCGCCCAAGAGCCCCGTGATCTGATCGATGATCTCGGCGCGCGTCATCAGATAGCGATCTTCGGTTGGTAGCTGCATCGTTAAGCCGAGTGCCATGCCGCGCGAAATGATCGTCACTTTGTGAACGGGATTCGCATTCGGCAACATGCCGCCGACGATGGCGTGGCCCGACTCGTGATACGCGACAATCTCTTTCTCTTTTTGCGAGATGATGCGCGAGCGGCGTTCCGGTCCGGCGATGACGCGATCGATTGCTTCTTCGCAATCTGCCATCTCGATGACCGACTTGTTCTGACGCGCCGCAAGAAGCGCGGCCTCATTCAGAAGATTCTCGAGATCGGCGCCCGAGAATCCGGGCGTGCGTTTTGCGAGCGTCTCGAGCGAGATCTCTTTGGAAAGCGGCTTATTCCGTGCGTGAACGGCGAGGATCTGGGCGCGGCCCTTGACGTCGGCGCGATCGACGACGATCTGACGATCGAAGCGGCCGGGGCGCAGCAACGCGGGATCGAGGACGTCCGGACGGTTGGTTGCGGCGATCAGAATGACGCCGGTGTTCGGATCGAAGCCGTCCATCTCGACAAGCAACTGGTTCAACGTTTGCTCGCGCTCATCGTGTCCGCCGCCGAGGCCGGCGCCGCGTTGACGGCCGACCGCATCGATTTCATCGATGAAGACGATGCAGGGTGCGCTCTTCTTGGCTTGCTCGAAGAGATCGCGAACGCGGGATGCACCGACGCCGACGAACATCTCGACGAAGTCGGAGCCGGAGATCGAGAAGAACGGGACGCCGGCTTCGCCGGCAATTGCGCGCGCCAGCAGCGTCTTTCCGGAACCCGGCGGGCCTAAGAGCAGAACGCCCTTGGGAATCCGCGCGCCGAGCGCTTGGAACTTCTTCGGATACTTGAGGAACTCGACGACTTCCGCGAGCTCTTGTTTTGCTTCTTCAATGCCGGCGACGTCGTTGAACGTCACCTTCGGACGGTTTTCAGACAATAGCTTGGCGCGCGAACGTCCGAATGAAAGTGCTTGGCTGCCGCCGCTCTGCGCTTGACGCAAAATGAAGATCAGCAACAACCCCATCAATACGAACGGGACGAGCTGCAAGATCCAGCCGATGATCGGAGTCGTATTCTGCTGGTCCACGTTGATCTCAACGTTGTGTTTGCGAAGCTCGGGCAGATAATCCGATTCGCCCGGCGTCGTCACTTGGAACTTGGCGCCGGTGTCGCGATACTCGCCGGCAACATCGTGCCCGGCAAGCGTTACTTTAGAGACCTTGTTTTGCTGAACGTAGGTGTAGAACTGCGAATAGGAAATCCGCGTGGTCTGCGTCGGTGCGAGCACGCGCTCGACGACGAAGATCACGAAAACGAAGATTGCCAGGATCAGCAGTATGGCTCGAGCGTGTTTTCCCATCGGTTCCTAGTAACGATACCCTCAGCGGCCCAAAAGGTTTTCCCGCCCTAAGGAACGGGTTCCCCAGGCGGGAGAATTAGATTCGCCACAAAGGGCAAAGTCCGGTACTTTTCCTGATAATCCAAACCGTACCCTACGACAAAGGCATCAGGAGAGACGAGACCGACGTAATCGAGCGTCGCATCGGCCATGCGGCGGTAGGGTTTGTCGAGGAGAACCGCCGTGCGGAGGCTCTTCGGCGCTCTGCTCCTCAGCAGGCCCTGCAGGTAGTGCAGCGTCAGACCATTGTCCACGATGTCCTCGACGATGAGGATATTGCGGCCCTCGATACTCTCGCTCGTGTCCTTGAGCAAGCGAACCTCGCCCGAGCTGCGCGTATTGTTGCCGTAACTCGAAACGGCCATGAAGTCGAACGTGCAGAGCGGACCGGTGTCGATGCGCGAGAGCGCTCGCGCGAGATCGGACACGACGAACATCGCGCCTTTGAGGATTCCAATCATGTGGAGCGTCGCGCCGGCGTAGTCGCGTGCTATCTCGTGCGCCATCCGACCGATCGCAGCAGCGATTTCTTCTTCCGTGAAAATGATCTCAATTTTTTCGTCGGACGACTCGCGCGTTTGCACTCCTACCTCCTTTGACGACCTCAACTCCGCCCTTGATGTGAACGCGGCCGCGATCCGCTCCGAGCGCTGCCTCGATCCGTTCGAACGAGACGTCGCGAAGGCCCACCTCGCGTTCAAGCGTTGCACGCAGGCGCCGGCGCGCACCGGCGACGCCGCTTTCCTCGAGCTCCGCCGCCACGATCGCGGCGCAGCGCGCAACAGCCTCATCGAGCCTCGGAAACCCCCCGCGTAAGCCTTCCAGCGCTTCACGGACGGCGTTGCGGCGGTATGCAATGTTCGTATTCGTCGGATCGCGGACATAAGGGAGCGCGCTGGCTCCGAGCTCGGCCTCGAGGGCATCGTGCCCGAGCTGCAGCAGCGGTCGAACGACGTCGATGCCCGGCTCCAGACGCCGCCGCACCGGGATCCCGCGCAAGCCGCGTAAGCCGGTGCCGCGGAAGAGCGCCAGCAAGACCGTCTCGGTTTGATCCTCGGCGACGTGCGCCGTCACGACGGCACGCGCACCGGCTTCTCGCGCCAGCTCCGTCAAGGCCGCATAGCGCGCATCACGCAGCGTCGCCTCATCAGCGCGAACTTTTTCGGGGTCGAGCGCAGCGATTCGCACGGGAATCGAAAGACGCGCGGCCAGCGAAAGCACGATCGCTTCGTCTTGCCACGATGAATCGCGCAGATGATGATTCACGTGCCCGAGGACGAGACGCCACTCGTGGCGCGGCGCAACCCGTGCGAGCAGACTCGCAAGCGCGACGCTATCCGGACCGCCTGAACACGCGATAAGCAGCGTGGCGCCTTTCGGTGCGATTTTCTGCGACTCAAGAACAGCCTCGAGTCCTCGCTCCGGGTGCGTGCGTCTAATTTAACGGCGCTCCGCCCCAGGCTGCGCGCCCCCCATGCTTCGCATGGGGCCCCCAAACCACAGAGCCCCTCAACATTACGATAAGAGCAACATCCCCCGAGGGGGCTCTTAACAACATCACCTTGTAACCCGTTCCAGTTCGCGCTTCATCTCACGGTCTTGAATTGACTTGCGCTTATCGTACAGCTTCTTGCCCTTGGCCAGTCCGATCTCGACCTTGGCCTTGCCGCGCGTGAAGTACAACCGCAGCGGAACGATCGTCAACCCTTTCTCGGCGCTGCGGGCTGCAAGGCGTTCGAGCTGCGACTTGTGCACGAGCAGTTTGCGTGCGCGGCGCGTATCGTGCGCGGAAAACAAGCTCCCGGGTTTATACGGCGGAATGTACATGTTGACGAGCCACAGCTCGCCGTCGCGAACGCGCGCGAAGGCTTCGTTCAAGCTGACGCCGCCGGCGCGAATGCTCTTGATCTCCGTTCCCGTCAACGCGAGTCCCGCTTCAAGCGATTCAAGAATATGAAATTCGTGACGCGCGCGGCGATTGTCGAGCGTCGGTGAGTTCTTGTTCTTTTCCACCGTGCGCTTCTCGGTGCGCGCGATGCGCATCTTAGGCACGGCCGAGAGTCCCCGGTTCGATGCGCGCTTTGCCGACGAATTTTCCCTCGCCGCTCGCCAAGACGGTGCCGTCCATGCCGAGGATCTCGGCCTCAACTCCAACGACGTTGCGGCGCTCCCACACAACGCGTCCAACGAGTTTCAACTTGGTTTCAAGCGGCACGGGACGGCGAAAACGCGTCGAAACCTCGGCGGTGACGCCCTTCCATCCGACAGCCCCGGCTGCATAAGCCATCGCCTCGTCGATCAACGCCATGACCATTCCACCGTGCGCGATGCCGCGATAGCCTTGGTAAACCGCCGGCAATGACGTCTCGCAGACAGCCGTGTTGCCCTCGATATGAAAGCGCAAGCGCAACCCGACCGGGTTGTCGACGCCACAAAGAAAGCAGCGCCCGTCGTCGACGGGTTCAGCGCTTGGAATCGGTGGTGGAGCCGCTTGATTTGTCGTCGTAGTCGCCCTTTGAGATCTTGTCCAGAAGCTTGCGTGCGTAGACGCCGTCGGCGTCGTTTGCGACCGCCTCTTCCAAGTATTTCTTCGCGTCGGCGACTTTCTTCTGTTTGAGCAATATCTGCGCGATCAACGTATAGCCGTATTGTCCTGCTTCGCCGACCCGGCCAGGATCAAGCGCAAGGCCTGCCTTTGCATATGCGATTGCCGCGTTGTACTGGTTGAGATCGTCCATGATCGAGGCTAAATGGAACTGGATATCGGCGTAATCGGGGACGAGATTCGGGACGGCGACGGCGTAGCGCAGTCCCTCTTGCGGGTCACGCAAATCGACCTGATAGATGCCGGCGAGATACTCGCGTGCGAGCACGTTGTTCGGATCGGTCCGCATCGCCGCCAGAAACTCAACTTTAGCGCGGTTTGCGGAGCGCTCGTTTTCACGCATGATACCCAATCCAATGTGCGCCGCTTGTGCGCTGGGATCGAGACTCACGGCCGTATTGAACTCTTCGCGCGCATCGAGACTGCGATCGGCGCCGAGCAATCCCGCAAAGAGGTACGAGAACCCCAAGCGTACGTGCGCCAAATAGCTCTTGGGTGACTTTCCGACGACATCTTCTTCGAGGTTCGTGACTGCTTCGAGGCCACCGCCGACGTGAGCTGCGGACGCGTTCATGAACGAGATCGCAAGCGTGTTGTCCGGGACGATGCTGAGCGCCGCGTCGAATTCTTTTTGCGACTGTTCGAAGTTGCGCGCGTAAAAATCGTGCAACGCGACATCAAGCTGGGCTGCAAATTTTAGGTTCGCGTAGTCGTTCCGCACGGTCTCGGCACCGGCCATCGACTGCAGTGCGACGACGGTAAGCGCAACAGCGAGGGCTCGCGCCCTCAACGACCCATCCCTAAGCGCCGCGCCAAGACGTCCGGAAGATGCGCGCACTCGATCTTTTCTTGCACTGCCGCTATGGGGTAGTCGAAACGAATAACTTCGATGCTGCGCTTTTCTGAATCGTAGATACCGAAGCTTGCTTGCGGATTCAAATCGCGCGGCTGTCCGATGCTTCCGACATTGATGATGTACCGGTAGCCTTCTTCGAGCTGCGCGGTGCCGCCGTATTGAAAATGACGGTGTGCGATTGCTCCGTCGGGGGCAAGCGCGTACATCTCGGCGAGATGCGTGTGACCGATGAAGATCAGCGTTGCGTCCGTCGACTCGAAAGACCGGCGCGCACTCTCCTTATCCGTGATATACGCGAAGTAATCCGGATGCGGTGCGCCGTGCACGAGCAGATAGTCGGCATCGCGATGTTCGTAGTCGAGCGTTCCGAGCCACTTGGAATTCTCCGGCGAGAGCACGCCTTGCGTCCATTTGATCGCTTGTTGCGCCGCCGAATTGAACCACTCGACGCCGAAGTTCTCGATTGCGGCCAAATCATGATTGCCCATGACCGTCACTCCGCCGCGCTCGCGCACTTTGTCGACGCACTCGTTCGGATTCGGGCCGTACCCGACGATGTCGCCAAGGCACCAGAGCACATCGCCGGCACCGATCTGTGCGAGCGCAATATCGAACGCCTCGACGTTGCCGTGAATGTCGGTGACGATCGCGTATTTGATTTTAAGGCGCTCCGCCCCAGGCTCCGCGCCCCCCACGCTGCGCGTGGGGCCCCCAAGCGCAAGGGCCCAGCATCATTGCAATAAGCCGAAGATTCCCTGAAGGGGCCCTAAACAACATGATCGGTTCTATCATGATACGACACTTTCGGAAGGACGCATCGATGCCAGTGCTTCGGCGAAAATCTCGGCGAAGCGGCGGCGCTCTTTGGGAGTGCCCACCGTGACGCGAACGTAACCATCGAGCGGCGGAGCACCAGGCTTGCGCAGAAACACGCCGCGCCGAAGCAGCTCTTCGAGGAAAGCCTCGGCTTCAGCTTTGGTTCCGATCTCGATGCACACGAAATTCGTCAACGACTGGACGCTGCGCAAACCATGACGGGCCGCCAGCGCGTAGTAGTCTTCGCGCCCGCGTTCGACTTCGGCGACGACGCTGCGAATGAACTCATCGTCGTCGAGCGATGCGAGCGCGGCAATCTGCCCGTTGCGATTCACGCCAAAATGCTGGCGAATGTTTTGGAACGTTTGAATGATCGCCGGATCGCAGATCGCGTAGCCGACGCGCGCGCCGGCCAGTCCGTACGCCTTCGAAAACGTACGCATGCGGACGACCTGTGGATCGACGAGCGGCATCATCAGACGGTCGGCCGGCACAAAATCCGCGTAGGCTTCGTCGAGTGCCAAGACCTGATCGGGCAAGAGCGCATCACGCAGCGCAGCGACCCCTTCGGGTTGGATGAATGTTCCACTCGGATTGTCGGGATTGGCGAGGTAGATCAACTTCGGACGCTCGCGGCGCGCGACATCGATGAGCTGCTCGACATCGATGGTGCCGTCCGGCCGGTATGGCACCGTGCGCAGCTTCACGCCGTTTGCGGCAACATGGTACGCGAAGGTCGCGTACGTGCCTTCGGTTTCGAGCGCGACCGAACCGGGCGCACAAAACGTGCGCACGATCAGACTGTGCAGGTCGTCGATTCCGGAACCGACCGTGAGATGTTCGGGCGTGCAGCCAAGCCGCTTGGCGAGCGCGACGCGCAATTCGTACGATTCCGGATCGCCGTACCACGAATTGTGCGGCGCTTGATCGCGGATCGCCGCGATCGCGCGTGGCGAAGGACCAAATGCGCTTTCGTTCGCGCCCAGACGCAGCATCTTCGCGTGACCGTAGCGCCGACCCAAAACCTCGGGTGCCACGAACGGCGTCGTTTTGGGAACCGCGGCGATTATCGGCGCCGGTGACGGGGGCTTTCTATTTGCCGACACGCAGCTCGTCGACGACGCGCTTCACGCCGCCCAAATGCTCAACCGATTCGACCGCCGTCGTTTTGATCGACTGCGACGGAACCGTACCACGCAGAGTAATCACGCCGTTCTCCGCACTGACGCGAATGTTCGCGGCGTTGATGCCGGTCTGTGCCGCAAGCGATCCCGTGGCGTGCGCAGCGAGCGCAAAATCGCCGCCCGAAAACGACTGCGCTTTCGGATCGATGCGAATCTCATCGTCCAGACCATATACGCCAGATATCTTGCGCACCGCATGTTCGATCTTCGAACGCTCGGAGGAGTCGCGCACGACGCCCGTGATTACGACATAGCCACCGCGAACGTGAACGCCTAAGTGCGTCGCCGCGTTGAGGTCGACGGTGACGACCTGCGCGCGAATCTTGCCCATGAGCATACTGTCCTTGATTGATTGCGCTGCATTCGGCGGAACGGTTGGAGACGTGAACGTGACGGCGCCGTTGGATGCGTGCACGCATCCGCTTGCTATGAGAAGCAGAACGGCACACACGCAGAGTGCGAATCGAGAAACCATACACTAGATATCCCCGCCGCTGAGCGTATGTACCTCGATTTGGTCGCCTTGCCTAACAATCGGGCGATCTTCCGTGAGGACGATGAATCCGTTCGCCCGCGCAAGCAAGCTCGTATGCGACGAATGGATGCCGAGTGATGACGCCACGCGATTCGGACCCTCGGCCGTAACGACGACCGGGACGAACCACGTCCATCCCGCTCTTCCTTTGAACTCAGTCCCGGCGCGCGCAAACGCTTTTGCGGATGGACGCAGCACTTCGCCCGTCATGCCGCGCAAGATCGGCGCAGCGATCGTTCGGAAAATCATCATAGCGGACGTCGGATTTCCGGGAAGGCCGATCACCGGCTTCGCACCGATGGCCGCGAGCACCGTCGGTTTGCCGGGACGAACACGCAAGCCATGCACGACGACGCCGGGTTCACCCAAACGATCGATAACGCGCGGCACCAAATCGCGAACACCGACGGACGAACCTCCCGTTAAGAGAACGCCATCTGCAAGCTCGAGGCCGCGCCGTATCGCATCTTCCGTTTGTCCCGGCTCGTCGGTTGCACGCGGTATATGAATCGGCTCTGCGCCGAGTTCACGCAGCGCGCCGGCCAGCGCGTAACGATTCGAATCGCGTACTTGTCCGACGCCCGGTTTTTGTGATGGATCAACGAGCTCGTCGCCGGTCGAGATAATCGCGAAACGCGGGCGGCGAAAGACGGGAACTTGGCTGAAACCGAGCGTCGCAAGGACGCCCATCGCTGCGCCGTCGATGCGGCGTCCGGCGGCCAAGACGATGTCGCCCGGTTCCATATCCTCGCCGGCAGGCGTGATCGCATCACCGGGGACGGGCATCTCGCCCGGGTGCATGATGCCGTCGCGTTCTTCTGTATCCTCGACCGGAATGACCGAGTCAGCGCCGTCGGGGACGGCGCCGCCGGTTGGGATACGCATCGTCTCGCCGGCGCCCAGCGGCCCGGGAGGCACTTGTCCCATCCGAATCTCGCCGACAATCCGCCGCTCGCCTTGACCGTCCTGGGAGCGCACTACGAAGCCGTCCATCGTCGAGCGAGGATGTGAGGGATAGCGGCCATCGGCCGCGGCGTCGTGCGCCAGAATTCGGCCGAACGAAGCATCGAGCGGAACACGCTCGACGCCAAGCGGCCCGAGTGGGACGCGCGAACGGTAGACGAGGATCGCTTGCGCAGGCGCCAGCAGCGCCGACGGTTCGAAGGTTTGGCCGGGTAGGAGCGCTCCTGGTGCACGCATAACGGGCCGGTTCTGCTCGATATCGCTCTTATCCGTCGCGACCCTGAAGGCGTCCGCCGTGCAGCGGCGCGGAAGGGCGACGCTTCTTTCGTCGATCGTGTGCTGACGCTGGACGTCGAGCGGCGGGCGGCGCTCACAGAAGCCGAACGCCTCAAGGCTGAGAAGAACGGCCTCACGCAGCAGATCTCTCGCGCCACGGATCGCGCGGCCGAGGCGGCGCGACTCAAGCCCGAGATCGCAGCCCTCGACGAACAGATCGTGGAAGCAAACGCGCGCGTGCCCCTCGTTGAGGAACGCCTGAACGAACTGCTTGCGGACGTTCCGAACCTTCCCGATCCGAGCATCCCAGACGGCACCGGATCCGACGACAACGTCGAAGTTCGCAGCTGGGGGAAGCCGGCAGATTTCGCGTTCGAACCAAAGCCGCACTACGAGCTGGGCGAAGCGCTCGGGATTCTCGACTTCGAGCGCGCCACAAAACTATCGGGAAGCCGCTTCGTCGTGCTGCGGGGCAAGGGTGCGCAGCTCTCGCGCGCGCTGATCAATTTCTTTCTCGATCGCGCATCTGGCGCAGGCTACACCGAAGTCGTGCCGCCGTTTCTCGTTTCCCGCGATACGATGTGGGCGACCGGACAGCTCTCGAAATTCGCCGACGCCATGTTCAGCGATCCGGATGCGGATTTGTTTTTGATCCCAACCTCGGAAGTGCCGCTCACCGCGTTCCATCGCGATGAGATTCTTTCGATCGATCAGCTGCCCGCGCGTTACACGGCGTATTCGCCGTGCTTCCGCAAAGAAGCGGGCGCCGCCGGAAAAGATACACGCGGTATGGTGCGACTGCACCAGTTCGAAAAGGTCGAGCTCGTGCGGCTTTGCACGCCCGAAGATGGATCCAGCAATCTCGAACGTCTGACCGCCGATGCGGAAGCGCTGCTCCAAGAGCTCGAATTACCGCATCGCGTGATGCTGCTATGCGCGGGCGACACCGGCTTCAACGCTGCCAAAACCTACGATCTCGAAGTCTGGGTCCCGTCGCAAAGCACGTATCGTGAGATTAGCTCGTGTTCGCTGTGTACCGATTTTCAAGCCCGGCGGTCGAACATTCGTTTTCGCCGAGACGCGAAAGCAAAACCGGAATTCGTGAACACGCTCAACGGTTCGGGACTCGCCGTCGGGCGCACGTTGCTCGCGATCCTCGAGAATTATCAGCAAGCCGACGGAACGGTTCGCGTTCCGGAGGCGCTCGTGAAGTACACGGGCTTCAAAACGATTGGTTGAACGCGCCGTCGCGGTATTACGCGAAGGCGGCGTCGTCGCGTTTCCGACTGAGACGGTCTACGGCTTAGGCGCCGACGCCGAAAACGAGACAGCTGTGCGGCGCGTGTTCGAGATCAAGGGACGGCCGATCGGACATCCCGTGATCGTGCATCTCGCCGACGCATCGCAGATCGAGCTTTGGGCGCGCGATGTTCCCGCGATCGCGTACGCGCTCGCAGAACGTTTTTGGCCGGGTCCACTCACGCTCGTTTTGCCGCGTTCGCCGCGTGCGAGCGATCTGGTAACGGGCTCGCAAGACACGGTCGCACTACGTGCGCCCTCGCATCCGGTTGCCCATGAAATTCTGCACGCGTTCGGCGGCGGCGTCGTCGCGCCGTCGGCAAATCGCTTTGGCACCGTGAGTGCAACGCGCGCCGAACACGTCATCGCCGATCTTGGCGATGCAGTCGATCTCATCATCGAGGGTGGTGAGGCGACGATCGGCGTCGAGTCGACGATCGTCGATCTCGCGCACGGTGAACCCGTGATCTTGCGCCCGGGCGGCATTACGCGCGAAGCACTCGCGGGCGCACTCGGTGCACCGGTTCGCGAAGGTGGAAGCGACGTGCGCGTTCCAGGGAGTCTTCCGTCGCACTACGCTCCACGTGCGCGCGTCGAGCTTGCCGACAACGACGCGGTCGCCGAAGGCCTCTCTAGCGCCCTTCGCGCGCAAGGAAAACGCGTGAGCCTCATCGGCGCAAGCGACGTCACCGCATTTGCGCACGATCTCTACGAACGTTTGCGCGCGGCCGATCGCGAGGGTGCCGACGCGATCGTCGTCGTCCTGCCGGCAAACGAGGGCATCGGCGTTGCGCTACGCGACCGGTTGCGCCGCGCAGCTTCTCCTAAGCCCTAGCCAACGGTCGGAAGGAGCAAGCGAGCACGCGCAGGACGTAGCCCGATGATCGACCGTTATTTTGGTATTACGGCCGCGGGTTCGACTATTCCGCGCGAGCTTCGCGCCGGGATTACGACGTTTTTGACGATGTCGTACGTGCTGCTCGTCAATCCGTCCGTATTGGGAAACGCGATCCAAATCCCCGACGCATTCCCCAAGCTGTTGGTGGTCACGGCACTTGCAGCCGCTGCCGGCTCGCTCTTGATGGGTATCGTTGCGCGCTATCCGTTTGCCCAGGCGCCCGGCATGGGCCTCAACGCGTACTTCGCATTCAGCGTCGTACTCGGCCAGAAGATTCCGTGGCAGACTGCGCTCGGAGCTGTCTTTATCTCCGGCGCACTTTTCGTCGTGCTTTCGCTGCTCGGCGCGCGGCAAGCCATCGTGGCCGCGATTCCGCGCGAGCTCAAATCTGCGCTCACAGCCGGAATCGGGATGTTCCTCGCGTTTCTCGGATTGAAAAACGCCGGTATCGTCGTTTCGAATCCGGCCACGTTCGTGACGATCGGCTCGTTGCTCTCGCCGCCCGCGTTACTCGCTATCCTCGGTTTCTTGGTAACCTCGGTGTTGCTCGCGCTCCGCATCCCGGGCGCCATACTGGTCAGCATCTTGCTGACCTCAGTCATTGCGATTCTGACGCATGCCGCCGTCTACGTTGGACCGCACGGTACGCTCGCGCCTTTCGTCGGCTTTGCAAACGGAATCGTCGCGCTGCCGATCGCGCCGACAGGCCTGACGGGCGCGCTCGACCTGCACGCAGCATTGGGACTCGGCATCCTTTCCGTCGTTTTCACGTTCTTCTTCGTCGACTTTTTCGACGCGACCGGAACGCTGGTCGCCCTCGCGACGAGAGCCGGCGTGATGTCGCCGGAAGGCAATTTGCCACGCGCGCGACGGACTTTCGCGTGCGACGGCCTCGCGGCCATGATCGGCGCGGCGCTTGGGACGAGCACGACGACTGCGTACATTGAAAGCGCCAGCGGAATAGGCGAAGGCGGCCGGACCGGATTGACGGCAACGACGGTCGCGATTCTCTTTCTGTTGGCAATGGTGTTCTGGCCGGTGGCAGCCGCAATTCCGGCAGCTGCGACGGCCCCAGCCCTCATCGTCGTTGGAGCGTTGATGTTCGAGGGGCTCGCGGGCCTCGCGTGGGACGACCCGGCCGTATCGATTCCAACGTTTCTCACGATCATCGTCATGCCGCTCACGTTTTCGATCGCAAACGGCGTCAGCTTCGGCGTCATTAGCTACGCAGCAATCATGTTGCTCTGCGGCCGCGGCTCGAAGGTGAATCCTCTCCTCTACCTGATCGCCGCGTTGCTGATCGCTCGATACGTGTGGCTCTCGGCGTAAGCATTTGCCAAATGGCGAATGACACGGGGCTCCGCTCGGCTTATTCTCGCTGAAACCCGTTCTTGATACTTTCTTAAAAGTTGGAGCTTCATGCACGTCGTTCGTTTGATGCGCGGTCTGTTTGCTGTTGCGCTCGTCTTTGTTTCAGTGTCGGCCTTATCGCTGCGTGCCTCGGCCGACGCGACCGGCGTTAGCGGCACCATTAAGGACTCCAGTAGCGTCGCGATATCAGGCGCGCGGATCAGCGCTTCGGGCCCGATGTCCGCGAGCACGGTGAGCGACGACGGCGGTAACTTCACGCTGACGCTCACGCCCGGTGTGTATCATATCGCCGTCGAGAAGGGCGGCTTCCAGCCTACATCTCTCAACGATGTTGCCGTGGTGAGCGGCCAGACCATTCCGCTGAACGTAACCCTCTCGGCGACGTCGTTGACGTCGCTCCGAACGATCGGCTCGGTCACGGTCAACACGCACGGCACAAGCACGATGAACCTGGGAGCCGCCACGACCAACTACTTGCCGGCGCAGGCGTTCTCAAACGTCGCGAATGCGCAGATGAACGACGTGCTCGAACACTTGCCCGACGTAACGATCCAGCACATGGGCAGCCAGCAAGACACCTCGATCATCGTCGGCGGTTTGCAGCCGTATGAAACGCAAGTCTTAATCGATGGTCACCCGATTGCGCTCGGTCAGTACGGCGTGTGGCTAAGTCAGTATTTCCCGACCTACCTGATCGGCGGCGTCGAAACGCAATCAGGGCCCGGCAACACAACGCCTTTTGCAAACATCGCCGTAGCCGGAACCGCGAACATTCTCACGCCGGGATTTACGCATCAAATGACCGGTGAGGTCACGACCGGCATCGACAGCTACGGCTCGCAATATTCGAACCTGCTCTACACGAACTCATCAGGCAAATTCGATTATGTCGTCGCTGCGGGCGCGGCAGGCGCGAACGGCCCCTACCTTCATAAGCAAGGCTGCGCCGTACTCGAAGATTTCGCGAACGTGGCTAACACGCCGACGTCGGCCGGCATCGTCCAGTTCTGCGGCGATATGAGCGGCTCGCTGGTCAGCAAGGGCGAGCTGTTAAAAATGCGCTACGAATTCTCGCCGACGACCTCATTCGAGCTCGGATTCGTTGGCGCGTACGGCGGCTATTCACCGCAAGGTACTGCGTGGGGCAATTCGCTCGGATCGACGACAGTCGAAGGGTGCATGACCGGCGACCCATACTATTGCACGAATCCCGCAAACGCCAATTTGATCGGTAAGCAAATTCAAGCGTACTCGTGGTATCCCGGTACGCTGATTCAGAGCACGCAGCAACTCTATACAGGACAGTTTCGGACCTCGATCGGCGACAACACGTTGCTGATTCGCCCGTATCTCGGCGCAATTCAGCCCGAATCGTATGACGGCACGGACGAAGGCCGCTTCCCGTCGTTCTACTCACCGCCGGGAACTGTGCCGTCACTGGCACCCGGCGTACAGATCCCCTCGACTGGGTTGCCCGCGCCGAATGCCTTCGAAGCCAACGCATGCCCGCCCGGGAACATCTACGCGTTCTCGCAGATCAACAGCCCGCAGAACACGATCGTCTCCTCCGGCGGACAAGAAGAGTGCTTTCAATATCCGTACACGTTCTACGAACAAGACAAGCTGTACGGCAGCACATTCTCGTTCATTCACCCGTTCGGCGACAGCTTCATCGACTTCACGTACGATTTCCACGGGCAGAGCACGCTCGCATACGCTAATGCCCCGACGAACGTCACTGTGCCGTTCTCGGCAGCGCGCTACTCGACGTTTTCGTTGACCGGTGACCTGCGGATGATTCGGAATATCAGTGTCAACGTCGGCGTCTATCAGACGCTTTGGGGAATCACGGGCGAGACGGCGCAGCTCGACGCGCAAGGGAATCCGGTCCTCAACGGCGGCGGTTTTCCCGTCATCATTGGTTTGGATCGCCGTGTTTCGCGCATCGATCCGCACCTTGCAGTAACGTTCCAACCTTCAAGCAATCTCTCGCTGCGCGCCGCGTGGGGCACGTCGGAGACGTTTCCGTTCATCGGCGATGTGAGCGGTACTGCCGCGTATCAGCCGTTCGCGCAATCAGCGCCGCTCTACACGCTTGGCATCTTTACCGAGAAGAATCCAAACTTGCTTCCTGAGTTCAGTCAGGCCGAAGACGTCGGCGGTGATTTTCGCCTGCCGAACGGCGCGGTCTTCAGCATGGACTACCAAAATACGCTCGTCCACAACGTCTTCCAGCAGCTGACGCTCGCCGAAAACACGACGTTCCAAGGCAATACCGGCGTGCTCGGAATCTTCTTGCCGATCAACGTCGCACAGTTAAGTTCACAACTGATCACCGCGAAATACGTTTACGCTCCGCAGCGCGGCTTCGGGTACAATTTCCAAGCCGCGGCCGACCGTTCGATCCTCAGCGGGGTGCCGCAGGGTGCGTACAACGCGAATCCGGGCTTCCCCGTCAACGGCGTACAGGTGTGCGGCAACGGACTCTTCACGCCGGGCCTCGCAACGTGCATCCCGTATTTCAAAGGCTACGGACAATTCACGTATACGACGCCGCACGGGACATATGCCGCACTCGGCGTTGCATATTGGGGCAAGAACAATCCGTACTATCAGCCGCCGTTCGCGCTCGTCGATGCGACGGTACGTCAGTCCCTCGCGAAGTATCTCGACCTGCAGCTCTCGGTCGAGAATCTGCTGAACTCAAATACGTACCTGAATCTTCCCGCCCCGAACATCGGAACACCAATCGTCGCCGAAACAACGGGCGGACAAGCAACCTACTTACCGGATCTCTTGCCGGCACCACCGCGCACGTTCAGGTTGCAAGCGCGTCTTCACATGGGAAGGTAGTCAAGGGACGGCTTCTGGCCGCGGTACTTTCGGTCGCGCGATTCATGCGGCCGGAAGTATCAGCATAGAGAAAAGACGTCCGGCCCAACGGCGCGCGCGCATTCTAGAAGCCGCATATCCGGCAGCCTTGCAAGCCTTGCATTCGTCGGCGAGACCATTCCAGTGCGATTTGTCCCGGCCGAAGTTTCCGACCGGAAGAAACGCCTGATGCCTTGTGCACCACGCGGTTCCACCTGGCCCAACCTTTCGCAGCGACGCGCTGCACAACTCCCGTCGAATCGCTTGCAGGTTACAGCGCGAATGCGAAAACGCTACGTTGTCGATATCCCAAAATAAGTCGACGGAATTGTCTAGCCACGGGATCTTATGATCGAAAACAAGTTCATCGGCCGATTCGATCTTTTGTCTAACGCGTCGAACGCAACATTTTTGCTTGGATATTGTTGCGCAATGCTTCCCAGGAGAGGGAGGGATTCGAACCCTCGGAACGTTCGTCACGTTCAGCGGTTTTCAAGACCGCCGCATTAAACCGCTCTGCCACCTCTCCGCGAGCCCAAAAACCTTCACAATCGCGGATTATTCCGCCTCCAATGTCGACACTTTTTCGAAGGCTTTGTCTATATCCATACGACAATCACGACGTCCGACCACGTCTACGTCAACATGCATTCCATAAGATGGTTAGGCTTAGCGTGAAAAATGAAGAAAATCGGAAATCACCAGACCTAATTACTTTTCAAGGAACAATCACACGAGGATTTCGAGCTACCTCTGGTCCCGAAGGGACGATCGCTAAGCAACTGCGATTCTTCATCTCCAAGGGAGTCCCGAGGGCCGAATCGTGGCATCTCGGAACGATCAATCTGGATATCTCCCCAATTGTGTTCGAAATTCTAGGCAACGATTTCGAATAACAGCTAACTGGATAGTCGATCGGCCAAGCTTTTACGAAACCTTTTGGCTCGTCGATGGTACTCTCGAACACAAAGAAAAAATCTATCCAGCCTACATATACTATCCGTGCCCCTCTGATGTCAAAGTTCATCTCGACAATACGAAATTTGAAATACTAGCTGAGAAAATCGAGGGCTTGGACTATGGCGACGCGGCGGCCGTCACGGTCGATGCGACGAAGGTACGCCCCAAGTCGTGACAAGCAAAAAATACGGATGACGAGGTTTTGAAGGACACCGGGTAACGCTGCGACTTCCGCTGTCCCTCGCACTACGGCGCGCTCTGCGCGCCTACGCTCGGGATGACAGGAGATTACGAAGCAAAGGCCCTTTTCGGCGGAGGCGTTGACCGTTTACGGAGCGAGGTCGGCACGATCAGATCGGGGCGGCCCGCGTCGAGCGGGATGACTTCGATCTTCGTAAGACGCTCGCTCACGTAGGCTTGCGTCGTGTAGAGCGTCGTAATTCCGTCGTGGACGACGCGCGATTCGATCTTGACGCTGTAGAGTTTTTGCTTCCCGCGCTCGATGATGCCGTTGTGCGTCATCTTGACGAGCGGTTGCCGTCCGGTGTCGAGCGGTGCAAGGCGCCCCAGCCGCACCAGCTGGTCGAGAATATTTTTGATGACGCTATCCGGGAACAAACCCTGATGCTGTGGTTCCTGATGTTGTGGCTTCGGCCCGACTGTCAGGGGTAGACGCTTCACGAAGCGGTGGATCAGCATCCGGTCATCGCGGGCGATGTCGATGAAACGCGCGCCAATACGCCAGACGACTTTTCCCTTGAGCTTGCCTTTTTGTGCGGAAACGCAGCGCGCCAGGGCTTCAATGCGCTTGTTGTCTAGATCGATCGTGACAAGCATCTTAATTGTCTTGATCTCTTGCGTCGCAATCAAGGCGACGCCATCGACGCTGATATCGACGGGATACGCGTTTGCAAACGTCATGCCGCCGTCGGTTGACGTCGCAATACCGAATGGCCGCTTGCTGCGGCTAACGTCACGCGGTCCACTCAGCAAGCGGTCCAGCGCCCACTCTAGCCGGCCCCAGAGTCGTTGTATTGCAATCATCATCAATACAAGTTTCCCGGTCCGATGAACGCGCAAACGACTTATCGAGTGATCAGTCGCTGCGTCACACTTGACGCTACGAGGCGAAGAGGCGTTGCCAAGGCAGTTTTGGCGCCGGTGACGGCCTACGAAGCGCGGTCGGGACGATCAGCTCTAAGCGACCGTTGTCCATCGGCACGAGTTCGATGCGCGTCAGGCGGTCGCTAACGAAGGCCTGCGTGGTGTAGACGGTCGTCGTTCCCTCGTGCACGACGCGCGATTCGATCTTGACACTATGCATCGTTTGTTTGGCGCGCGCAATGACGCCGACGTGGGTCATCTTCACGAGCGGCTGCTTTCCGTGACGCAGCGGTGAAAGACGAGCGAGGGCGACCAGTTCCTCGAGGATCTTGCGCGTCACGCTTTCGGGAAAGATGCCGTACTGTTGCTGCTGCGGCGGCGCAGCCGTGAGCGGCAGTCGCTTGATGAAGCGATCGATCAGCATTCGGTCTTCGCGCGCGATCTGGATGAAGCGCGCGCCGATGCGCCAGACGACGTTGCCTTTGAGCGTTCCTTTTTGTGCGCTAATGCACTGCGCCAGGGCTTGAATCCGCTTGTTGTCGAGATCGATCGTGACGAGAATTCTTCGCTGCTTGATCTCTTGCGTCGTGATCAACGCAACACCGTCGATGCTGATGTCCACGGGATAAGCGTTCGCGAATGTCATCCCGCCATCGGTCGACATTGCAACTCCGAATTGGCGTTTGCTGCGGCGAACGTCACGGGGCGAGCGCAGCAAGCGCGCCATTGCCCACTCCAGCTCACCAAGGCGTCGTTGTGTAGCTGTCGTCATCAGCTACAGAGTTACCAGCGCCGGCTTCTGCTAAACCTCAGAGCGTGCGAGCGAGCGCAGGGTCACACGCTGCTAGTGATCCGAGTAACGAATTCCCTTGATGCGCAGCGTGACGTCGCCGACGGGCCGATGCCACACGACGTCCTCACCGACATGAGCGCCGAGTAGCGCTTTGCCAAGCGGCGACGCGTCGGTGATTTTCCCACCTGGAACGTCCATCTCGGTTTCACCGACGATCGTGAACACACGTTCGTCTTTTTGATCGTTCGGCTGCACCGTCACGGCGGCACCGAACGCGACGATGCTGCGATCGCTCGGTGGCTGGACGACGACGGCCGCATCCAGTTCGTCTTGAAGCGAGCGTCGCGTTTCGTCGTCCTTCGTCGCCCCGAGCTTCTGCTGAAGCGCGTGCATGCCGGCCGGCGTCACCGAATGCTCGCGCGGGCCGGAAACGATCTTGAGTTCCGGCGCGTCCTCGAGTTCCTTCATGAAGGCGCGGCTCACGCATGGGTCTTTCCCAAGGCGGACCAGAATCACCCTCGGATGGACCCCGCCGTCCACTCGCTCGACCATTTCGCGCTCACCGTGCCCGACCCGCAAGCCGGTGCCGACTTCTATTCGAGCTTCGGCCTGCGCACGTCCACGAACGCGAATGCGCTGCGGTTGGAGACTGACAATGGTGTGGCTGGCTTCCTCTATGAAGGGTCCGCCAAGCACCTTCACCACCTAACGTTCGGGATCGAAGCAAGCGAACGAAAAGCGTTCCGCGATCGCTTGGAATCGGGCGGCGTGAAGCTGCTCGATGCACCGCGCGGATGCGAGAGCGACGGATTGTGGTTTCGCGATCCGGACGGCAATCTCGTCGAGCTTGCCGTCACATAGCGGCGTTCGCCGCAAGCAAAATCGCAGATGGGCGTCCGTCTTGCCGGTGAGGGTGAGCGCTCGGCTCCGGATGGACCGCAGCGCATTACGCCGCGGCGGCTCGGACACGCGCTACTCTTCTCGCCCGACGTGCTCGGTCAAGTTGCGTTCTACGAACGCGCTCTCGGCTTGCGTCTCTCGGATCGTTCCGGCGACATCGTTGCGTTCATGCACACGCCGCACGGCAGCGATCATCACATTCTTGCATTCGGAAAATCCGGGCATCCGGGTTTTCATCACGCGAGCTTCGAGGTCGGCAGCGTCGATGAGATCGGCATCGGTGCAATGTTCATGCACGCCAAAGGTCACCGGGAAGGCTGGGGCTTCGGCCGCCATTACATCGGATCGAATTTCTTCCATTACATACGCGATCCGTGGGGCAGTTTCGCCGAATATTTTTGCGACATCGACTACATCCCCAAAGGCTGCGTCTGGGAAAGCCGCAACGTGCCGGGCGAGCACGCGCTCTTCGTATGGGGCCCGCAGCCTCCGCAATACTTCTTCGAAAACGTCGAAGCGGTGCCGGCTACGGTATAAGGTCGGCGACGAGCGTCTTCAAGACCGCGTAGAGCTCGCGTTTCTCCTCAAAGCCGATTCCGGGCGTATCGGGTAGCTTGACGCGACCGTCCCGCACCGGATAGTTATCGGCGAAGCCGCCGAACGGCGCGAACACCTGCGGATACGACTCGTTGCCGCCGAGCCCGAGCCCGACCGCGATGTTGAGCGCGAATTGATGTCCGCCGTGCGGAACGCACTGCGTACGCGACCAGCCGTGCGCTTCGAGCATCTCGAGCGTACGCCGATATTCGACAAGACCGTACGAAAGCGCCGGATCGAACTGAAGTACATCACGATCCGGACGCAAACCGCCGTGCCGAATGAGATTGCGAGCGTCTTGCATCGAAAACAGGTTCTCGCCGGTTGCGATCGGCCCAGTATACCGCTCTGCGAGGATCGCGTGCGTCTGATAGTCGAGCGGCTCTAGGGGCTCTTCGTACCAGCGCAATCCGAGCGGCTCGATCGCGACGGCATATTCGAGCGCTTGCTCCAGATCGAAGCGGCCATTAACGTCAACGCACAAACGTCTCCCCGCTCCGACGACATCGAGCGCAGCTTCGATTCGCCGCAAGTCCGTCGAGAGATCCGCACCGCCGATCTTGATCTTGACGGTATCGTAGCCAAGGTCGAGATAACGCTTCAGCTCCTCGACTAAGCTCTTTGTGTCATCGCCCGGATAGTAGTAACCGCCCGCAGCGTAGACCCACGTATCGACTTCGGCCTTGCCATCGCGGTAGCGGTCCGCAAGGAGTTTCCAGAGCGGGACGCCCTCGGCTTTCGCAAGTGCATCCCACAACGCCATGTCGAGCACGCCAACCGCGACTGAACGCTCGCCGTGCCCTCCCGGCTTCTCGTTGCGCATCATGGCTGCCGACGCGCGTTTGGGAGCAACCTCGCCAAACTCGCGCAAGCGCGGGATGAACCGTTCGCGCAACAGACCTTGCGGAGCGTAGCGTCCATTCGAATTGAAACCGAATCCGATGACCGGCTTTCCGTCGCGCTTCTGATCCGTGACGACCGCGACGATGCTGGCGGTCATCGTGCTGAAATCGATGAATGCGTTGCGAATCGACGACGCAATTGGAGCGACGTCGTCTCGAATCTCGAGGATGCGCATGCGCTACTTGGGAGTTTTCGCGCGGATGCGCGCGATGTACTCGTCCATCATCTCGAGCTCGCCCGCGTCGCGGAGGATCGCGATCTGCTGCGTCTGCCAATCTATCTTGCGCGAACGGAACACCGGCAAGCCTTTGTTCCGGCGATAGATGAGATACGCGCACAAGCCCAAGATCACCCAGCTCGGCCCCGCGATACGCCCGATGTCATGCGTCAGCAAGACGAAGATCAAGATCGCAAATATCCCGCAGAATCCGAGCACACCGACGACTGGGAAATCGATCATTCGGCCTTTGTAGCGGATCGGAACGTTCACCGGAATCTTGAATGAACGCGGCGAGTCCGGATCGTTGAAGCGCAGCGCGATCAGTGCGAGGAAAACGAGCGAATAGCTAGTAGCGGCACCAAACGCGTAAAGGTCGCCCAGGAAATTTAGGCCGGCCGTTCCTTGCATCGCCGCAAAGATGTGGACGACGACGGCGAGCGCGCAGAACGTTGCAATCGCGACCGCCGGCGTACGAAACTTACGGTGGACTCTCTGGAACATGCTCGGCAATAGCTTCTCGCGACTCATGCCGTACGCAATTCGTGAGGCTCCGAAGACACCGGAGTTGCTCGAGATCAAAAGCAGAATCGCGCCGAGGACTGGGACGTACAGTGCCGCGATGGCACCGAAGTACGGAATGTTGGACGCCAACACGGCGACGGCTTTATCGTTGTTCTGATCGTTGCCGAGAAACTGGAAGAAGGGTTGGGCGTGGCCTTGCGCGTCGGGCGGCACCGGATACCACGTGTGCATCGCAAGCGCCAAGTTGGAATAGGCAAGCGCAAAGATCAAGATCGTCAAGATCAGAGCAACGGACGTGCGCGGGATGATTGCGGAGGGTCGCCGCGTTTCTTGCGCGGCCTGTGAGATCGACTCGAGGCCGACGAACGAGATAATCGCAAGCGAGACACCGTTCATGAGCTGAAACGTCGTCGGCCAATGCGTTTCCATCGTGTGCACGAGCAGCGAGGGATCGAACGCGAACATGAAGCCGAAGAACAGGATTGCCGTTTCGCTCAGGACGTCGGCGAAGCTGACGAAACCCTGAAACGCCGTGCTCTCGCGAACGCCGACGATATTGAGGATCGCTAGACCGACGATCAAGACGAGAATTGCGATGAAGTGTATGGCCGGATTGACGCTGCCGGACAACATCGGGACGAGATGGCTCATGTACCCGATGCACGACCATGCGAAGAGCACGATGTCGATCGTGAAATCCAAGAGCACAGCCCAGCCCGCGATGAATCCGAAGAAATCGCCGAGTCCGCGCGTGACGAAATACTGTCCGCCGCCGGCAACGGGATAGGCCGCGGCGAGTTCGGTATAGGCGAGGCCGACGCAAACGTACACGAGACCCGCAAACAGGAACGCGACGTTCGAGGCGCCCGCAGCGGCGCCCAATACGAGACCAAGCGCAACAAAAATGTCCGCGCCGATATCGGAGTAGCCCCACGAAAAGGAGCCCCACGGCGTCACGTCGCGCCGTAAACTGTGTTCTGCGGTGCCTGCCAACCTAGGGCGCTAATCGCCCAAACTACCCAAACCCCTGCCAAGTGGGTCCCGGGCAGCGGAGTCCTTACGCGGCTTTGGGCGTCTTTATCTTTTCGATCTGCTTCATTGTGCGCGCGAGCTCACGCATGGCTGCGCCCTGAATTCGGCGCCAACCCACGATGCGCTGCGGCTCACATTGCTGGAGATATCCGATGAGATCGCTGTAGTCGCGCCACAGGCCGTCGCATTTCGCGGCGACCTTCCGTATGAAGCGGCGGCGATTGATCGAGCGTTTCCCATAGGCGCGGCCGGCCTTGTTCCAAAAATCGATGATGAAGTTGGCGCGAACATATGTTTCGCGCATCCGAACGTAGACGGAAACGATTTCCTTGTAGCGTTCCGGACCGAGCGCGTCCCAAAGGTCTTGATTGACCATCTGCACCTCGCGCAATTCGCGAAGCAGGGAGCGCTCGAGGGCCGCCTTCCGTTCGTCGAAGAACAGCATCGCGGCGACGCCCAGCGCCAAAACTAGCCCGGCAAGTACCCACCCGACATCTGGCACCACGACTTTCTTATTGGCAGGTCAGAGTGCCAGGTGGTAGGCACTTTGCTCTTATGGCCGACGCGAATCTCGTCGATCTCTTGTTCCGGCGAGCGATTCTGCTCGAAGCGGTCGGACGTCTCGATGAAGCCAAAATCGCCTATGGCGGTCTGATCGAACGCGATCCAGCGCACGCGGGCGCACACAACAATCTCGCGCGGATCTTGCACCGTGAAGGCGCGCGCGAACCAGCACGCCTGCTGCTCGAACACTTGGTCGATCTGGCGCCAAGTGATGCAATGGCGCACGCCAATCTCGGCATCGTCCTCTTCGAGCTGGAACAGTTTCCCAAAGCGCGCTCGCATCTTCAGCATGCGCTCGAGCTCGAACCCGATTCCACGATCGCGCATCTCGGCATGGCACGCCTGTTCGCGGTCGAGGGCAACGACGCGGAATCGCTGCGGCATCAACGCGCCGCCCTCGGCACTGCCGAAATCAGCATCGGCACGCCGCTTCGCGAAAACGCTCCACGTCTGCTGTTGCTTACATCCGAAGATCAGTTCGGCGCGACCTCGGGCGAATGGCTCAGCGATACGACGTTCTCGATCGCGACCCTCATCGTCGAGCGCTTCCACGACGATCTCGAGCTGCCGCCGCATCAGGCTGTTTTCAATGCGATCACCGATGCGGACCGCAACGCTCCGGCGCTCGAGCTCGCGCGGAAGATCGTTGCTCGCAGCACCGTACCGGTTGTCAATCACCCCGATGCCGTCCTCGCAACCGCGCGCACTGCACTCGCGCAGCGCTTGCGCGATCTACCGGGCGTCGTCGTACCGGCGACGCGCGCGTTCTCGCGTCGCGATGCGCTACCCGACCTGGTTTGGCCGATGCTCCTGCGCGCGCCCGGTTATCACTCGGGTCAACATTTCGTACGCGTGGAGCGAGCGGAAGAGCTCGCGCAAGCGCTCGCGCAACTGCCTGGTGACGAATTGCTCGCAATCGAAGCGCTCCCGGCCCAGAGCCCTGACGGCCTCTTCCGAAAGTACCGGATGATGATCGTCGATGGCGAGCTGTATCCGATGCACGCCGCGATCTCGAACGACTGGAAGGTTCACTTCTTCAGCGCTGAGATGGCGCAGCATCCGGAGCGTCGTGCCGAGGACGAAGCGTTTCTCGGCTCGCCCGAATCCGTGCTAGGCGCGCAAGCACTGCGCGCACTCGATGGAATTCGCACGCGGCTCGAGCTCGACTACGGCGGCATCGATTTCGGGATCGACGAACGCGGTTGCATCCTCGTCTTTGAAGCCAACGCAACGATGACCGTTCCCGCGCCGCCGAGCGGTGCGCTGTGGGATTACCGGCGGCCATCCGTCACGCGCATCCTCGAGGCAACGCGCAGCATGCTGATGAGCCGCGCCCGGCGTGGAGGATGGGAATAACCCTGGCCCGGGAAAACATTATGCACGAGGTGCCACATGCCCGCAACGAAGCTGGATCACGTCAATATTCGCACCAGGCAACCTGAAGCGACACGCGATTTCTTCGTCGATGTCGTCGGCCTGCGTGACGGCGAGCGTCCACCCTTCAACTTCAACGGCTACTGGCTTTATGCGGGCGAACAGGCCGTCATTCACCTCACCGATGCGCGCGACAAAAGTGCGAACGGCACCGCTGATGGGAGCGGCGGCGCCGCAGTCGATCACGTTTCATTCCGGATGACCGGTTACAGTGCGCTGCGCGCGCTCCTAAGAGACCGGAATCTTCCGCATGCAACACGCGTCGTTCCGCGCAACGGCGACGTGCAAATCTTCGTTGACGATCCGAACGGCGTGACCGTCGAGCTCACGTTCCTCGGCTCGGAAGTTAGCGCCGAGGAAAAAGCCCAGCTCGTCCCGCGCTAAGATTACGATGCGCTGCGACCCAGCGCAGAATGCTTTCTTGCGTGATGAAGCCGACAAGCTCGCCGCTCCCGTCAATCACCGGTAGCTGATCGTGTCCGCTGCGCGCCAGGAGCTGCAACGCTTCGGTCGCCGGCGTTTCCGGGGAGACCGGAGAGAGATCGGTTTCGCGCGTCATGATGGCAGTGACGTACGTTTTGCTCAACTCTTCGGGAGCGACTTTGCCGATGTCGTCGAGCGAGACGATGCCGACGAGCTTTTCGCCGAACATAACGGGCAGCGCACGACTCGAGGTGCGCAGCATCGCTTGAAGCGCGGCCTCCGCGGTCACGTCGGCGGTTATCGGATTCCCCTGCGTTGCAAGCTCACCGACGGTGTGACCGCCTAGCACCTGTTTCACCTCGGCTTGCAAACCTTCGGCCGTGCCGCTTTGCAATAAGAACCATCCGATCATCAAGGTCCATAATCCGCCGATGACGCTGCCGCCGAAAACCTGGATGATACCGAGTCCCATCAGTGCCCATGAAAAGAAACGGCCGACGATGACGGCGACGCGCGTCGCGCGATACTTGTCGCCGGTTGCACGCCAAACGATTGCCATCAACACGCGCCCGCCATCCAGCGGATACGCCGGTACGAAGTTGAAAATCGCGAGAATCAGGTTTGCGTACGCGAGATCGCTGAATACGATTCCGAACGGCGTCGTCGCGAGCGGCTGCGCGAGCCCGAAAAAGAACACTCCAAGCGCAAGGCTCGTAAGCGGTCCGACCGCCGATATCCAGCCTGAAGTCGGCGCGTTTTGCGCTTCGCCCTCGAATTGCGAGACGCCGCCAAATAGCCACAGCGTAATGCCGCGCACCACGATTCCGTTTCTCCGCGCTAACAGCGAATGCGCCAATTCATGCAATAAGAGGCTCGCGAAAAACAGCAGCGTCGTGAAGATTGCCAGCGCGATGCGCTCCGCATCGCTGACGTGAAGCGCACCGAAGGGTCCCATCCCGGTCGAGAGTGAGATTGCGACGAGCGCAAAGACGATCGGCCACGTCGCGTGGGCCGTTATCTCGATGCCGAAAATGCGCCCGAGCTTCACGCCGCGACGCTTCGGGCGTCGCATCTTCGCGCCCCCCGTACGGGTTGGCATCCAGGTGATCGTCGACCATCGCAACGTCCCGGCGGCCTTGTGGCGGCTCGGCGCGCCGAACGCACTCGCGCTCGTCGCCGACCAATTTTTGGGCATTGCCGACACAATCGTGGTGGGCGTGCTCGGTACCGCGGCGCTGGCCGGCATCAGCGCAGCGACGAGCATCTTCATTATCATCGCGATCGGCTTGTGGGCATTTCCGAGCGCCGGGCGGATCATGGAAGCGCAAGCACTCGGGAACGGTGACGTCTCCGCATTCGGCCGCATCGTCCGCTCCTCGATGCTGGCGCCGCTCGTGATTGCCGTGGTTGTCGCGATCGCTTCCGTTTTCGTCGCCGAGCCGACCATGCGGCTGATGCTCGGTTCGATACCGATCGGTGGAGCGGCCGCACATTATCTCATCTTGCGCTGTATCTCGCTCATTCCAATCGCGATCAGCGCGCAGGCGATCGCCGCATTCGGAGCGGCCGGCAACGCGCGTCTCGCTCCGCGGACGCTCTTCATCATCAACGTCGTGCACATCCCGATGCTGATCGTTCTCGCGCTCGGTGTCGGAACGCACGTACGGCTGGGTCTCTTCGGCGCCGGCCTCTCGTCGCTGCTATCCGAATGCGTCGGCGCGATCTACTGCATCATCGTTACGATGCGGCGTCCGCAGTATCGTATCTTGGAAGAGCTCGACATCGACTTCCGGCTCGTTCGCTCGACGACGCTGCTGGCGCTTCCGGAATTCGTGATGCTCGTTCTGCTGCTCGTCCCCGATGCACTGACCGTTGCATTTCTCGCACCACTCGGCGCGGTTGCGGTTGCGGCGTTCCGCGCTTTCACGATTGTGACCGACGTAACGTGGGCTGTCCCGGGCGCATTCGGTGACTCGATGCAGATCATCATCGGACAACGCCTGGGTGCCGGCGACACGCAAGGCGCGCAAGATTTTCTTACGCAGGCAACGCGGCTCGCCGTTTTAGTCGGCGCGGTCGTCGGTGTAGTCTTCATATTGCTCTCGTGGCCGCTAACGGCGCTCGTCACGCTGAGTCCAGCCCTTGCAAACCTTGCGGCGTTACCGCTCGCGCTTCATCTCACAACCCTGCCGATCAAATCATACGCAATCGCCCTGCTTGCGCCGATTCGCGCAGCCGGAGACACGCGATTTTCGATGTGGACTGGGATCGTCGGCGCATTCGTCGCCGTTACGCTGGTCGCGCTTCTCACGCACGAGCTCGGACTTTATGCGATCGGCATCGCCTGGATCGCATCGTGGAGCGTACGTTCGCTTATCACGTGGCTGCGATTGCGGCGTGGCGATTGGACGACGCGCGCGCTAGTCGGAATCCCGCAAGCGTCCTAATCGCTCCCGCATCTCGTCGTGCAGCAAACCGTTGCTGGCGAGAATCGTGCGCCCGAAATAATCGAGCGGCTCGCCGCTCGATGCGGTGACGGTTCCACCGGCCTCGCGAACGATCAACGTTCCCGCTGCGACGTCCCATGCGGAAAGCCCGAATTCCCAAAACGCATCGAAGCGCCCGGCTGCGAGAAATGCGAGATCGAGTGCGGCGGCTCCGTCGCGTCGCACGGCGTGCGCGATCTCAGAAAGCGCGCGAAAGGAAGGGAGGTTCGCTCCAAGACCGCCGGGAGGGAATCCCGTGCACAAGAGCGCGTCCGAAACATGCTCGACGCTTGAGGTTGAGATGAGGATCTCGTCTTCACCGTTCGCCAACAAGCGCGCACCGCTGCCGCACTCGGCCGCGAAAAGCTCACCCAACTTCGGCGCGTACACGACGCCCGCGACGAGCTCACCACGCCGCTCGCATGCAATCGAGACGCAGAAGAGCGGATACGTGTGCGCGAAGTTCGTCGTACCGTCGAGCGGATCGATGAACCAGCGCTCATCCGAGCTCCCGGTATGCACGCCGCTCTCTTCGGCGACGATTGTCGCTCCGGGGGATACCGCGCGAATGCGTTCGAGGATGAGCCTCTCGCTTTCGCGATCGGCTTCGGTAACGAGATCGCCGCGACGTGACTTCTCTTCGTAGAGAAGGCCCGATCCAAATCGCGCGAGTAGGACCTCACCGGCCTCACGCGCACAGTCGATCGCGAAGCCTAACGGATCCACAATGCTGCTCCGGCTTGACGCACCTAACGAAGCTCCATAAGATGGTTGAGGATTCCTCGTTAAGTGAGGCGTCTCACTCGACGTAGAGGAGGTGCAGCACAGTGGGATTCCACGAAGGGTTCCTCTCGGAGATTGTCGGCAAGACTGCCGTCGTCACGGGTCCCGGGGGCCAAATAACGATCGGACGTGTCACGGATTTTGTCGTGACGCAGCCGCACGATACGTTTCCGAAAATCGATTCGCTGATCATCAAGGCGAAAAGCGGTCATTATCTTGCGCCGACGGACACGCTTGTCGACATCGAGCCCAACCGCGTTTCGCTGAGCGCTGCCCCGACGCAAGCCCCGCCACCCGAAGATCAAGCGTTGTATCTTGTCGAGGATTTGCTCGACAAGCAAATCGTCGACGTCGAAGGGCGTAAGCTCGTTCGCATCAACGATATCGAGATCGCGCGTACCGGCGGCACGCTGCGCGTCGTCGCGGCCGATATCGGTCTTTCGGGATTGCTGCGCAGACTGGGCGCGAATCGACTGCCCGCATCGGTCTTCGACCGTATTCCGCGCCGCATGCTTTCGTGGAACGACGTCGCGCCGATCGACGATCTCTCTCCTTCGGACGTGCGGCTCTCGGTTTCGCAGCGACAGCTGCCGCGACTCCATCCCTCCGATCTCGCCGAGATCATCACCGATCTTTCTACAAACGACGCCGCACGCGTCATCAAGCACCTCGACGACGAAACCGCGGCCGACGCTCTCGAGCATCTCGAGCCCGACATGCAGAAGACCATCATCGAGGAAGTCGGCACCGAACGTGCCGCCGACATCATCGAAGAGATGGATTCGGACGATGCCGCCGATCTGCTCAGCGATCTTCCCGAGGAACAACAGCTAGAACTGCTCTCGGCGATGGAACCGGAGCGTGCCGTCGAGCTGCGCGAGCTTAGCGAATATGGGGAAGACACCGCCGGCGGCTTGATGACGACCGACTACATGTGGATCTATCCGCATCGCACGGTCGCCGCAACGATCGACAAGATTCGCGAGCTCGCACCTGAGACCGAGTTCATCTACTACCTGTACGTTCTCGATCAAACGGAGAAGCTGCTCGGTGTCCTCTCGCTGCGCAACCTGTTGCTGGCAACACCGACCGATACGATTCACAACATCATGGAACGCGACATCGTGCACGTCAACACGGACACGAAAGCGCAGGATGTCGCCGGAACGATCGCACGCTATGACCTCTTGGCATGTCCGGTCATCGACAAGGACAGCGTGATGCTCGGCATCGTGACGGTCGACGATGCGATCGACGCGATCTTGCCGGAACGGCTCAAGCGACAGCTTCCGCGATTCACGCGTTCACACAAACACCAGGAACGCGCCGGGGTAGCGTAAAGTGGCCGTCACTGTTTCGCGCAGACGCGGTTTTCTTACGTCTGCCTTGGCCCTGCTTGCGATCATCGGGCCCGGCATTATTACAGCAAGCGCCGACAACGACGTCGGTGGCATCGCAACATATTCGCAAGCCGGGGCGCAGTTCGGTTACGCGATTCTTTGGACGCTCATCCCGATAACGATTGCGCTCGTGGTCGTGCAAGAGATGGCCGCCCGTATGGGCGCCGTCACCGGCAAAGGTCTCTCGGGACTCATCCGCGAGAACTTCGGCGTCCGCTGGACGGCGATACTCGGGCTCGCGTTCGTTTCATCGAACGTCTTCACGACTGCCGCCGAATTTGCCGGCGTCGCGGCTGCCTCCGAAATTTTCCACGTCTCGCGATTCATCGCGGTGCCCCTGGCCGGTCTGCTCGTCTTCTTCTTGATTCTCCGCGCGAACCGCAAGGTCACCGAACGCATCTTCCTCGTCTCGTCGGCGCTGTATATCTCGTACGTCGTATCGGGCTTGAAATCGCAGCCGCATTGGCCCGACGTGTGGCACGGCTTCTTCGTTCCGACCTTTCAGACGAATCCCAGTTACTTGTGGATGGTCATCGCGCTCGTCGGCACGACGATCTCGCCGTGGATGTGTTTCTATCTACAAGCCGCGATCGTCGAAAAAGGCGTGCGCGTTCGCGATTATGCGCTCTCGCGCATCGACGTCGTGTTCGGCTGTTTCGTCACCGACTTCATGTCGTTCTTCATGATCCTCTGTACCGCAGCGACGATCTTCGTCTTCAATGCAGCCCATCCGCACCTAGCGCCGATCGCGATCAATCAAGCTTCGGACGCTGCGATTGCCCTCAAGCCGCTCGCGGGGGAATTTGCCGAGGTCCTGTTCGCGCTGGGGATTCTCAATGCGGGCATCTTCACGGCGTCGATTCTCCCGCTCTCGACGGCGTACTACATCTGCGAAGCCGGTGGCTTTGAAGCCGGCGTCGACAACCGCTTCCGTGACGCTCCCGTCTTCTTCACCGCCTACGCGACCGTCATCGCAATCGGGGTCGGACTCGTCCTCCTTCCTGGGATCCCGTTGCTGAGCGTGATCCTGGTCTCCCAGATCGTCTCCGGCATTCTGCTGCCGTTCTTGCTGGTCTTTATGTTGATTATGGTGAACAAGCGGAGCCTGATGGGCGAGCACGTAAACAGTCTCGCCTTCAACATCATCGCGTGGGCGACTGCCATCATCGTCGGAGCCCTGACGCTCCTCTCGGTCTACCAGAGCGTCGCCCCGCTGATCATCAAGTCCGGCTAAAGTCGGAGCACGCAACCTCCCCTCGCTCGGGAGGGTCAAAAGGAGCCCAAGTGCACGCCCCCCGTCCCGTCTCACCAGAGCCAGACGCGAGCGAGCTGCTTAGCTTTGCCGACGCTTTAACGCGCGTCGCGGCAGGCGGAGGAGGCCCGAAGGCGCTCTGCGCCCAGCTCGCGCAAACGCTGGGGGCGCCGGTGCTGCTCGAAGACGCGGAGTGGCGCCATCTTTCGCTGAGCGGCGCGGGTTCGCGCACGCTGCCGGCATCCGCACGTGATTTCGTCATGCGGGCGGGAGCGCCGGGCGAAGACGGCGTCGCGATCAACGCGCCGCCGGACCGGAATGGACGCTGCTTCGCAGTGCGTGCCGGAGAGACGACGCTGGCGTGGCTGACGGTCTGGGATGAGATCGAGGCCCGCACTTCGCTCGCGCGTCTGTGCGCAAATGTCATCGCCGTCGAACTAGCGCGCGATTCAAGCGGGAATCGTGGTCGCCGCCGCTCGTTCTGGGAGCGGCTCCTCTCGCGTGCCTACGATGATCCCTCCGAGGCCCGCGACGACGCAGCCTCACGTGGGATCAATCTTGCAACGCACTACGTCGGAGTCGTCATCGAGCCCGAGGGGCTTGACGAAAGCGTCGCCGCGCAGCGCAGCACCGAAATTCGCAAAGTCGCCGGCGACGTGCTGGGCGGACGCGGCGGGAGCGAACTCGTCGTCATCGAGCGTGGCGGAGGATTTGTCTTCCTCGTGCCCAGTCCGCTCGAAGTCGATGCCGCGAACGCGCGCACGGCAGCGACGAGCATGCCGCGCTCGCTTGCGAAGGCGAAGATAGAAGTCAAGATTGTCGGTGGCGTCGGCCGCCGGGCCGATGTCGCAAACGCCGCGGCATCTGTTGATGACGCGCGCGAAGCGCTTCTGATCGCGCGCCGCATCTTCGGCGGTGGCCGCATCCTCTCGCACGAGGATTTAGGAGCCTATCCGCTTCTGCTGCGTGGCGGAGTCTCACGCGAAGAGATGTACCGTTTTGCGCAAGGAATTCTCGAGCCGCTCCGCGCGTATGATGAGAAGCACCAGACCGAGCTCGTGCGCACGCTGCGTCTCTTTTTCGATGTCGGACAAAATATCAAGGTCGCAGCCGCCGAGCTCAACGTGCACCGTCATACGATCTTTTATCGCCTGCGCCAGATCGGCGACATCGGAGGCTTCGACTTGGATTCGCCGCACGACCAACTCACGTTGCGGATGGCAATAGCTCTGGATGCTCTCGGCAGTTAACGGCAAGGGCGTCAGCAAGCGCGACGTCCTGAAAGCCGCCAAAGAAGGCGACGTTCGGTACGTTCGTCTCTCGTTCGTCGACATTCTCGGCATCGAGAAATCCGTAAGCGTCCCCGTTGCGGAGCTCGAGCGCGCAATCGACGGGAAAGTTAGCTTCGACGGCGGTTCGATCGATGGGTTCGTTCGCGACGCTGAGGTCGATATGGTCCTCTTGCCGGACCTCTCGACGTTCTCGATTCTTCCGTGGACGAAAGGTTCCGCAACCGAAGCACGCTTCATCTGCGCGATCGCTAATGCCGACGGTTCCGATTTCGAAGGCTGCCCGCGTACGACACTTCGCCGCGTCCTCGATGACGCGCGCGACGTGCTCAAGAAAGTCGACGCCGCGCTCGAAGTCGAATTCTACATGTTTCCGCGCACCGACGGGGGTGCGCCGCTCATTCAATCCAGCGAAGTCGGTTCGTACTTCGATTGGTCGCCGAATGATCGGGGTGACTACGCACGCGGCGCTGTCGTCGCGGCGCTGCAAGAGATGGGTCTCGTCGTGTCGAGCTCGCACCACGAGCACGGACTGGATCAGCACGAGATCGATCTCGCCGAGACACCCATCTTACGGAGTGCCGACAATTTCGTGACGCTGCGCGGTGCGGTCAAACACGTAGCGAGCGGACTTGGCCTAGAAGCGACGTTCATGCCCAAGCCCGCCGAGGATGTCGCCGGCAACGGCCTGCACGTTTATTTCGGACTCGACGATCTGGATGAAGATCAACGCTTGCACGCGATCGGAGGTTTGCTCGCGCACGCACCGGGCGCAACCGCCATCTGTAATCCGACCGTCAACTCGTACAAACGGCTCGTCGCCGCCTGGGATGCCCCGATCTATACCGTCTGGTCCGAAGCGAGCGCAAATGCGCTCGTTCGCGTTCCTACTGCACCCGGTATGGAGACGAAGATCGAGATGCGCAGCCCCGATCCGTCCTGCAATCCGTATCTTGCGTTTGCGGTCTTGATCGAAGCGATTGCCGACGGGTTGCGCCACCGCACGCTTCCCGGCGATCCGTTCACGGGCTCGAGCTACGAGCTAACCGGAAAAGTCCGCGCCGAGCGCGGTATCCGTACGCTGCCGAAGTCGCTGCGTCAGGCGATCGACGAGCTCGATGCCGACGTCACATTGCGCGGCGCGCTCGGCGATCACATCTATCACGCATTCCGCGATGCCAAGCTCGCCGAGTACGAACGCTATCGCCGCGTCGTGCACCCCTGGGAACGCGCCCAGTATCTGACGAGATTCTAGCCTACCAGTGCCGTAACGACGGATACATCACGAGCAACAGAATCGTAAACACAAGTATGTATGTCAGGTAGGTCCCGATGACTCCTGACTGCGTGCGGCGCACGGCGTCGCTTATTCGAAGCGCGCTCGCGACAATCCAATTATAGAACGCGACGTCAAAGAACTGGCGCGTCCTGCTTTCGTAGCGCACGCCAGCATCTTCTGTTTCCTCGATACTGCGAACGGTTCGAATACCAACATCGAAGATGACGCGCGTCGGATTGGCAAAACCCGTACCGCCGTATTGTGTCCAGGAGCGATATGCCTCACCTGACGTCCAAACTTCCGCCGACCGCAAGCGGGGCCGCGCGAATAAGCGCGCAATGATTGCAAATAGCAACGCAAAGCACAGCATCAAGATGCCCAGACCCAAGGGCGAAACAGACGAGAATCCATGAAACGCCGGCTGTACGACGGGCGGCGCAGCAAGCATCGACGCGACGGCCGGCGTTCCAGAGAGCTGGTCGATGGGGGCGGCGATCAGTGCAAGATACTGCGGCGCAAGAAGGCCCAGCGCTAAGACGGCGATCGCTGAGAGCGATGACGCGAGCGGCCATAGTATGTTTCCTTCACGGGCTTCAGATGCTTCGGGACTGCGAGGCGCACCAAGGAATCCAGTGCCTGCGAACTTCACGAACGCGACGATTGCAAGGCCGGCGGCGACGCCGATCGCTGCAGCACATAGCGCGAAGGTAACGTCGACTGCGGCATTACTCGAGCGAAATGCCTGCATGAACGATTCGAGCGTGAGCCATTCGCTTGCGAATCCCCCAAGCGGCGGGATCGCTGCCAGCGAAAATGCTGCCGTGATCGCGGCCGCAGCTGTGTATGGCATTCTGCGCGCAATGCCGCCGAGTTGATCGAACGACGTCGAGCCCGCGCGCGAGTCAAGCGCAGCGCAGGCGAGAAAGAGCGTACATTTCGCGAACGCGTGCGCCGCAATCTGGAAGAACGCGGACGCGAGTCCGACACCGACAAGCAACGGCAGGTCGATGCTCCGGCCGACGAGCGCGATCCCGAGGCCGGCGACGATCACGCCAGAGTTTTCAATGCTCGAGTATGCTGCGAGCGTACGCGCATCGCGTTGTGCAACGGCCCACGCAATACCGAGAATGGCACCGAGCGCACCGAGACTTGCGAGCAACAACCCCCACCAGAGTGGCGTTGCGCCCGTCAAACCGAAAACGAAGCGGACAATACCATAGAACCCAACGTTGAGTGCACCGCCTGCCATCAATGCCGCCACCACGGACGGTGTTGCCCGATAGCCATACGGCATCCAGCCTTGCAATGGCAACAAACCGATCTTTGCCCCAAAACCGATCAGCAAGAGCACAAAAATCGCCCCGCGTGCAAATGGAGGCAGCGTTTGCGCGGCGCCAAGAGCGCCCGAGACCGACGTGTTTTCGCGTGCGAGAATCAGGAGCGCAACGAAAAGCGCGGCGCCCGCGACGTGCGTGAGCGTGAGCGTAAAATAGCCGGCAAGCTCTGCGTTCTCGTCCGTTCCAGCAAAGGCGATCGCCCAATAGAATGCGAGGGCGAGTAATTCCCACGCGAACAAAAATAGGAAGACGTCGTCCGCCAGACACGCAAGCAGCGAGGCAAGCAGAATAGCGCATGCCGTCGAGGCAGCGGTTCGACCCGTGCGCCGCTCGTCGCGCGAGCGCCCTCCGAGACCGAACAAGCCGACGGTAATCGCGACCGCACCGATGATGCCAATAAAGAATGCGGACGTGGCATCGAGGCGCACGACGACGTGCAGATCCGCGTTTCCGGCCGATTGCGCGCCGCCGGCTACGAGCGTCACGACGCCGGCGACGAGTGCCGCGATGCCCGACAACACGACCGAAAGATAGCCGAGGGCGCGTCCGATCGTTGCCGGAACGAAGAGCGCCGCGAGCATACCGGCTATCGCGAGCGCAAGCGCCCCGAGCGCCATATCAAGCGAAGTCATGATGTCGCTCCTGGGTGACGTGCGGCGACATATCCGAGCGCGACCCAGAGCCCATGGATAATCGTGAGCGGAGCTGGCGGCGTTCCCGGCACTTTGACATCGACGGGAATGAAGCGGTTGACTGGGCCTGCGACATCATCGTCGGCAAAGATCGTTCCCGACGAGGCAGCGCTTCCCAGCGCGATGACGACCTTTGGCGAGGGCATTGCGTCGTACACGCGACGCAGCGGTTCAACCATTGAATGCGTGACGACCCCCGTCGCGACGAGGATGTCCGCATGTCGTGGCGACGCGGTCAAAAAGATGCCGAGCCGGTTCACATCATAGAACGGATTGAAGATGGCTTGAAGCTCCTGCTCGCACGACGCATCGCTTCCACAATCGACATGTCGTATATGGATCGATCGACCGAGCGCCTCAGTACGTCGTCTCAGCTCAGCGCGTACAATCTCGACGTTATCACCTGTGAGCGCGAGCTCGAAATCGTTTGTAAACGTGAAGGCTTCCGGCGCGACGCGTGCGCACTCCCCGCACTGGAAGCAGCGTTGCATGTCGATAACTGCCTCGCGGCCGCTGTGCTCTATCGCACGTGAGAGACAAGCGGCGACGCCTCGTTCGATGTGCTCGTTCGTCGCACCGGGGAACATGACGGGGCGCGCGCGATATCGTTCGGGCATCACATCCGGTTGGTACGGATACTTCGTCGTCAGGATGCCGCGGCGCAGGCCTTGACCAATCCAGTTGCTCATCGATCGGTCTCCGATTGAACGAGCCCAAACGAATGCTCGATGAACGAAAAGTCGGTGAAGATATTTCCCGGGAGCGACGGCACAAAGAGCGGCCAGTTTGCGAATGAGGCCGAACGTACTGCAACACGCACGAGAGCCTCTTCATAACGCACGAAATAGAGCAACTCACCTTGCGGTGACTCGACGCGCGCGTAGGCCTCACCCTTACCTTGAATACGTTGTAGATCGACGCGCGAGGCGCCGGTGGGCGCTGCGTCGAGCGCTTCGCGCACAAGCCTAAATGATTGGCGGATTTCCGCTTCGCGGATACGCGCGCGCGCCATCGCGTCGCCGTTGAGCTCGATCGCAGCCGGTGCATCGAGCGGCGCGTAGAGCCAGCCGTCCATCAAACGTGCGTCGTTGACGATACCGCTGCCGCGCGCCACCGGACCCACGCCACCGTAAGCATGCGTGATCTCGCGCGAAAGGCGTCCCGTGCCGATGAGACGATCGAGCAGCGATTGCGTTCCGAACAGGCCACGCAGAACGGCGAGCGCCTCGCGTTCGACAATGTCAAGGCCGCCTTCGGCAGCCTTCCGCAGCCTGCCAAAGACATCCGAGCGCATTCCACCGACGCAGATAGACCCGCGGCCGAATCGGTGGCCCGTCGCGTGTGCGAGGAGTCGATGCACGCGTTCTTTGGCGGCGAAGGTTTGCGCGGCACCGATCGAGAGCGAGCCGTCGTCCGCGAGTTTTGCAAGCGAATCAAGATGCTGATGAATGCGCTCCAGTTCTACCAGGATTGTACGTGCCGCACGGGCGCGTGGCGGCACGTCGATCCCGCAAACCGTCTCGACCGCACGGCAGAACGCTGCAGCGTGACTCGACGGCGTGACACCCGAGATGTGTTCGGCGACAAAGGGAGCAAGCTCCAGCGTAGCTCCTTCGAATCGTTTTTCGAGTCCCCGATGCTTAAAGAACATCGATGGATGTACCGCAATGAAATCCTCGCCGGCTGTTTCGATGATCCAACACGCCGACTCAACGATGCCCGAACGGATCGGACCGTAGAGAACAGTAGAAACTTCATCGCCGAGCGCGCGCCGCAATTTCTCGGCGTCTTGCTCAGGCGATTTAATGATCGGCGGGTGATCCGCAGATCCGGCGAACCGAACGCCGAAGCGGTGGTGTACCTCTTGCTCGTGCCAACGCGCCGCAGGCGTAACTCCAGCAACGGAAGCGACCTCTCCCGATTCCGGGACAGCGCCATTAAAGAACTCGAGCTTCCCATCGCGTTCCGTTACGTAATGAAGCGTGCGATCGGAATAAGCGGCTTCGCAAAAGAGCCACACGAATCGCGCTCCTTCAGTCACGCGCCGCATCGCGCGTTCGGCTGCTTCCACGGCACTCGGGCGCGCGATCACGTTTGCCCCACGATCGCAACAGCACGCTCAAGCAGTTGCGTGAGCTGCGGCGGAACGATAAGACCCAGCCCGAGCACGACGATGAATCCGAGCAACATCGCACAGACTGCTGCACCAAAACGCTCGCCACGATGAATCTCGCCACTCGCGGAGCCAGCACTTGTTGCATTGACCCAGCGCACGATGCCGGCGAACGCGACAGTAAGCAGCAGCGCAACAACGATTGCGAGGATCCAAGACCCGGATTGGAAGCCGCCCGCGAGAATCATCAGTTCGCTGCGAAAGATCCCGAATGGCGGGAGTCCGGCAAGCGAAAGACCGGCCAGCGCAAAGAGCGTCCCGGAGACAGGCATGGTCGCAAAGCCCCCCCGAATCCCAGCGATCTCGCGCGTTTCGTACCGTTCCGTCAGCCGGCCCGCGGCGAAGAAGGCGAGTGACTTGGACGCAGCGTGGTTGATCGCGTGCAGCAACGCACCCATGACAGCGAGTGGGGCTCCAAACGCGAGACCCGATGCGACAATACCCATGTGTTCGATACTCGAGTACGCGAGCATACGTTTGATGTCGCGCTGCTGCAGCAGAAAGAATGCAGCGAGAAACAGCGAGATCAAGCCCACCACAAAGAACAGGATGTGCGTCAGTCCATGGCCCACGACGAGATTTGCGATGGCGGCAAATCGGAGAATGGCGTAGAGTGCGTCCGAGAGTAATGCGCCCGACAGCATCGCACTCGTCGGCGTGGGACCTGCGCCGTGTGCATCGGGTAGCCACGCGTGCATCGGAGCCAAACCCATCTTTGTGCCAAAGCCGATAAGCGCGAAGATGAATGCGAGTCGCACGGCGTCAGGATTGAGATGTGGTGCCGCACCGACGTATGCTGACCACTGCGGAGCGTGATGATCGCCGAGTGGCCCAATCCCCGAAACATAAAGCAGCACGACAGCCACAAGGCCGAATGACAGCCCACACGACGCAATCAGGATGTATTTCCAAGCGGCCTCGAGTGCGGCGGGCGTTCCCTGCAAACGAATGAGGAGCGCCGAGAGAATCGTCGTTGTCTCAAGCGCGACCCAAAGGCCGCCCATGTTCGTCAAGAGCGGAACGACAATTTCGCTGCATGCAAATGCATTGGTAAGCGCGAGAAATTCGCGACGGTAGCGCTCACCCTCGGAACTCGCGGGACTCTCGGCTTGCACGTACCAGTGCGTATAGAGGCCGACCGTACCGTAAATAATGGCGACCGGCAACAGAAAGACAGCGGAGAGTGCGTCGGGAGCACGAACGCCGGTTGCGCTCCCGACGTCAGACGCGATGATGCACGCGGCCGTACACAGTCCTCCCAGCGCCGTCAGCGGGCCCGAGATTCGTGATGGAACAACGATACTGATAACCGCAAGAGCCGCTGGGATGACGATCATCGCAATGACGAGCATCATCCGACGAGTTCCTGAAGCTGGGCCGTTGCAGCACTCGATCGAAGAGCAACGAGAATGCGCACGAGCACAGCAAAGACAACCACAGCCACCAGAACGTCGAAGAGCACGAGGATCCCTACGACAAATGGCAAGCCCGGCGCGAGCGTCACGGCTCCAAAGAAAACACCGTTCTCAAGAGTGAGGAACGCGATGACTTGCGCGAATGCGTTAGGCCGTAAGATAGCAACAAGGAACCCGATGAAGACTATCGATAGCATCGTTGCAAGGTCGGCCGTGGGAAGAAAAGCGCCAGATTTCAGCGGCAATTGCGAAGCCGTCAGGCATCCAATGCCAACGAGCGCCGCCGCAATCAGCAACGAAAGTAGCACGTTGATCCTGCTAGGAATTTCGACTCGCGTCGACACGCCGCTCATCAGGCTTCGCATGTAGATCGGAAGCCCTACGACTTTAAAGGCGAACGTGAGAATTGCGAGCGCAACGAGATCCCATGCGCCGCCGACGAGACCAACGTCAAGGCAGATACAGGCGACTAATAACGACTGAACCGCGTAGAGTGTGATCAGCTCGGAAAGAACAACGGACCGAAACAGCGCGAGTTGCGTCAGCAGCAACGCCGCGGCGATCGTACCAGCAACAGCTTCTGGAACCGTCAAATGGTGCAGTGGCATTAGCCGAATCCCACCGCGTACGCGAAGACCGCAAGGACGGCAACGAGAAGCCCCGTGGCGATGAATTCGGTAATCTTATAAAGGCGCAGTTTCGCAAACGTGGTCTCTATGATAACGACCGCACATCCCACGATGCACATCTTGACGAACAGAAGGACGACGGCTAACAACACCGTTTCAAGACTGCCCGTCGACGACAACCCCATCGGCAGCAGCAACACATTGACGAAGACGGTGTACAGCAAAAATTGTTTCATGGCGCTGCCCCACTTGAAGAGCGCCATCTCCGGACCACTGTGCTCGAAAAGCCGCGCATCGTCGATCATACCAAACTCAATTGTTGCTGACGAACTCTCGATCGGAATGCGTCCCGTATCCACCAACAGCATCATGAAGAACGCCGCAGTCGCGAGAACGTGCGCAGGACGCAGCACGTCGGCCGCGGAGGCGCGCAGCGTCGCGTTGAGGGCATATGGGAGATCCGTTCCCGTGATAAACGCGACGGAAAAGAAGACGAAAATCAGGGTCGGTTCGACGAGAACCCCAACCATCGTCGCCCGGCTGGCGCCGATGGACGTGTATTGCGAGGCGCCGTCAAGGGCCGCAAGCGCCGTGACAAATGAGCCGAATGCAAAGACGAACGCACCGCCGAGAATGTCGCCGTAGGTTGCGCCCGGCAGCGGATAGGTCGTCAGCACCGGGATAAGCGTTGCGATCGTTGCGTACGCTCCGCACGTCGCGTACGGCGCGGCGCGGAAGACCCAGGACGCGTGATCCGGCAACAGGCGCTGCTTGCGAAAGAACTTGATGATGTCGCGGTAGGGTTGGAATATCGAGGGGCCGCGCTTCCCCGCAAGCATCGCCTCGACGCGTGAGATGACGCCGCTCAAAAGCGGCGACAATAACGTAACCGTGAGGACTTGGGCGGCCTGCACGGCAAGCGGCGACAGATTCAGCAACGATTCTCCTGACGGTCTGCAGGCGTTTTCACTACGTCAGGAGTCATCGGCCTTTTCGGCGGTTCGCGGCGCTGGCCGCGCGCGGACTCCACCGCGCTTGAGCGCGCCTTTCCACGCACCGAAATCCTACTCCTCGACAATGATTGGCGCGTCGTCTTCATGCAGGTCGTCAACATGTTCGTGAATCCGCAACCGGCGCTTCAGCTCCGCGATGCGGGCCTGCAACGATCGGTAGCGCGACAACATGATGTCCTGCGCCGCATAGGCGCCGGCGTTACGCATACGCTCGATATTGAGATTGCGCATCGATTCCGCGTAGTCGAAGTGCTCTGAAGAATACTGTCGCTGGAGGGTGTACAGCGCTTCGCTCCGCTCACGGACAGTCGCCTCAGATGACCCCAGTCGTTCTTCCAGCTCCGCAATGCGCGCGCGGAGTGCCTGCGGATCGTCGTCCGCGGTAATTGCTTCCTCCGGTGCACGCAATCCGAGCAGTCGCCTGAAGATCATCCGCTCGTCACCCGTTCGACTTCGGATGGGATCGCATCCAAATCGTCCGCGAGGGCAATGGCCGTCGCTTCGTCGTGCTCACAGCTGCGCAAGAGAACGCGGACGTCATCTTCGTTGACATCGGCGGGCCCACTTAGGCCGCGGCGAATAGCATCTTCTGCAGCGGCGAGTCGCGTTGTGGCCAGATCGCCAAGTTCTAGTATATTGCGATTGATTTCTTGCCCCGCGGCATATCGTAGTCGACCGCGACGCGCATCGAGCCTTTCCTCGACCCGTTGTGCAAGGTGACGTATGAGAAGACGCGAGCGAAGGATGCGTGGCAACAGCAGGCTCACCTGGCGTACGAGGATCTCTAAACCCGTATCTGCGATCCGTTCCCGCGGAAATGAGATTCCCGGAACGTCGAATGTCGAGGCGAGGGACGTCGGCGGCGGAACGTCGGCTTTGACGAGGGATGCACCGAGCGAGAGGATTTCGCTCTCAAGACGATCGACCTGACGACACAATCGTTCCGCATTCGCTTTCATTTTCTGGTTGACGAGTGTCGTAACGTCGCTGACCCAGGCGGCCGCGCTCGTCGCTGCACCTCGTTCAAGCGCATGCTCAAAGGCATCGATGTCACCATGCTGAGCGGCCGTACGCAGTTCGGTGGTTAGGGCGACGCACGACCGCTGAAAACACGCTCCTAAGAGTCGATCGAGATTTTCACCCAGCTCGCTGCGCATCTGATCGAGCGCAATTCCTAGCTCCTTGTTTCGATCCCCGAGGTCGGTGACGAGCGTATCGAAGCGTGTACGGAGTGTTTCCCGTTCGTTGAGCGGTAGAAGTAGGGCGTGGCGTCGCAATGAAATCAGGAATTGCAGGCGACGTGCTAAGGCAGCCGATTTCCGGGCGATCGAGCGTTCTCGCACGAGGTCTCTATTGCGGTCAAGAAACCTCGTCAATGCCGAAACGAATTCCGCAAACCGCGAATCAACCCGTCCGTCCTGAGCAGCAGAGAGCGCGTTACGCGCACTGAGTGCGAACATCCGCGGTGAAAAGCCAAGCGCGGCGTCGAGCTGCCGCTGCGTGAATGCGATGATCTCGTGCTCTTGTTCGGGGAGCAAATCTGCTTTATTGTAGACGACGAAGAGCCGTTCCGAAGCGTCACGAACGTCTTTCGTAAACGCGATTTCTGCTTCGCCGATCGGCGGTTCTGGCCCGACAACGAGAATCGCAACCTCGGCTTCGCGTAGAGCGCTGCGCGCCGTTTCGGTGTTGTGTACGAATGCCGATCCGATGCCGGGCGTGTCGACGATACGTAGTCCGTGTAAGAATTCGGCGTGCACCCTTACATCAACCGCATGTACCGCGCGAACGTTCTCCGGATTTCCCGTTTCCGTGACGTATTCACTCAGATCGCGAATGTCGATCTGCGATGATCCACCATTCCGATAGACGATCGTTGCGCCTTCCCTGCCAAAATGAACGCTTGTTGCAATCGACGTTAATGGAAGGGCTCCGGTCGGCAGAATGTCATTGCCGATCAGGGCGTTAATGAGCGTGCTTTTCCCGCGTTTGAATTGGCCCGCGATGAGGACGGTCAACTCATCGCCCATCGAACGATTGATCAATGAGCGCGCTTCGATGGCGCTCGCTTCATCGGCATGTCGCCAAGCGATCCGTTCGATCTCGTGGAGTGCGGCCGCCGCTCGACCTACTGACACATGGAATCCTCCAAACGTGGAGGACCCATTAGCTTCTTGCGGTTTTCGAGAGCGTGCCTCGAGGGCGGGATCCATCGCCCGGCGCGCCGCGCGCCAGTAGCTATTGAACCGCCATACGCCGCCGCTGTCAAGAAATCGGCAAACAACGAAGCGCTCGGACGGGGAACCATCTGGCTTGCGGATAAATAGAAATGGTCCGGCGATGGAGTTCGCCGCAACTGTCTTCGGACTGATGACTCCTACGCGTAAGTTTGTGCGAAATGGAGTCGCCATGATCTTTGCCGACTGGGCAGTTTACAGCGTACGGCGTCGGTTTCGGCGCCAGATCGCAGTGTACACGGCGCGACTGCGAGAACACATCGCATGCGGCCACTGGATCCTTTTTCTTACCGCACTTCTCGGCATTCGGGACGACGAGTAAGCGATGGAGGGAGCTGTCACCCAACACCGCGTGCGCACGCTGGCGGTTGTGCGAGACGAGCGCGGATTCGTGCTTGCGGTGCGTCATGCGCGTCGCGGAGAGCGATTTTGGACGCTGCCCGGTGGGTTTTCAAATATCGGCGAGTCGCTCGAGGAGACGCTGGTTCGCGAAGTCGGCGAAGAGACTGGCTATCGTGTGCGCGTTGATTACCTTGTAACCGTTTTCGAAATCGGTTCGAGTCGTTGGGAACCTCGTCGCCTCGAACTCTGCTTTGCGTGCGAGGTCACTGAGGTCGACGCGACACTCCGTCGTGGATCGGACGGCATTGTGGAGGTCGGATGGCTTGACCCGAACATCACTTACGACGACTTCTTGCCGTCGAAACTCCTACCGCTGCTCCGGAATAACACAAGAGGCCTGTACCTCGGGAATATCACCGACACCGGCCATCCGCTGAAAAAGTAGCTAGACGTGCGAGGCATCGTTAATCGAGCCGATGATGCATTTATCGGTCTCGAAATCGAGATCGTTAATGCAACAAGGGCCCTGCCTAAAGCGCCAATAGTGCGACAGTGGGAGTTCGAGCGCGTAAAGCAATACAACGCGGTTGATTGCTTCGTGGCCGACGACTACGATTGTTTCATTGCGATGTCGACGGACGAGATTGCGCATGCCGCGCGAGACGCGGCTAAACACATCGGACAGCGCCTCCCCGCCCGGAATATGCGCAACGTCGGGGGCACGAAACCAGAGTTTTGCTTCGGTCGGCCACGATGAACGTACATCGTCGTGGCTCAGTCCGGTCCACTGCCCGTAATCGATCTCAATGAAGTCAGGGTCGGGTCGGACGACAAGGTCGATCTTGTGCGCAATTGCCTCGGCCGTATGCATCGCTCGGCCGATGGGGCTCGAATAGACCGCAGCCAGCTCCCATCTCTCCGCGATCCGCTGCGCGACGGCCTCAGCCTGCGAGACTCCAAGAGAGGTCAACGGCAGATCGTTTCGACCGCGGAAGCGCGGTGGATCGATGCCCTCAACGTGTCCGTGCCGCACCAGCAGCACCTTCGTCCTCGGGTCGCTCATACGTTCTGCGTCTCCGCATCGGAAAAAATCTCGTTGTAGAGATCCTCGCCGTAACTTGTCTCAAGCGGCTCTCCAACGGCGAGTTTGTAGGTTCGCGTCCCATCGGGCTGGCGCTCGGCACGCAAAAACGTGGCCTTGTGTGACTTTTCTTCCCACAAGCCGCGCGCGAATTCATAGAGATGCGTCACATAGAATACCTTGACGCGCTTTTCGAGCAACGCGGCAACGATCTGCCGCGCGATCTCCGAGCCTTCTCGGTCGTTCGTCGCAGCGAACGACTCGTTAAAGAGCATCAGCGCATTCGGATTCAGATAACCTGCAATCTCGCTCATGCGCGATATTTCCTCGGCAAACTTCCCGTGCTTCATCGACGCGTCTTCTTCGCGTTTGTAATGTGTGTAGAGGCCAGTGCACGTGTTTGCAGCAAACGCCTCGGCCCCAACAAACATTCCGCATTGCGTCATGAGCTGCGCGAGCCCAATGCTGCGCAAGAACACCGACTTTCCGCCTCGATTGGCTCCCGTCACGACAACGACCTCACTGCCGTCCGCATCGACGTCGTTTCCGACGACGCGATCGGAAATCGTGAGTGCCAGCGAGACATCGTAGAGTCCGGTGAACCAGTGCCGCCGCGCGCCGCACTCGCTCACGTCAGGAAAGCAGACCGGCTCACGTTTCTCCGTGAGCTTCGTATGCAGGTTGAGGCACGCGACATAAAACCCGAGTTCTGCACGGAGCAACTTGAGAAAACTCAGGATATGGTCGGCGGCTTGCGCCGCAGCGTTTGCGACAAGATTCAGGCCGCGATCGCGGAGATTGGAGAGGACGCGTGCTCCCGCCTCATCGCGCGGATGGAGTTGGTACGAGTATGCGTCCGGTCCACCACAAAAGAGACGTTCAAACCAATTACGGTCGGGGTGATTCGGGCGCCGTAAGACGTAATCGACTCCCTTATTGCCGGCACCGAGCCGAGCGCTGACGAGCGCGCCACCCCTGAACTTCAGGCGCTTGAGATGCGCTTCGACGATGTCGAAGTACTCATCGGAGAGCTCGTCCTTAAGCGTTGCGCATAACGTCTGGAGTCCGCTCGAACGAAAGACGTCTTGGTAGGCATCCGTCGTTTTGCGAAGCTTTCGAAGAATGCCAACGCAAAACTCGAGCAAACCGACCGCATTCATGAGCGTCGATGAAGGATAGCGGCCGCTCGTTACCCAGTAATACCCCCGCTTTCCCTCTTCCGCCTCGACGGCAATAGCGTACATCTGAAGAAGCGCGTTGGGAGTCGCCAGACAGTCGGCGAGAATGGCCTGCCGGTATCGAATGGTTGCGACGTCACTTACGCTCGAAAAAACGGCGCGCCGGGCAATCTCGTAGAGAAACTTGTCCTCGCCGCTCATCGCCGCGAACAGGTGATTGAGCTCCAGATCTTGCGCGAGATCCATCGCGTTCCACGGAAGCGGTTGTTCGCGATCGAAATCACGATCGGTGTACATGAGGAACGCTTTCACGACGGGAGACGCTCCAAGAGGGCGTTATACGTGACCTGATACTTCTCGGCGATCGCCAGCGCGTATGCGAGTCCATCCGCACGCCGCCGAACGACTTTGAACGTCCGCATCGCCGGCTGATCCGGGACGACCGCACTCACCATGCTGACCGTCTTCGCACTCATGCTGGAGAGCTCGTCGATGAAGGTCACCCAGACGCCGAGCACGTCGCGCGCGAGCAACTTCTCCATGACGTGTCGACTGAGGAAGACCGCGTCGTGAACCGTTGTCGACGTGAATATTTCGTTGAGAATGACGACGGAGGAGGGTGTTGAGGCCTCAATGATCTCATGGAGGCGATGCAGATCGTCTTCGAGCTTACCGCGAAGATTCTCAATACTTTCTTCGCGTTCGAAATGCGTGAAGAGTCGGTCGAAACGGTAGAGCTGCGCATCGGTGCCTGCGATTGGGCAGCCAACGGAAGCCAGATAGTGCACTTGTCCGAAGGTCCGCGCAAAGGTCGTCTTGCCACCCTGATTCGGACCGGTGACGACGATCATCCGCTCCTCCCCCGCGAGTGAGAAATCATTGCAGACGACGGGCGACTTGCCGATCAGCTTGTGCGCCAGCGCCATATCAAACATATCTTGAACAAATATCGTCTTGTCGGTGCCCTCAACCATGACGGGATAGCACACCGTAAGACCCGCGCGTCGAAAGCGATCGATGTACTCGAGGTACGAGACGTAGAACTGCGCCTCGCGGTCGAATCGTGCGATGACGGCGTCGACGTGGTCTCGGTGTTGGTTGCAAAAACGATCGAGATGGCCGAGTTCGTCGGGAAATAACCTCGCGACGAACGTAAGAATCTGCGCCTCGATATGATTCATTTCGGGCGAGAGGTCCTTGAACGTCACGAGGTAGTCGGTTACGGCCGACCGTTTGAACTTCTCGAATGTCTCGTCGATGACAGCGCTATAGTCGGCCTCATTGTCGTATCGCAGAACGCTAAAGCCGCCGTTTTGAATGAGAATGCTGTAGCGCACCCTTGCGAGTTGCGCTTCGACCTGTTCTTTTTCCGTGACAAGCGACCGAAAGACCTCGCTCTGGATGTAGCTGGTGAGATATTGGCGGAAACGCTTTAGACCGCTCGATTGCAGATCGGCGGCATCAAGCTGCGCCGAGAGGTCACGGACCGCGTCGCAGTACATCGCGATCGCTTCAAGAAACCAGGCGTCCGCCTCGTACGCAGTACGAATTTTTTCCCCTTGGGTGACATGTGCACGCATATCGTGCATCCGGGTCGCAAATTGTCGCACGTTCTCGAGCAGTTGGGCGTCTTCGAGGTCCGCAAAGACGTTCTGACGGTAGGCGATGCTCTCGCTGTCAGCAAGCTTCAGATAGAAAAATGGCTTGAGATCGTACTCTTCTTTGCCGGCAACGATCGCCGTAACGATCTGATCGAGGTTCACGTCCGAAAAGAAGTCAGGCTGTTGTTCCGCAAGGACTCCGTTGGAAGACGGCGCGGGAAAGAGAATACTCGTCACGACGGTCTCATTGACCGCAGCGTGAGCAGCGCGTGGGCGGTTCTCGATCGGGAAACGCTGGCGAGCAGCCGATTGATGACCGTCTCGACGGCCGCTGCGACCGCATCGTGGAGTGCAGCGCGAAGTTCATCGATTAAGTCACGCATCCACGTCTCGACGATATCCTCGAGCGAACCGTGCGCGGCAATCGTCGGATGAACGGCGCTCAGGTGAAGTCGGGGAAGTGCGATGCGGCGCGGTCGCGCAAGCAGTCGCGCTTCATTTTCCCAAACCGCCTCCGCATACGATCGGAAGCGAGAGCGGAACCGAATGTTCACCGTATCACGCACGCAACGCGTGCAATGCGCGGCGATGAGCTGCGCTTGCTCGCGAATCCTGTTCCGATCGTAGTCCGTTGAACGGAGCGCCTCTTCGAGCGCCGCGCGAGCGTTTGCAAAGGCACCAGCGCAGAGGCGATCAAGGATCGCGATATCGGCGCTACACGCGTCGGTGAGTGTATGGCGGGCGGACCGTTCGAATTCGCGCGCGGAGACGAGGTGCGGATCGTCGAGCATGTGGCTCTCCTACGTACTAGGAGCCATCAGTCGCGTCCGCGACGTCTGCGGCGAGCCCCATCGCCGATGTCCCCTCCAGTATAGTCCGACCGGCGCGGTCTTCAAGTGCCGTTTTGGTCGCAATCGCGTGAAAAGAGGGCTCGACTTTGAACCCGACCGAGGGTAGGGTCGGTCACGGGGCAGAAGCGCAGATGAGGCGATGGAGCTCGCCATAACCGCCGGATAACGGCTGATGGCTCCTGTTTAAAGACAGGAGTCCACATGCGAGTTCTCCTCATCGCCGATGTCCACGCCAACCTGGCGGCCTTGCATGCGCTGCCCGACGCCGACGCAGTCGTGTGCGCCGGAGATGTGGTCGGCTTCGGCCCGGATAGCGCGGGCGTCATCGATGAGCTTCAACGGCGTGGTGCGCACTGCGTTCGCGGCGACGAGGACGACGCGATCGCCAATGGCACATCCCACCCAGCCCCGCCGTCTCTCCCCCTCGCAACAATCGAAAGCCGCGCGCTCATCGCCGCGAGCCTTTCCGACGCGCACATGCGTTGGCTGAAGAACCTCCCGCCCGAAATTGAATTGCGGTTCGATGGTGTCGCCGTTGCGGTCACCCACGCCTACCCCGGTGACTACGGTCGATACATACGGCCGACGGACGATGAAATCGACCGCATTTCGCGCGCCTTCCCGAAGTGCGATCTCATTGTCATTGGACACACGCACCGTCCCGGCACGTGGCAAAGTCGCAATCTCATTGTTAATCCGGGGAGTGTTGGCTTATCGCACCGCGCCGGATACGCGTCGTACGCCATGCTAGAGAATGGTAAAGTCACCTTTAGCGACGTGCGCTACGACCCTATCAAGACCGTGGCAGCGTCGGTTCGGTTTGGTCTCTCGAATGATGCGCATCAAGAGTACGTCACCGAACTCGTCAACGGATCACATCGTCCCTCCGCTCGGCTCGCTCACACGCGAATACACGACGGATCGCCGCACGCGTGATCGTCGATTGGCAATGTCCGACCATCGTCGGGGCGCGCACGCGCTAGAACATGTCAGTCATTGCGGCAGTACTCTGGTTTATTGGGTCGGCAGCTGCCGGAATGTTGCTTGCATTCGTCCTTCGCTACTTGGGACGGCGCCGTTCGATCGTCTTTTTCTGGTTCGTCGGCATTGCAGTGTTCATTTGGTATGACGCCAAAGAGAGTTTCAAGGACGACGGTAGCTGGCAGTGGGGAGACTTACTTCCCTACGGCCTTGGCATTGTTGGGTCCGCGCTCGGATCAATCGCGAGCGACTTCGTCAGTCCGTACATCGATCGACGAGACAGATAATCTTCGAGATCCGGCGCCTCCGTCTCGAGCCGCGCGAGCGCTAGCTCGATGTTGCCGACTGCGTTTGCTTTCCCCAGCGTGCGATTTCGCCTTCGAGATCGAGCGGAGTGGTTGGCGCGCTGTTCTCGTATTCGCCCCAATGCTCGCGCGGGACAACCCACATCACTTCGAACTCGTTACCATCCGGGTCGTAGCCGTAGATGGATTTCGTTGAGCCGTGATTGCTCATGCCACTGAGCGTACCGTAACGCTGAAATGCAGCCAGCGCGTCACGGAGCGATTCGATCTCCTCGACTTCCCACGCAAGATGATAAAGACCGACGCCACGCTCGGTTTGACGGCGCTCCGCCCCAGGCTCCGCGCCCCCAACCGCTTCGCAGTTGGGGCCCCCATTTGCGCTCGGCCTGCAAACGCGCTTGCCATCGCACGATTATTGCGCCGGCCTCGCTACAACGCCGTTGCCGATCGCTCGATCGTTGATCCTCATCACCGATACACCTTTCCGTTGATCACCACATAACCATCAACACCGCCGCGATGGGTTGCAGGATGCGTGTCGTGGATGAGACCTTCATAGCCATAGCGGTAGTTCGGGTAGACGAACTGCCCAAGCGCGGCGATCCGGTCGCCTTCGTGAACGTCGATGCGTCCATCCAGCTGTTCGTTTGGAATCACTTCGGTTATATACGTCGCCCCGCCCGGAGCCTCGAGCCGCACCGGAATGTAGACGTGCAGTCCATGCTCGCCGCTACTCTCGTGCGGACGGCCACTGACGATTCCGCACACGCTGACGCCTTCGACCACGCGACTACGCGTCATCAGACTCGCTTGAAAACGCGCGTTCATCTGCGGCGTGCACGTCGCCGGAGGCGTCGGTGTGCAGCCGGCGAGCACCCAGATGCCCGCAATGATTGCGCCTGCCTTCGTTACGCTTGCACCTTCGTTCGTGCATGGTCGCGGATAAGGCGCCAGGCAAGCTCGACGTCATCGCGCGTCGTGCGCTCGTTGCCAATCGCAAGGCGCAACACGAGCCGGCCATGCAGGCGTGTCGTCGAGATGAATATCTCGCCGGACGCATTCACTTCATCCGCGATAGCTTGGTTGCGCGCATCGATCGCTTCGGGCGTTCCGCCGTCGCCGATACAGCGGAAACACACGACGGAAAGCGGATGCGGCGCGGAGACTTCCCAACCGGCTTCGGCTTTGACCCAGTCTGCAAACTCTTGCGCGAGCGCGATGTGCGCGCGCAGCTTTTTGCGGATCTCCTTCGCGCCGTAGTGTCGCAGTACAAACCACAGCTTGAGCGCGCGGAAGCGGCGTCCGAGCTGCAAGCCGTAATCCATGTAGTTGTGGACGCCGACCTCGGGCGTGTACAGGATGTCGATCACGAGCGAGAACGCGCGGCGCAGAATCTCGGGTTCGCGAACGTACAGCACCGAGAGATCGACCGGGACGAACATCCACTTGTGCGGATTCATCACGAGCGAATCCGCGTGCTCGACGCCGTCGAGAATCGGACGGATCTCGGGCAGAATCGTCGCAGGCCCGGCATAGGCCGCATCGACGTGCAGCCAGACGTCGTGCTTGCGCGTTACTTCCGCAATCGCGCCAAGCGGATCGCTCGACGTTGTCGAGGTCGTGCCGACAGTTGCGCAGACGCACATCGGCTTCATCCCGGCTGCGAGATCGGCTTCGATTTGCGCAGCAAGCGCATCCGGCTTCATTGCGAATTGCGCATCGCAGGGAATCTTGATCACGTTGTCTTGGCCGATACCGAGCGCGATTGCGGCTTTCTCGATGTGGTTGTGCGTCTGGTCGGTGATGTAGATGCGCAAGGGCGCGAGGTCGGCGCGTCCGGCCATGCCTTTCATGCGAATCGACGGCTCGGCGCGCTGCCGCGCCGCAGCGAGGGCCGTGAATCCGCTGATCGACGCCGTATCGTAAATGATGCCGTGCAGATGTTCCGGCAAGCGCATCAGCCGCGCCAGCCACGCTGTAACGACGTCTTCCAATTCGGTTGCCGAAGGCGAGGTGCGCCACAGCATCGCGTTGACGTCGAGTGCCGCCGCCAGCATCTCGGCGAGCACGGAAATCGGCGCCGCACTGATTGCGAAGTAGGCAAAGAATCGCGGATGATTCCAGTGCGTAATGCCGGGGACGATCAGTTTTTCGAAATCGGCGAAAATCGCATCGAACGATTCGCCTTCCTCAGGCGCCTCGACCGGCAGCGCTGCGACGAGCTCTCCGGGCTTATAGCGCGAGAGAACCGGGTACCGTCGCGCGTCGCGATAGTAGCCGTCGATCCAATCTGCAACGCGCTCGAACTGGGCCTTGAAGTCGTCGGGCATGCCATCGCTCTACGCCATCCGGGGGAGCCATACCGCCCTAGACGAAGGGGCCGGGACCATGAAATATAGGACGTATCCGAAGACGGATATTACCGTTAGCGAGGTTGGCTTCGGACTCTGGACTACGTCCACGGGTTGGTGGGGAAACCAAACCGACGCCGAGGCAGTCGCGCTCCTGCGTGAAGCGTACGATCTCGGGATAACGCTGTTCGACGCCGCCGATACGTACGGCAACGGCCGCAGCGAAGAACAGTTGGCCGCAGCCTTTGACGGCAAGCGCGACAAGGTCATTTACTCGACCAAGTTCGGTTACGATTTCTACTCGCACTTGGGAGAACGCAAAGGCCAATCGGAGATCCCGCACGATTTCTCGCCGGCCTACGTGCGCCGCGCGCTCGAAGGTTCGCTCAAACGGCTGCGCACCGACTACATCGACCTCTGGCAGATGCACAACGCGCACCTCGACCAAGTCCGCGACGATAGGCTGTGGGAACTGCTCGAGTCATTACGCGAGGAAGGCAAGATTCGCGCCTACGGTGTCGCGCTTGGCCCTGCAATCGGTTGGCTGTACGAAGGCGTCGAGTCTGCGACACGCCGCAACACAACAAGCGTCCAGATGATCTGGAACATGCTCGAGCAGTTTCCGGGCGATGCCATGATTGCGGCCGCGCGCGATTCGAGCGCCGATACCGGATATCAAATTCGCGTACCGCATTCGAGCGGAATGCTCGAGGGCAAGTACACGCTCGAGACGACGTTCCCACCCAGCGATCATCGCTCGCACCGTCCACATTCGTGGCTCGTCAACGGTATCAAGAAGATCGAGAACCTGCGCTTTCTCGAGCGCTCGAACCGGACGCTCGGCCAGGCCGCGCTCGCGTGGCTGCTCGCGGAACCGCGCGTCATGACGGTTTTGCCGAACATCTACGACGCGGAGCAACTGCGCGAATTCGCAGCAACGCCGGACACGCCGCCGCTAACGGCCGACGAAATGGCACGCATCGCCCAGCTCGCGAAGACGAACTTCGGCGTCGAGGAGCCGCCGATGAAATACAAAGGAACGATGACCTTCGAACAGCTCGCTGAAGAAAACGAACGGTTGGCGCACGTATGAAAACGCCCGTTCACAGTCCCGCGGCGCCAAACCCGATCGGTCCCTACGTGCAAGCAATTGCCGCGAGCGGCATGCTCTTCTGCAGCGGACAGGTCGCGCTCGACGTCGCGACCGGGAAATTGATTGAGGGCGACGTCGGCGCGCAAACGCGGCGTGCGCTGCTCAACCTCGCGGCCGTGCTATCCGCCGGCGGCGCGAGCTTGAACGACGTCGTCAAGACGACGGTATTTCTCATCGACATGAACGACTTCGCCGCGATGAATCAGGTCTACGCGGAAGTCTTCGCCGACTCGCCGCCCGCGCGTTCGACGGTCGCCGTCGCGGCGCTGCCGGCCGGTGCGCGCGTCGAGATCGAGGCTATCGCTCTTCGCAGTTAGTGCGCGGTGTTCGGCGGCTCGGCTTCGAGCGCGCTGAGATCGCGACGCGCAGCCAAGATAACATTCTCTTCGTTGCCGTAGTTGACGGCGTGCTCGTATTGCTGTTTCGCGAGCGCGACCTTCCCTTGGTCGCGATAGGTTACGCCGAGCAAATACGACAGATGGCCGTCACGCGGTGAAACAGAAAGCCCTTTGATAAAGGCAGCTTCGGCGAGCGAATACATTTTCTGTGAGTAGTAATCGTAGCCGAGATCGATGTACGCATCGCGCCAGAGCGGATCGACGGTAATTGCCTTTTCGTAGTTGTTGATGGCCGATTTCCAATTCTGCGAGGAATCCTCGATGAAACCGATGTCGACGTAGGCTTCCGGACGATCGATCTTCACCTTGACGGCACGATCCAGAAGATCACGCGCATCGTTGAAGCGTCCGAGCTCGATATTGGCCTCGCCGAGATTGACCAGCGCCCCGTATTCTTTCGGATTGATTGATAAGCACGTCTGCAGCAGCGGAACGGCCTCGCTGATGCGATGCACGTCCAGATATGCCAGCGCGAGATCGCTGAGTGCCGGACACCGCCCAGCCGGCGTACTCAAGCTCAGAGCTTGCTTGAAAAATGTGAGTGCTTCATCGTGCTTGCCGAGCGCACGCAGCACCATAGCGTAGTCGAGAATCTTCTCCTCGTTGGCCGGCTCGTTCTGTACGTCGGTCGCGACGCTGCGCTCGAAATCGGCAAGGTCACCGCGACGTTGATGAAGCGCGACCAGACTCGGATACTCGCTTGGATCGAGTACGCTCTTGTTGAATGCGCTGATCGCGTCGTTGATGCGATCCTCTGCGGCATATAAACCGCCGAGTCTATTCCAGGTCTCGCTGTCCTCTGGATAGCGCGACAATATCCGCTTGTAAGTGCGCTCGGCCGCGGGAAAGTCCGGTTTGCGGAAATAGAGGTCGCCGAGAAGTCGCGCCGGCCCCCTGCTGTCGGGATATCTGCGTACGAAGTCTTCGACCTTCGAGATGACCGCCGAAAGCTGCCCATTGACGGCTTCGGCACGCCACTGGTCCATTTCCGTGTCGACGGATTGACCGAAGAGCGTCGTCTGCTCGGCGCGCGCGGCAAAGGGCGGCGCGAAAAACGGCGTCAGCACCGCTAAGAGCAACACGACGATGGCTCTGCGCATCTCGCAAACCCCCAGGTAACGAAAGTATAGAACCGGCCGCCGCCCACCGCAACTGGCAAGCGAGCGATTCTGGCGACTTTCCTCGCACGGGGGGTGGCCCACATTTGGACGAAGCTGCCCGCGAATTGAGGTTAGGAGAAACATGAGCTCAAACGGATCGTCGACCCGGGTTGAAAAGGACACGATGGGCGAGATGCAAGTGCCGGCCACGGCCCTGTGGGGCGCCGGCACCCAACGCGCCGTTCTCAATTTTCCGATCAGCGACCGGCGCTTTCCACGGCGCTTCATCAAAGCGCTTGGGTTGATTAAGAAGGCGGCCGCACAAACCAACGGCGAGCTCGGCCTGGTGCCAAAGGACGCTGTCAACGCGATCGTCGACGCCGCGCAGGAAGTCGCCGACGGCGGGCTCGACGAGCACTTCGTCCTCGACATCTATCAAACCGGAAGCGGCACGTCGACGAACATGAACGCGAACGAGGTCATCTCGAATCGCGCGATCCAAAAACTCGGCGGAGTTCTCGGCTCGAAGAAGCCCGTGCATCCCAACGATCACGTCAATTTCGGCCAAAGCTCGAACGACGTCATCCCGACCGCGCTGCACCTCGGCGCGGTGATGGCGATCGACGAAGTGTTGCTGCCCGGCCTGCGCGAGCTCAAAGCCGCGCTCGACGCCAAGACCAAAGAGTTTTGGGACGTCATCAAAACCGGACGCACGCATCTACAAGACGCGACGCCGATTCGGCTCGGGCAAGAGTTTCTCGGCTATGCCGGGCAGATCGAACGCGCAATCGAGCGCGCGAATCACGCCAAGAAAGAGCTTTCAGAGGTCGCCCTCGGTGGTACGGCCGTCGGAACCGGAATCAACACGCATCCGGAGTTCGCGAAGCGCGCCACGGCTCGACTCAGCAAGGAGCTCGGAACCGAGATTCGCGAGACCTCGAATCATTTTCAATCGCAGTCGACGCTCGACAACGCCGTAGAAGCTAGCGCTTCGATGCGCACGATTGCGGTCTCCATGTTCAAGATTGCAAACGACATTCGCTGGCTCGGTTCGGGTCCGCGTGCCGGGATCGGCGAGATCAACCTTCCCGAAGTGCAGCCCGGAAGCTCGATCATGCCGGGTAAAGTGAATCCGGTCATTTGCGAATCGGTGATGATGGTTTGCGCGCAAGTCATCGGCAACGATGCGGCGATTGGGTTCGGCGGCGCGAGCGGCAACTTCGAGATCAATCTGATGATGCCGGTCGTTGCTCTCAACCTGATCAACTCGATCGAATTGCTCGGCGCGTCGGCTGCGAATCTCGCGAAGCAATGCATTAGCGGCATCACGGCGACGGGCCAAGGTCCGGCGATGGTCGAGCGCGGTCTCTCGATGTGCACGAGTCTCGCACCGATCATCGGATACGACGCAGCTGCTGCAATTGCAAAGGAAGCCGCCAAGACGGGCGAGACCGTGCGCGAGGTCGCGCTGCGGAAGACCGACCTCGGCGCCGAGAAGCTCAAAGAAATTCTCGATCCGATGCTGATGACTGAGCCCAGCGCCGATCGTGTCGGCGCCGGCGGCGGCTAACCGACGGGACCGGGGGAAGGACGCAACCCCCGGACAATGCACACCATTGGAGCATAGGTGAGGAGATTTTGAGAACATGCTGACAGTCGGGCCGAAGACCGAATTCCACAAAGCGTTCATCGACGGGAAATGGATCGAGACCGGCAAGCGATTCTCGGTCATGAACCCCACGACGCTTGAGCCGTTCGCCGAGGTCGCCGATTGCGGCCCCGAAGAGGCTCGTACTGCTGTCGAGGCTGCGGTTCGCGCATTCGAGACGTGGTCGAAGACGACCGCGTACGAGCGTGCAGCGATCCTCATGAAGTGGAACACGCTCATCCTCGATCATGCTGACGAGCTCGCGCGCATCATGGCACACGAGATGGGCAAGCCCGTCACCGAAGGCCGGGGCGAAGTCAAATATGCAGCCGCGTTTACGTCGTGGTTCGCCGAAGAAGCAAAACGCGCGTACGGCGAGATCATCCCGACGCACGACAACAACAAACGCCTCTTCACGATGAAGAAGCCAGTCGGCCCGGCCTATGGCATCACGCCCTGGAATTTCCCGGCCGGCATGGTGACGCGCAAAGCTGCGCCCGCGCTTGCAGCCGGTTGCACGTTCATCCTCAAGCCTGCCGAACAAACGCCGCTCACCGCGCTTGCAATTGCGAGCCTTTGGGAAGAAGCGGGCGGACCTCCCGGAACGCTGCAGATCATCACTGCGCTCGATCCGGTTCCAGTCTCGGAAGTGATCATCGGCGATCGCCGCATCCGTAAAGTAACGTTCACGGGCAGCACCGAGGTCGGAAAGAAACTCTATGCGCAATCGGCAGCGACGATGAAGCGCATCTCGCTCGAGCTGGGCGGACACGCACCGTACATCATTTTCGACGATGCGGACATCGATCGCGCCGTCACCGACGTGATCGCGTGCAAATTCCGTAACGCCGGTCAAGTCTGCGTTTCGGCCAACCGTATTTACGTCGAAGAGGAAATCTACGACCGGTTCGCCGATCGCCTATCCGAGAAAGTCAGCGGCATCAAAGTCGGCAATCCGCTCGCGGAAGACACGCGCCTCGGGCCGCTCGTCGACCAGCAAGGCTTCGACAAAGTGAAAGCGCACGTCGACGACGCGGTTTCAAAAGGCGCCGTAACTCGCACGGGCGGGAAACAGAGCGGCACAGCCGGCCTCTTCTTCGAGCCGACCGTGCTCACGAACATCAGCAACGAGATGCGCCTATTGCGCGAAGAAACGTTCGGGCCAGTCGCGCCGCTGTTGAAATTCAAAGACGAAGCGGAAGTCGTCAAGCTCGCGAACGACACGCCGTACGGTCTGGCCGGATATCTCTGGACGAAAGATCTTGGGCGCGCGTTCCGCGTCGCCGAAGCGCTCCAGTACGGCATCGTCGGCGTCAACGATCCCGTCCCATCAGCGCCGCACGCTCCATTCGGCGGCGTCAAAGATTCGGGACTCGGTCGTGAAGGCGGACACGAAGGACTCAACGAGTACCTCGAGGTCCGTTACATTTCGATGGGATTGCCGTAACCTGGACAATAGCCGCGAGCGCCACGTCGTTCTGTGGCGCAACATGTACGACACCTCAGGGGCGGATCAACTGCGAAAAGCGGGCTGCCGCGTTACGATCGTCGAGGCCTCCGATGAAGACAAGCTGGCCTCAGCGCTCGCCGACGCGCGTGGACTGTGGGTTCGCTATCCTCAAAAAGTAACGCCGCAGGTTCTCGACGCCGCGCCCCAGCTGCAGATCGTTTCGACCTCAGGCTTCGGTTCGGACAACATCGACATCGAGGCAGCGACGCAGCGCGGGATTCTGGTCGTGAACCAGCGCGGCTTCGGCCGGATTCCCGTCTCCGAGCATACGGTCTTGTTCATGCTCGCTTTAGCGCGCCGTTTTATGTGGGCCGAAGGCGCGACGCGCGACGGCAGCGGTTGGGAAACGCGCACCGACTATCCGATTTTCGAGCTGGATGGGAAGACCGTCGGCATCGTCGGCCTCGGATACATCGGCTCCGAGCTTGCACGCAAACTGAGCATCGGCTTCGGCTGCAACGTGATCGGCTACGATCCGTACGTCGATCCGCGCATACCGAATCTCTTGCACATCAAACGCGCGAGCTCGCTGGATGAGCTTCTTCCGCACGTGCGCTTCCTGTGCTTGTGCCTCGAGCTGACCGCCGATACGAAAAATATCATTGGCGCAAAAGAACTGGCGATGCTGTCGAAGGATGCGTACGTCGTCAACGCGTCGCGTGGCGGCGTGCTCGATCTCGAAGCCCTCACCGCAGCACTCGAAGCCGGACAAATCGCCGGCGCAGCGGTCGATGTTTTTCAACCCGAACCGCTGGCCCCGACGCATCGACTCTTTAAGCTGCCGAACGTCATCGTCACCCCACACACCGCAGGGCTGACGGTCGAAACGAACACGCGCAGCACGCGCTCGGCCGTTGAACAAATGCTCGCGGCAATGGATGGCACGATGCCCGCGTTTCCAAAGAATCCGCAGGCCTGGGATAGCGCGAAATCGCGCCGACACGGCCTCACGCATGTCTGACGACACGATCGCGCGCCTGCGCGACGTGCCGACGGCAACCGCTAAACAAGTTCTGCGCGAGCTTGGCGTCGATCGCACGCTCATGCTCGGCTTGCGCGCGCTGACCTCGGAGCGGCGCATAGCCGGCAAGGCGCGCACGCTGCGCTTTCTTCCTCTGCGCGAGGACGCAAAGGCACCGAATAAAGGCGTGAATCGCAAGCTGATCGACACGCTCGACCGCGACGACGTCCTCGTGATCGACGCGGCCGGGAATATGGAAGGCGCGGTGCTCGGCGATATGCTCGCAGCGCGCGCGCACGCGCGCGGTGCCGCCGGCGTGGTAGCTGACGGCGTCATCCGCGACGTCGACGGGATTCGCGACATCGGCCTCGCGGTTTGGGCACGCGGTGCCTATCCTGATGCAAACTCGCGCAACATGCTCGCATGGGAGACGGATATTGCAATCGGATGCGGCGGCACGCTCGTGCAGCCAGGAGACTACATCGTCGCCGATTCGGACGGCGCCGTCGTCGTCCCGCCGCAACATGTCCAAGCGCTCTTGCAAAAAGCCGAGGAGATGGCGCTGGAAGACGAATTCTCGCAGCAGCTCTTGCGCGACGGCGCGCCGCTCGATGAAGCCTATCCGCTATCTCCCTCGCGCCGCGCCGACTTCGAGAAATTTAAAACATCGCGACGTAAATAGTGAATGCATCGCGACGGAAGGTAGCCGACGAGCTGTACGCTCGCAACAAGTCGCACGATGACGCGCTCGCCGACCGCTTGCTGCGTTTCCGGAGCGTCGATCCACCGGTCGCGGAGCTTTTAGGCATTCTCGTGCGGGCGCGCAACGCACAACACATTCTCGAAATCGGCACCTCGAGCGGTTATTCGACGATTTGGCTGGCTGATGCGGTGGAAGAAACCGGTGGCTCCATCCTTTCCGTCGACACCGACCCCGAGCGCACCGAGTTCGCGCGGAAGAATTTGCAAAGCGCAGGCGTGCTCGACCGCGTAACCCTGCGCACCGAAGACGCCACATCGACCTTATCCGCGTCGCGTAGCGGCTATTGGGACTTCATCTTCCTCGATGCGGAGCGGCCTGCCTATCCCGAGTACCTACCGCATCTCGTGCGCAGCCTTTCGCCGCACGGCGTCCTGGCGATCGACAACGTGATCTCGCACCAGCACGAGCTCGTCGAGTTCACGCGCATGATCGAGGCCGAAACGCAGCTGACGCAAACCGTCGTGGCAATCGGCGCCGGGCTTCGCGTCGCTGTCCGCGCCTAGATTCCCAGCAGCTCGCAGGCGATCCGCGAGTATAGATCGGCGCGGCCGAATGATTTGCCGGCGTCGGGATGTGCGGCGTTGCCGCGCTGCGCGCGATCTTCGATCCCGGCAACGATGACGGCGAATCGGAAAAATGCAAACGCGATATGGAACGGCAAAAGCTCGCGTGTCGTGCCGGCAGCTGCATTGTAGTCGGCGACGACCTCGTCTTGGCTCGGGATGCCGAGCTTGGCGTAGTCGAGACCAGCGATGCCTTCTTGTGCAGTCGACGGCATGTGATATGGCATGCAGAAATAGCCGACGTCCGCCATGGGATCGCCGAGCGTCGAAAGCTCCCAATCGAGGACACCGACCACGTCGCTCGCGAGCGGCGCATACATGAGATTGCCGAAGCGATAGTCGCCGTGACAGATCACCGTCGGATTTTCCCGAGGGATAAACTCCGGCAGATGGACGATCAGCCGGTCGAGATCGGGAATCTCGCGTCGGCGCGAGGCTTCCCACTGTCGCGTCCAGCGACGAACTTGACGTCCGAAGTAATCCTCGTGTTTGCCGAAATCCGAAAGACCGGCGCGTTCCCAATCAACCGCATGAAGCATTGCAAGCATTTGCACTGCCGAGCGATACATTCCACGTCGCTCTTGCGCACTGACGCCGTCGAGCCGCGCGTATTGGAAGACGCGACCGTCGATCCGCTCCATCAGATAGAACGTTGTGCCCACAACGGACCGGTCTTCGCTGTAGGTTAGGACGCGTGGAACGGCAACGCCGCTTCCTTCGAGCGCACGAATGACGCGCGACTCGCGATCGAGCGCGTGGGCGCTCGGGAGCAGCTCGCCCGGAGGCTGCATGCGCAGGACGAGATGTCGCGGTCCGGCATCGACGAACCAGGTTGGATTCGATTGGCCTCCCAGAATGCGCTCGAAAGCGAGCGGCTCGCGTATGCCGAGCTCGCGCGCGACGAACGCTTGCAGACGGTCCGCGAATTCGATCACAGCGTGCTGACGAGGTGGCCGCCGTCAACAGGCACGATGGCACCGGTTATGTACGTCGACGCATCAGATGCGAGCAAGAGCACGGGCGCTGCAAGATGGTCGAGCTGCCCAACCCGCCGCTGTGGAATGCGCTTCTTGATCGTTTCGCCGTCGGGCGTTGAAAAGAACTCGCGCGTCATGTCGGTTAAGATGTAACCCGGCGCAATAGCGTTAACGCGGATGTTGTAGCGCGCCCATTCAAGCGCAAGCGCGTGCGTGAGGTGGTGGAGACCGGCTTTCGCCGCGGCGTAGGATGACAAACCGCCGGCTACGCGCGCACCCATGATTGAGCCGATGTTGATGATCGAGCCGGGAGATGAATGTGCGATGAGACGTTGCGCAAACGCTTGGGCAACGAGAAATGGACCGCGAAGGTTCGTGCTGATGACGCCGTCCCAGTCTTCTACCGTTGCGTCAAGCGCAGGTTTGACGACGGTGATACCGGCGTTGTTGAGGAGCACGTTGGCAACGCCCATCTCTCGCTCGGCCGCAAGGAAACCGTCCTTGATGCTCTCAGAATCCGTGACATCCATCCGAACGGCGAACGCCTTGCCGCCACGCTCCTCGATGGCAGCGACAACCTTTGCCAATTCTTGCTCTCGCCGTGCAGCGACGACGACGTTTGCGCCCGCCGCAGCCAACACGCCGGCAAGGTGTGCGCCGATCCCGCTCGAGCCGCCCGTAACAAACGCCGTCTTGCCGTGCAGGTCGCAGGTAAACGAATCTTGCGCCTTTGAATCCATCCCCATGGGCCTTCGAGCGCATGCGCTCCTCGCCTCGTGAGCGCGACGACCCTTTCCGACGAGGTCTATGAACGACTCCGCGACGAGATCGTCAAGGGATTAATCCGTCCAAACGAGCGGCTCGTCGAGCTCGATCTCGCCGAACGACTCGGCGTCAGCCGGACTCCCGTTCGCGAGAGTCTCAAGCGCCTTTCAGCTGAGGGTCTGATTCACGGCGGACGCCATCATTTGGTCGTACGCGAGCACGCACCCGAAGAGATCCGCGAGATCTACGAATCACGCGCGGCGTTGGAAGGGTATGCTTCGCGTCTGGCTGCGATGCGTGCGACGCAAGGTGAGATCGATACGATCGGCTCCTTCCATGGCACCGAGGTCAAAACGCTCGTTCGCTCGGCACGCGAGCACATCGTCGATGTCAACGATCGTTTTCACGACGCGATCATCGAAGCCGCGCACAATGCACGTCTTCTCGATCTGATCCGCCGCAACCGCGAGTTTTATTTCAACTATCGCATCGCGCGCATGTACACCGACCCCGAAGCCGAGACTTCGCTCGAAGGGCATTCGGCGATCTTCCGTGCGATCGAAAGCCGTGATCCGGATGCGGCTGAGGAAGCAACGCGCACGCACGTAATGCAGGCTCTCGAAATTACACTTTGCAAGCTGCGCAATAACTGAGCGACAAGCCGTGAAGCGCTCACACGCAATCGGTATTGCGACGGGTTTCGTACTGCTGCCCTACGCAGCGCGCGCCGACGATGCAATTACCCCGGAGCAACGCGCATCGCTGGCGCAGCTCGTCGCGGAAGCCAGCCAGGCGCCGCAGACCGTCGGATTCAGCGTTGCGGTTGCGCGCGGTGGAACGATTGCGTATCAGGCAGCTCGCGGCAAGCGCGACCTGGATCCTGATGCGTCGGCGACGGTGGATACATGGTATTGCATCGGATCGGTCACGAAGCAGTTCACCGCCGCACTCATCATGCAGCTCGTGGAAGCGCATCGCCTCGCGCTCGACGACAAGCTCGCAACGATAGTGCCGGCCTTCCCGCACGCAACCGAAATAACGTTCCGGCAACTGCTGACGCACACGAGCGGACTGTCCGAATATGTGGGTGAGGCGTACACGGCCGGCCTGCTCGATAAGAAAGATGTGACTCCGGCTGCGCTCGTTGCGCTTCTGGCCGGCAAGCCGCTCGAATTCACGCCCGGAACGTTGTTCGAATACTCGAACTCGAATTATCTCGCCCTCGGAATGACGATCGAGAAGCTGTACGCTAAATCGTACGCGCAGGTGCTGCGCGAGCGGATCGTTCAACCGCTAGGGCTCGAGGTGAGCGCGGGTCCGCCACCGAGCGGCACGATTGCGCGCGGCTACACCGCAGCCGTCACGCCGACCCCCATGCCGCAATCCGATATCAGCTGGGCGTTCGCTGCCGGCGAACTTTTCGCGACCGTCTCCGGCCTGCTCGCGTGGGATCGCGCGCTCTTTGGCGGACATGTCGTGAGCACAGCGTCGCTTGCCCAAATGACGACACCGGTCAAGTTGCCGAATGGGCGCTCAACCGATTACGGTTTCGGGCTCTCGGTGGTGACGGCGCTCGGCCATCGCGTGGTTTCCCACAATGGCGGCGTTCCCGGCGGATTTGCCGCGCAGAATTTCGTCTTCCCTGATGACGGCATTGCGATCGTGACGCTCGCAAACACGATGGACTTTAACATCGCGTTGCCCGCGACGAAGATTGCGGACGTCTTTTTGCCCGGCATCAACGTCGCCGTCGAATCCTTATCGCAGGAACGCGTCGCAGAGATGGACGACCCCGCGATTCGCGCCCGAGCCCGCGACTGGCTCGAGCGTTTACGCACCGGGAAGATCGATGCGAGCCAGATGACGCCGCAAATGGGCGCAGCCCTCACGCCGGCGGCCCTCAAGAGCGCTCAGAACTTCCTGACCACAGCGGGCCCTGTAACCGCTTTCAAGTTGACCGGCTTTGCGCTTCAAGGCGGCTATCGCGTCTATGTCTATTCGGCGACGACTGCTACGGCGCACATGGCTTTTCAGTTCGCGCTCGACCAACAGAACAAAATCGCGGGACTCCTTCTCACGCCGTAGAAACGCCCCGGTCCATGGCAGTCGCAGCGAAACCGAAGGCCGTTCATCTCAAGCCCCTCACTCCGCTCGATTATCTCGAGCGCAGCGCGTACATTTTTCGCGAGAAAGTTGCGGTTGTCGATGGCGACGTGCGCCGCACCTATCCGCAGCTGCGCAATCGGGTCCATCGGCTCGCCGCTGCCTTACAATCCCTCGGGATTCGTGACGGCGAGCGCGTCGCGGTCATGTCGCCGAACACATCGGCGATCCTCGAGGCGCATTTTGCGGTGCCGCTCGCCGGCGGCGTGTTGTGCGCGCTCAACATTCGCCTGACGGTCCCGGAGATCGACTACATCCTCGGGCACTGCGGCGCGAGCATCTTGATCTACGATGCCGATTTTGACGAGTTCGTGCGCGAGCTCAAACCAAAAATGCGCTGCATTCGCGTTCCCGACGCCTACGAAGCGCTGATCGCGAACGCCGATCCGGAACAGCTCGAGCGGCGCGAGATCGACGAAGACGACACGATCTCGATCAATTACACGAGCGGGACGACCGGCCGACCCAAGGGCGTCATGTACACGTACCGCGGTGCGTTCGTGAACGCACAGGCGGAGATTTTCCACGCTAACATGCGTCCCGAGAGCGTGTATTTGTGGACGCTTCCGATGTTTCATTGCAACGGGTGGATCTTTCCGTACGCAGTGACAGCAGCCGGTGCGACGCATGTGTGTTTGCGTAGAGTCGATCCGAAGAAGATTCTCGAGCTGATCGAGACAGAAAAGGTGACGCACATGTGCGGGGCACCGACGGTCTGGATCATGCTCGCAAACGATCCCGGCGCGAAACGCTTCACGCACAAGGTTCACATCACGACAGCCGGCGCGCCGCCGTCGCCAACGATCATCAAGCAGATGGAAGCGCTTGGAGCGGAGATAACGCACGTCTACGGGCTCACCGAGACGTACGGCCCGATCACGGTCTGCGAATGGAAGAGCCCGGAGTGGGACGGCGCGGGCGACACGGAGCGTGCGCGACTCAAGAGCCGCCAAGGCGTTGCGATGCTGACGATGGACGCGCGCGATGTCCGCGTGGTCGACACGGAGCTCAACGACGTCCCCGCCGACGGCAAGATGCAAGGCGAGATCGTCATGCGGGGCAACAACGTGATGAAAGGTTACTACGACGACCCCGAAGCGACGGCAAAGGCGTTTACCGGCGGCTGGTTCCACTCGGGTGACGTCGCGGTAATGCAGCCGGATGGCTACATCGAAATCGTCGACCGCGCGAAGGACGTGATCATCAGCGGCGGCGAGAACATCTCGACGATCCAAGTCGAGAAAGTCATCGTCGCGCATGACGCAGTGCTCGAGTGCGCGGTCGTCGCGATGCCCGACCCCAAATGGGGTGAAGTCCCGAAAGCATTCGTGACGCTGAAGCCAGGAGCAAGCGTCACTGCGGAAGCACTGATCGCATTCTGCCGCGAGCAACTGCCTGGGTTCAAGGTGCCAAAAGGCATCGAGTTCGGTCCGCTGCCAAAAACATCAACCGGCAAAATTCAGAAATTCGTCTTGCGCGATAAAGAGTGGAAAGGCCACGACAAACGCGTTAACTAGCGCCTTCGTTGCGCTCCTGTTCGTTGTTTCGATAGGGCAACCGGCGATTGCACAATCTGCGCCCATTGTGCAATACACGATTGTCCACGATCTGAAGAAACCGGTAGAGGTCGTATCCTACACAAGTACGGTGATGACGTGCCCACGCGGCGTGCTTAGCTGTTGGATACCGACGCTCGTGTTGGCCACGTACAAAGATTCTGCGACAGATATTCGGAGCACGGCACTTCTCAAGAACACGCATACTTGCCAGACTTGCTTCCGCGTCGTCGCCGCCCGCCGTGGACCAATGACTGTTTGGAGGCTCAAGCATTACGGGCTCGACGCAGATACTGTAGCACGGCTGTTGCGGACAGACTACAGCAGTTCCGTGCACATAACCTCGGAACAGTTGCCGAAGGCAGCGCGAACTGCGTTTGCGCTGCAGAATTCGCTAAATGCCTACTATTTTCGCCGCTATGGCGACCGCAATCCCGGAAACATCATATCCGGATATATAATGCGACGCGAACCTTGTCCGTCTCGTCAGAAATGTAACTGGACTCCTACTGTTGTGCTTGCCGGCACACACGAGGGAGACGGCGGCGGAAACGCTCTGTTTGTCAGCCGCAAAACATGCTCGACATGCTATAAAGTGATTACTTCTGCCGGTGGCGCGCTTGATGCTTACTACATTCAGAAGCTCGGTATAGACGCGACGACCGCGCGTGCGCTCTTCGCCCCTGGACCTGACGACACGGTGCCCTGAACTGCCCTAGCGCGTCCTGGGATACGCGAGCGTGTACGTGTATGCTTTGCTCTCGACGTCGCCGACGATTGCCATTCGCGCCGTAGGGCCAGCATCGGCCCAACGCTGCGACGGCGCGTAGCAGAGCTGAATGTGATCGGTCTTCTTCAGATGCTTGAGAAAGTCGCCGTCGTTTGAATCCGGCGTCGAGATTTGAAACGTCGCGCCGCTTTTAAGTTTGATCATCCCGGCACCGACGTGCGTCTGATCGACAGCGGGGCGGATTTGGACGATTCCAGCTGGCGGGTCGCAATACATGAATGGCATGGTTATCTCTGTCCTTCGACTACGGTGCGCTTCGCGCACCTACGCTCAGGATGACACAGCGGGCTCGACTCGCGCTGTCCCTCGACTTCGCTCGGGATGACAAAAGGGGGCGTGATCGTCGCTTGAGGTGGCCCTTTGCGCGACATGATCGACCTGCGGCAATCGTACGTGCGCCCGACTATCACGACGTTGCTGTGCAGCTGACTTCGCCGGGGCCGTATTTGCACGCGAAGACTTTCTTACCGATGCGGTCGTAGACGTCGAACGATTTCTGCTCGACATTGAAGAGCGCAAAGCCGAAGCCGTGGCGCGTCGTCACTTGCGTAACGCGTGTGTTGTCGATCTTCAGACCCTGAAGATTTCCGGGATCGTTCGAGAGCGTGTCGCCGCCGGTGCCGAGGATCACTTGCGGCGGACGATGATCGGCGAACGCCAGCGCTTCGAACAGGTGGACGTGTCCGGACACCGCGAGTTCGATCGGAAGCGTGCGTGGATCGCCTTCAGCCGCGTCCAGCGTCTTATTCAACGCCATCGCGCCGCCGGTGACCGAGCCATCGAATCCCCACATAGGACGATGACTGAGCAGCCACGTCTCTGCGTGCGGTAACGAACGCAACTTCGCAAAATCTTGCTTGAACTCGGGGACCAGAATGCCACGCGGACGAGGATCGAGCGCGCTTGACGCGTCGAGCACGAAGAAACGTAGCCCGCCGATTGTCGTCGCATAGGCCGCTTCGCGTTCCGAACAGTCGCCGTACGGATAGACCGACAAGAAGCGATCCCAACCTTTGCCGCCGCGTTCGCAATCTTCGTGATTCCCGCGCACGGCCAGTATCGGTGCGGTGGCGAACATCGGCGCCGCGGGCGTAAAGAAGTCAGCGTCCCACGCTTTCCAACCGTCACCGTGCGGCGAACCCGCACACGCAGGTATGAGACACGGCGTTTCCCGATAGTAATAATCACCGGCGTGAATGATCAGATCCGGATGCGCGGCCGCGATCTGCAACGCGATCGTCGGGAATGGCCATTTCACCGGATCTTTGCAGGCTTGAAAAAAGACGATCTCGATCCGGCAGCCGGTATCGCCCATGACCGCGATCGTGCGTATCTTCTGCGGCGGCGGCGGCAGCTGATGACCGGCGACCGATACACTGCGCGCATTTGCCGGAATCGGCACTTCGCAGGTGCGCACGTCGAAATTCCGTCCCGGTGCAGCGCGCTCGTGTGAGAGCACGTCGTGATTGTCGATGCGGAAATCGGGACAAACGCCACGCCGTATGATCCGCCCGAGGTATGTTCCGTTCGGGCCGGCTTGCGTCCACGCAGCCAGCGCGGTGTCTTGTGCGGTCGCACGGCCCGGCGCAATAAGCAACGCCAGACCTGCCGCAAGCAAGATGATTAGCCGCACTGTCGCATGGCTTGTTCCGTCTCGGCCTCCCCTTCTTCGAGAAAGAAACGAAAGACAGCTTCACTGAAGTTCGCCCCGACCGGGGCCGTGTACGAGCCGCGCAAACTTCCCCCGCTCCAGGCGTGCCCGATGTCGTCGAGTTCGCGGACTTCGACGCGGGTCATTCCGGCGCGGTCGTGCCACAACGCGCGCTTGCCGCCACCGAAGATCTCTTCGGAATCCGGCTCGGCGCTTAGGCCGTAGAGCTGCGCGAACTGGCGTCCGAGCAGCCATGCGTTCGCCGGCGCGACGCGAATGTCGCGCGCACCTGTCCAGATGATCGCGCGCGAACGACGGTAGGCAATCGTTCCGAGAACGTTTATCGACGGCTCAATCTGGATGTCGCCGCGCATCGCGGCGTATGCGCTCTCAACGTCGTGCGAGGCGTGCAACGCACAGCCCGCCATTGCGGCTACGCCTGCAAACACATCCGGCGCCTGTTCGGCAAGAATCGTCGCGAGGCACGCGCCGGCAGAGAGACCGGCAAGATAGATTCGCGAGCGGTCTATATCGTGCTCGCTGGAAACGCGTTCGACCAGCTCGAGAACTGCCGCCGGCTCCGGACCGTCGCGGCGCTGGTTTTCCTGCACGAACCAATTCCAGCAGCGTTGTCCGTTGGCGCGTTCGTCTTGCTCGGGATAGATTACGACGGCGCCGTGGCGTTCGCCGAGGACGTCAAAGCGCGTTCCATGCGCAAAATCCTCGGCATCCTGCCGGCAGCCGTGAATCGCAACAAAAAGGGGAAGTTCTTTACGTCGTCCTTCGGGGACGAATAGGCGATAGTTCAACGATTACCGGATGCGTGGCAGCACATCGTGCAACGCAACCGGATAGAAGCCGAACACAAACGTCGCGATCGCGCACGCCCAAACGCCGATCCACGGCGCGCGGCTCAGCGGCCTGATCTCGCGAATGTGCGCGAGATCGACGTGCACGTACATGATTCGAATGATCTTGACGTAAACGTAGATCGAGATCGCCGTGCCCAAAATCAACAGCCCCGCAAGCCAGACGTACCCTGCGGCAACCGTGCTCGCGAGAATCAGAATTTTTCCGATGAAGCCGGCCGTCGGCGGCAAGCCCGCAAGCGACAGAAGAAAGAATGACATCGCAGCCGCCAGGACGGGGTGCCGCGTTCCAAGTCCCGAGAACGCCGACAGGTGTCCATCTTCTTCCGAGTCGCGCGACACGAGCGCGACGACGCTAAAAGCGCCCAAATTCATGAACAGGTAGGCGCCGAGATAGAAGAGCGCGTAGCGCATGCCGAGCGTCGACGTGCCCGCCATCGCCGCCATGATATAACCGAGCTGTGCAATACCGCTGTACGCGAGCAGCCGCTTCATGTCGATCTGCGAGAGCGCGGCGAGATTGCCGACCACCATCGACAAGCCTGCGGTCGCCCAGATGGGCCAAATCAGGGCTTCGTGTCCTGCCGGCGTCAGCACGCTGTATAAAAAGCGCGCGAACACGGCAAGCATGGCTGCCTTCGTAACGACGCTCATGTAGGCGGTCGCCGGAATCGGCGCGCCTTCAAACACGTCCGGCATCCAAACATGGAACGGTACGAGACCGATCTTGAAGGCAACGCCGATCATGAACAGACCGCAGCCCATCGTAAAGAGCGGATTCGACGCCGGAACAGCTTGGAGCGCAGCGAGATTCACCGAACCGCTCGTGCCGAACAAGAGCGCCATGCCGTACAGCATGAAGCCGGTCGCCATTGACGAGAGGATCAAATACTTGAGGGCGGCCTCGCGTGCTTCACGTTTGCGAATTTCGCTCGCACCCTTAATCATGCCGCACAAGCAATACAGCGCGAGCGAGAGAATCTCGAGACCGAGGAAGATCGTCATCAAGTCGGCGGCACCGGCCATCAGCATGGCGCCGGCCGTGCTCCACAACATCAAGGCGCAGACAGGGCCTTCTTTTTCGTCGTCGCGTTCGGTCGGCACCATCATGATCGAGAAGATCGCCGCAGTGATGATGATCACGCTAAATGCGATCGAGAATCCGCCCAGAACGAAACCGAAGCCAAAGGCCGGACCGAATTGGTGTGAGAGATATTGCTCGACCAACACATAGGCCGCGGCCAGCAATCCCGCAACCGAAATCCCAACCGCTATTCCGCGTCGCGGCTCACCTGAGGGCATGATGAGATCCGCAAGTAACACCAGCAGCGGCGTAACCGCCACAATGCCCAGCGGGAAGAGCGCGTTGTAGTCAAAGTTGCCGAAGGGCGGGACGAGCAGATGCGGCACTACTTGTTCTCCAGCATTGAGGCATTATTCGCGACGAGCGAATACGCCTGATCGGGATAATTTGCCGTAATCGGATAGACGCCGAGGATAACCAGCGCTGCAAACAGCGGCACGAGGGCAAAAACTTCGATCGGCGCAAGATCGGGCCGCTGCGGTAGATCGGGCTTTTCAGGCCCGTGCATGAAGCCCTGATAGACGCGCAGCATATACGCCGACGCAAGAATGACCGCGATCAGTGCGGCGCCTGCAAGCCACACGTAACCGGCTTGATAGATTCCGACGAGAATGAAGAGCTCACCCGTGAATCCTGCGAGCCCCGGAAGACCGAGCATCGCGAGCGCAGCGATCCCCATGGCGCCGGCGAGGATCGGGTTCCCGCGCGCGAGTCCACCAATCCGCGAAAGCGACCGCGTCTCCTCGCGCGATTCGACGTAGCCGATAATCAGGAACATCGCAGCCGTAAAGTATCCATGCGCCACGATATACAAGACCGCACCGCGCACCGCGTATTCATTGCTCACCGCGATTGCGGCCAGGATCAAGCCCAAATGCGAGAGCGAGCTATAGGCGACGACTTTGCGCGCGTCGTTCTCGGTTAGGGCAATAAATGCGCCATAGAACAAGCCGATGAAGCCGAGCGTGATCAGCCACGGAGCGAAACGCACCATCTGCGGACCGAAGAGCGGGAGACCGATCGTGATAAAGCCGTAGAGTCCGGCCTTCGATTGCACGGCACCCACGACTGCCGCGACCGGAGCCGGCAGCTCGGCGTACGTGTCCGGCATCCACGTGTGGAACGGCCAGACCGGCGTCTTCACCAAGAACGCGATCGCAAACGCGATAAAAATCCACGGCGCCCAATTGTCGGAAAGCGGCGGCAGAACACCCGTGTCGATAACGTCGGTCGTGCCGTAGAGCCAACCGTACGCGGCCGTTGCGAGCAGCAGCAATAGACCGCCGGTCACGTTGTAGATCAGGAAACGCCACGCTGTCGCCGGATGAACGCTCCACGCGATCATCAACAAGAAGACCGGGATCAACATCGCGTCCCAGAAGAGCGCGAAGAGGAGCAAGTCGCGCGCCAAGAACAGCCCGAGCATCGAGCCTTCGAGCAGCAACATCAAGCCGACGAAGTTGCGTTGACGCGGAACCTTCGTTCCCAGCAGCGCGCAGACCGCACAGAGCGTCAGCAATTGAACGAGAGCGTACGAGATTCCGTTGACGCCCAAGTGATAATTCGCGCTGAACGGATAGGAGAGCCAGTGCGTCGACTCTTGCGGCGGCGGGTTCCACGGGTTGATGAACATGACGAGCACGAAGCCCGCGCCGGCGACGATGACGCCGTACCATTTCGCCGTCACGTCGGCCGTCTTCGGCAAGGCGAAAGTCAAGAACCCGAGGAGCAGCGTCCCACAAACAAGCGCCGTTAACATCAATGCACCGCCACGATCGCGTAGTAAACAATGAACGCGGCGGCACCGAAGACGATCGTCAGCGCATACGCGCGCACGAGACCCGTCTGGAAGCTCCGGAACAGATGCCCGAGCCATACCGCCGAGACGCGCGCTTCGCGAACCGACCCGTCGATGACGAGCGGATCGATCAGCTCGCCGAAAAAGAACCCGAGAGCGCGCGACGGACGAACGAACAGCACATCGATCGCAAGATCAAAGTAGAACAGATGGACGAGAATCGCCGGCATGCGAACCGTTTCTTCGCGCAGGCGGCTGACCGCATCAACGAGCGCCGCTACATTGCCGTAGCGCACGTACGCGATCGCGATGCCGAGAAGAACGACCGCCAGCACGATCACGCTGGAGACGATCTCGCTCACCGGCGCACTCCCTTCCGGATAGGAAATGGCCGACCCGAAAACGGGCTCGAGCAGCTTGTGCCAGAGGCTGTTGTCTCCGCCAACGGAGAGGAAGCCAGCGAAAATCGTACCGATCCAGAGCACTGCGACGGGCGCAATCATGAACCACGCCGGGGCGTGATGTTCGTGCGCCTCATCATCATCCGGCGGATGCGGAGCGAGTCCCGCGGACGTCCCCGCAAATTCGGGATGCCGAATCCCGAGATTCGATGGATCGACCTCGCCGCGATATTCACCGAAGAACGTAATGAAGATCATGCGGAACATGTAGTAAGCCGTGATCCCGGCGGTGATGACGCCGACACCGTACAGCACCGGATGGCCGCGCAAAAGCGTATCGTAAACGACGGCATCTTTCGAGAAGAAACCGGCCAGCGGCGGGACGCCGCAAATCGAGAGCGTTGCGATCGTCATCGACCAGAATGCGAACGGCTGACGTTTTCGCAGCCCGCCCATGAGCCTAACGTCCTGCTCGTTGTTCAGCGCGTGAATGATGAGCCCGGCCGTGAGGAACAACTGCGCCTTGAACCACGCATGCGTAAAGAAGTGCAGCACGCCCGCGTCGTACGCGCCGACGCCGACGCCCATGATCATGTAGCCGATCTGCGACATCGTCGAATAAGCGAGAATACGTTTGATGTCCCATTGCGCAACGCCGAGAATCGCACCGAGCAAGGCGGTGATGGCACCGATGATTCCGACCAGCGAGCGCGCATCGGGGGAAGCTTGCCACATTGGCCAGCAACGCGCGATCAAATAGACGCCCGCCGTGACCATCGTGGCGGCGTGGATGAGTGCCGAGACCGGGGTCGGGCCTTCCATTGCATCGGGAAGCCACGAGTGCAGCGGAACTTGCGCCGATTTCGCGGCGCAGCCGACGAACAGCATCGCGCACGCGAGGTACAGGAGGCTGGGTGAAAACTTATGGGCTGCCACGCCGGCAAACGCGTCGGCATACGAAATCGAACCGACGACGGCGACGATGATGAAGATCGCGAACAGAATGCCGACGTCGCCGACCACATTCATGACGAAGGCTTTGGTCGCAGCGGCGACCGCGGACGGACGCTCGTACCAGAAACCAATCAAGAAGAACGACGCAAGACCGACCAGTCCCCAGCCGATCAGCAAGCCGACGAAATTATCGGAGAGCACCAGCGTCAGCATCGCGAACACGAAGAAATTCATGTAAGCGAAGAAACGCGCATAGCCTTTGTCGCCGGCCATGTAGCCCATCGAATAGAGGTGGATCAAGAAGCCGATCCCGGTGATGATCAGCACCCACGTCAGCGAGAGCGGATCCCACAGGAGTCCAACATTGAAGCCTTTCGCCCACGTCACCATCGACTGGTGCGCGCCGACGACGGTCGTCGCACCGACGACGCTCTCACGCGTGGCATCGCTCCACGACTTGAGCGCCGCCAGGAACGAGACCCCAATCGCAGCGCATCCGATCGGGCCGCCCCACGAGCGTAGCGACGGACCAAATGACCAGATGATGATCGCGCCGACTAGCGGTGCCAGCCAGATCACAAACAGCGGAATGTAGGTGCCCTCGAGCCCCATCACATGCATTGGCATCATTTTAAAGGCGCTCCGCCCCAGGCTCCGCGCCCCCCATGCTTCGCATGGGGCCCCCAAACCGCAAGGCCCAGCATCATTGCGATAGTGCAAACACTCCCCGAGGGGGCCTTTAACAACATCATCCTTTTAACACCGAGACGTCGTCGACGTCGACGTGCTCCGAGCGCCGGAAGACGATCACGACAATCGCGAGGCCGATCGCAGCCTCGGCGGCAGCGACCGTAATCACGAGAAATGCGAAGATGTGGCCGGCATTGCTCATGTACGCCTTCGCGTACGCGATGAATGCGAGGTTCGCCGCGTTCCACATCAGCTCGATGCCCATCAGCATAATGAGCGGATTGCGGCGCGCAACGACGCCGCCGACGCCGATCATAAAAATGACCGCCGAGAGCGCGATGTAATTCGCAACCGCGACTTGCACTACGATCGTTCCTTCAAAATCGGCTCACGATCGCGCAGCCGTTTGGGACGTGGCCGGCGCGGCGGGTCGATGTCGCCCGCCAAGGCGATCACGCCGATGACCGCGATCATCAAAACAAACGCCGTTGCTTCGAACGGCAAGAGATACGTCGTGAACAGCGCTTGCCCGAAATCGGCAACGCTGCCGAAGACACCCGCGTTGCCGGCCGATGTCGTAGCCGTGGCCTGCGGCAGCGAGGGCACAACCGTCTGGACGATGACGAACAGCAGTCCGCCGAGCGCAAGGACCCCAAAGACCGAGAGTGGCGCGAGAATGCGCGGCAAGCGATTGGGCCCAACCGAAAAGGCGCGTACGCCGCTCCCGAGCAGCGCAATGACAAACACGAACAGCATCAAGATCGCGCCGCTGTAGATGACGACTTGGATCACGGCTATGAACTCCGCGTCGAGCGTCAGATACATGACCGCAAGGCACAAAAAATTCACGAGCAGGCCCAGCACGCTGTAAACCGGACGCGACGCGCTCACAACAAAGACCGCGCTCGCTATAATCAGCACGGCGAGAATCGCGAACGCGATCAACCCGCGAGCCCTTTACGCTGCGTCTTGAGAATCGAGCCGCGCCAGGTCGCGTCGTAGCCCGTTTGAATGTCAACGGTGTTCTTCTTCTCCGTCACCGCGCCGAGATCGGCGGGGATTCCGCCGGGGCGCTCGTCGGGAGCCGTTCCGACACCGAATTCAGGCGGCACGAGCAGCCTGTCTTTGCTGTAGATGAACGAGCCGCGGCGATAGTCGGACATCTCGAAGCGCGGCGTCAGCACGATCGCGTCGGTCGGGCACGCTTCCTCGCACAAACCGCAGAAAATGCAGCGCAATTCATCGATCTCGTAGCGCGCTGCGAAACGCTCGCCAGGCGAGCGGCGATCGTCGGGATGATTCTCCGCACCAATCACCGTTATCGCATTGGCCGGGCACGCGATCTGGCAGAGCTCGCAGCCGATGCAGCGCTCTTTACCGTCGGCGTACCGGCGAAGTTCGTGCAGACCATGGAAACGCGGCGCGTGCTGCTTCTTCCTCGTCGGATACGGCTTCGTCGGATGCTTGCGGAAGAGGAACGAAAACGTCGTCGCAAATCCGATGACGATCGCCGGGATGTTGAAAAGATTTTTGCGCATTATACGGGCCTCAACGCGATCACCGCGGACGTCACGATCAGATTCAAGGTCGCGACCGGCAGCAAGAACTTCCAACCAAATGCCATCAGACGGTCATATCGCAGGCGCGGGAGCGTTCCGCGCAGCCACATGTAGATGAAGAGAAAGAACCCCGCCTTGGCCAGGAACCAAATGATGCCCGGGACCATCGTCAGACCGAGCGGCGCGGACCAGCCGCCGAGGAACAGCAGCGTCGCCAAGCACGAGACGGTGATCATGTTCAGGTACTCGGCAATGAAGAATAGCCCGAAGCGCAAACCCGAGTACTCGGTATGGAATCCGCCGACGAGCTCCGTCTCGGCTTCGACGAGATCGAACGGCGCTCGATTCGTCTCTGCAACGGCCGTCGTGAGATAGATCAAGAAACCGATGAATTGTGGGGCGATGAACCATAAATTGTATTGCGCGTGCACGATTCCGACGAGCGAGGTCGTACCGGCCATGATCAACACGCCGACCACGGAGAGCGTCATCGCAAGCTCGTAAGAAATCATCTGTGCGGTCGAGCGGATCGCACCCAGCAACGGATACTTCGAGCTCGACGCCCATCCGGCCAGCGAGATACCGTAAACGCTGATCGACGTCAGCGCGAAGATGTAGAGAATTCCGGCATCGACGTTACCGACCGACCACAATCCCGCCGAGCTCTCGCTGAACGGAATGATCGCAAACGTTCCCATCGCCGTAATCAGCGAGATGAACGGCGCGATTTTATAGACCACCGGATCGGCGTTCTTCGGTGTCAGATCTTCTTTGAAGAACATCTTGACGGCGTCGGCTGCGGGCTGCAGCATCCCCCACGGTCCGACGCGATCGGGGCCGGGACGCAGCTGCATCCAGCCCAGAATCTTGCGTTCGAACAGCATCGAGTACGCGAACGTCGTGATCACGATCAGCAGCACGATCAGCGACTTGATCACCACAATCAGCCACACCGGAACCATCTCCACTAGCTGGCTCCTTGTGCCGTCGCAACGAGCGGAGAGCTGAGCACCGCGGCAAACGGTGCGTCAAACGCCGCGGTTCCTTGACCGCTGAAGACTTCATCTTCGCGCAACGACGCCGGCGGCTCGTTCGCGCGGAAGAGCGATGCGTTGACGAGGCCCGTGCCGCTGCGGGCAAGTCCGGTCGCAACGGCGGAATCGATTGCATTTGGTTCAGGAATCTCGATGCCGAGCGCTCCCGCGAAACCAACGAGAATCTCAAGATCCGAGTAGACACCGTCGGGCGCCATCAATGCGGCTTCGACCATCAAACGTTCGCCGACGAGATTCGTCGTCGTGCCCGTTTTTTCGAACGGACCACAGACCGGAAGCACGAGCGTCGCTGCGCTTGCCGTCGCGGTGGGGAAGAGATCGCCGACGACGAGGAATTCCAGTTTCGCGAATGCTGCCTCGACGAGCGCACGATCGGGGAAGTACGCGAGCGGATTCGCCCCAAAAATCGCAAGACTCTTGAGCTTGCCGTCGCGAGCCGCTTCGAGCATCCCGCGCGTGTCGAGCCCGCCGCCCTGCGGAATGCAACCCATCATCTCCGCGCCGCGCGCGTTTTGCTGTTCGCCGGGGATGAAAACGTGCAGCGTTTTTCCGGACAGCGAACCGATTGCGCGCTCCAGATCGTCGCCCGTCGATTTGCGTACGCCGCCCCAGACGAAGGCGATGCGTTCCGCGTTCGCCGGCAAGACGTCGGCAAGCTGATCGAGCGACGCAATGTGCGTTTCCGGAACTGCCGAATCCGCATCGATTTCGCCGACGGTGATCAGGCGTGCACCTTTGAACTGCACCGCTTTCCGGATGCGCAAATCTGCAATCGGCGCGGTACGCGAGAGCGGTCGCCGCAGCGACACGATCGCCTGCGCGTTTTCGAGATCGTCGAGCGTCCCGCCGTACGCACCGGGCGCGGCTTGACGTTGCCGTCCCGCACGCCAATCGATATTCTGCACGCCGAGCGCGCGATAGAAGTGCTGGAGCAACCACGCTTCTTCATTCAGAAGGCGTCCGCCGCCGATCACGCCGACGGCACCCGCGCCGTACGTATCAATCGTCTTGCGAACCGACGTTGCCCACATCGAGATTGCATCGTCCCAAGCAATCTGCACTTGTTCACCGTTCGCATCGCGCATTGTCGGCGTCGTTAGGCGACGCGCATCGTCGTAGAATCCGACGTTGTAACGTCCGCGATCGCACAGCCAACCGTCGGAGATTTTCCCATCCGGATCGGTCATCGTACGCAGCGGGATGTTGTGGCGGGCATCGACATTCATCTCGCAGCCAACGCTGCATTGCAAGCACGTCGTCTTGGTGCGATTCAGATCCCAGGGCCGCGCCTTGAAGCGATAGGTCTTCGACGTCAACGCGCCGACCGGGCAAATCTCGGTGACATTCCCACTGAACTTCGAGCGATACGGCTGACCCGTCGCCGTGGCGATGATCGCGCGCACGCCACGATCTTCCGTGCGCAGCGAACGCTCGCGCGTAATCACGTCGTCAAAACGCACGCAGCGCAGGCACAAAATGCAGCGCTCTTCATCCAGAACGATCGTCGGACCCAAATCGACGGCTTTCGGCTTCTGCGCCTTCGGATCGGCGAGACGCGATGCGCCCTGGCCGTAGGCCATCGAGTAGTCTTGCAAATCGCACTCGCCGCCCTTGTCGCAGATGGGACAATCGAGCGGGTGATTCAGCAAGAGAATTTCGAGAACCGCGCGGCGGCCTTCCGTCGCTTTGTCGCCGGCCGTCGAAACGACCATGCCGTCGGTGACCGCGGTGTTGCACGCAATCTGCAGCTTCGGCATTCCCTCGATCTCGACCAGACAAATGCGGCACAGACCGGCCGGCCCGAGCTTGGTGTGATAGCAATAGATGGGAATATCTTTTTGAACTTGCTTGGCGGCTTCGACGAGCAGCGTGCCAGCCGGAACTTCGACCTTCACCCCGTCGATCGTAACGGTCGCCATCTTCCCCTCAGGCATATTGCGGCTCGCGGATGTATTTGCGGAAGTGACTTTCGAAGCGCTTCACGACGGATGCCAGGAACGGCTCGATCGAATCGCCGAGCGGGCACAAATTGATTCCCGTGATTTGGTGCGAGACGCTGAGCAGCATCTCGATGTCGCTGGCCACGCCTTTGCCTTCCAAGATGCGCTCGAGCATCAGCTCGAGCCAGTGCCCGCCTTCACGGCACGGCGTGCATTGTCCGCATGATTCATGCGAGAAGAAACGTACGAGCGCGAGCGCCGCTTTCACGAAATCGGTCGTATCGTCGAATACGACGATTGCGCCGGATCCGAGCATCGTCCCGTTCTTCGCAAGACTCTCGTAGTCGTACGGCACATCGAGATGTTCTTCGAACAGACACGCCGAGCTGCCGCCGCCGGGCTGCACCGCCAGGAACGTGCGGCCGTCACGTAGTCCGCCGGCACACTCATCGATTAACGTGCGCAGCGTCGTGCCGAGCGGAACCTCGTAGTTGCCGGGCTTCTTCACGTGTCCGCTGATAGAGACGATCTTGTAGCCCTTGGAACGCTCGGTGCCGACGCTCGAAAACCACTCCGCTCCGTTGCGAAGAATCGGCATCAGATACGCCAGCGTCTCCGAGTTGTTGACGACGGTCGGCTTCCCGTAGAGTCCTTTGACGGCAGGGAACGGCGGCTTGAGCCGAGGCTCGCCGCGTTTACCTTCGAGCGAGCTGAGCAACGCGGTCTCTTCGCCGCAGATGTACGCGCCCGAACCGCGATGGATGGTCAACTCGAGATCGTAGCCGGTACCGCAGATACCCTTACCGATGTAGCCGGCGGCGCGCGCCTCTTCGACCGCTTTGCAAAAGATCTCGTAGCCGCGCTTGAACTCACCGCGTATATAGATGAACGCGTGGTGCGAGCGAATCGCGTACGCACCGATGATCATCCCCTCAATGATTTGATGCGGCGTCTCTTCGAGCAGCATGTGATCTTTGAACGTACCGGGCTCGGCTTCGTCGTTGTTGCAAACCATGTAGCGCGGCTCGCCGTTGTCGGGCAAGAACTGCCACTTACGGCCGGTCGGGAAACCTGCGCCGCCACGGCCGCGCAACCCCGACTTGTCGATGATTGACACGATATCGGCCGGCTGCATCGTCTTGACGGCCTTTTCCAACATCTCGTAGCCGCCTTGCGATTTGTAGACGTCGATCGAGCGCAAGTTGAGCTCGCCGATGCCCTTCATCAATACCGGCTTAGTGTCCATGGCCGTCCTCGTACTCCAGGATAGCGCGTCCGTCTTTCACCAAACGCTCGCGCGAACGGTCGGGGGTAACATCACGTACGAAACGGTCGAGCATGATCACACCGCTCTTATCGCCGATCCCGCCCGGATCGTTCGGACTGGGGACGTGCTGCGCACCCGGCGATTTTGGAACCGTATCTTTGGGGACGCTCCAGGTGCGTTCCGGCTTCTGCGTTTGCACCATCGGCGGCACGTCGTACGTCCCACCACGTATCGCGGCCAGCATGTCGTCGACCATCTTCGGCGTCAAATCGTAGACGAAATCAAGATTGACCTGCATGCATGGCGCACGATCGCACGCGGCCAGACATTCGACCTCTTCATATGAGAAGAGTCCATCGGCCGTCGTCTCGAGATGACCGATGCCTAACTGCTCGCGGAAGTATGCCATGATATCTTCGGCACCGTTGATCGAGCACGAAAGATTCCGGCAAACCTGCAGCATGTATTTTCCGACCGGCTTTCGGAACATCAGCGTGTAGAACGAGACCGTCGACTCGACGACCGCGAGCGGAACCCCGATCCATTCGGCCGTCTGTTTCATCGCCTCGGCCGAAACGTAGCCTTCTTCGGCTTGAAAACGCCAGATGATCTGCAACGTCGCGGAGCGCGGATCTTCGTAACGCGCGATGATTTCTTTGGCTTCGCTGGTCAGATCGATCACCGGTCGACCTCTCCGAAGACCGGGTCCAGCGAACCGATGCATACGACCATGTCCGCGATCAGCTCGCCGATTGCGAGCTTCTTGAGCACCTGGAGATTATAGAAGGAAGGCGGACGCGTGCGCACGCGCCACGGACGATTCTCGCCATTGGACACGATGTAGTAGGCGAGCTCACCGCGCGGACCCTCAACGGCTTGATAAACGTCGCCCGGCGGTACGCGGAAGCCCTCGGAGACATATTTGAAGTGATGGATCAGCGCTTCCATCGAGAGCGCAATCGCTTCTTTGGGCGGCGGCCCGACTTTCGTGTCGTCGATCATCACCGAGCCCGTGACCAGCTGCTCGCGCACTTGCCGGATGATGTTCATCGACTCGTCCATCTCGTCGAGCCGCACCAGGAACCGCGCGTACGCATCACCTTCACTGCGCACCGGGACCTCGAACTCGTATTTCTCGTAGCCCGAATACGGGAAGGCCTTGCGCACGTCGTACGCGATGCCTGAGCCGCGCAGCGAGGGACCCGTTATGCCCCACTCAAGCGCTTCTTCGGGTGCCAGAATCGCGACGTCGATCATGCGATCTTGCACGATCGGGTTCTTTTGCAGAACGCTGCGCAGCTCGCGGACACGGCCCGGGAATTTCTTGATCAGATCATCGAGCCGGTCGAGGAAGCCTTGTGGGACGTCTTCCCGCAAACCACCGATACGCAGATAATTCGGATGCATGCGCGCGCCGCCCGAGGCTTCAAATAGATCCAGGATATTCTCGCGCAGGTCGAAGGCGTAGAAGAACGGCGAGATGGCACCGAGATCGATGCCGCCGGTGCCGAGCCACACGCAGTGCGACGCAATGCGCGAGAGCTCGCAAAGGAGAACGCGCAGTTGCTGTGCGCGTTCAGGGATCAAGTCGGTGACGCCGAGCAGTTTCTCGACGCCGAGCACGTAACACATCGCGTTCGTGAGCGGCGAGAGATAGTCCATCCGCTCGATGACGGTAGAAGCCTGATGCCAAAAGAGATTTTCGGCCGATTTCTCGATGCCAGTATGCAGATACCCGATCTCCGGATCGGCCTTCGTAATCGTCTCGCCTTCGATCTCGGTGAGCACTTGCAACACACCGTGCGTCGAGGGATGCTGCGGCCCAAGCGAGAGCAGCATCTTGTTTTCGCCAACTTGGGTGACGTCGACGGGAACGGGCGTCGCCATCATTATGCTTGTCCCCGAATCTTGGCAATCTGTTTTGCGAGCGCCTCGGCTGTTTTCCCGGAAGCCGGCGTTCCCGCCAGCAAGTTGCTCTTCAGCGCGAATTCAGGACGCGGCGTTTTTTCGAGCGCCGGACCGCGCAGCGGATAATCCTTGCGTAGCGGATAGCCCGTCCAGTCATTCGGCATTTGGATGCGCCGCAAATCCGGGTGACCATCGAACGTGATTCCAAAGAGATCGTAGACTTCGCGTTCCGCCCAATCGGCACTCGGCCACAGATCGCTGACCGTCGGCAGCGTTTGCCCGTCATCGATGCCGCACAGCACGCGCGTGCGTTCGGGGCGTCCGACCGACCGCAGGTTGGCTGCGCGCGTCGGGAGGCTCAAAAGATGATAGACGACGTCGAAGCGCGGCGAGCGCTCCAGATAGTCGACTGCCCCGACATCGAGCAGCATCGAAGCGCCGTCCGCCTTCAACTGCTCGAGCCGCCCGCGAAGCTGCGCGGGTTCGACTCGGATGATGAGGGCGTCATCGATATCGGGCCGGATGGCCGTCGGATCGACGGCACTTCCCCCGCGCGGTGGTGTCTGCGGGCTAGGCACGCGCCAGTATGCCTCCCCGTCCGCCTTGCCGGATCTGCTGCTGGATGAGATTCACCGCGTAGAGCAACCCGTCGGGAGTCGGCGGACACCCGGGGACGTAGACGTCGACGGGAACGATCGTGTCGACGCCTTGGACGATTGCGTAGTTATCGAAGACGCCGCCCGAGCTGGCGCAGGCGCCCATCGAGATCACCCATTTCGGGTCGGCCATCTGATCGTAGAGGCGCTTGATCACCGGTGCCATTTTTTGCGCCACCCGGCCGGAGACGATCATGAGATCGGCCTGGCGTGGCGAGGCGCGGAAAACTTCGGAGCCGAGGCGCGCGATGTCGTACTCGGGGGCTGTCACGCTCATCATCTCGATGGCACAGCAGGCCAGGCCCATCGTGAGTGGCCAGACGCTGGAGGACTGTGCCCAGCGCGCCACGTCGTCGACGCGCGCGAGCAGGAACTGCGTCCCAGAGTCTATCGCCACTGAAAGCCTCCCCGTTTCCAGACGTACGCGTAACCGATACCGAGAACGATGACGAACGCGACCATTTCGAGCAGACCGTACACGCGAAGCGCGTGCATCTGCGCGGCCCAGGGGTAGAACGACGCGGCTTCGACGTCGAGCACGACAAACAGCATCGCGATCAAGTAGAAGCGGACCGGAAAACGCCCCGAAACGTCCGACGTCGGCTCGACGCCGCACTCGTACGCTTCTTCCTTAACCGGATTCGGCTTCTTCTTGCCCAGGAGCCCGGGTACGATGGAGAACAGCAGCGAGGCGGCGAACGCGAGCGCCAAGTAAATGGCGACAGGACCGTACGGAGACATAGCCGAGGCACTTTTCGCAGATAACGTACGGGACCCTCGATGCTACTTTTGGAGGACCGGCCTTGCGCACCCTGACCCGTAGCCTGCTCTGTGCCCTCGCCGTCGTGACCCTGCTTGGCGCGTCGTGTGATAATCCCAACGGGCAAGGTCTCCAGGAATTCGGCTCGATCAGCGGTCGTCTGCTCGACGATCGAACGGGCGAACCCCTGAGCGTTTCACCTGTCTACGTTTCGGTCGGATCGACGGTCGTTTCGCAAGTCGACGCCAAAGGCGGATTCACGCTTCCAAAAGTTCCGGTCGGAAAACAAACCGTGAACATCAATGCGATCACGTACATTCCGATGAGCTTCGACGTCAACGTCGTCAAGGATCAAACCAGCGACGTCGGCTACATCAAGTTGAAATCAACGCTCGCGCAATAAAAACGTTTTTATAATGTTGACCGGTGTCGCAAAACCGATCGCATGTTCTTCTTCGAAACGCGACTCGGCCATGCCGATCACCATGCCGTCGAGCGTGAAGACCGGTGCACCGCTCTCACCCGGAATTACGGGCAAATCGAGCTCGATCGTCTCATCCTTGCTGCCTACGTCGCGCACGCTCGCGACATGCCCGCTATAAAAGGAAGCCGTCGTTCCTAGGCCCTCATCGATGAAGGCATCCGGGATCGGATAGCCGAGCAAGCAGATCCCTTCGCCGGGAACGACCGCGTGCGAATCACCGAGATCGGCGACGACCGCATTCTTGATTGCGCTTACCTCGAGCAGCGCGAGATCTTCGCGATCGTCCTGTGCGATGATTCGAACGCTTTGCGGGCGCGATGCATCGCCGATTTGCGCGCGCACATTGTGCGCGTCGTCGATGACGTGCTTTGCCGTGATGATGCGTGTTCCCCAATCGCCGCTCGCGACGACGAAAGCACTTCCGTACGCATCGTCGATCTTGCCGTGCATCTTCGGATCGTCCGAGGGCGCCTTCATCGTAAGAAACACCACGCTCGGATGAATGCGCCTGTAGAGCGCTTCGAGATCGCCGCCGGGTTGCGGCCGCGCACATCCAGCGAGCATCATTCCAGCCGCAAGCGCTGCAAACACGCTTCCCCGTGTCATGCGGCGGCCCTTTGCGCGCAATCGCTACCTGCCGTAATCGAACGTGCGCCCGGCAATGCTGCGCGTTGCTACGCTCGGGATGACACGGGCTCCAACGTTCTCGTCGCGAGGGCGGCGCGCAGTTCCGCTATGCCGTCGCCGGTAAGCGCGCTGACCGCGAAGGCGTCCCTGGGAATGTCTTTCGGCGTGCTATCTGCTTTCGGCGCGCGATCGACTTTGTTGTACACGGCGAGAACGGGTTTCTCACTCAGACCGAGCTCATCGAGCGTTGCTTCGACCGCTTTCTTCTGACGCTGCCAATCCGGATTCGATGCGTCGATCACATGAACGAGCAGCGACGCGCTCTCGAGCTCTTCAAGCGTTGCGCGAAATGCGTTGACGAGCTCTTCGGGAAGCTTCGTGATGAATCCGACGGTGTCAGCGAGACGGATCGTTTGATCTTGCGCGACCCACGCGCGGCGCACCATCGGATCGAGCGTTGCAAACGGCTGATCGGCGACAAACGCATCTTTGGCACTCGTCAAGCGATTGAGTAGCGAGCTCTTTCCGGCGTTCGTGTACCCAACGAGCGCGACGAGCGGCTCACGTCCGCCTGACATGCGCCGGTTGGCACGCTGCGTCCGTACATCTTCGAGCGCCCCTCGTAACGTCGTGATGCGGCGCTGAATTTTCCGGCGATCGGTTTCCAGCTTCGTTTCACCGGGACCGCGCGTTCCGATGCCGCCGCCCAGACGCGACAGCTCTGTTGAGGCGCCGATAAGATTGGCTTGACTGTAGCGCAGTTGCGCGAGCTCGACCTGCAACTTGCCCTCGCGGCTTCGCGCATGCTGCGCAAACACGTCGAGAATCAACATCGTGCGATCGACGATCTGCACCGGGATGACTTTTTCGAGATTGGTGCGTTGACGCGGTCGCAAATCGTTGTACACGAAGACGATCTCAGCGCCAAGCTCTTTCGCCGTCTCCGCGATCTCGTGCACCTTCCCCGCGCCGAACATCGTCGCGGCGTTCACGCGAGGCATTTTCTGCACGACCTCGCCGACGATCACGGCCCCGGCGGCACGCGCAAGTGCGGCGAACTCTTCTAGCTGCGGCGCAAGCGGCGATTCGCGGTCTTGAAGGTCGACGGCCGTAATGAGTGCTTTCATGTTTTTTTCAAATCGAGCGCAACGCCGCTGACGACGAGAAATGCTTCTTTCGCGAAAGCGCACAGGCGCTGGTTTGTTCGGCCCATCACATCACGAAACACGCGTCCGGAGACGTGGACGGGGACGATGCCCCAGCCGACTTCTTCGCTGATCACGATGACGTCGGCCGCACACTTCTCGAGCGCATCACCCAAACCAAGCGCATGACCTTCGATCTGATCGTGCCATTCAACGACGCTCGTTCCGACCGGATGTTTTCCCATGACATCGGCAAGCCAGGTCCCAACAGAATCGACGATGACGATCTGGTTCGATGCCGCATTGGCGAGCGCGGTTAGTACATCGGTGCCTTGCGGCACAGACGTTTCGATCGTCGTCCAATCTTTCGGGCGCTCGGCTTGATGCTGCGCAATCCGCGCGCTCCACTCTTCATCGTCGGCGTCAACGGTTGCGGTCGCGCAAAAGATGACGTGACGTCCCGAACGCAATGCAAGGCGTTGCGCGAGCGAACTCTTTCCGGAGCGGACGGGGCCCGTGATAAAGGTCAGCACTACCGAGCATAGAGCACGGCGCAGCCTGTAAGCGTTGCAACCTCGCCCACGACGATCAACGCGCCGTAGACATCCCCGGTCAGAACGCCGTCCAAGCGCCCCGCGGCCCATCGTCCGACTCCCAGCATCAGCACAGCCACTACCGCCAGCACGATCCACGCCGAGTGGCCGACTGCAAACGACAAGGCAACCAGCAGAATGCCATTGACGACCAGCGCGATCGGCGAGAAATGCTCCGCGCCGGCATAGGAATAGCGCAGCACGTTGAGCGCGGCGGCCCAGCGCGCTGCACCGCCCGCAAACGCGAGCGCGGCCGGAAACACATGCGGCGGCAAGATCGATAATGCCGCGATCCACACGGTAACGAGTACGGCGAAATATGCGATCGCAAACGTTCCGTGGGTCGGGTCTTTCATGATGCGTAAGCGCCGCTCGGGATCGACGCTCGCAAACAGCGCGTCGCTGCAATCGAGAAAACCATCGACGTGTAATGCGCCCGTCAGAACGATCGGCAACGCGAAAGCAGCCGCGATTGCAAAGGGCGTTAATCCGAGGAGTGCGAGACCGTACGCCGCGCCGCCCGCGATTCCGCCGATGATGATTCCGATGATCGGCAAATATGTGAACGCGGCGGCCACCGGTGCAGCGCGATGGCGATCGGCCACCGGAAAGATCGTGAAATATCCGAACGCTGCGCCGAGCGTCCTCACGCCGCGGTAGACACGCCGGCTTCCGCGAACGTCTTCATCTCCGAGATCATCCGCGCGGCAGCACCGATCAACGGAAGCGCAAGAGCGGCGCCCGTGGCTTCACCAAGCCGCATGTCGAGATCCAAGAGCGGTTCGAGGCCGAGCGCGCGCAACGCGATCGAATGTCCGGCTTCTCTGGAGCGGTGCGACGCGATCAAATACGCGGCCAGGTTCGGATCGAGCGCATGCGCGAGCAGCGCCGCAGCAGTGACGATAAAACCGTCGATGACGACGGGTATCCCTGCCGCAGCTGCAGCCAGCATCGCGCCGGCGAGCCCAACGATCTCGTAACCGCCGACTTCGCTTGCGATCGCAATTGGGTCATCACTCTTCACGCGCGCAATCGCAGCTTCGACGATCGCGATCTTGCGCGCGAGGCCTTCGTCATCGATGCCGGTCCCGCGCCCGACGACGAGGCCGGCGGGAGTCGTCGTGAACATCGCGATCAGCGCCGCAGCGCTCGTCGTGTTGCCGATACCCATGTCGCCAAGCGCCAGAATGTCGAGCGTGCCGACACGTTCGCGAATCAAACGAAACGCCTCGACGCCGGCGAGCAGGGCGCGCTCGACGTTTTCGCGCGACATTGCGGGTCCGCGCGCGAGGCTCGCCGTGCCGCGCGCGACTTTGAGATCGAACAACTGCGGATGCGATGCAAGCTCGGCATCGACGCCAAAGTCGGCGACGAACACTTGCGCGCCCGCGGCGCGCGCAAATGCACTTATGGCTGCGAAGCCGGCGCAGAATCCGCCGACCATTTGTGCGGTGACTTCCGGCGGATAGGCGCTGACGCCGTCGCGCGCAACGCCGTGGTCGGCAGCGCCAATCAAGATCGCACGATGCTCGAACGCGTGCTTCGGAACGGCGCCGCTGATCGCGCACAGGCGAACTGCCAAGTCTTCCATCCGCCCTAAGCTTCCCAAGGGCTTGGTTAGCTGATCGACGCGCTCGCGCGCGGCTTTTGCAACCGCTGGATCGGGTAGCACGATGCGCGGCAGATTCATCCTGAGGCTCCTTTACGTTGGGGTGGCCTTGCGAACGCGAGCATCATCCCCTCCTCGCGGCGGACGATAATAGGTGCCCCGTAGGCAGCGGAGAGCAATTCTTCTTGGAAGACGTGCTCGGGGACGTCGCAGGCGAGCAATGTGTTCTTCCCGACCAGCGCGATGCGATCGGCGTGGGCTGCCGCGACATTCAGATCGTGCAATACGATGACCACGGTTGTTCCTTGGTCGGCAAGCTCGCGTAAGAGCGACAAGATGTGCATTGCATGTCCGAGATCCAAATGGGTCGTCGGCTCGTCGAAGAGCAAACTCGGCGCGCGTTGCGCGAGCGCGAGCGCGACCCAGACTCGCTGGCGTTCACCGCTCGAGAGCGCATCCAGCGGACGTTCCGCGCGATCCGTGAGCTGTGCGCGCTCGAGTGCTTCGTCGACGATCGCTTCATCTTCGGGCAGCTCGTTCCAGCGCCACCAGGGGCGATGCGGAAGTCGACCTTGAGCGACGGCTTCGCGTACGGTGATGTTGGTGACCGGCGCGGAATCGACTTCGATCAACGCGAGACGGCGCGCTCGTTCCGGCGGACTCATCTGCGAAATGGACCGACCGTTCACCATCACGCTGCCGTGCTGTGGCGCGTGCAAGCCGCCCAGCGCGCGCAGCAGCGTTGATTTTCCCGCGCCGTTCGGACCGATGATCGCGAGTAATTCCCCGTCACCGAGCTGCATTGAGACGTCGCGCAGCACGATATTCGATCCATAGGCGAGCGTGAGATCCTGCGCGTCAATCATATCGTCTTCGGCCGCCGCGACGCGAGATAGAGAAATGCCGGAACGCCCAAGAGCGACAAGAGAATTCCGAGCGGGATTTCCGTCGGCGGAGCCGCCGAGCGCGCAAATGTGTCGGAGAGAATCAAGATGATCGCGCCGACCGGTAAGGCAGCTGCGATCGTCCAACGCACGTCATGTCCAACCGCGCCGCGCACGATATGCGGCACCATCAAGCCGATAAAGCCGATGACGCCGGAGACACTCACCGCAGCCGACGTAAGCAAACACGCCGAGAGTACGACGAGCCAGCGCGTGCGATCGAGATCGACGCCGAGGGCTTGCGCGCGCCGCGTCCCAAGCCGGAGCGCGTTGAGCGCCGGAATCGTCGTGAGTGCCAACCCGAGACCACACGCCGCATAAAGGGTCGCCCAACCCAGATCGCGCCATCCGTGACCGGCGAGACTTCCGCCTAACCACGCCAAAATACTCAGCGATACGGACGCCGACGGCGACCACAAAATCACAAGCGTCGTGAGCCCTGCGAAGAGCGACGAGAGTGCAATGCCGGCGACGATCATGCGCTCGACGGAGAGGCCGGTCCCGCTTCGCGACAACGCGCCGACAAGGATTGTCGTCGCGAGCGAAGCGCACAGCGCGATCGCCGAATACAATCCCGGCGGTGCGCCGAACGCGATCGCGGCCGCAATTGCGAGCGCGGCTCCGGCGCTTGTGCCCGTCAGATACGGATCGATAAGCGGATTGCCGAGCAAATCTTGCATCACGAGCCCGGCAACGGCGAGCGACGCACCGACCAGCGCCGCGATTGCAACACGTGGCAGCCGCAGCGACCACAGCACCGTGCCGACCTCGCTCTGTGCGTGCGGATGAAAGAGCGCCCACAGAATCGATGCAGGCGTAAACGCAATCGTTCCCCATGACGCGCCAACGATGATAGCCGCGAGAAGTGCGAGCAGGGCAGCGACGATCACCGCGAAGCGTGTCATTGGGTCATCGTGTCGAGAACTCGAACTCGACCGTACGGCCCGGTGCCGGATAACCGAGGATCGGTGCATAGCGTTCGTTGCCGAGGTTACGCGCGCGCACGGAGGCTACGAGATCTCGCGCTAGACGGCCTCGAACGTATGCGTTCACGGTCGTGTCACCATCGCGCGAAACACCAGACTCGTTATGCGGACCGTTGATCTGTGCATCGGCGCCGAATGCGAAGGCGCCGCCCGCGAAGGTGCGCTCGAGGCCGAGCGTCGTTACCATCACCGGCTCGAAATCAAGCCGCACGGCAGTTTGTCCCGGCGTGAGATTTTCCGCGCGATACATGTCGGTGACACCGAGCGTGCCGACCAGACCGTGCAGCGGCGCCGTGTGCGCTGAGAGCACGAATCCGGAAAGCGCTGCCTGCGCAATGTTTTCGGGGACGAAGTTTGCATTGAGCGCGATGAGATTCGTGGCTTGCCGATCGAACCAGCTCAAGCTCGCACCCGCTCCGCCAAGCGGAACACTGAACGTTGCATCGAGATTCTTCGAGCGTTCAGGGACGAGTGACGGATTGGAGAACCCCGGATAATACAGCTCGTCGAGTGTCGGAACGCGAAACGTCCCCGCGTAGTTCGCACTGAGACGTGCGCTGCCGAGTTGGAACGCAGTACCGAGTGCCGGTTCGAGCACGGATCCTTGAGGCGCGTCGTGCTCGGCTCGCAAGCCGCCGGTGACGACGACGACGTTCGAAATACTCTCGCGATACTGCGCGTACACCGCACTCGACGATTGCGCCGCAGTCGCGGTCGGAGGCACGGAAAAAGCGCCGAGATTGAGGAGCACGCTCTCGCGCGACACGTCGATGCCGGTTACGAGCGAACCACTTCCGCCCGAAACGACATCGCGCAGAGAAACTTGCTCACGCGAATCGTACGTGTCATTTTCACCGCCATTTTGCGGATCGTCGTAGTCGAGTCTGGCGCTCGATCCGCCGAACGACAAACTGAGCGCGGAGTTCGGCGTGTGATGAGTGATAGAAAGATGGCCGTCTTCCTGTGCGGTCGCCTGCAGCGCCTCCGGCGTCAGAAACGACAGGCCTCCAGGAACACCAAGCTTGACGGAATCATCGCCGATGCTTGCATCGAACGTGTAGGTTGCGTTCGGATTCGATTGATAGTCGAGACGTCCGGCAGTCGCTTGCGCCCAATCATTCGTGCGTGTCCCGCCCGGGAACCCATCGAGACTCGGATACGCGAAATCGTTGGCTGCGATATGCCGCTCGAAGCCGAGGCCGAAGCCTTGTGCGCCGAACTCGAAGCGTGCGTCTTGCTCGCCGTATGTGCCGTCGGCGACTTCGAGATACGGTGTTTTCGGAGTATGACCGGTGATGATGTTGATAACACCGCCGACTGCGCTGCTGCCGTACAGTGTCGAGCCGCCGCCTTCGACGACTTCGATGCGCTCGACGTCGATCGTCGAGAACGTTCCGAGATCGATCGATCCTGATGATCCCGCAGCGACGGGAAATCCGTTCACGAGAACGAGAGTCTGCTCCGACGTTGCGCCGAGAATGCCGTAGTTCGATTGCGCGCCGAACGCTCCGTAACTGAACATCGAAACGCCGGGAATGTCTCGCAGCGCCTCGGCGACGGTGCGATCGCCTTGCGCCTGAATCGTTGCACGGTCGACGATGTATGTCGGCCGCGTGGTCATCGTAATCGGTTCGTCTTGCCGATCGACGGTTGTAACGTGTCCGATTTCGCTCGGTTGCGGCGACGGCGTGGGAGTTGCAGCCGTCAGCGCGGCAGCAAACAAAAGAGCCAGCACGATCTTCCTACCTTTACGCGAGGTGAAGTGATCAAATGCGGCCCGCTTGGTTTCCTGACTCGCGGATCGTAGCCGTTTGCCGATGCCTTCCCGGCTTGCGCCAGTGGCGTTTCGGCGGCTCCCCGCTTACAGTGGCGCGACCGTCCCGGATTTCCACCGGGTTCCCGTCGCGAGCACGCTGGGCGCGTCGTTCTGCATCAGCGCCGGTGCAGCCTCGTCGCCTCTGAATCGTCCGATTCCCACGCCGCGCGAACGAGCTCGCGGTCGAGATGTTCTTCTTGCGGATAGCCCAGACACAGATAGGCCACGAACGACCACGAGGCCGGAACATCGAGAATCTTCGTCACGACGTTGGGATCGAGAATCGAAACCCAACCAACGCCGATTCCCATCGCACGCGCCATCAACCACAGCGTGTGAATCGCGAGCACGGTCGAATACGCGAGCGTCTCGGGCATCGTTTGCCGGCCGAGTCCCGAGCCGCGCGGCGTTTCGCGATCGACAAACACGGCGAGGTGCACCGGCGCCTCGCGCAGCCCTGCGAGCTTCATGCCGGCGTATCGGCGCTGCTGTTCACCGGCATACTCTGCCGCAGCTTCATGATTGCAGCGCTCGTATTCCGCGATGATCCGAGCCCGGCGTTCGGAATCGTCGACGCGCACGAATCGCGATGGCTGACTGTACCCGACCGAGGGCGCAAACGACGTCGTGGCGACGAGATGTTCCACGATATCGTCGGAAATCGGATCTTCGCGAAAGCGCCGCACGTCGCGCCGCCATGCAAACAATTGCGTGAGCTCCGTGCGAAATTCGTCGTCGAATCTCAAGGGAGGAGCGGCGTTCCCTCCCGCAGAGTACGCTCCCTGTGAAGCGCGCTCTCGCTCTGGTCCTCGCATCGGCATTCATATTGCTCGCGAGTCCCTCGCAAAGTCAACCCGCGGCGAAGCGCGTCGTCTCCTTGATCCCATCGCTCACCGAAGATCTCTTTGCGCTAGGTGCTGACGTGGTCGGCGTTTCGCAGTACAGCGATTATCCGGCGGCAGCGAAGAAGCTGCCCCGGGTTGCCTCCTTCACCAGCGTCGATGCGGAACGTATTGTCGCGCTGCATCCGGATTTGATCGTCGGCGATTCCTCGCAAGCCGCGCTGATCGAACCGCTCGAGCGGGCCCAGCTGCACGTCGAGCTTTTTCAGGAAGATTCCGTCTCGGAAATATACAGCGTATTACTGCGGCTCGGTATATTGCTCGGTCGCGAACCACAAGCAAACGCGCTCGTCGCGACCATGCGCGCAACCAGCGCGCGTTTGATGCAGCACGTCGATCGGTCGCATGCGCCGCGCGTCTTTGTGATTCTCGACACCGCACCGATCTACACGGTCGGGAAACGTTCGTATATCAACACGCTCATCGAAATGGCCGGCGGACGAAACGCAGCCGACGTTCCGCAGGCGTACGGCCGCTATAGCGCAGAAGCGATTCTTGCGCTGCAGCCCGACATTATCGTCGTCGACCCTGCGGTCAGCTTTCAATCGGTGGAAAATAGCCAGCCGTGGCGATCGTTGCACGCAGTCCAGCGAGGAAACGTAGCGATGATTCCTGATCCTGGCATCCTTTTGCATCCGAGCCCACGCTACAACGCCGGCCTGAAATGGCTGATCGAACAGCTCGCACGAGTCAAAAACTAGACGGTTCGACAATCGGCTAACACCATAGTGGAAGCCTAACCAAAAGGCCAAGGCTCGTGCAGTTTAGCCTTCGAAAACGCCTTTTCTTAAAGGAGACAGCATTGGCTCGTAGACCGCGTGACATTATCGAACTCATTCGCGAACAGAACATCAGAATGATCGATCTGAAGTTCATTGACGTCCCGGGAACGTGGCAACACACCGGCGTCCCGGCCGATCAATTCGACGAAGACGCTTTGACCGAAGGCATCGGATTTGATGGATCGAGCATCCGCGGGTTTCAATCGATTCACGAATCGGACATGCTGCTCAAACCCGATCCCACGACCGCGCATCTCGATACGTTTCGCAGCGTCCCGACACTTTCGCTTATTTGCGACATTTACGATCCCGTTGCAAAATCGTCGTACGACCGCGATCCGCGCAACATCGCAAAGCGCGCCGAAGCGTATCTGCAAAAGACCGGCATCGGTGACACCGCGTATTTCGGGCCGGAAGCCGAGTTCTTCATTCTCGACAACGTCGTCTACGAGAACTCGCAAAATCGGGCCGGCTTCGAGATCGATTCGATCGAGGCACATTGGAATAGCGGCAATATCGACGGACCAAATCTCGGTTATTCGATCCGGCCGAAAGAAGGCTATTTTCCGGTCTCGCCTTCGGACAAATACAGCGATCTGCGTGCCGAGATGGCGCTTTCGCTCAAAGAGTGGGGCATCGACGTCGAGATGCAGCACCACGAGGTTGCGACCGGCGGTCAGGCCGAGATCGACATGCGCTTCAACTCACTGCTCAACATGGCGGACAACCTGATGACGTACAAGTACGTGATCAAGAACGTCGCAGCCCAGCACGGCAAGAGCGTTACGTTCATGCCGAAGCCCCTCTTCGGCGACAACGGCAGCGGCATGCATGTCCACCAGTCGATCTGGAAAGGCGGCAAACCGCTCTTCTTCGATTCAAAGGGCTACGCTGAATGCTCGCAGATGATGCTGTACTACATCGGCGGCGTGCTCACGCACATCAACGCGCTTCTCGCCTTTGCGGCGCCGACGACCAATTCGTACAAGCGGCTCGTCCCGCACTACGAAGCACCGGTCAACGTCGCATTCTCGGCGCGGAACCGCTCGGCTGCGATTCGCATTCCGATGTACTTCGTCGGCAACCCGAAAGCCAAACGCCTCGAGTTCCGTTGCCCCGATGCGAGCTGTAATCCGTATCTCGCATTCTCGGCGATGTTGTGCGCCGGTATCGACGGTATCAAAAAGAAAATCGATCCGGTCAAGGCCGGCTTCGGACCGCTCGACAAGAACATCTACGAGCTCTCGGAAGCCGAAGCAGCGAAGCTCAAGACGGTTCCCGGCTCACTGGGCGAAACGCTGGCAGCGCTCAAGAACGATCAGGCGTTTCTCACGGAAGGCGGCGTGTTCTCGAAGGAATTTATCGCGAATTACATCGCGTATCGCGAAGGGGAGATCAAAGCCGTCGACATCCGGCCACATCCCTACGAATTCTATCTGTACTACGACTGCTAAATGCGAACGTCTTCCGAGCTAACCCAACCCCAGCGATTGCGGAATGGGCCGGACGTAATTTTGACGCCGACGGCGTCGTACACGACGGAACTATACGCCGGCCTTACTGCGCCTGCGACGCACGAAGAGACAATTGCAGTCGTTCCGGGTTTGGCGAGTATCGTGTGCGCCATAACCTGAGTCGCCTTGTCGAAACTGCCGGCCGCATACTCGACGAGACGAACGCGGCTGTCCCAAACGAAGACGTCGGGATCCGAGTCGATCGACTCCAAGAGAACGCGTTGGCCCGCCGACACTTTACAGACGTCGGCGCTTTGCGATTGCGACGGAATTGCAAATAACGTCGCCGCCAGCATCGCAACAAGAACGAACGTCCTCCTCGCTCGCACCGGTGCCTGCTTCTCGCGGGAGCTACGAGCGCCTTTCCGAAAGACTGCCGACGTGACCGACTCCTATACGCTCGGGCCAGCGCGAATCGCGTTTGGCGACGGCACGGCGCGCGAAGCGCGTCTGAGAATCGAGCGCGGGCGCGTTGCGGCGATTTTAGAGCCGCACGGCCCAAGCGACGTCGAAGTCGCGCCCGAAGCGACGATCGCACCCGGCATGATCGACGTCCACACGAACGGCGCTGAAGACGTGCTCTTCAACCGGGATCAGGGCAGCGCGGTCGAGGTCGCCGCACGTTCGTACGTCAAGCAAGGGGTAACTGGGTTCGTCGCAGGCATCATCACCGCACCCTGGGAGTCGATGCTGCATGCCGCGAGCGAAATCTGCGAGTCGGCGAACCAGCTCGAGGAGCAGGGCGGAATCGGCGCGCGGTGTCTGGGAATCCACTTCGAAGGGCCGTTCCTCAATCCCAAATTCCGCCGCGTCCATCGCGGCGATTGGGTGCTGCGTCCATCGGTCGAGCGCGCCCGCGAAATGATCGACGCATCTCACGGCGCGCTCGTTATGGTCACGCTGGCACCGGAGATCGAAGGCGCCGAAGAAGTTGCGCGCTTTCTCTTCGATCAAGGCATCGTCTGCGCGGCGGGACACACGGCCGCAAAATATCGCGAAGGTATGCTTGCGATCGGACTTGGTTTCCGCACGTTGACGCACGCGTTCAACGCGATGCCGCCGCTCGATCACCGCGATCCCTCGCTGCTCGTCGCGTTCATGCAAGAACCGCGCACGACCGTACAATTGATTTGCGACGGCTATCATGTCGCGCCGCCGATGGTCGATCTGCTCTACCGCACGGTCGGCGAACGGCTCGTGCTTGCGACCGACAACATGCCGCCGTCAGGATCGGGATATCGTATCGATGGCGGCGTCGTGCGCAGCGAAGATGGTACGATTGCCGGAAGCGCGCTGCGCTGCGATCAGGCCGTACGCAATCTGATGTCGTATGCTGATTTGCCGTTCGAGCGCGCCATCGTCAACGCAAGCGCCGCACCCGCGCGATTGCTCGGACTCGAGCGGGACCTCGGAACGATCGCCGAAGGCAAGCGCGCCGACTTCGCCGTTTGGGATGAAGAATTGCGCGTCGTCGCCACCGTCGTCGGCGGTACGCCGGTTTACGGCGCGGTGCACTTGCATCAGCGCGGCACCGCGGGTATCGGCGGCTAACAGCAGCTGCGTGCGGGCACCAATCCGCACGTGACCGTTCTCGAAGGCGTGATCGCGATCGCCCTCACCGCGATCGCCGCGGGCGCAGCCCTCAGCGCAACGCTGGCATCCGTACGCGTCGTGAATGTGCCTCCAAGCCGCGACCAAGTGCTCGTCGCGGCGCACAATGCCGCCGCCGAAGCTCGCGCACTTGCCGCGTACGACGCGAGCGCGGCGGCGGCAATCCTTGCAGCACCGCCAGTTACGTGGACGAACGGTAACGTTACGCTTCATAGTACGGTCGATGGCCAAACGCTGGTCGTCGTCGCGACGTCCGGCACGCAGAATGCCACCGTGCGCTATCCGGTTTCGCGCGAAGCACTGCCGCAAGGCGCAATCGTCGACACTTCAGGGAACATTCTCGTCCCGTAAGCGCATGCTCGCGGTTGCAATCTTCTCACTCGCGATCATCGGGCTGACTGCGGGTGTCGTTCTCGAAGGCGGACTCGGGTTTGCACGCGTCAGCGCGCGTCACGCGGCGGCTCACTACGCTCAAATTGGCCTCGCACAAGCGCGCTTGCAATTGCAGAACGGCCTCGCCGCAGAAATCGCCGCCGGCACGCACGATTTGCAAGCGCCGGCACCGCTCCCATCTGCACCCGCGTGTGAATCGACGCCATGTCCGTTCACGCTCGCGGCCTCATTTGCATTGCAAGGCGCGCTCGGCGATAACGAATCACCGAACGTCGTTGCGACGAGCGTACAACCGTATCCGTCGATCGCAGAAGGCCGGGTCGCCGCAACGATTACCGAAACGGTCAGCGCGGCGGATGGAACTGCGCTCGCCGTGCGCACCGAGTTCGTGACGCTGCGAACGTTCGACGTTCCACCCTACGTTGCGATCGACGGCATGACCGATGAATCCGCTGCGCGCGACGTCCCACTCGAAGGCGACGCGGGTGGTTGCGATCCGACGTCACCCTCGACGTGCGATGCAAACAACACGTCGACCGGAAGCACGCCGGCGCCGGTCGCCGTAATGAATCCCGGTGACACGCGCATTCACGCGCTCAGCGAATGCGTCGCGGGCGGCACCGGAACGTGCGCGCAGCAATGGGTCAGCGATGATCCGCTGAACACGCCCGCTCCAAGTGCCTGGTACAACGCAAATGCGCAGACGAACGGCTGGTCGCGATGAAGCTGATCGAGACGATCGTTTGCGTGATGATCGTCGTTGTGCTGATGGCCGCGCTCGGCGCGAATACGCTCGGCAGAAAGGCGTATGCAATACGAGCCGCCGTGCAGAGCTTCTCCGCGTTCCTCGACGATGCGCGCGCCGTTGCGCAAACGAGCGGGAGCGGAGCCACGATCGCGATCGCAAGCGATGGGAACGGCGGCTTTACCGCGGCGCTCTATGCCTATCGTCCGCTCGAAGGCGCCGTCACGAGTAGCGCCCCCGTCCGCACCCTCAGGGGCAACGTCGCCCTCACGCCGGTCGCGATCTTCATCTCCAGCTCCGGGACGGTCTCCGCCGCGGCATGGACGCCGAGCGATGGCTCGCTGGCCTTGGAGCCGACCTGCGATACGGCGATCAGCCTGACGTTCGCGGACGAGGCCCACACGATTCCGTGCGAGGACGCCGTGCTGCTCTGATTACTCGAGCCAGGTGATCTCCGGCGACTTGCGCGTCTGCGGTTGTGCGTCGGAAATTCCGCGTTCACCAATGTACACGACTGCGACGATCTTGTCGCTCTCATCGAGTCCAAGATACTTCTTGACGGGCACGCTGTAGACGATGTCGCCCGTGCGCCACATTGCACTGAACTCGCGTTCCGCCGCAACCAGCAGCAAGTTCTGAACCGCGGCTGACGTGGCCGCGAAATCTTCTTCTGCAACGACGGGGTCGGGATCGGTTCGCGTGCTCACGATGATGAGCACCGGTGCGCGCAGCGGCTTCTTCGCCTCGCCTTGCACGAAGCCGTCGCGTTTCTCACCTTCGAGCGCCAACTCGTTCGCACGCGACGTAGCCCAGAATTCACCGAGCTTCCGGCGCGCGTCACCGGTCACAACCGTAAATTTCCAAGGCTCGGTCAAATGATGGTTCGGCGCCCACGTCGCGGCTTCGATCAGCTCTTCGATCGTCGTTCGCGAGAGCGCACCTTCGGATCGGCCGATGCTGCGACGGCGTCGAATAAGTGTTTCCATGCCGTGGTGCGCTTGGCGCGAAAGGCTGGGCGAGCCTCCCCGCAAAACTGAGGGACCCGAGCGAACCATCGCTTTCACGAAAGGCGTGCACATGAACGTTCGAATCTTGGTTCTTGCATCTGTTTTTCTCATAGCGAGCGCGGCTGCGTACCCCACACCACTCGCGACGCCGATCATCCCATCGGGAATTCCAGCGCTTACCGTTACGAGTGCAACATTTTCGAACGGCGGCACGATCCCGGGCGCCAACGTTACCGTCGGCTGCGGCACCGGTGCTGCAAATATTTCTCCGCAGCTATCGTGGACGCCGGGACCACCGGGAACCGCGAGCTACACGATCCACTTGTTCGACACGGACGCGCCGACCGGAATCGGCTTCAATCACTGGGTGGTGTTCAACATTCCGGCGAGCGTGACGAGCCTTGCAGCAAACGCCGCGACCGCGATGCCGTCGGGCGCGATCATCGGCTTGAATGACGGTGGGACGAGCGCATATCGCGGTCCGTGTCCGCCGGTCGGCGATGCGCCGCACCACTACTACATCACGGTGACTGCGGTCGATCGAATCTTTACGGGCTTCGGGCCTGAAGTCACGGGCGCGCGGCTCGAGTTCTTGCTTTCTAAAGGCGGCAAGATTCTCGCACGCGGCCAGTATCTCGGAATGTACGGGCGATAAACTGACCGACAAGCGCATTCGTTGCACATGGGCCGGTGCGGATCCGCTCATGATCGCGTATCACGATACCGAATGGGGCGTACCGTTGCATGACGACGTGCGCCTCTTCGAGTTTGTCACGCTCGAGGGTGCGCAAGCCGGCTTGAGCTGGAAGACGATCCTGAATCGGCGGGAGGCCTATCGCGAAGCATTCGCCGGTTTCGATCCGGAAAAGATCGCGCGCTTCAATCAACGCAAGATCGAATCACTCTTGCGTAACGAAGCCATCATTCGCAATAGACTCAAGGTCGAGGGAGCCGTCAAAAACGCGCGCGCCTATCTCGCGCTACGCGAGTCAGGTAAAACGCTCGACGAGTTCGTGTGGAGCTTCGTCGGCGGCAAGCGAATCGACCACAATCTGACATCGTCCTCGCAGATCCCAGCGTCGACGAAAGAATCCGACGCGTTCGCGAAGGCCATGAAGAAAGCGGGATTCACGTTCTTCGGAACGACAATCGCGTACGCGTTCATGCAAGCGACGGGCATGGTCAACGACCATATCGTCACGTGTTTCCGCTACAAGGCGAAGCGCTAACCCTCTTCTGTCAGGCGGCGCCGCCGAGGTATGCGGCTTGGACGGCCTCACTCGCAAGCAGTTCGCTGGCGGGCGCGGTGTGCGCGATCTCGCCGACTTCGAGGACGTAGCCGCGTGATGCGATCTGAAGCGCTTGACGCGCGTTTTGCTCGATCAGCAGAATTGTCGTACCGGCCGCGTTGATATCGCGGATGATCTTGAAAATCGTTTGGACGAGCAGCGGCGAGAGTCCGAGCGAGGGTTCGTCGAGCAGCAGCAAACGCGGACGTGACATCATGGCGCGGCCAATCGCGAGCATTTGTTGCTCGCCGCCGGAAAGCGTGCCGCCTTTTTGATCGATGCGCTCTTTGAGGCGCGGAAAGATCTCGAACACCCGCGCAAAGTCTTCTTCGATCTCTTCTTGCGAGCTGCGCGTGAAGGCGCCAAGGTCGAGATTCTCGCGAACGGTCATGCGCGCGAAAATGCGCCGCCCCTCGGGCGAGTGGCTCAGCCCGTGGCGCACGATCTTGTCGGGCGTCGTCGTCGCACAATCCATGCCGTCAAACGTGATTTTGCCCTTGGCGGGGCGCAACAACCCGCTGATCGTGCGAAGCGTGGTCGTCTTGCCGGCGCCGTTCGCACCGATGAGCGTGACGATCTCGCCCTGATCGACGTACAGCGAGATCCCGCGGAGCGCACGAATGCGCCCGTAGTTGCACTCAACGTTTTCGAGCTGCAGCAGCGGCATCAGGCGGGTTTTCCTAGGTAGGCTTCGATGACGCGCTCGTTCGAACGAATCTGATCCGGCAACCCCTCAGCGATTTTCTCGCCGTAGTCGAGAACTGCGATGCGCTCGCTGATCTGCATCACGAGCGCCATGTCGTGCTCGATCAAGAACACCGTGACTCCGGTATCGCGAATCCGCTTGATCAGCGCCGTCAAATCGCTCTTCTCATTTGGGTTCATACCGGCCGCGGGTTCATCAAGCAGTAACAACTTTGGATCGCTCGCGAGCGCGCGCGCGATCTCGAGGCGCCGCTGCGGACCATAGGCGAGATTCGCTGCGTATGAATACGCCTGCTCGTCGAGACCGCAGAACTTCAAGATCTCGTGGGCGCGCTCGCGCACGGTCGCTTCTTCTTTTCGTGCGCGCGGCGTGTTCAAGAGCGAGTCGGCGAGCGTAGCACGCATGCGCGAATGGCGGCCGGTCATCACGTTGTCCAGCGCCGACATGAACGCGAAGAGACGAATATTCTGGAACGTGCGCGCGATACCAAGCTCCGCGATTGCGCTGGTACTGCGTCCCTGAATTTCGGTGCCGTTGAACTCAATTTGACCTTCGGTGGGCTTATAGATTCCGGTGATCAAGTTGAACACCGTCGATTTGCCGGCGCCGTTGGGACCGATCATCGCGATGATCGAGCCTTGTTCGACTTCGAAATCGAGCTCCTTGACGGCGACGAGTCCGCCGAAACGCTGCGTGACATGCTTGATCGCGAGAATGCTGCTCACGGCGCCGCCTCGTTGTACAAGCTCTGCTCCTGTGATGCAAGCGCTGCGTCAAGCTGCGCGACGTGCAGCTCAGCCTTACGTTGACGGCTCGGAAACAATCCCTCGGGCCGGAAGAGCATGATCGCCACCAGGATGATGCCGTACATCATGAACCGGAAATTCGAGAAGTCGAGCTGCGTGAGGCCGATATTGTGCGCAAAGATCGTCGCCTGCGGCAAAATGAACCGCTCGAGCGATGAGAGCAGCAGGCTGCCGATGATGACGCCGTAGATGTTTCCCATGCCGCCGAGCACGAGCATCGAGAGCACGAAGATGCTGACGTTGAATTGGAAATTATCCGGCGAGACAAGGCTCAGCTTCGAGGCATACGCGACGCCGGCCAGACCGCTGAACGAAGCACCGAGGGCAAATGCGGAAAGCTTAGCCTTCGTCGTATTGATGCCCATGTGCGCTGCAGCAAGCTCGTCTTCGCGAATCGCCATCCACGATCGTCCAAGCCGGCTGTCCTGCAGATTGTGGACGAAAATGATCGCAATGATGAGCAACACGAGACCGACATAAAAATAGGGCAGCGTCTGCAAGCCGAACTTGTAGTTGAACAGAACCGGCGCGTCGAGCGCCGAGATACCGTTAGGGCCATTCGTCCATTGCGAAAGATTGAGAAACGTCTGCGGGACGATCTCGCCGAAGCCAAGCGTGACGATCGCAAGATAATCGCCCCGTAGGCGCAGCGTCGGTGCACCGAGCAGAACACCGAAAAGCGCGGTGATCGCCGGAGCCAAGAGGAGCATAACCCAAAACGGAATGTGGATGTTGAACTGCGGGCTTGCGAGCATCGCATACGAATAGCTGCCGATCGCAAAAAACGCCGCGTAACCGAGATCGAGCAGTCCTGCGAATCCGACGACGATATTCAAGCCGAGTGCAAGTAGCACGAACGTCGCTGCGTCGGCCATGAAGTTGAGATGCGCGGCGTTCTGGTCGACGAGCGGTATGAGGCCGACCAAGAGGATGACGATGATCCCTTTGAGGCGGGGATCAAGCGCCGTCCAGACCTTCTTCATTCCGAAGGGGCCCTTAACAACATTATACTTTGTTCGGCAGCGATTCGCCGAGCAGACCGGACGGACGGAAGATCAAGACGAGAACGAGCAACGAGAAGACGATGACGTTCGTCCATTGGTCTGAAACGTATTGCGCACCGAACGCCTCGACGATTCCAATCAGGAATCCGCCGAGCATCGCGCCGGCAAGGTTTCCGATACCACCGAGGACCGCTGCGGTAAATGCCTTTAGACCCGCAGAAAAACCATTAAAGAACCACGTCGTACCGTAGTAAACGCCCGAAACGAATCCCGCAGAACCGGCAAGCGCGCTGCCGATCAAAAACGTCAGCGCGATCGTGGTGTTGATGTTGATGCCCATCAGCTGAGCAGCGTCGCGGTCCTGCGCCGTCGCGCGCATCGCCTTGCCCAGCTTGGTCTTGTAGACGAAGAGATTGAGCGCGATCATCATGAAGATCGCGAGGCCGACGACGAGCATCTGCTTGACTTCGATCGTCACGCCATGGATCGAAATACTCGGATCGGGTATAAACGTGGGAATCGGGACGGGCGAGGGCCCTTGCCACAACTGCATGATGTTCTCGAGAATGAATGAGACACCGATTGCAGTGATCAGCGGCGCGAGGCGCGGTGCGTTGCGCAGACGGCGATACGCGAATCGCTCGATCAGGACGCCGACGATTCCGCAGAAAACCATCGCACCCGCCATGACGCCGAGGATTGTCGCGACCAGCGGGAAGCCGTGCATCTCGCTCGTGATCCCAAGTGCGGTCAGGATCGCGAGCGAGAAGAACGAGCCGAGTGTATAGACGTCGCCGTGGGCGAAATTTATGAGCTCGATGATTCCGTACACCATCGTATAGCCGAGGGCTATGAGCGCATAAATTCCGCCGAGCGACAGCCCGTTAACGAGCTGCTGAAAGAACAGCTCCAACGAGTTTACCTAGAGGCTTGCGATGCTTACGGTGTTGAGGAACGTTGCCTTCGGCGGCGTGCCCGTGATCTTGTAGAAGCTGATCACGCCGTTCAGCGTGTCGCCGTTCTTGTCGAACGCGACCGGACCGACCGGCGATTGCATGTTCTTCGTGCCAGCAATGTTCTTGAGCACGGTGGCGCGCGTAACGCTTCCGCTCTTTTGAGCCTCGGCGATAGCGTTGATGATCACCCAAGCGGCAGAGTACGCAGCTGCGCTATACGCGCCCGGGGCCTGTTTGAATCGCGCCTGATAGGCCTTGTTGAAGGCTACCGCGCTCGCCATTCCGATGTCTGGCGCCGCGACCGTGTAGTAGCTTCCGTCGGCTTGAGCACCAGCGATCTTCAAGTACTCTTCATCGCTGATTCCATCGCCGCCGATGTATGGCGTTGAGCCGAGTCCGACGTCGGCCATTTGCTTGCGCAAGAGTCCGCCGCCCGTCGCCGTCACTCCGCCAAAGAACACCGCATCGGGATTCGTGGCTTTGACCTTGGTGAGCAGCGCCTTGAAGTCTTGTTGGTTTTTCGTGAGGTGATCGTGTCCGAGCACCGTTCCGCCGCCGGCTTTATACGCCGCTTCAAAGACGTCTGCGAGACCCTTACCGTACGTCTCGTTGTCGTCGATGATGTAGATTTTCTTGAAGCCGAGCTTCTTCGCGGATTCCGCGCCGGCTGCACCTTGATAGTGGTCACGCGTGCAGACGCGGAAGTACGTGATCAAATCCGGATGCGATTGGCGCAATGACTTCGCGGTTTCGCCGATGGTCAAACCGTCGTTTGTGTTCGACGGGCTGATCTGAGCGAGCCCAGCGTCGTTCGTGATCGGAATTTCGGCTCGCGCAACGTTCGAGTTGAACGGTCCGACGATTCCCATCACGCTTGCATCTGCAACGAACGTCTTGACGTTTTGGCTGCCGGCAGCTGGATCGTGAACGCCTTGAACTGCGTCATCGAGCACTTGATGCTCGAGCATAATTCCACCCGGCAAGCCTTTTTTGTTGGCTTCTTCTACGGCGAGAATCACGCCGTTATCGGTGGGGATACCGTTGCTGGCATCGGCGCCACTCATGGGCAGATCGACAGCTACTTTATATGTCGTCGCGGCTTGGACGGGAGCGCCCAAAACCGTTCCTAACATGGCGACCGCGGCCGCCATTGAAATCGCACGCCCTAACGCGGGAAATGAGCGCATCGACAAACCTCCTCAAAAGCTTTTGAACGGTGGAAGGTACGCCGGGCCCCATGTCTTCCCTCTGGCTAGCTGGCGATAAGCTCCCGAACCGCGGCGGCATTGAAGTACGCGGCTTGCGGATGATGGATGACGATCGCGGCCGTGGATTGCTCGGGGACGATTTGGAAGGCCGAGGTCAGACGGGCGCCGATCGCCTTTTCGACGTCGAGCAGCTCCCACACGAGCTCGTGTTGCGAGAGATCCGGGCACGCGCCATAGCCCCATGAATAGCGTTTTCCGCGTTCGGCGGGGAGTCCGAGCTCGGCGCGAATGCGGCGATGCGTGTATTCCGCGAGCGCCTCAGCGGTCTGCACCGAGAAGCCGTGCAGGAAGTACGCTTCCGTATATTCGTTCTGCGCTTGCAGCTGGTCGATGCGCTGGGCCACGCGTTCTCCGACGGTGACGACCTGGAGCGCAATAACATCTGTCGCGCGACCGTCCTTCGATTCACGCAGATAGTCGGCCAGGCACAAGTGTTCGCCCCCGGCTTGCCGCGCGAAACTGAAGCGCGCGATCTGCCATCCGGGATCGTTGGGCGAGTAGACGACGATGTCGTCGCCGTCGCCGGACGCCGGGAAGTAACCGTAAACGACCCGCGGCGCGAGCAGACCGTCGCTCTTGGCACGTTGCTGATATGCGTGCAATCGGGGCTCAAACTCATCGCGCACGAGCGCTTCCCATGCCTCGCCTTTGACGTTCGCGCCGCCCCATGAGAGACGATACAAACTCTTGAGATCAAAGCACGGCCATAGCTCGCGCACGTCGATCTTATCGCGCAGCGTGCGCGGACCAAGAAACGGCGCGCGCGGCACATCGGCTTCCTTCAACTGTGCACGTCCCGTCAGGCCGCTTTTCGGTATGGCTGTCGCATTCTTTGCGGCCGCCGCGGCTGCAAACGCTTCACCCTTTTTGCCGTCGACAAACGCATCGCGCCGCGCAGGCTCGCCGGTGAGCACGTCCATGATCTCGAGACCTTCGAAGGCGTCCTTCGCGTAGAACAATCCGGGTTCGAACCAGCGCTGGCCGTCGTCGAGTAACGAGATGCGCCGGCCGAATTCGCGATTGATCGCAGCACCGCCGACCACGATCGGAAAGTGCATCCCACGCGCATCTTGCTCTTGCACGCAGATCGGCATCTGTTTCGACGTCGAGACGAGCAGCGCGGAGAGACCGATCGCGTCGGCGCCGACTTCTTGCGCTTTCTCGAGGATTGTGTTCATCGGAACTTGCTTGCCGAGATCGAAAACCGTGTAGCCGTTATTCGAAAGAATCGTGCACACCAGATTCTTGCCGATGTCGTGCACGTCGCCGAAAACGGTCGCAACCACGACTTTGCCTTTTGTTACGCCGTCGACTTTGTCGAGAAACTGCTCGAGATGCGCAACAGCCTTCTTCATCACTTCGGCGGACTGCAGCACGAACGGGAGAATCAACTCACCGCGGCCGAAGCGATCGCCGACCTCTTTCATCGCCGGCAACAGAATAGTGTTGAGCACCTCGACCGCGTCACGTGTCTTCATGGCCTCGTCGAGCTTGGCTTCGATGCCATCTTTGCGGCGGTGCAAAATCGCATACTGGATACGCTCTTCGACCGGCGCATCGGTGTCTTCGGCAGCGGCAACTTGCGGTGAATCGCCTGCGCCCTTTTCTTCGTAGTGCGCGATCAGGCGCGCAAGCGCGTCCGGCCGGCGATTGAGAACGAGGTCGTCGCACAGCTCGCGCTCTTCGGTGTTGAGCTCAAAGTATGGCGTAATTTCTTTGGGATTCACGATCGCCATATCAAGGCCGACCTCGACGCAGTGATGCAGCATCACTGAATTCACGGCTGCGCGCGCATGCGGTTTCAGACCAAAGCTGACGTTTGAGACACCAAGTGACGTAAGGACGCCCGGCAGCTCTCGCTTGATCGCTCGGATTCCTTCGATCGTCTCCCGTGCGGAGTCAATGAACTCGGCGTCGCCGGTCGCCAGCGTGAAGGTCAGCGCGTCAAAAATCAGCGCGCCTTCGGGGATTGAAAACTCTTCGGTCACGATCTTGTGGATGCGCTGCGCGATTTCAAGCTTACGCGCCGCGGTCTTGGCCATGCCTTGCTCGTCGATCGTCAAGGCGACGACGCCCGCACCGTGTTCTTTCACGAGCGGCATCACCGCATTGATGCGTTCGCGTCCGTTCTCCAAGTTGATCGAATTCACGATCGCGCGGCCTGCGTAGATCTTGAGCGCGCGTTCGATGACTTTGGCTTCGGTCGAGTCGATCATCACGGGCGACTCGACGGATTGCGCGAGCTTCTTGACGACCGTCTCCATCTGCACGTCTTCATCGGCTCGCTCGGTGAGCGCCGTACAGACGTCGAGGATATGCGCGCCGCCTTCGACTTGCTCGCGTGCGACGAGCATGATGCTATCGTAGTCGTCCTCGAGCAGAAGCCGCTTGATCTTGCGCGAGCCTTGCGAGTTGATGCGCTCGCCGATCATCAGCGGACGTGGTTCTTGTTCCAAGCTCACCGCGCTCATTGCGGATGCGGCCCACTGCGTGCGTTCGATCTGCGGGGTGCGTCCGCGCAAGCCGCGCACGGCATTGGTAAACTCGGTAATGTGCGCCGGCGTCGTTCCGCAACAGCCGCCGATTGCGCTGACGCCAAAGTCACGCACGAACGCGAGCAGCTCGCGCGCCATTTCCTCGGGCCCTTCAGGATAGATCGTTTCGCCTTTGGGTCCCATCAGCGGAAGACCGGCGTTCGGAATCACGCTGATCGGACAGCGCGACGTCTCGCCGAGATACCGCACCGGTTCACGCATGTGTTGCGGACCGGTCGAACAGTTGAGTCCGATGACGTCGATCGGCAACGCTTCAAGCGTCACGCGCACCGCGCGGATGTCGCTCCCGAGCAGCATCCGTCCGGTAACGTCGAGTGTCGCTTGCGCTTGAATCGGAACGCGTCGTAATCCGCGATCGAACTCGCGGACGATGCCGATGATGGCGGCTTTCATCTCTAAGAGATCTTGGCTCGTCTCGAGGAGCAGCAGATCGCTGCCGCCTTCGACCAGCGCGCGCGCCTGCTCGCCGTAAATTGCCGCGAGCTGCTCGAACGTGATTTTCGAGAGTGCCGGATCGGAGGATGAGATCAACATTCCGGTCGGCCCGAGCGAGCCGGCGACGAAGCGCGGCTTATCGGGGGTCGAGAATCGGTCGGCGGCATCGCGCGCAATCTCGGCCGCGCGGCGATTGATCTCGAGCGTCTTGTCGGCGAGGCCGTATTCATCGAGCTTGTGCCGCGAGCCCATGAAGCTGTCGGTCTCGAGAACGTCGGCTCCGGCTTCGAGGTACGTGGCGTGAATGTTCGAGATCAGTTCGGGGCGCGTGAGGACTAGGGCCTCATTGCACCCGTGATACTTCGCGCCGCCAAAAGCGGCGTCGTCGAGCTCGAGGGCCATGAGCTGCGTCCCCATGGCCCCGTCGAAGACGAGGATCCGGTCGCGCAGCGCGTCGAGAAAAGCCATCCTTTAAAAGGCGCTCCGCCCCAGGCTCCGCGCCCCCCATGCTGCGCACGGGGCCCCCATATGTGCTCGGCCCATCACCATGACCAACGTGCCGGCATGGTCTCGCCGGCCTCGCAACAACTCCACGAATGTATTAATCGACAGCCAGGACTGTTCGCCCGGGGAAAATTGTCCACTTAACCAAATATAGGACACCAGAGGACAATGACGGTTCACGAGCTCCGCGCCGAGATGGAGGCCCGCCCGGACGATGCCGCGAGCACGCGCCGGTTCGAGCGCGTTCGCCGGGACGTCATCTACGATGAGATCGCTGCCTCTTGCGCGCTTGCGGACGCCCACCTCACGCCGCTCGCCGTTCGGCGTCTGCTCGAGCGCAACGTCACCGTGGCCGGCAGCCTGCCCGATCATCTTCTCGTCCTCGGCTATGCGCGGGCCGCGCTCGAGATCGCGCGCGAGCATCGCGTCCGTCCGGGCGCGCGTTGGCTGATCTCGGTTGCCGAGATCGAGCGCCTGCACGTCACGATCATGGCGCCACTCGACGTGACGCGTCCGCGTCCGGCGTTGCAAACGGCGTGGCGTCGCACGAACTTGCCGCCGGTGCGCGAGGGCATGGTGACGACACCGCATTGGTTGATCGAGTTCGAGATGTCAACGCTGGTCGAACGCATCGGCAGCGGACCGCCGCGTGAAGACGCGCTGTTCACGTGGCTCGCGGATGCATGCGAGCGTCTCGAACGCATACGCCCGTTTGTTGAAGCTAATGGACGGATTGCGCGGCTCGTCATGAACCTGCTGTTATCGCGCCTCGGTTATCCACCCGCGACGATCACGCACACGCTCGTCGATTCCTACACGCGCGCGCTCAGTGCTGCGGACGCCGGCGATCGAACCAAGCTCGCCGATCTTCTCGAACGCGCCGTGCGCACAAACCTCGAACGCCTAACGGCAGCGATCGTCGATACGGGCGCGTTGCGCCCGCTCGCGTCGTTCGTCGCGCACGGGCTCAGCTTGGATGCACTGCGCAAAGCAGCACAACGCGGACGTCTACGCGTCGTGACACGCGGCCGTGAGATTCTCACGACACAAGTGTGGATCGATGCATACCGCGCAACCAAATCGAAAGCTGGAAGGCCCGTGCGCGCACGTTAGACGGGAACATCGAGCGGCACGAGCGAAATTTGCGCGCGCTTTGGTAGATCGGCGTCGCCTCAATTTAGCAATCGGTGCGACAGTTGCGTTTGGAATCGTGGCTGCGATGGACGTGTTTCGATGGGCGACCACGCATAAGCAGGCGGATTTGTTGGCGGCCCTGGCGTTCACAGGGCTTGCGCTGTTGTGGGTGATGGTTTGCGTGCGTTGGAGTCGCCAGCTCTGATAGAAGCCGTTATCTTCGATCTGGACGGAGTGCTGCTCGACAGCGAGCAGATTTGGGACAAGGCTCGCGAGCAATACGTGAAAGCCGTCGGCGGCCGCTGGATCGCGAGCGCGCAAACCGACATGATGGGCATGAGCTCGACGGAGTGGTCACGCTACATGCATGAAACCCTCAGCGTTCCGCGCCCCGCGCCGCAGATCAACGCTGACGTGATCGCGCTCATCGAACAAATCTACGAACGCGACGGCTTCCCGATCATCGACGGCGCCGTGGACGCCCTCGAACGGATCGCTGCGAAGTGGCCGCTCGGACTTGCATCGAGCTCGAACCGGCCGATCATCGATCTGGTGATGTCATCGACGCCCTTTGGGAAACTGTTCAAAGTCACGGTCTCATCGGAAGAGGTTGCGCGCGGTAAACCTAATCCCGATGTCTATTTGAAAGCGGCGAAGCTGCTCAATGCGCGTCCCGATCGCTGCGCGGGCGTCGAAGATTCACACAACGGTATCCTCGCGCTGCGCAACGCCGGCATGCGCGCAATTGCAATTCCGAATCTCCACTATCCGCCACACCCAGTCGCCCTCCGCGCCGCAACCGTCGTACTCTCGACGATCGAGCAGCTGACACCAGACGTCATCGAGAACGGCATCACCGAGCAGCCACGGGCATAGCGCGGGAGGGCACGTAGCCCTCGCGGAACAGGCTCGCGTGCAGACAACCGTTGCACCGATTATCGCCACCGCCGACCTGACGAAAGAATACGCCGGATTCCGTGCGGTTGACGGCGTTTCGCTTTTGTTCGAGCGCGAGCGTGTCCACGCGATCATCGGCCCGAACGGCGCCGGCAAGACGACGCTCTTCAATTTACTTTCCGGCTTCACGCCGCCGACGAGCGGAACAATCGCCTTCGAAGGCCGCGAGATCACGAACGTGGCGCCCGCCGATCGGGCGCAGCTCGGAATCGTGCGCAGCTTTCAGATCACCAGCATCTTTCCACACCTCACCGTGCTCGAGAACGTGAAGGTCAGCTTACAAGCCAAGACACCGCTCTCGCATCGGTTCCTTGCCTCATCAAGCACGACGCGCGCGCTCGATGAGCCTGCGCTGCAGATATTGAGCGACGTAGGTATGGTCGAATTCGCGGAGCACCGCGCCGCGCACTTACCTTATGGGCGCAAACGCAGCCTCGAGCTCGCGATTTCGCTCGCGCAGGATCCGCCGCTCTTACTCCTCGACGAGCCGACGGCGGGAATGGGGCAGGAGGACATCGCGCGCACGATCGGCCTGATCAAACGCATCGCCAAGGGCCGCACGATCATCTTGGTCGAGCACAACCTGCGCGTCGTCGAAGATGTGTGCGATCGCGTCGTCGTCATGCAGCGCGGCCGCATCCTCGTCGAAGGCTCGTATGCGGACGTTCGCGCCGATCAGCGCGTCGTCGACGCGTATCTCGGCGGAGGAGCCCACTAGATGCTGCGGCTCGACGACGTTCACGCCTATTACGACGAGAGCCACGTTCTGCGCGGCGTTACGCTGCACGTCGACGCCGGCGAGGTCGTAACGCTCGTCGGGCGCAACGGCGTCGGCAAAACCACAACGCTGCGCACGATCATCGGAATCGTCCATGCCCGCGCCGGCACAATATTATTCGAGGATCAACCGATCCAAACGCTTTCATCGGACCGGGTCGCACAACTCGGCATCGGTTTCGTCCCCGAAGAGCGCGGGATCATGTCGACGCTCTCCGTCTACGAGAATCTCACGCTGCCGCCGGTCGTCGGAACAAATGCGTGGCCGCTCGAGAAAATCTATGACGCGTTTCCCATTCTGAAAATGCGCGCGCGTGCAGCTGGGACGACGCTCTCCGGCGGTGAGCAGCAGATGCTCGCGATTGCGCGCGTCCTGCGCAGCGGTTCGCGCCTGATTCTTCTCGACGAACCGACCGAGGGGCTCGCGCCCGTCATCGTCGAGCAAATCGGTGAGGTCATCCGCGAGATCAAGAAACACGGCGTGACGATTCTACTGGTCGAGCAAAACGTACGCTTTGCGACCGGCGTTGCCGACCGCCACTACCTCATGGCGCACGGCTGCATCGTCGAGTCGCTTACGAACGCGGAGATGCTATCGCGCCAGACGGAATTGCTCGAGCACTTAGGCGTTTAGCTTATCCCAGCGCGGCATATTCGCGGGATACGCACCGTTTGGATGCGCGTCGATCCATTGTTTCGAAAGAACCGCCAGATACTCGAAGTTCTCATAGACAGAAGGCCCGCCTCTCTCGCGCATAATCACAATTGCCGGATAAATGGACTCCCACAAACGGACGATCGTCGCGCAGCTGCTATCGAGAAATGTCAAGCGATCGATCATTCCATACTTGATGTACGTACCGCATTGCTCCCAATAGTCGCATACATGCAGTTCCGGATGATGTACCCTATCGAGCCTTCGCCGAAATTCATCGCAGAATGTCGGGTCCTTTAGCTTCTCCGGCAACTCGAGACGCACGTACCTGATCCACGCCTGCATCTCCGGCTTCTGCCAATCTTGAAGAACCATCGTCAAACCTTGCAAGCTCGTATTCGAGCGCAGATGGCGCAGCTGTACGATCGCCGCAACTGCCGTCACGATAAAGACGACAAGCGTGAGGCCTGAGAAGATGGCGTTCAGTACTTCAGCGTTCACGGCGCACCGCGAATGCGAGGATTTCGCCGACGATGCCACGGCGCGCGCCGAGGATGACGATCGCGAACACGGTCCCAAGGACGATGTTCGTTTTGTCGCCGATCGCCGTCTTTGAGACAAAGTATTCAAGCGATTCGAAGAAGCCGGCGCCGATGATCGGACCGAATATCGTACCGATCCCGCCGAGTACGGTCATCATCACGACTTTGCCTGAGGTCTGCCACGCAACGGCGTCCAGACCGCACAGACGATTTCCAATTGCGAAGAGCGAGCCGGCCAGTCCGGCGAGTGCGCCGGACATGACGAACATCCCGAGCTTGAAGCGATTGGTGTGATAACCAAGGCTGATCGCGCGGCGCTCGTTTTCGCGCATCGCACCGAGCACTATCCCAAACGGTGAGCGCACGACGCGGACCGCAAACCACACTCCCAGCGCGACAATGGCAAGCGTCAGATAGTAGTACGGGATGTCGCCTTCGATCGGGTATCCGAAGAACCAACCGCGACTCGTGATCTGAATTCCGTTCTCGCCGCCGGTGAGATTTATGAACTGAAAGGCAAAGAAGAACTGGATCTGCGCGATTGCCAGCGTGATCATCGCGAAATAGATTCCCTGTCGGCGTACCGATACGAAGCCGACCAGCGCAGCGAGAATCAGCGCGTAAAGAACCCCCGCCGCTACTGCCACGACGAACGGCGCATGATAGTGCGCGATGACAAGCGTCGCTGCGTATCCCGCGCCTCCCCAAAAGAGCGCATGTCCGAACGAAAGCAGCCCCGCAAATCCAAGCAGCAGGTCGAGCGAGACTGCAAAGAGCCCGAAGCACACCAGATCGAGTGCAAAAACCGGATAGACGATCCACGGCAGCACGATTCCCGCGGCCAGCAGAACGGCAGCGAGGATCAAGCCGCTGCGGCCGCCGAGTTGCGCCGTGGTCATACGGCTGTCTCCGGCTTTCCGAAAAGTCCCCACGGACGAAACAACAGTACGATCACCATCATGATGAAGATCGCGGTATCGCTGAGCTGCGCGAAGAGCAGTGCGGCGAGCACCTGAACGATCCCGAGCACGAAGCCGGTCAGAATCGAGCCCGCGATCGAGCCCATTCCGCCGATGACCACGATCGCAAACGTATTGATGATGATCTTCTCGCCCATCCCGGGCTCGACGTTAGTCATCGGTGCAGCCAGCACGCCTGCAAACGCCGCGAGCGCAACACCGCATCCGAACGTCAGCGTGACGAGCAGCGGCACGTTAATGCCGAACGCCCGCGTCAAAATCGGATTTTCGGTTGCAGCGCGAATGCGCGAGCCGATCGGCGTGCGTTCGATCAAATACCACACGATCGCACACACCGCCAGGGACGCTGCGATCGCGAAGACGCGATAGGCCGGATACGGACCGAAACCCAAGTCGACGACGCCCGAAAGCTGATCGGGTGCCGAATACGGCGAGCCAAGCGCACCGGCTAGCAGCCGCACGACGTCGACGACGACGAGCGTGATCGCGAACGTCAGCAGCAGATTGTAAATCGGATCGAGTCCGTAGAGCCGCCGCAGCAGCGCGAACTCGAGAATGATGCCGAAGATCGCGACCACGATTGGGCCCACGATCAGCGCTGCGAAGAACGGTAAACCCAGAAGCTGCGCGCCGTAGTACGCCGCGAAGGCGCCAAGCATGTACATGACGCCGTGCGCGAAGTTCACGACGCGCAGCATTCCGAAGATGATGCTGAGCCCTAAAGCCAACAGCGCGTAGAACGCGCCGTTGACTGCGCCATTGAAGGCTTGAGTTAGGACGTAGCTCAGCGCACGCCCCTTACCAGTCTTTCTTACACGTCGATTGGGATTCGGGACGGAAAGCCAAGGCCGGTGGAATCACCTGCAAGATCTTGAACCACGCGTGCGGTTCTTTGATCTTGTCCTTCGACAGCACTTCGACGACATACATCTCGTGCAGCACGCGATGATCCCGCGGACGCCAGAAACCGGCGTGCGCGTAGAAGTCGTTGAACGAACGGCCGTCAAGGTATCCGACGACTTTGTCGGCGCTCACGTCGCCGACTGCTTTAACGGCGTTCAGCCATTGCGTGGTCGCCGAATAGTCGGCGGCCTGAATGTCTGTCGGACGTTTGCCGCCCATGCGCTTCGCATAACGATCAGCCCAGGCGCGAGCCGGAGCGTCCATGTTCCAATACCACGACGTCGTGATATGCGAACCGGTGAACACATCGGGCAACGCGTCGACGTCGCTGAGGAACAGCAAGCCGACCGCGACCTTCATGTCCTTGTCGATCCCGAACTGTTTGACTTGTTTCATCGTGTTGACCGTATCCGCGCCGGCGTTGAGCACACCGAGCACTTGTGCGTGCGCGTTCTTCGCAGCCAACAGGTACGATGAGAAGTCGGTGTTGCCGAGCGGGATCATGTCCGCGTGGATGAACTCGGCGTCTTTCGTTTTGATCGCGGACGTGAAGTCGGAGAGCATCTGCTGCCCGAACGCGTAGTTGGGAACGATGCCCCACCATTTCTTCGCATCGGCCGCCGATGCAACGCTGCGACCCGTCGAGTACGCGAGCGCGTAGGTATCGTACGCGTAGTGATACGTGTACTTATTGCAGGCAGCCCCGGTCAGCGCCGAGCTGGCCGCGCCGGTAACGATCGTGAGCTTGTGCTTTTCCTTCGCAACGCCCGCGACGGCGAGCGCAACGGCAGAGTTCGCTTCATCGAGCGCGAGCTCGGCGCCGCCGTCGTAGGCTTCGCGCGCTTTCGTAGCTGCGAGCGTCGCGTCGTTACGATGGTCAATGGCATCGACGACGATCGTCCGCCCCAGCACTTTGCCGCCGAAATCTTCGACGGCCATCTTCGTGGCTTCGACGGCACCACGGCCGGAGAGTGCTTCGTAGACTCCCGACATATCCGTAATGACCGCGATGTGAATCGGTCCACTGGTTTGCGCCGGTGCCGACGCGGGACCGATAAGTGTAGCAAAAACTGCCGCGGTGAGAAACACAGCGGCGATTCGAATCCCCTTCTTCACGCCTACCCCCTTATAGTGGTTCTGAGAATACGCTCAGCGTGGGTCGGTGGCCTGGAAGGACGCCGCTGCGTCCTAATACCGCAGCGACGTGGTGAAGATTTCGTCCAGCCCGGTCTCCGGGCCTGCGCTACGAGGCGGTCTAAGGCGCCGGCGCGGGTTGCCCGTCGACGGCAAGCTTGTTGGGTTCAAGCCGGTCGCGGCCGCGCAGCTCGAGACCCTTGATGACGACGTAGAGCACCGGCGTGATCACCAAGTTCAGGAACGTCGAGATCAGCATGCCGCCGAAGATTGCCGAGCCGAGCGCCTGACGCGCTCCTTCGCCGGCGCCTGTGGCGACGACGAGCGGGAAGATCGCAATGATGAACGCGATCGACGTCATCAAGATCGGACGCAGCCGCGTTTGCGCCGCTCGGAATGCAGCCTCGACGATCGTGGCTCCCGCTTTGAGCTGCTGGTTCGCGAACTCAACGATCAAAATCGCGCTCTTGCTCGCGAGACCGATCAGCATGACGTAGCCGACTTGCGCGTACGCATCTTGGGTGAGGTTCTGGTTCCCCAACCGAGTGATGTACCCGATGAGCGCGAGCGGCATGGGAAGGTGGCCGAGGAACAGCCGGAAGTTGATAAAGACGAGGGCCCCGAGCAATGCCGCAGGTACGGCCAAGATGACGATCAGCGGGTCGACAAACGACTCATACTGCGCACAAAGCACAAGATACGTGAACAGCATGCCGAGCATGAAGATGAGGGCAGCGAGCGCACCGGCCTGGATTTCTTCGAGCGACAAGCCGGACCACTCGTAGCTGACGCCGGGCGGATCAACCTGCGCAGCAATCTGCTGCATGCGTGCAATCGCTTCGCCCGTGCCGTGACCGTCCGCTGCGTTTCCGTCAATCTCGATCGAGCGGTACAGATTGTAATGCGTGATCGACGGTGGGCCCTTGATGCGCTGCACGTTGACGAGTCCACTCAGCGGGATAATACCACCGGTAGCCGATCGCACGAACAGACTCTGCAGATCGCCGACGCGAGCGCGATACGGCGCGTCGGCCTGTACAAAGACGCGATACGACCGGTTCAAGTACGTGAAGTTGTTGACGTAGTCGGACCCGAGCTCGGTCTGCAGCGTAGCGAAGAGATCGTTGAGGGAAACGCCGACTGACTTCGCCTTATTGCGGTCGACGTCGATCTGCAATTGCGGCGAGTCGTCTTTGAACTGCGTGAACACCTGAGAGGTGGGGCCGCCCGGCTGATTCGCTTGTGCTTCAAAGCCATAGACGGCTTGCATCATCGCGGGGAACCCGACATTACCGCGATCTTCGAGTTGGAAGTCAAAGCCTCCGATGCTGCCTACGCCGTTGATCGCGGGTGGATTGAACCCGAAAATCTGCGCTTCCGGAATCTGGGATGAAAACTTCCCTTGTACGCCGTTCGGTCCGTAAAGAACGCCAATAACTGAGTGAAAGAATCCTGGACGCTGATCCCATGGCTTGAGCAAGACGAACATGACGCCGCGGTTGGGTGCGGCGCCGGCAAAGCTGAATCCGCCGACGTCGAAGACATCGGCGACGTCAGAATTAGCGCGGATGATCTTTTCGGCTTTGAGCGCGACCTTGCGCTCACCGGCGAGCGACGTTCCTTCAGGCGCCTGGATAAGCACGATGAAGTATCCCTGATCCTCCGACGGGATGAAGCCCGTCGGTGTCTTTTCGAAGAGAAACCCCGTGCACGCGAGCGCGATTGCGAAGCCGAGGAGCACGTACCAGCGCCACTGGAACAGCCTCGGAAGAAGACGCGCGTAGGAATCTTTGAATCTTCCGAACTGCCGATTGAACCAGCCAAAAAAGCCTGTCGTCGCATCCGGCGAATGCTTGAGCAACATGGCCGAGAGCGTCGGCGTCAATGTCAACGCCACGAACAGCGAGATCATGATCGACGCAGCGATCGTCAGCGCGAACTGCTTGTAGACTTGGCCGGTCGTTCCCGGGAAGAACGAAACGGGAACGAAGACCGCAAGCAACACCAGCGATGATGCTACGACCGCGCTTCGCACCTCGCGCATCGCTGCCTCGGCGCCCTCGATACCTCGGATGTTGTGCTCTTGCCCGTAGCGGGCGATGTTCTCGATGACGACGATCGCGTCGTCGACGACGAGGCCGGTTGCGAGCGTAAGGCCGAAGAGCGTGATCGTATTGATCGTGAAGCCGAACATCGCCATCACGAAAAACGCACCAACAAGAGCAATGGGAATGACTGCGCTGGGTATAAGCGTCGCAGCCGGATCCTGCAAGAACAGATAGATAACCAAGATGACGAGAATGATCGCCACGAAGAGCGTGATGATGACTTCCTTCATCGAGGCTTGCACGAACGTCGTGCTATCGAAGGCGACCGAATAGTGGACGCCCGGCGGGAACGTTTTTTGCAGCTGGTCGAGCTTCGCCCTTATTCCCTGCGCCACTGACAGTGCGTTGGCCGTGGGAAGTTGAATTACGCCCAAACCGACAACGTTGTCGTTGCCGTCAAAGCGCACGAACGACGAATAATCTTCGGCGCCGAGCTCGATCCGCGCGACGTCGCCGAGCTTGGTGAAACCGCCGTTCGCATCGGCCCGCACGATGATGTTTGCGAACTGCGCGGGATCAGCGAGCTGTCCGATTGCGTTCACGGTCATCGTATACGGTTGATTGGCAGACTCGGGCGCGCCACCGATGCTTCCGGCAGCGACCTGGACGTTTTGCTCCGACACTGCATTGAGGACGTCAGTGACTGCCAAACCCTGCGCGCTGAGCGCAACCGGATTGAGCCACACGCGCATCGCGTAGCGACGCTCGCCGAATATGATCACATCGGAGACGCCGGGAACACGCTTGAGGTCATTCACGACGTTCAGCTCGGCGTAATTACTGAGGAACTCCGTATCGTACTGGCTGCTGTTCGATTGGATTGCGAGCGCCATGACGAACGATCCGGCATTCTTGCTGACGGTGAGGCCGGTCTGTTGCACGACGGCCGGCAACTGGCCGAGTGCGGACTGGGCGACGTTCTGGACGTCAGCTGCGGCGATGTCGAGATTGCGGCCGAGATCGAAGGTAACCGTAATCGAGGACACGCCCTGCGTGCTCTGTGAGGATATGTAGCGAATGCCCTCGACGCCGTTAATCGCCTGTTCGAGCGGTGTCGTCACGGAGGACTCGACCGCCTGCGGGCTCGCGCCGATGTAGCTCGCGGTGACCGTCACGACCGGAGGTGCAATATTCGGGTACTGCGCGATGGGCAGCGTCGGAATCGCGATGAGCCCCGCGATCAAAATCGTCAGCGAACAAACCGCCGCGAAGATCGGGCGCCGGAGGAAGAATGACATTCTCAGGAATCCTTACGGTCGCAACCGACCGCAGGTTTCACTGAAAGGTTGCTATTGCGGCGGCGGCCCCTCGACGACTTGGGCGAAGTCGTCGGGACGGATCCAGCGTCCCATTGCGCCTTGCACCTGCTCCGGCGTCGTCGCGAGCTCGGCAGCTGCCTCGCGCGTGTCTTCATCTAAGGGCAGACCATCGCGCGCATCGTCTAAGAACCGGCCCGCGATCTCGCTATAGCTCTCGTCCTGTGTGGCAAGCTGCCCGAGAAGCAGTGCCTTGGCCACCTGCAAGCGATTCGCAGTGAGCGGTGTCGATTGCATACCTTTCAGGTCCGTTTCGATAACAGCGTTCGCTTTGGAGATGTTCTCCGGAGCGGCGCCATACACGATGCTGAACGCCGAGCGCGTGCGACCGAGATCGAACTCGCTGTTGATCGAGTAGACGTAGCCCGTCGTCTCGCGCAAGTCATGGAAGAGGATCGAGGCGTAGAACCCTCCCGTCAGCGCCGCGTTCCCGACGCGCAACGCGGGAACGTCAGGATCGTCGCGTTTGAGGCTCAGGGTCTGCGAGAGGATGACACTATCTTGCACGCGACCCGTGGCCGGGACGGTAACCGTTGCCGCGGCGTTGTTCGGCGCTGCGCTCGGATACAGATTTGGCACCGGTCCGTGCGCTTGCCAGCCACCGAACCACTTCTCCACGACTGCGCGCGCTTGCGCGGGCGTCACGTCGCCGATGACGACGATCGTCGCAAGATCGGGACGGTAAGCGGTGTCGTACCAGTCGTGGACGTCATCGAGTGTCAAAGCCTTCACGCCGTCCGGCGTCACATGCCGGCGCGTCGGATCATTCACCGGATAGAGCGCGTTGATCAGCGATAGACGTGTCAGATGGTCCGGGCTGTGTTCATCGCCCGCAACTTCTTGGTACTCTTGCTGCTTGGCGACGTCAAAATCCGAAGCGCGCATCGCGGGGTGCAGCTCGGCATCGGCGAGGAGTTCAACGCCACGATCGAATCCGGACGTCGTGACGTCGACGCCGAAATCGGTGCCGGTCGACACGTCAGCCGCAATTTTGTCGAGCTCACGCTGATACGCCAGACGATCGTATGTCGTCGTCCCGTAATCGAGCAACGTCGACGTCAGCGACGCGATGCCGTCTTTTCCGGCTTTCTCTTCCATCGTCGGCGCGGTGCGAATCCCACCGCGTACGACAACGGTGTGCGTCAGCGGCTCCGGCTGAACGACGAGACGCAAACCGTTCGGCAGCACGCTGATCGTCGGACTCGTCGTGTCGCGCGGCACGCGCAATTGTGAAAGGAGAGAATCTGCCCAGGTCGGCAACGGTTCTTGGTGTGAAGGCACGATCGTGTTGTTCTCGGGCGCTTTGCCGCTCGAACCGCCGCCGACCTCACCGTTGTTGTTCGGGACGGCGTAACCAATCGTCGGCGGAACGCTGAGGTAGCGTTGCGCAACGCGATTGACGTCGGCCGGGGTCACGCGTTCGATCGCTTCGAGATCGACGTCAGGCGAACGATGCTCGACTGCGAGCGCCTGGCTCCATTCTTGCGCGAGACCCGAGATCGAATTTGCGGTGAACTGATCCTGCGCGGCCTCTCGTAATTTCGCCGCAGCGACAAGGTCGGCTGGGAATCCGTTTTTGCGGTAATCGTCGATGACGCCCCGCAATTGCGCAAGTGCCGTTTGCGGCGGCTCGGTCGGCGCAACATCGAGCTCGACGAGTGCCATCGCGGCCTTTGTGTACGTCTGTCCCGAAGCACCGGCGTCAAAAGCCTTGCCGTCGACGACCAGTTGAAAGAGCGCGCCGCGGCGGCTGTTGAGCACGTCGAGTAAAACTTGCGACGCCGCGTAGTCAGGACTATCGAAACCTGGAAAGCGATACCCGACGAATACGCTCGTCTGTGGATCCGAGCTTATATCGGTAAACGTTTGCGGGTGCAGCGGTCCGAGATTCACCGGCTTGCGCGCCGGGAGCGCCTTGGCCGGGATCGATCCAAACAACGCCTGCACTTTTGCGATCGTCGCCTTCGGCTCGACGTCACCCGCGATCACAAGGATCGCGTTATTCGGGTGGTACCACTTGTCGTAGAACGCCTTGAGCTGCGCACCGTTGACTTGATGCCCGAAGCTTTCCATCGTGCCGAGCCCAGCGTCCGCATACGGCGTACCGGCCATGAGATTTCGGAGAACCTTGACGTACAGTCGATATCCCGCCGAGCTGTTGTCGCGCTGCACTTCCTGTTCGATCGCACCGCGTTCTTCTGCCCAAAGGGCTTGTGAATCGAGAATGCCCTGCGCGCGCGAGGCTTCGAGATGCAGTGCGGCATCGAGGCCTTGTTCGGGAACGGTGAAAAAGAATTGCGTCACTTGGTTCTGCGTGTCGGCATCGAAGCTGCCGCCCAGGAGCGCCGTCACTTCCGCGAATTGCGCCGCAGAGACAGTCTTGCTGCCGCGGAACATCATGTGCTCCTGCGCGTGCGCGAGCCCGGTGATCGGTTCTTCGTCGGCTCCCGCCTTGTAGTTCATCATGATCGAGACGACCGGCGAAAGGGGATCGCGCAATACAACGACTTGCATGCCGTTCTTGAGCGTTGCACGCGTGACCGTCGTCGCCGCGAGCTTTTGGGCGTGCGCTGGTGCGAGTGCGGTCAGAAGAACCGCGAGCGAGCTCAACATGCAGAGCGAGGCGAGCGACTTCATATGCGAGGGCTTCATATACCCTACGTTAACGCAGACTCCACCACATTCGCTTCGAGTTCCGTAAAGAGAGGGCTCGAAAGATAGCGTTCGCCGTTGTCGGCCGCGATCGTGACGATCAGTTTTCCGGAATTTTGGGGGCGCGCGGCGACCTTAAGCGCCGCGAAGACGTTTGCACCGCTCGATATGCCGACCAGCATGCCTTCCCCGCGTGCGAGTCGCCGAGCCGTCGAAAACGCCTCGTCGACGCTGACTTGAATTACCTCGCTATAGATCGACGTGTTGAGCACCTTCGGAACGAAGCCGGGGGCGAAGCCCTGCAGACGGTGCGGACCAGCCGCTCCGCCAGATAAAACGCACGACGTGTCGGGCTCGACAGTGATGCATTCGATCGAGGCTTTGCGCGAGCGTAGCAGCTCGCCGACGCCGGTGATCGTGCCGCCCGTGCCGACGCCGGCTACAAAAATATCGACAGCACCGTCGGTGTCGCGCCAAATTTCTTCGCCCGTCGTGCGACGATGAATCTCCGGGTTTGCCGGGTTCTCGAATTGCCCCGGCATGTAATACGTCTCGGGGTTCGAGTCGCGGATCTCGACGGCTTTTGCGATCGCCGCTTTCATTCCGCCGGCACCCGGTGTGAGAATCAGCTGCGCACCGTAAGCGCGCAAAAGATTCCGCCGCTCGAGCGTCATCGTATCGGGCATCGTTAGGATTAGTGGATAACCTTTGGCCGCACACACGAACGCGAGCGCGATTCCCGTGTTGCCTGAGGTCGGCTCGATGACGACCTTGCCCGGCTTGAGCAATCCGTTGCGCTCAGCGGCTTCGATCATCGCGACGCCGATGCGATCCTTGACGCTGCCGGCCGGATTGAACGATTCCATTTTGACGAGAACGGTGGCGCCGATTCCGCGATTTATGCGCGGAATCTTGACGAGCGGCGTGTTGCCGAACGTGTCGGCGAGATTTTCGTAGATGCGAGCCATATTTACGTTCGTTTCGTGAGTGCTAGTTTGAGTGCTGCGCCGATCAAGAACACGCCGGCGACGCGCTCGAAGATGCCGGCCACGACGGTCTTCTTGGCCGACCGTGCAACGCCGGAGGCGAGCAAGATATATCCGGTCATCACAAGCGCCTCGATCACCTGCGAGGTTACGCCGAGGATCGTGACCTGACCGACGAGCCAACGATGAGGATCGATGAACTGCGGGAGCAGCGCAGTGAAAAAGATCAACGCTTTCGGATTGGAAAGCTGTGTCATCGTCCCGCCCACAAACGCACCGCGATGTGCATTCGGCGTCGGGGCCGTACCCTCGGGGAGCGCTTCGTGTTTACCAAAGATCGCGCGCAATCCGAGATACACGAGATACGCAGCACCCACCCAACGAACGAGCGTGAAGACCTCGTATGAGGCGAGCAAAATAGCGCCGAGGCTGGTTGCGGAGAGCACGAAATAGATTGTGTTTCCGGTGACGATGCCGGCCATCGCTGCGAAGCCAGCGGTGCGGCCGCGACCGAGCGTCGAGCCAACCGTAAACAACACCGCCGGTCCCGGCGTGATGCACAGGATCGTTTCGAGAACCGCGAAGGCCACCCAAGTGCTCAGATCCATTTGCTGGCGCGAACACAGCCGCCGATGAAAAGGTTCGCGGAGGCCGCTGAAGCGATTGCGAGCGACCCCAGCAAGCTAGCCAAGGTCGCGCTTCTCGGCGACTACTTGCGTTCGCTCGACGACGCAGATCTCGCGCCGGCGGCACAATTCTTTTCAGCGAAGCGTGCGCTTTCGGTGGGCGGCGCAACGATCGTCGCGGCTGCGCGCGCCGTGTGGGGAATCACCGGCGAGCAGCTGTCGCGCGGCTATCGCGCCAGCGGCGATCTCGGCGCTGCGCTTGCGCCACATGTACGGGCGGCGCACGATCTCGGCCTCTTCCGCATGACGCTAACGCCGAGTACCTTCATGGAGCTGCTCGATGGGATGGCCGCGGCGTCCGGAAAGCTCGCGAACAAGAAACGCCAGGTTCTGGTCGAGCGCGTCCTCGGCGCCTGCGAGGCGGAGCTGGAGGCCAAGTACGTCATCAAGATCCTCACCGGCGAGCTGCGCATTGGTTTGCGCGAAGGTCTGATCGTCGAAGGGATCGCCGCCGCGTTTTCGGCACCGATCTCGGACGTACGCCGCGCGGCGATGGCGGCCGGCGACGTCGGCACGGTCGCGCTTGCCGCAAAGCACGGAACGCTCGCAAACGTCGAGATCGCGTACGGTGCGCCGATCGCGTTCATGCTCGCGTCGCCGATACAATTTGGGTCCGACTACAAAGAGCTCGCGACGCAGAGCTGGGTCGTCGAAGACAAGTATGACGGCGTGCGCATTCAAGCGCACAAGCAAGGCGAGCGAATTCGACTCTTTTCTCGACGCTTGAACGAAACAACGAACGCGTGGCCCGAAGTCGTCCGGGCGCTGCGCAGCGTGCCCGACGACGTGATCCTCGACGGCGAGATCGTCGCGATGCGCGACGACGCCGTGCTGCCGTTTCGTTATCTGCAAACGCGCCTGCAGCGCAAAGACGTGACCGCGGAATTGCAGGCGGACGTGCCGGTAGTGTACGTCGTCTTCGATTGCTTGGCGCGCGGGAAACGGTTTTTGCTCGACGAGACCCTCGAGGCACGGCGCGGAGAGCTCGCCGAACTGCACCTGGATGGCGTCGTTCGGACGGCGTCGTGGAATGCGGTCGAAGCCGGCGCAACGCAAGACGATCTGCACGATCGCTTCGAAGCCGCGCGAGCACGCGGCAACGAAGGGCTAATCTTCAAGCGGACGGATTCACCGTACGCGCCCGGCAAGCGCGGGAAGTGGTGGCTCAAACTCAAGCGCGAACTCGACACGCTCGACGCTGTCGTCGTCGGCGTCGAATGGGGCCACGGCAAACGCGCACAAGCCCTTTCAGACTACACATTCGCCGTGCGCGGCGTGAATGGCGAGCTGCTCGTCATCGGCAAAGCCTATTCCGGCCTCACCGACGTCGAGATCGCGGAGATGACGCAGTGGTTTCTTGCGCACCGTATTCCGGACGCGGATCGCGTCCACGTCTACGGCGAGCTCGGATTATCGCGCCACGAGATTCCCGTCGAACCGCAGATCGTCGTCGAGATCGCATTCGATGTCATTCAAAAGAGCGATCTGCACAAAAGCGGCTTCTCGCTGCGCTTTCCGCGCATCGCGCGCGTTCGCGACGATAAATCAGCCGATCAAGCTGACACGATCGAGCGTGTCAACGAGATCTACGAGACGATGCTAAAGCGCGAGAAGATCGAACCGGTATCCGCCCTTGACCTGGAATCAGACTAGTCGTAGACTAGTCTGTATGAAGACGATAGGATCCTATGAGGCAAAGACGCGGCTCAGCGAGATTCTGCGTGAGGTCGAAGCGGGCGAGACCGTGATCGTCACTCGCAACGGAAATGCCGTGGCCAAGATCTCTCCGGTTAAGAATGAAGTGCAGCGTGATCCACGAGCAGCCATGGCGCGTTTGCTTGCATCCAAAGTAACGCTCGGCGGTCGATCCATCAGCGAATTGCGAGATTCCGGTCGAAAGCGATGATCATCGTTCTCGACGCATCAGTCACCGCGTCGTGGATATTCGCAGACGAGCGCGACGCGTATTCGAGATATGTCGCCGAGAAGGTCGCGGCCGATGGTGGAGTCGTCCCAGCGTTGTGGCGTTGGGAAATTCAGAACGTGCTGCTGTCGGCGCTTCGCAGTAAACGCATCGGCGATGCCGACCTCGCACAAAATTTGGCCGATCTGCAAGCGCTCAATATTCAAGTGGACCTCGAGCCGGGATTCGGCCTCGAAACCTCCATAGCGCGGAAACACGGTTTGACAGTCTATGATGCCGCTTACCTCGAACTCGCGATGCGGCGCAACTGCAAGCTGGCTACAAAAGATGCCGCACTTAGGCGTGCTGCAGAAGCGACGGACCTCTATCTTTCGCTACGAGATTTGCGGCCTCGTAAACGTTGAAGACGTTTGCGGGAACCGACGCGAGACATAAACAAAAAGCGCAGCCGCCACGGGCCACACGAAAATGCTGGCTTCGATTCCCGACTGCCCGCCGGTTATCCAATTCGGTCCGAGTGCTACGATATCGAACAATCTACCATGCGGCAAATTCCAGTCTGAAAAGTTGCTTGCGACAAAGTATTGAACGAAATCGAAGACGGCATGGAAACCGGCCGCAAGCCACAGCGAACCGGTTTTCAAAAGAGCGAAGCACGCCAGCAATCCCAATCCAGTTAAGTTGAGTACATCGAGCGGATTTTGCAAACCATCGCGATTGACTGCGAGGAAGAGCACCGTAGAGGCGAGCGCCGAAGGCCAAAAACCAATCACGCGGCTGAGCGAGTAGATCACATATCCGCGCACAAAGGCTTCTTCGGCAATAGCCATCACGATCGCGATCGCTGCCCACACGATAACCCAAAGCCAATTCACCCCGTGCATGTCCGAAGCTCTCTCGATCCAGATGCTTTTCGATGCGATCAAGGCGCCAACGAGGATGCCTCCGACAAGCGCACCTATCCCAAGTCCCTCGGCGTACAGCCGTTTGGCATTCGTCACTAGGCCGAATCCGTACGAGAAAATTGAGTGCTGCTCGATACGTGCGACGACCCAAGTAGCGATCAGAACGTTGACAAGAAGCAAACAAAAAGCGAACAAGTATGCGAAGAGCGCGTACTCTCGAAACGGAGCGAGCGAATATCCGAAGACCGCGTGCACCCAGGCGACGATAAGCTGAGGCTCGACAATGTCAAGCGACACAACGATTCCAATGAACAACGCGCAGCGCGCGACGTTCATCCAAGGCCGCTCGGCGAGATCGTAGCGCGAATCGATCCGACTATTCGTCCGGCGACGTTGCGCACCGGCGGCTGCGTAAACGGCGCAAGCAGATCTTGCGCAGCCGGCGTCAGCGCATCGAGTTTCGTGAGCGCCGCCATAACGCTCGGCGCGGTTGCACGATTGGTGCCGTCGATGACTTTGATTGCGAGGCCCACGCCTGTGTGCGTGATCGCGCTGCCGTGAAAACCTTCGGCGCCGCCTTTGCCGATGACGGCACCGCCCGTCGATTCGATCAGCGACGTATCGAAGCGTCCCGTCCCCGACACGAACCATGGGTTTTGCGCCATCGCCGTCCGGCAGCGCTCGAGCGCTTCACGATCGTCCTCTTCGAGCTCCGCAAGCGCGGCGAATCGCGCAAAAGCGCGCGCAGCGCGGCGTAAGCTCGTCGCGAAAACCGGGATGCCGCAGCCGTCGACCGCGATCCGGTCGGGCGGCAACGGCTCGTCGATCACGCGCGAGCACAGCGCGAGAATCAGCTTTTGCGCCGGGTTGTCCGGTTCGAGATACGTCGCGATCGGCGCGCCGATGTGCTTGCAAAGCGCCAGAATGCCCGCGTGCTTTCCCGAGCAATTGTTATGGATGGCACTCGGCTGGCCGCCGCACAGAAGCGCATTCTCCCCCAGCCCGGCTTTCGCAAGCATGGAGCGCGCAGTCTCGATGTGTTCGGGCTCGCCGGCGTGTGAGGCACACATCAACGCCAGCTCACGGTCATCGAAGCCGAACGCGTCAACCGCTCCCGCGCGGACCGACGCCGCCGCGATGAAGGGCTTTGCCGAAGAGCGCAAATAGACCGGAACGTCGACCGTTCCCACCTCTAACAGCGTCTTTCCCGAAACGTCGACGGCGCAGAGCGCCACGCGATGACGCGACTCGATTCGCGGGCCTCGCCAGACCTCGACGAAGACTGGCGCGTCGAGACTATCGGCGGTTAAAGCGTTTGTCACGTTCGGCGCGGATGCGATCGATCCGTGATTCCATATCGACGATCGTTGAACGTGATCCGGTTATCGTCGACGCGTGCCGCTGCAGTCGAATGACGAGCACGACGATGATGATCGCGAATGCGAGGAGTGCGCAGATGATGCGGCCCTGCGCCGGCCAGAACGGCAAAATAGCGCCGGCTGCGAAAAGAATCGCAATAACGGCATAACGGTCATACCATTTAGGCATGAGCCAATCGCGTTCTTACTCTTCGTCTAAGTGTAAATGACAGCCGTCTTCGGCTTCGTTGAGCACTTCGCGCGCTTCGGCGAGCGCAGACTGCGACAAATCTCCCGACGGTTCTATCGAACCTTCTTCAGCAAGGAAATCGAGCTCGTCCCAATCTTCCCATGCTTCAAGTGGTTCGCCGTCTGCGTCACCCGGAAATCGAACGCAAAATCCCTGATCGACATGCAATCCGACTACTTGGACGCGAGTTCCGCGGGGAAAGTACGGTCCTTCTTTCCAGAGCGTGCCGTACGTTGTGTCGTAGAGTTCTCCGATACGTAGTCTATCGATTGGCCCTTCGCTCCCTCGCAAGACGTTACAATGCTTTTCGCGTAGTCCCGGCAGTTATCATGCCGGACTGGAATATCCTCAAATCCGAGCTCATTATCGACACGCCGCACTTGAAGTTGCGCCGCGATCGGATCGAGCTTCCCACAGGAACGATCATCGAAGGCTACCACGTGCGCGAAACACGCGGCTTCGTCGTTATATTCCCAATTACGCCGGAAGGGAACGTTGTACTCGTTCGGCAGTACAAGCACGGCATTGGTGAAGTCGTCCTCGAGCTGCCCGCAGGGATGATCGACCAAGGCGAATCAGCCGAGGGGGCTGCGCTGCGCGAGCTTGGTGAAGAAACCGGATATGCGCCTCCGGACGCGCTCGAACACATCCAAACATTCATCGTCGATCCGACGAACTCGAACGGGCGCTTTTCGCTCTTCCTCGCGCGCGACGTCGCGCTCACGCAGCAACGGCATCTGGACCCAACCGAAGAGATCGACGTCGAGCTCGTCGCGCTCGACAAGGTTATCGACCTCTTGCACAGCGGCAAGATCAACGTATGCAATCACGTCGGCGCGATCTATACGGTCCTGGACCGGCTTGGCCGCCTCTGAAACCTCCGGACGGCCTCGGCCGTAGAAGCTAATGGAGGTCTAGGCAGTGGGTTTCTTTATTCGCCTGACGGTCATCGTTGCGCTCGGCATCGTAGCGCTTGTCGTTTTGGCGTTCATCCTCAAGGCGCTTCTGGTCGGTGCGCTCATCGCCGCGCTCATCGTCGCCGGTCTCTTCGTGGTCGGCTTCTTCCGGCGGCTCTCGTCGCGCCCGGGTCCACTCGTCCGGCGCTAACCAACCCGGTCTTCAAAATCGCCGGTCGTTGCGCTTGAGATAAACGCGTTGATTCGCGTAATCGAGTCCAACCGTAAAATACGAGAGAAAATCCGCCCCGACAAGACCGTCGACGCCAACATTATAGGACGATCGAGACAAAACGCGGTTCAGGGTGTAGTCACGAAAGACAACTGAGCCGAGCTGTACCTCGTGTACGCGGTAGCTTTCTTGCTCGAATGACCCTCCAATTCCGCGAGCCTCGGTCTGACCGCGCGCGGTAAAGTATTTCAAGGCATCCGGGTGCGTTCGAAAAAATTGATCGAACAGCAACGCTTGACCCGGCGCACCGGTATCCAGAATAAAGCCGTGGCTGAGGATGTCATTAATGCGTAAGTCCACGACCGGCTGGCGTGTGAGCATGCGCGCATCGAGCGTGTCTGAGCCGTCCGGCGGCATAAAGTCATTGGTCCGGCAGACGGCGACCGTCTTGCGCTGATAATCGATCGTCACGCCAAGGGTCGCAAGAAAGTCGAACCCGAGCAGCCCGACTGATCGCGTTGCGTGCGAGAAATCGATATAGCTGGCTGGAACCGTCTGAACCACAACGTTGTGCATGAAGAGCGGTCCGACGCGCATTTCCGGAACGGTCGCGAGCCCGGCTGTCGTGCGCTGGGCAACGACGACCGAATGCTGACCTGTCGTCTTGAGACCGAGTTGATCGGCCACTGCTCGGTCCATAACGATGCCAGCCGCGCCCGTGTCCAGGACGAAGTCGAGTCCCCGGTTACCGATGAAAAGTCGCACGTAAATTCGTGAGCCCACGAAATTTGCCGGAAGTTCGACTTCTTTTTGCCCCTCCGGAAATTCGACGAGCTCGCGACTCGTTTTCGGCCACTCGATTTCCGTTTGGTCGACCGGCAATTGCTCGACCCGCAAAAGGCGATAATCGGTGACGACTCTCGATACGCCATCGTCGATTTTCCAATGATGCGGGAAATTCTGGCCACTTTCGTTTCTATAGTCGTCATAGGTCGTGACGATCGCGCCATTGACAGTAATCGTCTCAACTCGAGTCGGCAAATAGGTTTGTGGGTCGACGTACATCTTGCGCCCGAAGCCGTTGCCATCGAGCGCTGAAACGAGCCACGCATCAACCGGCGTACTGACACGCATTACGATACCGAGGGGCGGCGGCGCCGGCCTGCCAGTATCCGGACCGGAAGCTCCAATATAACCCTGGCCGGCAACGACGATCCCGTTTTCATCTTGAAGCCACGAGTAGCTCCGCACGACACCCCGCATTGTGCGGTAGATGCCGTCGTCGTATGCCACACTCCAGCTGCGACCCGCCATCGTGTAGACGAACGAACCTCTCGAATCTCCACTTGCGAATTCTACCGTCTCGCGGTAGTTGCGCGACGTCACGATCCCGCGAGCGGCATACACACGCTGGGCAAGTGTCTTGGCGTCTAATGACTCTTGTGCGGAACCGCACACTGGCAGACATGCCGCGATCAAAATCGCGGCAAATCCTTTCCGCAGCAATCTCTTATACGCCGGCCGGCGTTGCCACAAACTGACTTAGAAACGCGTCGCGCTGTGCGCTCGAGACGCCGGCGCGCTCGACACGGCGTACGAAAACGTCGCGATTCGGCGTAACGCGCAGCGCCGCGCCGCCCACAACATCGACGGCAACGAGCTCTGCCGGCACGAGCGCAGTCGTCCAACGCTCGAGCTGCGTCGTCGATTCATCGGTGACGAGCGTCATCGAGTTATCGAGCGTCATAATGATGATCGGCTCGCCCTCCGGGAGCAGCGTTCCCTTCTTCTCGGAAACGCTGATGCGCTCGACCACAAAGCGCGGATCGGCAATATACGCTTCGGCGTGCACGCCGTCGACGTCGTACTGCAGATGGTTCGTTTGTGCGGTCGTGCCTGCGGCGTAGTTCAAAACGTCACCAGCTTTTTCAACGTGCAGCTGGCGGGGTTTGCCGTCGGGCCCGACGCGATTCCAATCGAAGATCCGGTATGTTAGGTCGCTGGCCTGCTGCGTTTCGAAGAGCTGAATGCCCTCACCGATCGCATGCAGCGTTCCGGACGGAAGATAAAATGCGTCGTTCGGTTTCACCGGAACGCGGCGCAGGATATCGCCGAGCGTACCGTCTTTGACGCGACGCTCATATTCGTCGCGCGTCGTTGCCTTCGTCCACCCGAGGACGAGCTCGGAGCCCGGCTGCGCTTCGAGAATCACCCAGCACTCGGTCTTGCCGAACGGCTCGTGCTCGACGCGCTGTGCGTATGCATCGTCGGGATGGACTTGGACGGAGAGATTCTTGCGAGCGTCGATAATTTTCGTGAGAACCGGGAAGATGCGACCTGTCTCGAGCGTTCCCATGAGACGGTTGCCGAGCAGCGCGCGTAGTTCCGCGATCGACTTTCCGGCGTATGGCCCGTTGCGGACGGTATTCTCGTCCCAACACTCCCACGATTCGCCGAGCGTCGCGTTCGGATCGCCCTTCTTGCCATAGTCTTTGACGAGGGCATCGCCACCCCAGATAGCGGTGGTCTCTTTCGGCTCGATAACGAGTGGCTGCAGCGTCTGGCCATTCATGATGCGGGCCCTTTTCGACGGCTCGAAGCGCTCGCCTGGAGGGACGCCGGCGATGGTGCTCCTAAGGGAATACGATGCTCGAGCGTCGGCTGTTTGCGTCGTACTTGGGCGCATTTGCCGTCGTCATTATTATCTTTGCAGCGGCGGTTCGGTTCTCGTTCGAGTCGATCGTGCAGCAGCAAGCCACGAACCGGCTTGCGACGCTCGCGCGCGCCGGCGAGGCCGCGACCGACTTTGTACCGGGCGGATTCGTCGTCAACGAACATTCGCTCGGTGGCTTCGACGTCGATCCCAAAGTCGAAGGTCTCGAATGGTTCGATTCGCAGAAGCGGCTCGTCACACGGCGCGGAAACGAGCCGCCCGGATATGTCCCGCCGCAGCTCGGACGGTTCGCGCTGACCGGCGCCGGCGGCAAACGTTTGGAAACATATACGATCTTCTTGCAAAACATACAGCACCAAGACATCGGCTACGTACGGGCAGCGCTGACGAGCGACGCATTCGGGCAAGGGGTCGGCGCGCTCGATCTGGGCATCATGTTCGGGTCGCTGCTGGCAATTCTCGCGGCAAGCGTCGGCGGATCGATGCTCGCACGGGCATCGCTTGCGCGCTCGGAAGCCAGCTACGAGCGTCTGCGTGAGTTTACCGCGGATGCGTCGCATGAGCTGCGCAGCCCGCTGACCGCGCTCTCGACAACGGCTGCCGTCGCGTTGCACGAAGCGCCCGCGATGACCGAACAAACGAAAAACCGCTTGATCTCGATCGCCGCGACTGCGAAAGAGATGAACCGCCTCGTGGACGATCTCTTAATCCTTGCCCGCGCCGGGCGTTCGCTCGAGCGCGAGATGTTCACGGTGCACGTCGATACGATCGTCAAGCAGGTCTGCGAGCGATATCGCGATTCGGCGACGACGAAATCGATCCAGCTCGAAGTCGAGCCCGGCGCCGCCGGCCAAGTGATCGGCAACCCGGAACAGGTTTCGCGCATCATTGCAAACCTGGTCGAGAATGCAATCCGTTATACGCCCGAACGAGGTTCGGTGCTCGTTTCGTGCACCGGCGATCCGGTCAACGTGCACGTCTCCGTAGAGGACAGTGGGGTGGGTATCGCTCCCGAACATCTCGACCGGATCTTCGATCGATTCTGGCGCGGCTCGGCGACACGCGGGAATGACGGCGGCAGCGGACTCGGGCTTGCAATTGCACGCGCGCTCGCCGAACGTCACGGCGGCCGCATTTTCGTGACGAGCCACGTTCAGGCCGGCAGCAGGTTTACGGTTACGCTGCCGCGCCGGCCACCTTCTTTGGCTTAGCCCGCTTTCAGGCTAGCTCGCTGAGGCGATATCCCAGGCCGTAGACGGTTTCGATCGGATCCGTGCATCCGGCCGAGCGCAGCTTGCGGCGCAGATTTGCAATGTGCGTCTTGATCGAGCCGGTTCCGCTACCGACGTCGAACGTCACGACGCGATCGAGCAGCATCGAGCTCGTAAAAATCTGATCCGAATTGCGCATCAGCGTTTCGAGGATGGCGTGCTCGGTCCGCGTGAGCGGGACTTGCCGGCCTTCGAAGGTTACGCGCGCGCTCTTGGGATCGAGCGAGAGCGGTCCGCGCTCCAAGACCATCGGGCGCGACTCGCGCGTCCGCCGCGATACCGCGCGCACCCGCGCGCTTAGCTCCGCGAGATCGAACGGTTTGACGATGTAATCGTCGGCGCCGGCATCGAGCGTTGCAACTTTATCTTCGATCGCATCACGCGCCGTGATGACGAGAATCATTGCCTGATCGCCGGCATCGCGCAGTTTACGGCAAATCGTAAGGCCGTCGATTCCGGGCAACATGATATCGAGCAACATCAGATCGTAAGATCCGGCCAGCGCGTAGTTCAAGCCGTCTCGCCCGTCGCTCGTTACGTCAACCACATGCTGTTGCAATCGCAAATCGTCTGCAACAGGACCCGCGATACGCTGATCGTCTTCGACCATAAGAATTCGCATTTTTCTCGCCTCGCTTTTTGGCGGTATCGTAGCGATTTTCCTCATGTACTCCTTGACGATTCCTGGACTCCTGACGTGTAGCCTCGGGCAACGCTATGTTAAGGGAAGCTCACGTTACGTTCAGTGGTACCGAGCTCCCGCACGAGTCGCTCAAAACATTCGGCCCCACCACAATTGTCGCTCCGCATCCGGACGACGAGACGTTGGCATGCGGTGGCCTTATTGCGTTACTCCACCGCAACAAGCAACCGGTATCGATCGTCACGATAAGCACGCTTTGCGACATACAAAAAGGCGAAATTCGCAGCGAGCTGGTCTCTGCGTTTCCCGCCGTCGTCAACCGCATTCGCTCGGTGCTCGAGGCACTCGACCCGCGCACCGTCATCATGCCTTTTCGCGGAGATTCGCAAGCGGATAACACCGCAACATGGCACATCGTACGCACGGCGGTTCGTCAGATGGAGCGCGTTTCTCGCCGCCTCGAGTATCCCGTCTGGATCGGTCCGCTTACAGAAGCAATCTGTAGCGAGCTTCAACCCATGCTGTGGAAACTCGACATCTCTTCGGTGCCGGAGCACAAGCAGCGATACGAAGCCTTCTTCGAATTCGGGGATTAGCCGCGCCTTAAGCCGGGCTAAGAACGTCCTTAGAATAGACGGGTGAAGCGTTGTATTTTTCTGCCGAAGTCGCAAAATCGGCACATGAGATTACACCACAAACTTCTGCTCGCCGTTCTTACGTCAGGTGTGCTGGCGGCCTCCGCGCTGCCGCTCGCCGCGCAAGCCGGCGAAGTCTACAACCGCGAACACGATCAGCAAGCACGCATCAATCAAGGCGTTCGTAACGGCTCGCTCACCTACGGTGAATACCGCAGGGACGAAAATCATCTCGCGCGCATCAACGCGCAGCGCAGCGCCGATCTACGCCACGACGACGGACACCTTACAGCCGGACAATATCACCAGCTCAATCGCGAGCTGAACAACAACTCGGGCCGCATCTACTACACGAAGCACAACCAGGTGCACCAGCCCTAGCTCAAGCGATTACGCTCGATCAGCTGACGGGCGATGATCGTCTTTTGAATCTCGTTCGTGCCCTCGCCGATGATCAGCAAGGGTACGTCGCGGAAGAATCTCTCGACATCGAATTCTTTCGTGTAACCGTAACCGCCATGAATGCGCATCGCCTCGAGCGAGCACGTCATGGCGGTCTCGGTTGCGAAAAGCTTGGCCATCCCGGCTTCCATGTCGCAGCGCTCGCCCAAATCTTTGCGCTCCGCTGCCGCGTAGGTCAAAAGTCGGGCCGCATTCACGGTTGTCACCATGTCGGCGAGCTTGAGCGAAATGGCTTGATGTTGCCAAATCGGCTTTCCGAACGTTTCGCGCTGCTGTGAATACTTAACGGCTTCATCCAGCGCGGCTTGCGCGATGCCGACACCGCGCGCCGCGATGTTAATACGCCCGAGCTCGAGGCCGCTCATGATCTGCTTGAATCCCAAACCCTCGACTTCTCCGAGAAGATTCTCGGCGGGGACACGATAGTCGTCGAAGACGACCTCGCACGTGTCGAGTGAACGATAGCCGAGCTTATCGATGTCGCGACTGACCGTGAATCCCGGTCCGTAGCCTTTCTCGACGATGAACAAGCTGATGCCGCGATGACGCGGCTGTGCATCGGAATCGGTTTTCGCCAGGACGAGAAACGTATTTCCGGTGCGCCCGTTCGTCACCCACATCTTCGTGCCGCGAATCAGGTATGAATCACCGTCGCGGCGCGCGGTTACGCGGATCGCTTGCAGATCGCTTCCCGCTTCCGGCTCGCTGAGCATGATACCGCCGTGCTTCGAACCGTCGCTAAGCGCAGGAAGCCACGCCTTGCGCTGCCGCTCGGTTCCACCCGTAAGGATGTCGTAGCACATGATGAGATGGCTGTTGAGCACGCCTGTGATCGACATCCATACGCGCGCAATCTCTTCGATGATCGCCGCGTACGTGCTGATGTTGAGGCCGGCACCGCCGTATTCTTCCGGGACGATGGCGCCGAACAGGCCCATCTCGCGCATGCGCGCGACGAGCGCGGTCGGATATTCGTTGCGTGCTTCAAGATCGTGCGCGACCGGACGCACTTCATTCTCTGCGAATCGGCGGATTTGCGCGAGGACGTCTTGGTCGATCGTCATCCGCCGAGTAGTGTCGTTAGCTCACCGATCTCATCGAGCAGCTCGAGACTGCGAACCATCTTGACGATTCGCGCGCAATGCGCATCGTCGTAGACTGCACCCGCTAAGCTGAGGAACTTGGCTTCGACTTCAGCCCACGTAAGCGGCTTGTCCGGCTCGCCTTTTGGCGTCCAGTTGATTCTCCGGATCTTGGCGCCGTTGGTGTCGATCTCGACGCTTGCAGCCATCGTCGGGAAACGCGCGTCGATCTCGGGATCCAGGCTCACCTCGATGCGCTCGATCGTGCGTGCAACCTCGGCATTGCCGAGCAGCTTGTAATCATCCCAGGTCATGCGGCCGTGCAGCAGCGCTATGGCTGCCAGAAAGAACATGCTGAATTGTCCGTCGACGATCGAATGCGGCGAGCGCTTCGCGTCCTCGGGAACGCCGATCAGATCCATGCCTTTGCGCGGCAGCCCGATGCGAATTGCAGAGACTGCATCGGGTTTGAGCTTCGCTTCCGCGACGATCTCGCAGATCAAGTCGATGGCCGCGTGCGAGTAGCGGCACGACGGATACGGTTTGAAGGCCGTCTCGTCGACCGCGAATCGTTCTCCAAGCGTGCGCACGACATGCTCGACGTCCGCGCCGTCGGTGTAGCCGCGGAAAAATCCGGAACGGCCCTCGAGCGCATAACGCGCACCGATCGCACCGGCTTGCGCGAAGCGCAACGCTAGAATTGCGTTGTGCGCGGTCAACCCCGTGTGAATGCGCTTGTTCCAAGCGCCATTCTCCAGAAACTGTAAAGAGCCCGACGATTGGCTGCCGTTGATGCCGAACGCGTTTTCGAGCACGTCGGCGCTCGAGTTCGTGACGTTGGCGAGTGCGGCCGTCGCACCGAACGTTCCGCAGGTCGCGGTGGGATGAAACCCACGATCGTAATGCGCTGCCGGATCCGCAGCTTCGGCGATGCGGACCGTCGCATCGTAGCCTGCGACGATCGCCGCGATCACCTTTGCGCCGGCGGCACCCGTCTCTTCGGCGACGGCCAACACGGCCGGAATGAGCGGCGCTCCGGGATGGATCGATCCACCCTCGTGCGTATCGTCGAAGTCGAGCGTGTGCGCGAACGTTCCGTTCAATAGCGCCGCATAGTGCGGCTGATAGCGCGGGCCGATTCCGATCCCCGTCGTTTTCCCCGCGCTTCCAAGCGAGTCGACGACCCGCCGGACGACATCGCTCGATTCGCCGGCAATGCTGGCGCGGATCGCGATTCCCAGAAGGTCGAGGACCGCCTGCTTCGTCTTTTCCACCGTCGCGGCTGGAATGTCCGAGAAGCCAAGGTTAACGGCGTACTCGGCCAGGCGTCGCGTTACGAAAACTTGTGCCGGGGAAGCGGTCAGGGTGGTCATCGTGGCCTCCTTTATATGGTGCGACTTTTGGAGGATGGCTACCGTTACTCCTCATAACCCAGGGAGACTCACCGGGAGGAGAGGGGCATGAAACCACTCAGAGCATCCAAAGGGATCGCTTTTCTTTTAAGCACGGCGATTCTCGCATCTTTTATCGGCGCGAGCTCACGCACCGCCGGCGCTGCCGATCCGATCGTCATCGGGACGACTGTTTCGCAAAGTGGGGCATACGCGGACGTCGGCAAGTACGCGCTCGAAGGTTACCAGCTGTACATCAATCAGGTGAATGCCAAGGGCGGCTGGCTCGGACGACAGCTTCAACTGAAAGTGTACGACGACGCCAGCGATCCGGCGACCTCGGTCACCGAGTATCAGAAGCTGGTGCAGCAAGATCACGTGAATCTGATCGTCGGACCGTACTCCAGCGCAATTACCGCGGCAGTTGCGAACATCGCAGATCAATACAAGATGCCGATGATTTCGCCGGAAGTCGCATCAGTCGCGCCGTTCAAGCGCAATCTCAAATACATCTTTCAAGGAACGGCGACGTCGGATCGCTATGTCTACGGCGCGATTCAGATTGCCAAACAATACGGCTACAAAAAAATCGCATTGACCGGCGAGGACACGGCGTTCCCACGCTCGATCGCTCAGGCGGTTCCGGACTTGGCGAAGGCCGCCGGCCTCGACGTCGTCTTCAGCGAGCTCTATCCGCACAACGCGTCTGACTATACGGCGATCGTCCAGAAGATCAAGCAATCGAATCCTGACGTCGTACTGGCGATCTCGTACTTCCCAGACTCCGTCGGCATCATTCGAGCCCTCAAACAAGCAAACGTCACGCCGAAGGAGCTCTTCTTCACCATTGGACCTGCCGAACCGAACTTCGCGAAGGAAGTCGGAGCAGACTCGCAAGGCGTCCTCTTTGCGAGTAACTGGAGTGCAGAACTCAAGACCGAAGGCAACGCCGCGTTTGCGAAAGCGTTCAAGGCCGCATTCGGCGTCGAGTCCGATTACCACTCAGCGCAAAACTACGCAGCAATGCAAGTCCTTGGTGCAGCAATCGCAAGCGTGAAGTCACTCGACAATGAAAAAATCCGTGACTTCATGGCCACACACGAAGTCGAGACCGTTTGCGGTACGTATCATGTCGACGCATCCGGAATGCAGACGGGCTACGATTCGCTAACGGATCAATGGCAAAGTGGCAAGCAACTCGTCGTGTACCCGAGCAGATGGGCACAGGCGAAACTGATCACTCCATACTCCTGGGCTAAATAGTGCACGTTGAGCTGGTAATCCAGCTCATCATCAACGGTCTGCTCTTGGGCGGCGTGTTCGCACTCGCCGCCCTCGGGCTGAACGTCATTTTCGGCGTGACGCGAATCGTCAATCTCGCGCACGGACAGATCGTCATTCTCACCGCGCTCACGTGCGCGGTCATCTTTCAGCGCTTCGGGATTACGCCGATCGAAGCGCTGCCCGGCGCGCTGATCGGCGGCGCGATCCTCGGAACGCTTATCGAACGACTGCTGTTGCGACGTCTGCCCGAGCACGCGCAATCACGCGAGTGGACCTCACTGTTGATCACGTTCGGCGTCTCGTATTTTCTCGTTGGCCTTAGTCTTGCGATCTTTAGCGGTGACTTCCGGTCGGTCGCATACCTGACCGACTCGTGGCACGTCGGCGGGATCGATTTTCCGAAGGCACAACTGTTAGCATTCATTCTCGCGATTCTCATCGCGGGGTTTCTTGGCATCTTGCTGCGCTCGACGAAGGTCGGGCGCGCATTGCGGGCCGCAAGCCAGAATCTCGACGGCGCACGGACGTGCGGCATCGACATCGGCCGGATGCGAACGCTCAGCTTCGCCCTCGGCTGCGGAATTGCAGCCGCATCGGGCGCGCTCTTGAGCATGGTCTACGCCTACAATCCCGACACCGGATCGCAGTTTACATTGATTTCGTTTAGCGTTGTCGTGTTAGGCGGATTGGGGAGCTACGCCGGAGCGATCGTGGGCGCAGGTTTGCTCGGACTCGCCGTTTCGTTCGTCGGTTTTTACGGCAATACGCATTTCGGCTCGATGATGCCGTACATAGTTTTCATCTTGGTGCTGCTCTTCCGGCCGACCGGAATCTTAGGTAAGCCGGCAACCACATGAATCTGCGCATCCTCGGTTTTGCCGCTTTGGCGGTGCTTTTGCTTGCCTCGGCGATGGTGCCGTTGTCCGGGAACGGCTACATTCTCTCGCTAGTTTATATCAGCTTGCTCTTTACCGGTCTTGCATACGGTTGGAACATCATTTCCGGCTACGCGGGCTATCTTTCGTTTGGCCAGATCACGTTCTTCGGCATCGGCGCATACGTCGTCGCAATCGGAACGACGCGCTTTCACGCCGAGTGGTGGCTGTGCGCGCTGATCGGCGGCGCGTTCTGCGCTGCGCTCGCCGTTCCGATGGGCTATCTGATGCTGCGCCTGCAAGGGCCGTTCTTTGCACTTGGAATGCTCGGGCTCGCGCAAAGCTTGCGCATTGCGACCGATACGATTCCGTTTACGGGCGGCGCCGAAGGCATCTATCTTCCGCCTGGTTCAAACGCCGTCCACGTTTACTACTGGACTCTCGGCGTATTGGTGCTGGCGATTGTGCTTACGGCGTGGATCGACCGCAGCGCATTCGGTTTGCGTTTGCGCGCGCTGCGCGAAGACGAACGCGCCGCCGGGACACTCGGCGTCGATACGACTTCGAGCAAAGTACAGGCGTTCGTTTTGAGCGCGATCATCCCGGCGCTGCTCGGCGGCGGCTACGCGTGGTATCTAACCTACGTTGAGCCGAGCTCGATCTACTCGACCGAGATCGAACTGCAAACCGTCGCCATGGCGATCCTCGGCGGCATGGGGACGCTGTGGGGACCGCTCGTCGGCGGCATCTTGATGTCGCAAGTCTCGGAGAGCCTCAGCACGCGCTTCCCGCAAACCCACTTGATGATTTTCGGCGCACTCATCGTCATCTTACTCATCGCGTTGCCGCGCGGCATCGTTCCCGCGATCTCAGAACGTCTGAACCGCAAGAGAACTGCAGCGAAGGCTCGTCCTCAAGAGGCGGTCACGTGAGCGCGCCTCTGCTCGAAGTCGAAAACATCAGCAGATCGTTCGGCGGCCTTCGCGCGCTCAACGATGTTAGCTTCAGCGTCAAAGAAGGCGAGATCGTCAGCATCATCGGTCCGAACGGTGCCGGCAAGACGACCTTGTTCAATTTGATCAGCGGTGTATTTCCGCCATCGTCGGGCGACGTTCGCTTCAAAGGGAAATCGATCGTCGGGATGGCGACGTACCGAATCGCGAAGGCCGGAATCGGACGAACCTATCAGGTCGTCCGACCGTTCGTGCGGCTCTCCGTCATCGACAATGTTGCGGTCGGCGCGCTCGTGCACGAAAAGACGTATGCGGCGGCGCGGCGCGCTGCGGCCGAAATCTTGGAGCTTGTCGGCCTTTCGCATCTCGCCGATTCGCCAGCATCGAGCTTGACGCTCACACAACGGAAACGTCTCGAGGTTGCGCGCGCCCTCGCGACGCGACCGGCGCTCCTGCTGCTCGACGAAGTAATGGCCGGGCTCAACCCGACCGAAGTCGATGCGATGTGCGCCTTCATCTTAAATCTCCGCAAGCACGGAATATCCGCGGTCGGCGGGATCGAACACCTGATGCGTTTCGTGATGAACATTTCGGACCGGATCATCGTCCTCGATTTCGGGCGCAAAATCGCCGAGGGTACGCCCCAAGAGATCGCAACGCACCCCGAAGTCGTTGCTGCATACTTCGGGACGCCGATCGAAACGTGAGCAAGCTGCTGCGCCTTGAAAACGTACAGGTCTCGTACGGGGATTTCGAGGCGCTGCACGGTGTTTCGCTCGAGGTCGAGGAGGGCTCGATCCTCGCGATTCTCGGGGCAAACGGCGCGGGGAAAACGACGACGCTGCGTGCCATCTCGGGATTGACGCCGCCACACAGCGGTACAATCACCTACGACGGCGAGCGCGTGGACGGACTCTCGGCGCGCGCACTCGTGCAGCGCGGAATCGCGCTGACGCCTGAAGGCAGACAGCTTTTTCCCTCGATGTCGGTTGAAGATAATCTGCTCGCCGGAACGGAAGCGCGCGCAACATCACGCGCCCGTGCAAATCTCAAGAAAATGTACGACCGGCTGCCGATTCTGGCCGAACGCCGCACGCAGCTCGCCGGAACCCTCTCGGGCGGCGAGCAACAAATGGCCGCGATTGCACGCGCGCTGATGTCCGAACCGCGTTTGTTATTGTTGGACGAACCGTCTCTCGGGCTCGCACCGCGCATCGTGCAGCAGATTTTCGACTGGGTTCGCGAGATCCATAAAGGCGGAACGACAATCGTTCTCGTCGAGCAAAACGTCGCGTCCTCCTTGAAGTTGGCGCAGTATGCATACGTTCTTGCAGAGGGTTTAGTAGCGCTGCACGGACCTGCTGAGGAGATTGCGCTGGATGCAGGCGTACGGCAAGCATATCTCGGTCACAATGCGGTCGAAAACAGCTGAAAAATAACGGGAAAGGCTCGATTTTGCTTGAAAGAGGCGTATAATCGCCCTGGCAGCATCGTGCTACCACATACACCCCAGGAGCTTTATTTCGATAACGTTACGGCGCGAAAAAAAGCCCTGGCGAAAGGATAGAATGACCAAACCTGAGCTCATCAGAGAGCTGGCCGAGGATTTCGAACTTCCGCGTAGACAACTCGCGGAAATCGTCGAGACGATCCTCGAGAAATTCACCGCCACCCTTAAGAAGGGTGAGAAGGTTCAGCTCACGCCATTTGGCCAGTTCAAAGTACGCAATCGTCCGGCCCGCATGGCGCGGAATCCGCAAACCGGCGAGCCGGTAAAAGTACCGGCGAAGCGCGTGATGCGTTTCCTCCCCAGCCGTGCGCTCAAAGAAGCGGTCGGCGTGAAGCGCGGTGCATCCAAAGCCAAAGGCGCCGCCAAAGGTGCCAAAAAGGCCGCCAAGAAAGCGCCCGCGCGCAAAACCGCTAAGCGCCGCTGATCTTTTCGCCCGAAGAGCGCCTGCCGCGCGCTGAGCTGGAAGCACTTCAGCTTGAACGTTTGCAGGCGCTCTTTGCACGTCTTAAGACGAACGTCGCGCTCTATCGCGAGCGTCTTGAAGGCCGGCAGCCCCCGCGTTCGCTCGACGATCTGCAAAAGCTGCCCTTCACCAAGAAATCCGATTTCCGGGATACCTATCCGCTCGGTTTACTCGCGGTTGAACCCGAGAAATTGCGCCGCATTCACGCGTCGTCCGGCACGACCGGAAATCCGACGATCGGCGCCTATACCGATCTCGATCTCAAGATTTGGGGCGAGGTCGCAGCGCGCTGTCTCGCCGCGGCCGGTGTCCGAACCGGCGAGATGTTTCAAGTTGCATGGGGTTATGGGCTGTTCACGGGCGGTCTCGGAATGCACGTGGGCGCCGAGCGGCTCGGCGCATGTGTCGTCCCGGCTTCCAGCGGCAACACCGCGCGTCAAATGCAGTTGCTCGAATCGCTTCCGGTTGTCGGGATCGGATGCACGCCGAGCTACGCACTGTTGCTCGCCGAACGGTTTTCAGCTGAAAAGCGCAAGCCCAAAGCCCTGCGCATCGCCGTGTGCGGCGCCGAGGCGTGGACGACCGAAATGCGCAGCGAGCTCGAGCGGCTGCTCGGCGTCACCGCGACCAACATTTACGGACTGACCGAAATCATCGGTCCGGGCGTCGCGCAAGAATGTGCTGAAGCCAAGGCCGGCTTGCATGTTTTCGAAGATCATTTTCTCCCCGAAATCATCGACTCGTCGAACGGGAAACCGGTCCCGGACGGTCAGCTCGGCGAGCTTGTCTTGACAACGCTCACGCGCGACGCGATGCCGGTCTTGCGCTATCGGACCGGCGACATCACGCGCATCAATCGCAAAGCCTGCTCGTGTGGACGAACGCACGCGCGGATCGACTGGCTTCTCGGCCGCGCCGACGACATGCTGACCGTGCGCGGAGTCAACGTATTCCCAACGGCAATCGAGGAAGTTTTACTCTCGTTCAGCGAGCTGACGCCGCAGTACCGCATCATCTTGGAGCGCCCGCACGGCGGCCTCGACAAGCTGACCGTCGAGGTCGAGCACGCGCTCGAGGCGCACGGCGATCACACGAAGCTTCGAACCGCGATCGAGCGGAAGCTCGACGAGACCTTGGCGGTCTCGGTGGACGTCCATATACTCGCACCCATGACGATCGAGCGCGTCGAAGTTGGGAAGGTGAAGCGCGTTTTCGACAACAGAACTATCGGGAAATGAGCGACATTCTCCGTGAGACGCCCGCCGACGGCGTCCTCGTACTGCGCCTTAACCGCCCAAAGAAACTCAACGCGCTCTCTAACGACATCGTCGGTGATCTTGGAGAGATGCTCGCGGATGCACAGGTCGAGGGTACGCGCGCCGTCATCATCGCGGGCGATGCGCGCGCGTTCGCAGCCGGCGCCGATCTCGATGAATTTCTGGAAGAAGGCCCACTGCTTGCCGCATGGGACGTGATTTGGCGCTGCGAGCTTCCGATGATCGCCGCGGTGCGCGGCATAGCGTTCGGCGGCGGACTCGAGCTCGCGATGAGCTGCGATCTGATGGTTGTCGCGCAAGACGCGCGTCTCGGACAGCCGGAGATCAAGCTCGGCCTCATTCCGGGCGCGGGCGGAACGCAGCGTCTGACGCGGGCGCTTGGCAAAACGCTCGCAACCGAGTTGATCATGCTCGGTGGCGAGATCAGCGGACAAGTTGCGTACGACCGCGGGCTTGCGAATCGCTGCGTTCCGTCGGAACGCGTCGAAGCTACCGCGCTCGATCTCGCCACGGCAATTGCTGCAGGCGCGCCGCTCGCGATGCGCGCGGCCAAACGTGCGATCACGCACGCATTCGAAGATGGTTTGCGCACCTCGCTCGAACGCGAGCGGGCCATTTTCTTCGAGCTGCTCGAAACCGACGATGGACGCGAAGGCGTTTCCGCATTTCGCGAACGGAGGCCAGCCAAATGGACGGGACGATAACCGCCGAGCTTCGCGTCGCAGTCGAAAGCGGCGTTGCAACGATCACGCTCGATCGCCCGGCGCAATACAACGCGCTCACGGCGACGATGCTCGAAGCGTTGACGAAATCGTTCGTCGAGCTGGAACGCAACAAAGACGTGCGCGCGATCCTGCTCACCGGAGAAGGCAAAGGCTTTTGCTCCGGTCAGTCGCTCGACGATCCGGCGCTGGCCGGCGACGGCGGTAAGATCGACATCATGCGAACCGTCGAAGCGCGCTACAATCCGCTGCTGCGCAAGATGCTGAGCATCGAGAAGCCGATCGTGGCGGCAATCAACGGCCCCGTTGCCGGCGCCGGTATGGGGATCGCGCTGGCATGCGATCTGCGCTTGGCCTCCGAGACGGCGTCGTTCTCGACGGCGTTCGTACGCATCGGCCTCGTGCCTGACAGTGGGCTCTCGTTTCTGCTGCCACGGATCATCGGCTACGCGCGCGCGATGGAAGCCATCCTGCTCTCCGAAAAGATCACCGCGCAACGCGCCTACGAGATCGGCCTCGTCAACCGCGTCTGCGCTCCGGAGAAACTCATGTCAGAGACGCGCGAGATAGCCGCCTCGCTCGCACGCGGTCCGCGCGCGCTCGGACTTGCAAAGCGCGAGCTTGCGCACAATACGTTCGTCGCACGAAGCGTCGATGAAGCACTCAAGTACGAAGCCGAGATGCAAGCGATCGCCGGTGCGAGTGCTGATTTTGCTGAGGGTCTAGCCGCATTCCGTGAAAAGCGAGGCGCAAATTTTAGCGGAACCTAAGCGCGACACGCTACGCTGGATATTCGTCGGTTCAGCCGGCATCCGTGCCGGTTGGAGCATTGCGATCTTTGTCGCGATCGTTGTCGCAGAGTTCATGCTTGTCCAACTCGCTACGCGTGCCGCGCACCTTCACGCGCCGCGCGAGGGTGAGATTCAGCCGATCGCGATGATCATCTTCGAGCTGACCTCTATCATCACCATCGCGATCCCGACGTTCGTGATGTCGCGCATCGAAGGCCGTTCGTTCCTTTCGTACGGCTATCTGGACGCGCGCAAACTCGCGCGCTTCTGCTGGGGTGCGCTAGTCGGATTCGTCGCGCTCTGCGCACTGGTCGGCATTCTCGCGCTCTGCCACGTCATCGTCTTCGAAGGCCGCGCGCTGAGCGGTCCCTCGATTCTCGGCTACGGCGCCGCGTGGGCGTTCACGTTCGTGCTCGTCGGCATCGCGGAAGAATCGACGCTCCGCGGCTACGTGCTCTTCACGCTTTCGCGCGGTCTGAATTTTTTCTGGGCTTCGATCATACTCTCGGCGCTATTCGGCCTCATTCACGCGGGCAATCCAGGCGAAACGCCGGTCGGGCTCGCGGCCGCAGCATTCATCGGCCTCGTCTTCTGCTTCAGCATCTGGCTGACGGGATCGCTCTACTGGGCGATCGGCATCCACGCTGCGTGGGATTGGGCGCAAAGCTACTTCTTCGGCGTCGCCGATTCCGGTTTGCGCATAGGCGGGCACCTCTTCGAGACGCACGCGAGCGGTAATGTGTATCTGAGCGGCGGCTCGACGGGACCTGAGGGCAGCATTTTCTGTTTCCTCGTGATGATCGTGGTTGCTCTCGGCCTCTACCGTGTATGGGGACGCCGTCCCGCTCTCCGAAACAAACACTCAGTTTAGTCGTAGCGAACGGGTATAGGGTCTCCACCGAAAGGAGACCAGAAATCTCTTATGCGTTTGTTCCTAACAGCTCTCATCTTCAGCGCGGGAGCGATGATCGCCGCACCTGTCGGCGCACAAACCACCACCACGACGACCATCGATGTCGTCGGCCCTCACAACCCGTACTGCGGATCATGGCAGAACGGCACGTTTGTTCCAAACGGTAATTGCGTCGAGGACACCGTCCCCGCGGCAGCGACGACGACCGTCGTCGAACATCAAGGCCGTATCATGCAGCACGTTCGCGGAACGATCACGTCCGTGCAAGGGCATCTCGTAACGGTGCAGATGAGCACGAACACGCTCGTCATCAATGATTCGCCCGCGCTTTCAGCCGACCAAACGGGTCGCGTTGCAGTCGGTCGAATGATCACCGCGCACGGCTATTGGGAGGATGGAACGTTCTACGCGACGCGCTTCGAGTAGACGTCACTCTCACAGCAAGACAAAAGGGATGCGCAGTGCGCATCCCTTTTTCGTTAACGCGAGATTGTGACTGACGCGATCTCGAAGTCGGCCGGCATCCTGAGATGCATCGGGATCGGTGGCGGACCGTCTTGCACGCCCCCGACCGCAAGATCCATTACCAGGACCATCGGCACGCTCGGGATTCCGTTCGTAATGGTCCAGTACGGTTTGTTATCGACGTACCACGTGAGATGATCCGGACGCCAATCGATACCGAAGGTGTGATACTCGTGCGCGTAGTTGATCAGCTTGCGCTGCGGATTGCCGATGCGCGTGCAGTTCGTGAGCGCCGCATAATTCTCGACGATGACGCACTTGTTGGACGCGACGTTACCATTTGCCCAGGTCGCAACCGACGCGGTGAAGCCGCTCGTGTGGCTTCCGAAACCATCGAAGATGTCGATCTGTCCGCCGAGCGGACGTCCTTCGGGAGTACGCAGCCAAACTGACGGCCACAAACCGTTCCCGATCGGGACTTTCAAGCGTACGTTGATGCGCCCGTAGAGATAGGCGTCGTTGCTTTCGATGCGGCCCGCTTCGAACGGATAATCAAAGCCCGTCGCCGGATCGAGGATCTCGTAGTGGAGCGCGTTCAGGTGCAGAACGCCGCGATCGACAATGACGGCCTCGGGCGTATAGTACTGCATCTCGGGATTCGGCGTGTCTTGACCGGCTCCGCGATGTTCGACCGTATGCCAATGCCGGCGATCGAGGCTCTGACCGCCGAACGCGTAGACCGTCGTTCGCGCGATGATCGACGGTTGCGGACCCGGGACTTCGGGGAGACCTTCGTGCGCGCGAACCGCCATCATGGGCGCAAAAGCGCCCACGGCAAGGACCGCGACTGCCGCGAACCGCACAAACCGCATCTCTTTCGGTTTCGGCGGGGCAGCCGGGTTGTCTTAGCTTAAACCCCTTGTCAGGTCAGTTGGTCGAGAAACAGACGCCCTGCGTACACTTTGCAAGCGGCTTGGTCGGAACTTGATTCCCGCTCACCGTTGCATAGAGAACGTCACCTGTTTGCGCATCGACGACGTACGTTTTCGAGCCGGACAGATACGTCATGCCCGAAAAATGGTAGGTGCTCGAAAACGTTGCCGTCACCTCGTATACCATGCGATTCGAATCGACCGCATACATCGTGAGGTGATGGCCGGCGATCTGAACGGTCTCACCGAAGCGCTTCAAATTCAGCGCAGACGGCTGCATGATGCGCTCTGCCGGCGCACTCAGGATTTTTTGCGTGATCTCTTCCGACGATTTCAACGTTGTGAGGCTCGCGGCGTCGTCGTTCCGAGCATAGCGCACGGCGATTCGAGCAGTCGCGTGATTCACCGATGACGTTGAGCGTGACACGCTCATCGGCGTCTGCGGCTGCAAAGCCATCGATTGCGGACTCGAGCTGCAGCCGCACAGAAAACCTGTGATAAGTATCGTACCGACCAGAACACTACTGCTGTTAAGCATTTAGAAATTTCCTCCGCCCTTGCGACAGTTGTATCCGCTTGCGGTAGACCACGACAAATAGGGTGCGCTGTTCGAATAGCTATAGCTTTGTGCAATCCACGTGTTGGCGAATTGCGTCGTACACGTGGTTGTGGTGTTCGGCCAATAGACGTATCCCTGACCGTTCGTAGAGGTCGCCATGCTTGTCACCGTCTCCGGCGACTGAAAGTTTCCGAAGATATCTCCGTATGACGAAGAGACGATCGAAGCGAACTGCATCTCCATTTCTATTGCGTTACATCCGTTCACGAGCGATGTGCCGTATTGCTGATTGTTATATGAGGCCGTTACGTACGTGCAGTCCGAGGAAACTTTTATTCCAGCCTCTGGCATCGTCTCGGACACGTTTGACTCTATGAGCGCACACGTGCTCGTGTCAGTCGCCGTATCTCCATAGCAATAGTAGGCGGCTTCGTTGTAAGGCGTCGAACACGCCCCTGAACAAAGCTGGATCGATTCATAGGTCGAACCGGAAGCATCCCACCGATATTGCGTCGAGACCATGTCCGCGCAGGGGTCGGTCGGGAAATTTGGTTGCAGTCCGCCGGTCTGCATGTTCGCTAGTGTGTCTTCGAATGTGCCGGAAATGTAACTGTAGACTGATCCGACGTAAACGAGGCTACCGGTGCACGGCGCAGGCGGCGGAGTTGGCGCCGGAGTCGTAGACGGCCTAGCAGTCGGGGCGGGCGTGTGCGTCGGCGGAACCGTCGGATTCCCACAACCCGGACAGGTGAGGTCCGGCCCCGACGTAGCGGCGTAAACATGGGACTGAGTAAGGCTCGCCGTCATCAATAATGCCGTTATCGCGAATGCTAATAACGGACGGAATAACGCCATGTGCACCCTCCAGCGCGCAAACAACCCGCGCAATGCGGAGAAGTCGCTACCCTGGAGTCGAGAACCTCTCGCGCGCAAAATGTCGACACATTTGCGCGCGAATCCTTACGTACAGTACGTCGGGATGTTGTCTATTACGGTATTGGTGTCGGCGGACTCGAGTCCCCGATCACGTGCGCGAGCACGGTATAGGCGTTTAGCCGCCCGCAGCCCTGATTCGGATCCGGTGCAGTCGGAATCCTAAGGTCATCAGCGTACGTACACAACAGGGTTTTCATCGCAGTTGCGTTGTTCGAATTTCCGGGCGTGCACATCGACGGGCTTACCGCGCAAACCAATGCGACGACGCCTGCAACGTGCGGCGTTGCTTGAGACGTTCCTTCGATCTGAACTCTGCAGTCGACCGTACCGGTCGTTAACGTGTAGTTTGGATAGTCTTGCGTGCATCCGCCCGTGAAGTTCATATCCTGCGAATTCGACATGTAGGGCGTCGACGTCCAGATATTTTCGATCCAATGGAACTCGTCGTTGTCGTTGATGTTGAGATTGGCGTCGCCGCCTGGTGCAACGATGCCCCACGACGTTGAGCTGCCAACCGTGTTGATGGTACCGGCGTTACTATACGATGCGACGTACTCGACCGGCACGCTGTTCGTGCCGCCGGCGTTGTTCCCGTTGCCCGCCCCATTGGGATAGCCGTTCGGAAAACCGTCGTCGAGGCCGGTCGCACCGACAGCGATTACGCCGGGATCACATCCTGGTGAATCGACAGGCTGCTTTGAGTTGCCAGAACTTTCGTTCCCGGCGGCTGCGACGACGATTACGCCAGCCGCGATCGCATCTGCGACCGCGGTGCCTTCCGTCATATCATCGTCCTGACCGCCAACGCAGCCGCCTCCGCCGAGGCTCAAACTAATGACGCTGGCGCCGGCGTTCGTGGCGTCCAGGATCGCATCAGCGATGTCCGGGGTATCCGCTCCGCATTGCGGATCGCTACTGTTATCGTTCGCGCAGCTGTCATCTGGAGTCGGAAAGACGCGGTATCCCATGATTCCACTGTTTCCGCCCGCACCGACGAAGCCGATGCCATTATTCGGACTCGCGGCAGCGATGCCCGTGACGTCGGTTCCGTGGCCCCATTCATCCGTTGTAAAATCACTCGTCGATTGCGGCCCGGTCGGGAAGCCGGCGCTGTTCGTCGGCGTGATGAAGCAACGCTGGTATGTGATGCGACCCGCAAGCTCCGGATGAAGCGTGTCTTGGCCGGTGTCGATCATTGCGATCTTCGTGCTGGGCGAACCAAGAGCCGCAGTATTTGACGTGTATCCGCCACCGGGTACGCTATATCCGAAAGCGTACTCGAGCTTGATCGCGTGCATGTCCCACTGTCCGGGGACGTTTTCATTTTCATCGAACGGTTGCAAGCCGAGAACGGGTGACGTCCCTTCGTACGTTACAGGGTATTGAGGCGTCGGGTACGGCATCGGACTTTGGTCCGGCCCCGCCGTGGTGATTTGCCCTGCGTTGAATCCATCGAAATAGGGATCGCTCGGATAATGCGCCGCTGCAGTCATCGAATGGCGCCGCGGCCCGACCGGACCCACGCTGAGTACGCCGGACTGTTTGCGCAACGTCGCCATGGCGCTGCTCGCATTTGCGGGAGCAACTGACAAGACGTCGACGACCCTGTTGACGTGCGAAAAGTTAAAGCTACGGGCAAGCGTCCCGCCAGCGCTTTGCTCGCTGCGCGTAAACGCCGCGGTTGAGCGTTTGTAAGCGCTCGCGTCGTAGACAACTTCAATTCGGCCGATCGATGCGGTTGATGCAGTGCGCGCACCACGGATCGTCATATGCCGAACAGCGTCCAACCCTGTGCTACGACGCGCGATGGTGCTCGTGCCGTCACTCGTGGGACACGTGAACGCTGCTGCCACGTTGCTCGTCGGCGACGGCGACGGCGAAGCCGTGGGCGTTGCTGTGGGATTCGTGCGGCCCGGGGTCGAGCCGCCGCCACCGCCGCCACCACAACCCGCAAACAACGATACGCAAATGACCAAAGCAAGCAACGCTCGATAATGCACATTAGCAACTACCGTGCGCGCGCGTTTTCTTCCTATGTGAGCGAGTCGATTTAACCGCGCTCGAAAAGCGTCGCGATACCTTGCCCCATGCCGATGCACATCGTCGCGATAGCGTAACGGCCGTCACGTTTGTTAAGCTCGTGCAAAAGCGTCGTTGCAATACGTGCGCCGCTGCAGCCCAGCGGATGCCCGAGCGCAATTGCGCCGCCGTTCACGTTCACTTTTTCCGGATCGATGCGCAGCTCTTGTATGCAAGCGAGCGACTGCGCCGCGAACGCTTCGTTGAGCTCGACGAGATCGATATCGTCGATTGTTAGATCCGCATTAGAAAGCACGCGCTGAGTCGCGCCGATCGGCCCAATGCCCATGATACTCGGATCGACACCATACACGCCGGTCGTGACGATACGCGCCATCGGTTCGAGCCCGTGCTTCTTGGCCGCTTTCGCGCTCATCAACAATAGCGCAGCGGCGCCGTCGTTGAGTCCGGACGAATTACCGGCTGTCACGGTGCCGCCGGGACGAAACGCAGGTTTGAGCTTGCGCAAATCTTCGATGGTTGTTTTCGGACGCGGATGCTCGTCGACGTCGAAGATTGCATCGGTCTTCCCGTTCTTGATCGCAACGGGAATGAGCTGACTCTCGAAACGTCCGCTTTCCATCGCTTTGGCGCAGCGTTGTTGCGAGCGCAATGCAAACTCGTCTTGCGCTTCACGCGAGATGCCGAATTTGTCAGCAACGTTCTCCGCCGTCTCGCCCATCGCGATCGGCGGATAGACTTCGGCGAGCCGCGGATTCGTGAGACGATTGCCGAGCGTTGAATCAGCGATCTCGGGCGCGCGATCGAATGCTCTCTCCGCTTTGAGCAACACGAACGGAGCGCGCGACATCGATTCCGCGCCGCCCGCGATCACGATCTCCTCCGCGCCGACCATCACCGCGTGCGCGGCCGAGTTCAATGCTTGCAGGCTGCTCCCGCACAAGCGATTGAGAGTCGTCCCCGCAACCGTCGTCGGCAGGCCCGCAAGCAGCACGGCCATCCGCGCGACATTACGGCAATCTTCACCGGCTTGATTGGCCGCGCCCCAATAGACGTCTTCGATCAATGACGGATCGATCGGATTGCGCGCGAGCAAACCTTTGATCGCGATCGCGGACAAATCGTCCGGCCGCACCATCGAAAGAGCGCCGCCGTATCTGCCGATCGGAGTCCGAACGGCATCTACGACGACGCACTCGATCATTGTGTAAAGGGCGCTGGTGGAGTCGGGTCGTTCAGCGCCGTCGCTACCGCAGTGTAGGCGTCAAGTCGTCCACAACCCTGATTTGGATCGTTGATCGTGTCCGCCGACGCGCACAACAAATTTTTCATTGTCGTCGGATTGCAATCGGCGGCGTTGAGCCCACAGATGAGTGCTGCCACGCCAGCTACGTGCGGCGTTGCCTGCGAGGTTCCTGCGATCAGCGTCCGGCAATCGACCGGCGATGCCGTTGCCATAGAGTTCGGGTAATCGTCTGTGCACGTGCCTTGGAAATTCATGTCGTTCGCGTTCGCCATGTACGGCGTCGACGTCCAGATGTTTTCGATCCAGTGCAGGTCGTCGTTGTCCGTGCAGGCCGACGTCCCTGGACAATACGGATCACCGCCCGGAGCAACGATACCCCACGATGTTGGACTGTTCAGCGCGTTCGTCGAACCGGCGTTGCTATAGTACGCGACGTATTCTTGCGGAGCGCCTGTCGTGCCCGCGGGATGCGCGTTCCCTCCAGCACTCGAGCCGTTCTGCGTTCCATCATCAAGCCCGGTCGCGCCGACCGCGATCACGCCCGTATCGCATCCGGGAGCATCCACGGGTTGTTTGCTCGACGTGCTCGTGCTTTCATTGCCGGCCGCGGCGACGAGGATGACGTTGTGCGCGACTGCGTTCGCGATTGCCGTACCCTCGGTCGTATCAGGATCGACCCCCGGGGTCGTGCAACCGGGACCACCAAAACTCATCGAGATAACGCTCGCACCGTTTGCGACCGCGTCGTTGATCGCCGATGCAATGTCGGTGGTGTCGGCACCACAGACCGTATCGGTCGAATTCGGATTGGCGCAGTTGTCGTCGGGCGTCGGGAAGACGCGATACGCCATGATTCCAATGTTGCCGCCGGCGGATGCAAATCCGAGATCGGTTGGATGCGAACCGGACGGATTCGTAACGTTACCGGCGATACCGGTGACATCGGTGCCGTGCCCTTGCGGATCCGTCGAGAAGTTGGAGACGGATTGCGACGTACCGGTTGCGTTCGAGATGAAGCATTTCTGGTAAACGATGTTGCCTGCAAGGTCTGGGTGCAGCGTGTCCTGCCCGGTGTCGATCACCGCAAGTTTGACACTATGCGTGCCAAGGGCGTTGGGGTTGGGGCCTCCGGCAGTGTTCGCTTGCGTATAACCGTAGGCGTACTCCATGCGAATCGCGTGCATGTCCCACTGACCCGGAATTTGCGCTGCCTCATAGAACGGCGCCGCGGTCGCCCCGGTAAAGCCCGGGAAGTAGTTGTTGCTAGCCATCAACTGTGTCGACGTAAGGCTGTAACGCCGCTGCCCGGTCGCCGTTACGCTCAACACTCCGGTTTGCGCGCGCAGCGTCGTCATGGCGGCCAGCGCTTGCGACGGCGCGACCGTGAGGACGTGAATCGTCTTGCCAAGGGTCGGATAATCGAAGGTCGTCGTCAGCGTCGAACCGGCACTGCTCTCGGCACGTGCAAAGGATGCAGCCGAACGATTGAGCGCACTGCGATCGTATTCAACGGCGATGCGGCTGATCGACGCGAGATTCGCCTTCGGCGCGCGCAGGATTGCACGGCGCGTCGCCTCCGCTCCGGTGACCGCGCCGCTGCGTGCCACCGAGTTCGAGCCGTCGCTGCTCGGGCACGTATAGTCGGAAACGACTCCCGTCGGACTCGGATTAGGGTTTGGACTCGAGCCGCCGCCTCCGCCTCCGCATGCTGGGAGTACGAGCGTCATGCCTATCGCTAGAGCTAGCAATGCACGCATCGAAGACGTCATCCGAACCTTACTTTCCTTATGAAGCACCACGCGCCGGTTGCCAACATAGCACGCGAATTCTCAGTCAATCCTGAAAGCCGTGTTAAGGCCTAGCCCATACGTCCCCACATTTCTGGCGAAAACAACCGAGCCGTAGGCGGCTGCGTATGGCTGTCGAAACAAGCGCTAACCACGAGGAGTAGGGGGAACAACACGGTGAGGCTGCGGGAGCTAATCCGGTGGAATTCTCTCGCAACGCAAGTTTTGGCTGTTGCGATGGCGTCGCTTCTCGCCTTTACGGCCGTGCTGCTGTTCGTCGTCGATAATACGGTCCGCGACTCGGTCGAAAAAGAGATTTCGAGCCAGGTCGACGTCGCGCAGCGCACGGCCTCCACGCTGCTCGGTGTGCATGGCGGGACGCCGGTTGTGATTGGGCACACGCTGCAGTTCGGCGGCTGGATCGCCAACAACGACGTCGAGCTCGTCAACAATGTGAAGAAGATCACCGGCTGTGACGCCACGATCTACGAGATGGAGAACGGCGTCCCGATCGCGATCTCGACGACCCTGCAGCAGAACGGCAAATCGATCATCGGCTCCGAGCTTACGGGTCTGCCACGCAATGCGATCGACGTTGAGCGGCCGTATCGCGGCTACGTTCCTTTTAATGGGCAGATGTATATCGCCGCGTACGAGCCCATCATCGACGACGCGCACCACATGGTCGGCGTGCTCTTCACGGCCAAGCCGGCGACCGCGCTTGCTAATGCCGCCCAGCTGACCTTCTTCCGCGTCGCCGCGATCTCGCTGGGTGCCCTGATCGTCATCCTGGCGCTCATCTTCTGGTTCTTGCGCTACATCCGCCGCGATGCGTTTCAACTTGCGACGACGGCGCGTGCACTCGCGAGCGGCATTCTTGACGATACGTCCGACATTCATTCGCAAAACGAGCTGGGTGAGATCGCAGACGCGTTCGATGAGATGATCGCCTACCAGCGCGAGATGGCGGTGACGGCCGAAGCTATTGCAGCGGGCGACCTCGCGACAACGATCGAGCCGCACGCACCCGGCGATCGCCTTGGAAACGCGCTGGCGCGCATGAATCAAAATCTCGCGCTCGTCGTCGGGCAGATCCAGCGCACGTCCGACTCGCTCGCAGCCAGCTCGACACAACTCGGCTCGACCTCGGAGCGCTCGAGCAAGATGGTTGCCGAAGCGACGATCGCGATGGCTGGTCTGGCGAAAGGCTACGATGCGCTCAGCGAAGCGGCGACGACGTTGGATACAATGGTTCGCCAATTCTCGATCGGCGTCGACGCGATCGCGCGCGGTGCCGTCGATCAAGCCGCGCAGGTTAGCACGGCGTCCAAAGACGCAACGCGGATGTTCGAAGACGTCGAACGCCTCGCGCACATCTCGATGACGCTTGCAGCCGCCGGCGTACAAACGAAGACCGCTGCCGCCAGCGGCGAGCGCGCCGTCGCCGATACGGTCGAAGAGATGTATCAGATCGCCGACGCCGTACGCGCCGCGACCGACAAGATCAACGAGCTCGAGACGCTCAGCGCACAGATTGGCTCGATCGTCGAAGCCGTCGACGAAATCGCCGAACAGACGAACCTGCTCGCGCTCAACGCGGCAATCGAAGCCGCGCGCGCGGGCGAACACGGTCGCGGCTTCGCCGTCGTCGCCGACGAAGTGCGCAAGCTCGCCGAGCGTTCGGCGTCCGAGAACAAGCAGATCGGCCAACTCGTGCGCGAGGTGCAGGCGCGGACGCGCGATGCCGTCAGCGCGGTCGTCGCGGGCGGCGAGAAAGTCTCGAGCGGTACCGAGAAGGCCGTGATCGGCGGCGCGGCACTGCGCGAAATTTTACAAAGCGTCGAACAGACGGTACAGCAAGTCTCCGAGATCGCCGAAGCGACCGGCGTGATGGCGCGGAGCGCCAAGAGCCTCACCGACTCGATTAGCTCGATCAGCGACGTCGTCGAAGAGAACTCCGCCGGTACCAAACAGATGGCGGCGCAGACGACCGACATCACAGCCTCGATCGGCTCGATCGCCGCAACCAGCGCACAGCACCGGATGGAAGCCGAACGCGTCGCGCGGATCTCGTTTGACGTCCGTGCGCAGGTCGAGCAAGTCCAAGAACAGGCGACGGAGCTCGACGAGACGGCGCGGACGCTCCGCCGGCTGACGACGCAGTTCACGACCGACGGAAACGGCCAGCGTCAGCTGACGGCGGCCGACGTCCCCGCGCTTTCCAGCAACGCACCGAGGGCGTCCGCGAGCTGATCCGCGGCCTCGTACATCGGCATGTGTCCGCAGCCCGCAAACGTCGCGAGCTGCGCGCTCGGAATACGCGGCACGACGTCGAGGGCTTCGGCATACCCCATGATCGCGTCTTGATCGCCGATCGCAAATAAAAACGGAACGTCGATGTCGTCAACGAGATCGCGCGCATCGACACGTTGCGCCGCGCCGCGCAAATGCGCAGCTGCGCCGTGCGGATCTGTTCGACCGCACAATTGGCGCATTTCCTCAATTAATTGAGGGTTTTCCTTATATACGGCGGGCGCGAAGAACCGCGGAATAAACGCGTCTACGACCGGCGCGATGCCGTCGCGTTCGGCACGATCTGCAAGCACGTAACGATCGCGCGCGGCTTCTTCGGTGTCGTTCACGAAGCGGCTGCCGACGAGTCCGAGCGCGTCGACGCGTTCGCGGAACATCCGGAAGAATGCGAGCGCGACGTAGCCGCCGAGTGAGTGTCCGACGACCGTCGCAGAGGCGATGCGATTGGCGTCGAGCAGTGCTGCGATGTCGGCCGCGAGCGCTTCGATCAGATACGGACCGGGCGTTACCGACGAGCGTCCGAGTCCGCGCAAATCCGGACGGATGACACGCGCGCGCGGCGTGAGCGCGGGCACAATTCCATCCCAGATCGAGTGATCGAGTAAGAAGCCGTGGATGAGGATGACGGCGTGTCCGGTGCCGTCATCAGCGTACGAAAGTGTGCCGCCGTCGATCGGAATCGTCTGCATGTTTTGCGGCTTTGCGTCGTCGACAACGTCGTGCCTTCCTGCGTTTTGACATACGACATTTGCAACAGCAGCCGAATTTGTGCTATAACATAAGCAATCACACCGGCGTTACGCCGGGTCGCTCGCCCTTTGGGTTGAGCAGAAAGGACCCTCATGGCTACGAAGAAACGCAAAAAGAAAGCGTCGAAGAAAAAGGCTGCAGCACCGAAGCGCCGCAAGAAGGCCGCTAAGAAGACTGCATCCCGCAAGAAGGCGCGCAAGGCTCCCGCCAAAAAGAGCAAGCGCCGCAAGGCTTCTCGCCGCAAAAAGAAGGCAGCTTAGTAAGCTCCCTTCTCTAGAAACAGCAAAGGCGAGTCGCAAATCTGCGACTCGCTCTTTTTTATGGAAAATACAATGTATCTCGACGATCTACCCGATGCCGCAGTAGCGCAAAAAATCAAGGCCACTGCGCACGGGCGCGCCATTACCGAAAATGGCAAAGCTCTTGGCGTGGCGTTCACCGGCGATGGCAAACTCGTGCCGGAATCATGGATCGTGCGGTTCGATATTGCCGAAGGCCAGGACGGGCGCAAGCTGCTCGCCGACGCCTTCGTCGCAACCGGCGCCACATTGATCTGGTACTTCGGCGGCGACGTCTCGACGCGCCAAGCCGTCAACGATCTCGGCATGGAGTCGACACCGCACACGGGCGTGTTCGTCCGGCGGGCGGAGCCGATCCAACGGGATGGCGAGCTCAACTTGCGCGCAGCATCCGAAATGGACGCGCGCACGCGCCAGCTCATCTCTCGCCATGTCGAGCACTACGATGCGCCGCGCTTTGCGGCCGCGCTCGCCGGCGGCGAGATTGTCGGCTATGCGATTCTCCAAGAGCTGACGTCAACGTGGAGCGAGGTCAGCGTGTTCGTGTTTCCGGCGGGCCGCCGTCACGGCTACGGCGCTGAAATCTTGGCGCGCTCGGCAGATGCTGCCGAGCACACCGGGCGAATGGTGTGCGCCGCGGTTCCATACGCTGATACCGCATCACGCTCGGTGCTCGAGCGGGCCGGCTTCCGGCTCGCGGACTACTACTTCACCGCAAAGCCGAAACCGAAGTCTCAGCCCTGACGTAGACGCGCGTCGGCGAGATCGAGATCGTACTCGATCGCACGGTAGACATCATCGGGAATCTTTCCGCTGCGGCGCATGGCTTGAATTGTGCCGCGCTCGGCTTGCAGCGCCGCATTTTGCAGCCGGTGATCGACGGCGTTTTCGGTGACGGGCTCGCCGTCGGGGCCAAGCTCGAGATGGCCCTGCAGATGCTGAATGCGATGCTGGTACTCGTCAACGATGCGCCCTTCGACTTCCCATTCCGTTTCGGTATCGAAAGTCGGCTCGAGCTCGCGTAAGCGCGACATGCCCGCTTCGAGCGCCTTGATCCGAATCTCGACTTCCTGTTTCTCCATGCGCCCGTCGTCGCTCACGTGCAAGATGCGAATGACAAACGGCAAGGTTAAGCCCATCAGGACGAGCGTCGCGAAGATGACGCAAAATGTGACGAAGATGATTGCGTCGCGGTCGGCGATCGAAACCGGAACGGCGAGCGCGGCGGCGAGCGAAACGACGCCGCGCATTCCCGCCCACGAGAGGATCACGGGCCACGTCCAAGGCGGTGATGGGTCGCGTTCGCGCAGACTCTTGCTGACGAGTCGTGGGACGTACGTTGCGGGAAAAATCCAAATGAAACGCAGCACGATAACCGCAATGCTGATGGCGACGCCGTAGAGCATCAAGCGCTCGAACGACTCGTGTCCGAGCGTTGTAATGATGCGGTGCAGCTGCAAACCCAGCAACAAGAAGACAAACGCGTTGAGGAGATACGTCATCATCTCCCAGACGCTGTAGCCGACCAGCCGCGCATCGGGTGACATGCGTCCGGAGCGCCGGCCCATGAAAATGCCGCCGGTGACCGCAGCCAGAACGCCGCTGACGCCAAGTGCTTCCGCCGGCAGATAGCACGCGAACGGCGCGAAAAGGTTGATGACGTTCTCGAGGACTTCGTCGTCGAGATTGCGCGCGCGGATGTGTTGATGGGCCCAGCCCAAAACAACGCCGACAAGCAGCCCGATCGCGACGCCGCCGAGCGAAACGAGGAAGAACTGCGGCACGACATGCGAGGCAAGGAACGTTCCGGTCAGGGCCGTGCCGATCGCGAAGCGATACACGATCAGGGCGCTGGCGTCGTTCACGAGACTTTCGCCGCTGACGATCGTCATGATACGGCGCGGCAGCGAGATCGAATCCGCAATTACTTCCGCCGCGATCGCGTCGGTCGGGGCGACGATCGCACCGAGCACAAAAGCGGCGGGCCACGACATGCCCGTGATGACAGCGTGCGCGATGCCCGCAACCATGACGGTCGTGAAGACGACCAGGCCGATCGCCGCCAACCCGATCGGACGGAGATTCCGTTTGAACTCGTACCAATCGGTCGACCAGCCGCCGCTGAACAGAATGATCGGCAAGACGATCAAAAAGACCGTGTCCGGTTGCAGCTGGATGTTCGGAAGATTGGGGATGAAGCCGAGCAACGCGCCCGCGACGACGAAAACGATCGGATACGCGACGTTGACGCGCTTCGATAGGATCGCGAGCGCTGCCGTCGCGACCAGGAATCCGAAGATCGGCCAGCCGTTATCGATCATGCGCGTCGCAAGGCCGGGTGCGCGAGCCAGACCCACACGCCCGCCACGAGCGCGACAGCACCGCCGCAGACGAACGCCAGGCTAAGGCCGATCTGCGAGCCGAGAAATCCGAGGACGAGCGTCCCGGCCGGCACGAGACCGAGAATCGTCATCGAGTAGACGGAAACGGCGCGCCCACGCATATCGTCGGGCGAGAGCGTTTGGACGAGGACGTTGGAGGAGCCGATGAACGACATCATTCCAAAGCCCAAAACCGCTTGTTCGAACAGAGCGATGCCGAAGTCGTGGGTGTAGCCGAGCGCGATGACGCCGAGCGCGGAAACGGTCCCGGCGAAGAACCACCAGCCGCCCCGGCGTTCGCTTTGATACAGCGCGGTCGTTACCGCCCCGACAACCGTGCCGATCCCGCCGGCGGCCAGCAGCCAGCCGTACCCGGAAGCGTCGACGTGCACGACGTGCGTCGCAAACGCGGCCAGCAGCGACGTGAACGGGCGTACGGTGAACGACGTCACGACCAGCATCCCGATGATCCAGCGCAGCACCGGATGAGAAGCGATGAAGCGCAGTCCTTCGGCGACCTGTTGAAAGACGGGTTCGCGCGAGGTGCTCGACGGCGGCGCCGGCGCCATGAAGACCAGCGCCAAGACGACCGCGCATGTCAGCCCGGCGTTCACGAAAAACGAGATGTGGACGCCGACGGTGCCGATGAGAATGCCGGCGATCGCCGGCCCGACCGTCATCGGTCCGTTGAAGGCGATCGAGTTCAGGCCGATGGCGTTCGAGATCAGGTTTCGCGGAACGAGAATTGGAATCCAACTTTGGCGCGCCGGTGAGTCGAACGTCTGCGCCATGGCTTGCAATGCGGCGATCAAGTAGACGATGTAGAGGACCCACGGCCCGCGATGCTGCGACGTGAACGCAAGGGCGAGCGCCAGAAGCGCCTGGCCGGTATTCGTAATCAGCAACGTTCGGCGGCGCGGGAAATGATCGGCGATGAAGCCGGCGATCGGCGAGAACGCAAATACGGGCAACGAGCGCGCCGCGCCGACGAGGCCAAGGTTGAGCGCGCTCTGCGCCGCGTTGTGCGCCAAGACGACGCCAACGAGATACGTCAGCGACGTGAACTGCATCCAGAAGCCGACATTGGAGATCAGCAGCCCGATCCACAGCAAGCGAAAATCGCGATGCGCGAACGCGCTCCACAAACGAAGCTTGCGTTCCGGTATGCGCGGTTCGTCGATGTGGGGTACGAGCGACGTTTTCATTTGTGAAGCTGATTCGCGGCGCTCGCGATCAGATGTACGGCGCCATCGACGCCGACGCGTGCTACGTCCAGCGCGATCGAATAGTAATCGGCGCGGCCCCATTCGAGATCGTAGTGCACTTTGGCCCAACGTTTGCGCGCTGCATCGACACGCTCGACTTCTTTGCGCGCCTCGTCACGGCCGATCTTCAGCGATTCCATGACGCGACCGATGCGAAACTCGAGCGGAGCGTGCAAAAAGACGCTGAGCAAATTCGGACGGCCGCGCAAGATGACGTTTGCAATGCCGCCGACGATCACGACGTCCGGCTGCTCGGCGGCCTCGAGCACGGCGGTCTCGATCTCCCTGCGCACTTCGCTCTCGAAGCTCGGAGCGGCCGTCGTTACGCCGTCGGCGCTTCCCAGATTGTTGAGAATGCGCTCGGCGAGCGATGGCGTGCGGTGCTCGACCGCAACCACGTCTTCATGCGTCGTACCGAGCCGTAAGGCGGCGATTTTGGGCAGGTCGTCGCCAACGACCGGATAACCCAATAAGTCACCGACACGATGCGCAACCGTCAAACCAGACGCGCCGTATTCGCGCGAAATCGTAACGATCATCGGACACATTGTGCGCCGTAGCGCCACGTCGATCATTCTGGCGCTGATCCCGGCGCTCGCGCTGACCGTTGGCGTGCCGTTTGCGAACCATTTGGAGCCGCGCATTTTCGGGCTCCCGTTCTTGCTGGACTACATCGTCCTCTGGATTCTCCTCACGCCGGCCTTCATGTACGGCGTCTATCGCTTGGAGCATCGAGGAGAATGAGCGGTACAGCGCTCGGAGTCATCGCCGCGATCCTGCTCTTCACGATCGTCGTCGGCTGGCTTGCCGTTCGCAACGTCAAGATGGATCCGACGCAGTACATCGTCGGCGGACGTTCGTTCGGCCCGATCTTGTTGTGGCTGCTCATGGCGGGCGAGATCTATACGAGCTTCACGTTCTTGGGCGCTGCAGGCTGGGCGTACACGAGAGGCGCGCCGGCGTTTTACATTCTGTGTTACGGCACGGTCGCGTACATACTCTCGTATTTCATGCTGCCGCCGATTTGGCGGATCGCGAATGAACACGGTTTGCTGACCGGCCCGGATTATTTCCGGCACGTCTACGGGAGCAAATGGCTTGGCTCGCTCGTCGCGATCGTCGGTTTCGTGTTTCTCGTCCCATACGTCACGCTGCAGCTGAGCGGCCTCGAGATCTTGCTGCGGATCGCGGGATACGGCACGCTGAATTCGATTCTCACCGTCGGCATCGCGTTCGCTCTGATCGTCCTCTTTGTGTTCTTCATGGGACTGCGTGGGACGGCGTGGGCGTCGATCGTGAAGGATACGCTCGTGCTGCTCGGCGTGATCTTCGCCGGCGTCTTCTTACCGATTCATTTCTTCGGTTCGCCGACCGCCGTGATCGATCGCGTCCTCGCGCAGACGCCGAACTGGATGACGCTCCAAGGCACGACGACGCCAAACGGAACCGTTTGGTTTGTTTCAACGGTCATCTTGACGGCGCTTGGATTCTTCATGTTTCCGCAGTCGATGGCCGTGACGTACTCGGCGAAGAGTCCGGATACGATCCGGCGCAACGCGATCTTCTTACCGTTCTATCAGCTCATGCTGCTACTAGTGTACTTTGCCGGCTTCACCGCGCTGCTCGTTCATCCGGGCCTCAAAGGCCCTGCCGGCGATCAGTCGTTCATGCTCGTCGTGCAGCAATATTTTCCGCCATGGGTCCTCGGCGCCGTTGCGGGCGCGGGGTGTCTTGCGGCACTGGTTCCGGCCTCGGCGCAAGTTCTTGCAGCCGCAAGTCTCGTGTCGAAGAATCTGCTCGCGGATTATGGTTTCGTGCGCACGGAAGCGGGCGCTACGATGGCAACGCGCATCTCCGTCATTATCATTGCGGTACTTGCGTTCGCGTTTTGGGCCGTGGCGCGCACGTCGCTGGTTGGACTTCTCTTGATCGCATACAACGGCGTCACGCAATTCTTCCCGGGCGTCGTTCTCTCGCTCTCGCCACGAACGCGTCCACATCCGGCGGGCGTCGGAGCCGGCATCATCGTCGGTATTGCAACGCTCGCATACTTCGCGGCGACGGGCGCGAGCATACCGTGGGGTCTCAATAATGGATTCCTGGCGCTCATCCTAAATGTGATCACGCTCGTTGTCGTGTCGCTTGCACTTGGACGAAGGGCGGTATCGGCCAGCCCCTAGTTGAAGCATTCGGCCGATGCCGATCATCGAGACGCGCGGGCTGCGCAAGGTTTTCCGCTCGGTCCAGCGCTATCCGGGCGTCGGAGGCGCGCTGCGCGGTCTTTTCTCGCGCGAATACGTCGACAAGGTCGCGGTTGAAGACGTCAATCTCACGATGGAAGCCGGCGAGCTGGTCGGCTACATCGGACCCAACGGCGCCGGAAAATCGACGACGATCAAGATGCTCACCGGCATCTTGGTGCCGACGTCCGGCGAGATCCACGTTGCGGGGCTCGTGCCATATCAGAAGCGCAAAGAGAATGCGCGCAATATCGGTGTCGTCTTCGGGCAGCGCAGTCAGCTGTATTGGGATCTACCCTTGCGCGAGTCATTTGAGCTCTTGCGCGCGATCTACGCGGTGCCGCGCGCGAAATACGACGCGAATATGGCGTTCTTCTCCGAGATCTTGGATCTCGATGAATTTATGTCGACGCCGGTCCGCCAGCTTTCGCTCGGGCAACGCATGCGTGGGGACTTTGCGGCCGCGATGCTCCACGATCCGCCGATCGTGTATCTCGACGAACCGACGATTGGCCTCGACGTCGTTGCGAAGGAAGCCATCCGAACGTTCATCGCCAAAGTCAATCGAGAGCGCGGCACGACCGTTATTCTCACGACGCACGATCTCGCCGACGTCGAGCGGCTCTGCGACCGAATTGTCTTGATCGACGACGGTCGTATCGTCTTCGACGGCGAGCTCGAGCGTCTGCGCATGGAATACGGCACGCATCGCACGCTCGTCGTCACGCTCGCAGTCTCGTGCGACGACTTGACGTTCCCGCACACCGAGCTCGTCGAGCAAGAAGCCAACGTCGTTCATCTGCGGTTCGATCGCCGGAAAATCACCGCCGAGCATCTCTTACGCCTCGTCACCGAACGCTGCACGATCAGCGATGTCTCGATCGTCGAGCCGGCCATGGAAGATATCATCCGGCGCATCTATCTCGAAGGTTACCGCACGCAGGCCCCGACGCCGGCTTCATGACGGCGGCCATACGACCGTACATCGAATTCGCGAAAGTCGCATTTTCGCGCGAAGCAACGTACCGCTTCGAGGTCTTTACGAGCATCGGCTCGCTGCTGGTGCGCGTCTATCTCTTCCGCATGGTGTGGAGCGCGCTGTATTTTCATAACGCCGGCATTCGCGCGCTGACGCTCGAGGAAGCGATCACCTACTCGACGGTCGCGCTTCTCATGTCGCTCGTCATGGATATCGACCAGACCCGCCTGCTCGTCTCGAAACTGGAAGACGGCAGCATTGCGACCGACTTCATGAAGCCGATCATTGTGCCGCTCTACTTCTTCAGCGACGGTACCGGCGAGGTGAGCTTTCATGCCGTGACGATCATCCCGTCGCTGCTGCTCGCGCTGCTGATCGTGCACATCCAAGTACCCTCACCGCTGGTCTTGGTCATATTCTTCCTGAGCTTCTTCCTCGGCTATTTAGTCGGGCTACTGATGAACTTCGTCCTCAACTGCATCGCATTCTGGACGCTCGAGATTCAAGCCATGCAGTTGATCGTCACCTGGATCACCGATCTGCTCGGCGGCGAGGTTATTCCGCTCGTCTTCTTCCCGCCGTTCATTCAGAGCTTTATCTTCGTTCTGCCGTTCGCGGCCATGTACTCGACGCCGCTGCTGATCTACGTCGGCGTAATCGGACCCGATGAATACGTGCGCGTGATGCTGGTGCAGGCCATGTGGATCGTGATCTTCGCGATCGCGGCCGTCTTCATGTGGCGCTTCGGCGCCCGGCGTGTGGTGGTGCAAGGCGGATGAGCATGCTCGTTCTCGGTGACATGCCTCGCAGCACCGCTACAAGATTCGAATCGTGCGAATCTTGCTGCTGCACCCCCGCTCGTCGCTCTCGCCATCCTGGCTCCGCTCCTCGTCGGAAGCTGCTGCTCGGCACAACACCGAGTCCGAGCAACCTCATCCCGCCCTGCAGGAACATATAAAAATGGAAACTTTGGCGATCTGGGCGGACGTGTACAAGCAGTACTGGCGGATCAATTTTCTGACCGCGCTCGAGTATCGTGCGAATTTTCTCGTGTGGTTCGGGTTTACGTTCATCTACCACGCAACGGCGCTCGCCGCGCTCTATATTATCTTGCGCGAATTCCCCGTGATGAACGGCTGGACGTTCGGCGAGATGGCGTTTCTGTACTCACTGTGGATGCTCGCGCACGCCCTCAACAACACGCTCTTCCTGACCATCGGCGATGTGCCCGAGCACGTCCGCGAAGGCGAGATCGACAGGCTGTTCATCCGGCCGCTCAATCCGCTCTTTCAGGTGCTCACGACACCGCAGCAGATCTTCCCCGACGAGCTGGTACTCGCGATTCTGCTCTTCATTATGGCAACGATCTGGGCCAATCCGATCATCGACGTGTGGTTCGTCATCTTTGTCCCGCTCGTTGTGATCGGCGGCGCGCTGATCGACTTCTCGGTCAACTTGCTGATTGCGACCTGCGCGTTTTGGTTCGTCAAAGTCGATGCGCTGCGCTGGGTCGCGTTCCAGCTCGAACAGGAATTCACGCGCTACCCCATCTCGATCTACACCAAGGGCGTACGGCTCGTTCTCACGTTCTTGCTCCCGTATGCCTTCATGAACTATTTTCCGGCGACGTTCTTCCTCGACAAGACCGAGGACGCGCTGCATCTACCGGCGCAGGTCGGGCTGCTCTCGCCACTCGTCGGCGTCGCAACTTTCGTCGTCGCGTACTCCTTTTGGCGGGTGGGCCTCAACCACTACGAAAGCGTCGGCCACTGAGCATCGCCATGTATCCGGGTTTTCGCATCGAGCCGTATCTCGAATTTGCGAAGAAAGCCTTCGCACGCGAAGCCACCTACCGGATGGAAGTTTTCACGAACGTCGGCTCGCTCGTGCTGCGGATCTATTTGATGCGCATGGTCTGGCTCGCACTCTACGCACAGAATGCGGCGCCGCAAGGCATCGCGTTGCACCAGATTCTGACGTACACAGTCGTCGCATTGCTGATGTCGCTGATCCTCGAGGTCGACGGAACGCGATTGATTCGCGACCGCTTGCGCGACGGCTCGATCGCGACCGATTTCATGAAGCCGACCAGCCCGGCGCTCTTCTTTTTTAGCGACGGTGCCGGCCAAACGGCGCTGCACGCGTTGCTCATCCTGCCGTCGCTCGGCTTCGCGCTGCTGATGGTGCACATCGACGTCCCCTCACCGCTCGCGGCCGGCATCTTCTTCCTCAGCTTCGCGATTGGCTACGTGCTCAATTTTTTGCTCAACTTCTGCATGAACTGCATCGCGTTCTGGACGATGGAGACGTTTGCGATTCAGCTGATCGTGCGCTGGTGCAGCGATCTGCTCAGCGGACAAATCATCCCGCTCTTGTTTTTCCCGGGAATCTTACAGAAGGTCGTTCTGTCGTTGCCGTTTGCCGCGGTGTACTCAACGCCGCTCTTGATCTACATTGGGCGTATTACCCCGGCTGAATATTCAAGCGCGTTGCTCTCGCAGGTCGCATGGCTAGCGGTCTTTGCCGTATTAAGCATCATCATTTGGCGCGCGGCTCAACGCCGGCTCGTCGTTCAGGGCGGATAATAAGGAGCTCTCATGCCAATCGAAGAGGCCGATCTGATCGTCGTCGGCGCCGGCCAAGGCGGCGTTCCGCTGGCGGTCGATTTCGCGAAAGCCGGAAAGCACGTCGTGCTCTTCGAGCGCAAGCATCTGGGCGGGACGTGCGTCAATGTCGGTTGCACGCCGTCCAAAGCGTTCTTGGCCTCTGCGCACAACGCGGGCCGCGCGCGCGCCGCTGCAGAGATCGGCGTGCACTGCGAGATCACGATCGACACGCGCGCGATCATGCGGCGCGTGCACGAGATTCAGCGAGATTGGCACGACGGCGTCGAGCGCAAGCTATCGGACGCAGGCGTGCACGTCGTCATGGGCGAGGCGCGATTCGTCGGCGAACGAACGCTCGAAGCCGAAGGTTATACCGCGCACGCACCGATCGTCGTGATCGATACGGGGACGAGTCCGGCCTGTCCGCCGATCGACGGCCTCAGCGACCTGCCGTATCTCACGAACGAGACGTTTTTCGAACTCGACGATTTGCCGAAGAGCATCGTCGTGATCGGCGGCGGTTATGTCGGACTCGAGCTTGGTCAGGGGATGCAGCGGCTCGGAACGGACGTGACGATTCTCGAGACCGGAAGCCGGTTGATTCCGCGCGAGGATCCCGATGCGACCGACGTGCTGGCGAAAGCGCTACGCGATGACGGTGTCGATCTGCGCGTCGGCAAGAGCGCGTCGTGCGTGAGTCGCGGCGACAAACTCTGCGTTCGGATTGAGGGCGGCACGGAGATCGAGACCGATGCGATTCTCGTCGCGGCCGGACGGACGCCGAATACGGACGCACTCGACTGTGCGAAATCAGGGATCGAACTCGACGAGCGAAAATTTGTGAAAGTCGATCAGCATTTGCGCACGACCTGTGAAGGCGTGTACGCCCTCGGCGAAGTCGCGGGCCAGCCCGCGTTTACGCATGTTGCGTGGGAAGACTACCGGCGCGTCAAGGCCGTCATCGAAGGCGGGACACGCACGCGAGATGATCGCGTCCTCGCCTACTCGACCTTCACGGAGCCGCAGCTCGGGCGCGTCGGCATGAACGAAGTGGAAGCCAAACGCAAAGGCCGCGACGTGCGCGTCGTCACCTACCCACTTGACGAAGACGCGCGTGGCGTCGAATGGAACCTGACGCGCGGCTTCTATCGCCTCGTCGTCGACGCGAAGAGCGACGCGATCCTCGGCGCGACGCTCGTCGGCTACGAAGCCGGCGAGATCGTGCACACGATTCTCGCGCACATGGAGGCCGGCTCGACCTGGCGCGTCCTCGAACGCTCCGTGCACATCCACCCGACGTTTAACGAAGGGCTTCCGTCGCTGGCACGACTATTGCTGTAAAACTAACTGCTTTCTTGGAGGGGACATCATGAAAAGCTTTATGGTCCGTCTCATCGCTATTTCCGGCATCGCAGCCGTCGCATTTTTCGCGGGGCTTAGCACAGGCCGCGCGCAGGCGCCGATGATGGGCTGGGGTCCGGCCGTCATCCACGTCTCGCAAATGATGGACGCCGATTTCCCGCCGCCGGCTGTACCCGGTGCTGCGCGCGTGAAAGTCGTCGGCCGCCTCGACACGGGCGTCGTCCAAATCCAAATGGGCGCGACGAAAAAGCACTATCACACCAACTCGAACGAAGCGCAATATATCCTGAAAGGCTCCGGAATGTTCTGGCTCGGCGACAAACAGGTTGCCGTTGGCCCGGGCGACCTGATCGTCATCCCGAAGGGCACAAATCACGGCATGGATTCAGACTATGAAGCAATCGCGTTCAAGTCACCGCCGCAAGCGCCCGACGATATCCACCAAGTGCCGTAATTGTCATCCTGAGCGTAGGTGCGCGTAGCGCACCGTAGTCGAAGGACCGCGGAGATGACGCGGGCTGCGCTAATCTACGAAGACAGTTTTTGGGAGTCGAGCATTACCGTCGTGCGAGAACTGGTGATTGCGGGATCGATCAGCGTCTTGATGCGCTTAGCGCGGCCTTCGGCCATCGGGACGAGTCCATCGTCGACGAGGCGTTCGAGCGGGATGGCCGAGGGCGCGACATGCGACCACAGCGTTTGATCGTTGGCCAGCAGCTTGATCGCAGCCGGAACATCTTCATCTGAGGCGAGTCCGTTGGAGCCGATGATCGCGACTTCTTTGAGCGTCACGCGCCGTGCGTCGAGATTGACGCGGTTCGCAGCGATGCCGATCGTCACGACGGTTCCGCCCGGCTCGACGAGCGCGATCGCCGTATCGAATCCGGCTTCGCTTCCCGTTGCTTCGAAGACGAGCGTCGGCGTAATCCCGCGCTTTGTGAGCTCGCGACGAATCGCTTCGGTGTCGGCACCGCGCAGCGTCGCTTCCGCGCCGAGCTTACGCGCAACCGCGAGCCGCTCAGCCGAGAGATCGACCGCAATGACACGCGCGCCAAAGTTCGAGAGCGCGTAGATTAAGAACGTTCCGATTCCGCCCGCGCCGATAACAAGCGCATCTTCATTGTCTTGCGGACGTGCGCGACGCACGGCGTGGTTGGCAACAGCCATCGGCTGCACAAGCGCGGCGACATCGGGGCTCAGGGGGTCGGCACGCACGAGAATGTGCGAGGGGACACTCACGTATTCGGCGAGCGCGCCATTGCGTTGAATGCCGACGCTCGCTTGCCAATGGCAGATGCTCGTGCGACCTGCGCGGCATTGCGCGCAAATTCCGCACCACAGCGCCGCTCCGGTGACGACGAGCTCGCCGACCTTCAAATCGGTCGCGACGTACTCGCCAATCTCTTCGATCCATCCGGAGAACTCGTGCCCCGGGATGATCGGGCCGATGTGACCCGTCATCGGGTGCCGCGCGGTGAGCGGATACTGCTTAGGACCCGCTACGAACTCGCTCGCATCGGTTCCGCAGATCCCGGTCGCATTGACGCGCACGAGAATTTCGCCCTGCGTTGCCACGGGGCGTTGAACTTCTTCGATTCTGATATCATGCGGTCCGTAGTAAACCGCAGCTCGCATCCCTGCCATTAATTAACTTGCGACACGCTCTTCTAGATGTGTGGTGACGACCTTAAGCCAGCCACCGCGAATTCAGTGCGGAAGCCTTGTCTGGGGCGTTCCTTAGAATATCGGTCTAAGGAGTGTTCCCGTTTACCGGCCAGAGGCAGCTCTTACGCAATTCTGCCCTTCTGGAGCCTCAAGGCAGGCTTGTCCAGGTATGCGAGCTTGCTTCACAACGTCATCGATCGCCGAAACGACGGCCTTCGGCCGGTCGAGCTGTATATCGTGACCTGACCGTTCGACCACGATGTCGACGCCGAGGCTCGACTGCGCCGCAATTTCGTCGTGCATCGATTTCCAAAGCTGCCAGAAGGCGAGCTTCTGTTCGTGCGTCGCGACGATTTCAGAACCGTCCATCGTCCGGCGGGCGGTCAGAACGACGAGCGGCAGATGACCATAACCGTGGCCGGCATCGCGGACTTCGTTTAAGGTGCCGACATACGAGCGCATCTCGGAAACCGCCTCACGGCATTTCTGCGACGTCGGTGCGCAGGATTCAAACGGAACAAGGCCTGTGGCAAAAGAGCGCTGGATGGCCGGGCTGATCGATTCAAAGCGCCGGATGTCGGTTGTCGGATCGACGAGGACCATGCCCGCGACCTCGCGCCGGTACTTCGACGCGTACAGCCGCGCATAGAGTCCGCCGAACGATTGCCCGACCATGACGTATGGAGGCTGCACACCGGCGCGTTTCAGCAACGTGTGCAAGTCGGCGACGATCGCGTCCGCATCGCGCGGCATTGGCCCGGAGTCGCTGAAACCCAGGCCGGCGCGGTCATACGAGCACACCCGCGTGGTCCTCGCAACCGATGGCAGCACGTACTTCCAAACGCGGTTTGATGTGCCCCATCCCGATTCGAGGATCACGACCGGCGAGCCGTTGCCGTTACAATAGATATCGAGATCCCGGCCACCGATATCGACCATCGTCTGCGGTTGCGCATAGGGCGATCGTGCGGCAAGAAAAGCCACGACGAGGACGGCCACGGCAACCAGGCCGGCGAGACGCGCAAGAAACACTGCTTCTTTGTGCCCAATCTCTGCATGAATTCCCAGCAAAAGCACAGGAAATTCTAGTCTCCCAGAAATGAAAAATGATTGCTTGGCTGCATTCCGTGGGATAAAATAGAGGCAATGAATACTACCCCACGACGCGCACCCGCCATCGCACTGTTGGCGTTCGCCATAACGACCCTCGGTATGCTTGCGCCGCATGCCGCGCTCGCGCAACAAGCTCAGCAGCCGCTTCCGTCCTACGCTAAGCCAGGCTACGCGACGTCAGAACAAACGATTCGTGGACGCGTAACCGTCGTCAACGGGACGTACATGGAGATCGCTGATACCAACGGTTACACCGATCGGATTCAGCTCCATCAAGGTACGATCATCAATCCGACGGGGATTCGCCTTGCGCCAGGTATGACGGTCACGATCATGGGCCACACGAGCGGCACTATGTTCCTCGCGAACGAGATCGATACGCCGTATCAATCCGGCCCCGATTACGCCTATGGTCCTTATCCCTACTATCCGGTCTACGGACCGCCGGTCTACTTCGGAGTTGGTTTCGGCTACCACGGATGGTGGCGCTAGGCGATCGAACTCGCCAGCGTATCGAGAGCTTTGTCCATATTGGCGATGCGTGGATCGCCTTCGATTCCATAACGTTTCGCGACATCGAGCATTGATGCGTACGCAATGCTCGTCTTGCCACCGTCTTCCCACACAACAATCTTGAGCGGAAGTTCGAGCGCGAAGAGCGGATGCGCGTCCATGAGGGGCGTGCCGCCCTTAGGATTGCCGAACACGATCAGCGTCGTCGGCCGTAAGCTCATACCCACGCCTGCGGCGGCTTTGGCTTGATCGATCGTATCGAAGATCACGTTGCCCGCGTCGGTTATCGTTTTTGAGAGACGCGCGACAGTCTCTGCGTAGCCGTATTTGCTTTGCTTTTCCATCTCAGTTCCTGGCTTGATTGTCGAGGTAGTGGTGGAGCGTGTCGAGCGTTCGAGTCCACGCGTCAGCCGAATCTGCTTCCCGAAAATTTTGCGTCGCCAGATTGAAGCCGTGATGCGCGTTTGGATACTCGACGAGCTCGAACAGTTTGCCGAGCTGCTGCGCGTAGGACTGCAACGCGCGCGCAGTTTCAATGAAACAGCAGGCATTATACGTGTCTTTAACGCCTGCGTAAACGACGATCGGCACATCGAATCGCCGAACGAACGTCTTGACGTCCTTAAAACCGGGCAATATGAAATCCGTCTCGGGGTAGTAGGCGACAACGACCGCGACGTGCTTCGGCTTCGTCGCTGCGTGATCGAGCGCGCCGCCGCCGCCCTGTGAAAATCCGATCACCGCGACTTTCCCGGGCAGTGCATGCGGCGAAGCTTGCACGCGCGCAATCGCAAGATCCAAGCGCGCATCGCCTTGCCGGTCACGGTTGAGAATGTCTTTGCCGTCGAGAAGAACGACGTAGTATCCGGCAGCGGCCAAATGCTGTGCGTACGATACGTACAGCGGCGGACCCGAATGTCCGGACAGCATGATGACGGCGCGTCCTTGTCCAGATGGAGGCGTGTATTCTGTTTGCGTAGGCGCTGCCAGGAGCAGCGCGACGAGCGCGATCAACACGTCTTCGCCGCCGCGACCGAAGGAAAGATCGCGATGAACTTATGAGCTCCCGAGACCTCCAAGATGCGTCGAATGTTGCCGTGCTGACCGACCACCAAGCACAACTTGCCTTCCGTCGACTGTTGCCAACGAAAGAGCGTCGAAATTCCGGTCGAATCGATATATGCGCAGCCCGAAAGATCGACGATGACGCGCGGCGCGCCGTTCGCGCGCTCGAGTGCCGCGCTGAAATCCGGCGTCGTAAAAATATCGATGTCGCCGGTTACCGCGATGGTGTGTTGAGATGCGTCGGCATGATGCTCGACGGAAAACGGGTTCCGGGGCGGCTCCATTCTTGCTTCCTTGTTCCCTTAAATGACAACAAGATAGCGGACCACCTTTTTCGTGCGGTTCTCGAATGCGTTACCGCTCTCAACGGACATGTGGACGCAGTCGCCGGCCTTCGCTTCGACGCGCTCCCCGCCGATCGTCAGCGATAGGGTTCCGTCGAGCACGACAATGTGCTGTGTGTACGCCTGAACTTTCCACGCGTCGAACCCGACACGCGCGCCGGGCGGTAACTCGATCTCGACAATTTCGATCGGCGAGCCGGTCTGCGGCGGGGAAACGATGCGGCGAACGTAGCCCGTCTCAGGATCCCGCCACGTGACTTGTTCGGCGCGGCGAATAAGGGCGTGCGGTGCTCGTTCAGCATCTGCCATGAGCCCGGAAAGCGTGAGACCGAGACCCGAACACAATTTCCCGAGCAGCGCGGCCGTCGGGCTGCTCTCGATACGCTCGATCTTCGAGATCATCGAGCGGCTGACGCCGGCGCGAATTGCGAGATCTTCGAGGCTCAAGCCCAGCTCTTCGCGCCGGCCGCGGATCCGTTCTCCGATGCGGCGGTCGAGAAGTTGGCCATCCATCCAAAAGGAATTTCATCCCTTATAGTGGATTCCCCTCGTCCCATGGCACGAGAAATCTTCGTTCGGAACGCGTCACTCGACGACGCCGCGGCCTTCGCTGCGATCTACGAGCCGTACGTTTCGTCTTCGCCGATTTCGTTCGAAGAAGTTGCGCCGAGTGCCGATGAGATGTCGCGACGTGTCGCGACCGTACTCGCGTACGCGCCGTGGCTATGCGCCATCGTCGAGGACACGATCGCCGGTTATGCATACGCATCGCGTCACGCGGAACGCGCCGGTTACCGCTGGTCGATCGACGTCTCCGTCTACATCGACGAACGCTTTCATCGCCGCGGAATCGGGCGAACGCTCTACAACGAACTGTTGCCGATCGTCGAGCGGCTCAACTATCGCCGTGCCTACGCCGGTGTTACGCTTCCCAATGAGGGCAGCGTCGCGTTACATCGCGCGTTTGGATTCGAGCTCATCGGCACGTATAAGCGCGTCGGTTGGAAGCAAGGCAAATGGTACGATGTCGCATGGTTCGGCCGCGATATCGGAGCCGACGACGGCGCTAAGCCCGCTGAACCAATTTTATTCTCATCGCTTTAACGTTTTGGGCCGCGGTTGTTGCCGCCGCCGCCGCCACGGCGCGGCCCGCGACTTTGCGGCGGTCGACGCGGTGGAAGCGGACGCGGCATCGGGCGCGGCGCAGGCGGAACGTCGCCTCCGAATTCGAGTTGACCGCTCGATTCAAGCCGGCCGAGCAACAAGTGGTAGTACAACATGCCGCGTTGCTCGCCAAGCGCATCGAGAATCGGCTCGACGCGAATATTCGGATCGCCGGAAAGATCGCTGAGCGCGCGCGCGACGCCTGAATCTTCCATCGGAAAGACATCGAGCCGTCCGAGTCCGCGCAAGCAAATGACCGCTGCCGTCCACGGACCGATGCCGCGCAACACGATCAGGCGTTGCAGCACGTCGCTCGTCGACAGCTTCTCAAGCTCGGATTCTTGCAGCGTTCCGTTGATGAGCGCATCCGCGTTGGTATTGAGCGCGAGCTCTTTGCCTTCCGAAATACCGAGTGCGCGCAACTGTTTGCTTTTCGCCGCGAGCCAATCCTCGGGTGTGAAGAACGGATGGTATTTCCGCCCCTGATGCTCGATCGGTTTGGTCAGATGCTCGACGACGCGGCGTAAAATCGCCGAGGCGGCGTGAATGCTGACTTGCTGAAAGATGATCGCGTTGACGATCGCTTCCCAGAGCGTCGGATATCGTGGCGGTTTGATGCCGCGCATCCGCGTTGCAATCGCATCGAGCCATGGAATCGCTTTGACCGAGCGATAGAACGGCCGCAGATCGTATTCGGGTTGTAGCATCCGTACCGTGAGCGCCGACGCATCGAAATCAGCATCCCCGAGCGTGCGCACGTCGAGCGGAGAGTCGCGTTTCGCCTGCCGGACGACGACCAGCGCGCCGCGATGCGCACGGATGAAACCGTCCTGCGCGCTGAACGTGTCGACAACGTTTGTCGAGAGCCGCCGCAGCGCGTTTGCGGTAAGGTCGAGCCGAAAGGGAGCGCGAACCGGAACCGTTGCCATGCTAGCCGCCTACATCGAGTACTGGCGCGTATCGCTGCTCACGATCGTTGAGTATCGTGCCAACTTTTTCATGTGGGCCGTCTTTACGCTCGTTTATCATGGGATTGCGTTGGTTGCGCTTTGGGCGACACTCACGCAATTCCCGTCGATGAACGGCTGGGACTTCCGGCAGATGGCGTTTCTGTATGCCCTGTGGATGCTGGGGCACGCGCTGCATAATACGCTCTTCTTCAAAGTCGGCGACGTCCCGGTCCTTATCCGCGAGGGTAATTTTGACCGTTTCCTCGTCCGCCCGATCGATGCGCTCGTTCAAACAATGATTGCGCCGAGCCAATTCAACCTGGTCCCCGACGAGTTAATCCTGTCCCTGGTCTGGCTCGCCATTGCCATCCCCTACTCGCAAGTGCACGTCGATGCCCTGCTGATCGCATACATCCCGCTGATCGCAATCGGTGGCGCGCTGATCGACTTTGGCATCAACCTGACGATCGCTGCCGCGTCGTTCTGGTTCGTGCGAGTCGACTCGCTGCGTTGGATGATCATGTCGCTCGAGCAAGACTTCACGCGCTATCCGCTGAGCATCTACAACAAGGCCGTGCGCCTGTTTCTCGCCTTCGTCGTGCCGTTCGCGTTCATGAATTACTTTCCGGCGACGTATTTTCTGGGGAAAAGCGACGGGGCGCTTCACTTGAATCCGGCCATCGGGTTGCTCACGCCAGTTGTCGGCGTAGCGGTCGCGGTGCTTGCCTACGGATTTTGGCGCATCGGCCTGAATAAATACACGGGAACCGGCTCCTAGGCAGCGCGAAATGTCGCGCCATGCAGAGAATCATGCGTGTCGTCGCGGCCTTACGAAGTTATCGAAGGCGGGCACGGTTCCGGCGCGAATTTAAAAGAAACCGCACGAACGCGAGCGCTCGAGTGGACCTATTTCACAATGAAGCTCATGGAATGATGGAATGCTTGCACGACGAGCGTTTCTGACACTCGGCGGATGCGGCGCGCTTGCGCTGCTTCCGCACCGCCTCTCGGCGCAGCCCAGACTTTCACTCGCCTATCTCGAGGCAGTCCCGGGGTATATCGCCGTGCACGCTCGCACGATGGGGACCGAGCCGCCGGTCGTTTCCTATCACGACGGCGATCCGTATCCGACAGCATCGACCATAAAAGTTCTCATCATGGTGACGGCGTTTCGCTGGATTGACGCCGGGAAGATTTCGCCCTCGACGCCGGTTGCGATCAGTGCCGCGGACATGGTGGGCGGATCGGACACCTACGGCTACGCGATTCCGGGAACGAAGTATCCGCTCATGTCGCTGATTCACGCGATGATCAAGCAAAGCGACAATACCGCCTCGAACGCGTTGATCTCGCATTTCGGCTTCGCCGCGATCAATGCGACGACAGTCCCGGCCGGCATGACGAGTACGCATCTGCGACGGCATTTCCTCGACTGGGCTGCGATCGTCGCGCACAACGAGAACATTTCGACCGCGCGCGACATGTCCGCGCTGCTTTATCAGATCGAACGCGGTTCCCGCGAAGGGCTCGACACGATCGCCAAAGCCGATTCATGCCGGAAGATGATCGAGATCATGCTCGGCCAGGAAGATCGCGACAAAATTCCGGCGGGTCTTCCGCCCGGAACGCAAGTCGCCAACAAGACCGGCGAGATTACGGGCGTCCGCAGCGACGTCGCGATCGTCGAACCGTTCGGTGAGACGCCGTACATCCTCGTCGTCATGACGAAAGAGCTGCGCGACTACTCCGCGGGGATTAGCGCGATCCGCCGCGTCGCCCACGACGTCAACCGCACGATCAACTCTAAGTACGGCTTGTCGTAAGCTCGTTCCGCTGAGCAGACGAGCTCGCCACCGCTGTCATCCCGAGCGTAGGATCACGCCACATTTGTCATCCTGACCCGGTCATCGTGACGCTGAGATTTACTCGACGGTTACCGTCTCCATGACGTCGCCTTTGCGGATCTGATCGACGACGTCCATGCCTTCGATGACCTCGCCGAAGACCGTGTAATTCTTGTCGAGGAAATGCGCTTTGTCCAGCGTGATGTAGAATTGCGAGCCGGCTGAATTTGGATTGCTCGAGCGCGCCATCGCGACTACGCCGCGGACGTGCGGGTGGTCGTTGAATTCCGCGTCGATCTGATAACCGGGGCCGCCCGTTCCGTCACCGTTCGGGTCGCCTCCCTGAATAACAAAACCGGGCTCGTACCGGTGAAAATTTAGCCCGTCGTAAAATCCCGTGCGCGCGAGCTTAATGAAGGCCGCGCTGTGCAGCGGAGCATCGTCGGCAAAGAATGTAAAGACGATGTCGCCTTTCGGCGTCTTGATGCGGATTTTGGCCGTGCGCGCTTCGTCGCGCAGTGCCCAGAGTTCGTCGCCGGTCGGCGCTGTATGTGCTGGCATATGGGTCTCTTTGCTCCAAAACTGGGAACTTCCGCCCGCATTCTATGCTGGGTCGCCAAGCGAGCGCAGCCTCCTCCGTACGGCAGCTACCGTGTTTGATATGCACATCATTCTCGGAAGAATAGATTCAACGAAATGACATTGCTGCAAATGCGGGTTCCGGCGGAGCCTTGGCACGTCCAAGAACTGCGCGACGAGCTGCTTGCCGTCGGGGAAGACGTCGAGATGCGCCCTGAGGTATTAGAAGACTTCGTCACGGCGATCGGCGAGGCGTTCGCAAATGCAATCGAGCACTCGGTGACGTCGGAACCTATCGAGATCGAAGTCCGGCAACGCGACGCAGACTTGATTGCGACGGTCCGCGATCATGGGCGCGGCATCGATAGCACCTGCATCTCCGCAAGCTTACCTCCGGCGACGGCTGAACGCGGCCGCGGCATTCCGCTCATGCGCCAATGCAGCAGCTCGATGAGCATTCAGAAACCGGAGGACGGTGGGACGCTCGTCGTCCTCAACTGGGACGAGCAGCGCTTAAAGATGCTTGGATCGCCGTGAGTGTTTCGTCAACGTCGCTCGCGGTATGCTCGGTGCACAAGAACATCACTTCGTTCTGAGACGGCGGCAAGAGAATGCCGCGCGCCCGCATCTCGTGATAGTACGCCGCATACGCGCCCGCGTCGGCGAATTGCTGATCGTCGTAACTGCGCGTCGGCGGCCCTTCGCGAAACTTGAAATCAACGATGCTTTCACGCTGAACGACGGCGTAGTTGAGACGCAGCTGCGCGAGAATGGTGCGAATGCCGTTTGCGAGACGTTCGCCGAGCGCGCGCATCTGCGGGAACACGTCCGGATTTGCTTCGAGGAAATCCAGAGCGCGCAAGCCGATCGCGATCGCGAACGGATTCCCCGCATGCGTTCCACCGGCGAACGTCGGTCCATCGGGCGCTAAGACGCGCATCACGTCCGCGCGGCCGCCATAGGCAGCAAGAGGAAAGCCGCCGCCGAGATTCTTTCCGATCGTCGTGAGATCGGGATAGTGGCCCAATCGGTGCTGCGCACCGCCGAGTCCAAGGCGCGGCCACGTAATGATCTCATCAAAGATCACGAGCGCTCCGCGCGCATGCGCACGCTCGAAGATCCCGGCAAGAAATCCCGGGACCGGTTCCACGAGACCCATGTTGCCCACGATCGGCTCGACCAGAATCGCGGCCAGCCGCCCGTCAACTTCTGGAAGCGCGAGCACGCGGTCGAGATCCTCGAGATCGTTGTAGCGCGCCACACCGAGATCGCCGAGCGTTGCCGCCGGAATTCCAGCGCTAACCGCGTCGCTTGTGTGCGCCGATGCGCCCGCGCCCAGCAAGCCGAGATCGAAGTGTCCGTGATAGTTGCCGCCAAACTTCACGATCGCCGAACGCTCGGTGAACGCACGTGCGACGCGAACGGCAGCCATCACGGCTTCCGTGCCGGTTGTTGTGAACCGCAGGCGTTCCATCGACGGCAGATGTCCGCGAATCCGCTCTGCCAGCATCAGCTCGTCTTCGTGCGTCGAACCATACACCACGCCGCGGGCCGCGATCTCATCGAGTCCGCGTGTCACAGCCGGATGCGCGTGCCCGAGCAGCAGCGGACCGTAGGCCATCAAGTAGTCGATGTAGCGACGCCCCGACGCATCGTAAGCGTACGCGCCCGCGCCGCGCGCTTGAATGAACGGCTCGCCACCGACCGCTGCGCCCGCACGCACCGGCGAGTCGACGCCGCCGGCCAACGCGTCACGCATGGTGCCTCAAGAAATACATCAACATCGTGAGCAAGACGGCGGCAACTGCGTATGCGCCGACCACAAGCTCGAAGTTAAAACGCCGCGGAGCCTTCATCCTATGCGCGCAGCCATAAAGCGATTGCCATCGCTCCCGTCAGCGCAGAAAACAGCCCGCGCAACAGTCGCTCAGGGAGAAAGTGTGCGAGCTTGACGCCCCAGCCGACGGCGATCGTGCCACCGATAGCAAGGGCGAAGCCCGCATTCCACACGATGTCGTGGCTGAGCGCATAGGTCGCAACATTGACGACCGTTCCGGGAAAGACAAGCGAGAGACCCATGAACTGCGCGACGACCTGCGTATAGTCGAAGATCGCGCCAATCAACGGAACGGTGAAAACGGCCCCACCCGTCGCAAACAGACCCGACAAAATCCCGCCCGTAGCGCCAATCGGGAAAGCCAGAGGCCAAAGATGCGACCGATCTTTGAGCTTCACGCCGGCGGGCTTCGGCACCAGGCTCTGCCAGGCGTAATAGATAGCGACCGCAATCATCATGATTACGAATGCGCGGCGGAGCGGTGCGCTGGCCATGTGCGTTGCAAGATGGCCGCCGAGGTACGCAAACGGCATGGCCGTGACGCCGAGGGCGATTGCGACGCGCAGATCCATCTTCGAGCGGCGCATATATTGCCAAAGCGAGATGGCCGTATTCGGTATGATCATCACGAGCGACGTGCCTTGCGCGTGCTGCTGATCGAAGCCGAAGAAAAACCCCAGCAGCGGAATTGAGAAAAAACCACCACCCAATCCAAAGACGCCGCCGAAAAACCCGACCACGATCCCAAGGGCGAGGTCGATGAGAAAAGTTTCTAAGCGTACACTCCGCGCAGCTCGAGCGTCCTCGTGACGCGCTGGATCGCCAGCATATAGGCCGCCGTGCGATAGGGCACCCCGCGCGCAGCCGCAAGCTCCCGCACCGCGTCGAAATTTAACAAGAGATGCTCGCGCAGGCGTTCGTTCACGTCCGCTTCTTTCCAGAAGAAGCCTTGGCGGTCTTGCACCCACTCGAAGTACGAGACGATGACGCCGCCGGCATTCGCGACAATATCGGGGATCACTTCGATCCCGCGTTCGCGGAAGATCGCATCGGCCTCGGGCGTCGTCGGCCCGTTTGCGCCTTCGACGATCAGCTTAGCCTTGATGCTGCGCGCGTTTACAATCGTGAACACGTTCTCGAGTGCGGCCGGAACGAGCACGTCACACTCGACTTCGAGAACATCGCCTGAGGGTAGCTTGTCGCCGCCGCGATAGCCGTCAAGCGAATGATGCTCCTGCGCGTATGCGATCGCACTCTTAACGTCGATGCCCTTGTCGTTGTGATATCCGCCGGTGACATCGGAGATCCCAACAACTTTACAGCCCGCTTCCGAAAGAAAGCGAGCTGCAAAGGAACCGACGTTTCCGAAACCCTGAACGACGACGCGCGCATTTTTCGGCGCAATCTTAAGTCGTTCGAGCTCGGCTAGTGCGACGATCGAAACACCGCGACCGGTCGCTTCAACGCGTCCGCGCGAACCGCCGATCTCGAGCGGCTTTCCGGTGACCACACCGGGTACGTTTTGGCGCACGTGCATCGAGTACGTATCCATGAACCACGCCATGATTTGCGGCGTCGTTCCGACGTCGGGCGCGGGGACGTCTTTATCCGGACCGATGACTTCAACGAGCTCCGCTGCGTAGCGTCGCGTGATGCGCTCGAGCTCGCCCATCGAAAGCTTCGAAGGATCGCATGTCACGCCGCCTTTGCCGCCACCGAAGGGCAGATCGACGACCGAACATTTCCACGTCATCCAAAACGCGAGCGCGGTGACTTCGTCGAGCGTAACCCCCGGATGATAGCGGATGCCGCCTTTGGCCGGGCCGCGCGCGAAATTATACTGAACGCGGTAGCCCGTATAAACTTCCAGCTCGCCGTTATCGCGCTGGAACGGCAGCGAGAAGATCATCTGTCGCGACGGATGCGTCAGGATGGCGCGCATGCCGGGCGCCAGATCCAGGAGCGACGCGGCTTCATTGAAATAGGCGATCGCCTCACCGAACACCGAGAGATCGCGTATCACCGCAGTCGACATATTTTTGAAGCCTCCGGTACTCTTGTACCGTATTGTACCTTTAGGACAAAGGGCCAAAATACCTAGCTAGCAATTGGCCAAACCGATAACGTTCACACTTTGAAGAGAAACTCGACGACGTCGCCCTCCTGCATCACGTACTCTTTGCCCTCGCTGCGTAACAACCCAGCCGAACGAATGGCATCCAGCGAGCGAAGGCGCGCGTAATCCTCGTACGAGACGACCTCGGCCCGAATGAATCCGCGCTCGATATCGGAGTGGATCTTCCCGGCTGCATGCGGCGCTTTGCTGCCGCGCTCGACCGTCCAAGCACGGGCTTCTTTCGGCCCCGCGGTTAGGAACGTCATCAGACCGAGCGTGTTGTATGCAGAAAGGATCAGCTGGTCAAGACCACTGCGCGCAATGCCGAGCTCTTCACAGAATTCGCGCGCTTCTTCATCTGATAGCCCCGCGAGTTCGGATTCAATCTTCCCGCTCAGGACGATGGCTTGACCGTGTTCTTCCTCGGCGCGCTTGAGAACGGTCTGCGCCATAGGCCCGGGCGTTCCAATTTGCCCTTCATCGACATTGGCAACGTAGATCACCGGCTTGATCGTCAGTAGAAAGCTTTCGCGCGCCAATTCGGCTTCGAGCGACGTGGGTCCGAAAACCCGTGCGGGACGGCCGGCTTCAAGCTCAGCGATCAGACGGTCGGCCGCGGCAAGCATCGGCCGCAACTTCACGTCGGCACGCGCTTCGCGCGACAAACGCTCGTGACGTTTGGCCATCGTCGCGAGATCGGCCAGCGCCATCTCGATACCGATGATGTCGATATCGCGAATCGGATCGGGCGCGCCCTCGACGTGCGTAACGTTCGGATCTTCAAAACAACGTACGACCATTGCGATCGCATCAGTCTCGCGGATATGACTGAGAAACGCGTTGCCGAGACCTTCACCCTTGCTTGCTCCGCGGACCAAACCCGCAATGTCCACGAAACGTGTCGATGCGTATACGATTCGGGTCGTCCCGAAGATCTCTGCGAGCACCTTTAAACGATCGTCGGGGACAGGGACCTCACCGATGTTTGGTTCGATAGTGGCAAAAGGATAGTTCGCGGCGAGCGCGTTCGCCGATCGCGTGAGTGCGTTGAAAATCGTCGACTTGCCGACGTTGGGCAAACCGACGATCCCGCAAGATAGGGCCATGAAAAGCGCCGCTTCGGGACAAGTGTAGGATGGCCTAGCCCAGAGTCGAAAGCCCAAAAAAGATGCGTCAGATGAAGGTTGACAAACTCGGGATCGATTTGTTGACACACGATCCCGTCGTCATCCTTAAGGATCTCGAAGGTCGCCGTTACCTTCCAATTCTGATTGGTCCATTCGAGGCGACCGCAATTGCGTTGGCGCTCGAGGGAACGCAGGTACCTCGCCCGCTTTCCCACGACCTGATGCGCATGATGCTCGAAGCTCTCCAAGCCAAGCTCGAGCAAATCGTAATTCACGACATCAAAGATTCCACGTTTTTTGCAAAGCTGATCGTGAAGACGAATGGCGAGACGCAAGAAATCGATGCGCGTCCTTCGGATGGCATCGCACTCGCGTTGCGGATGCAAGCCCCAATCTACGTCAGCGACAAGATCGCGCTGGAAGAAACCGTCCCCGACAAAAAGTCCGACGAAGAAGAACGCGAGCGCTTCAAGAAATTTATCGAAGAGCTCAAACCCAGCGACTTTAAAGATTGATTACACGAGCAAGTTTCGCGCTCGGTGCAATCGGCGCGACGGCGACCGCCGCATTCGCGCAATCCCGAGCCAGCGTCTCGGTCGGCGTGACGAACAGCAACAGCGACGCGCCGTTTTTCATCGCTGAAGCCAAAGGCTATTTTCGCCAGCAGGGGCTCGACGTCGATTTGATTCCCTTCGACTCAGCCGCGAAGATGGTCGCACTGCTCGGCACCGGACAGCTCGACGTCGCCGCCGGCGCGCCGTCGGCCGGCTTATACAACATAGCGGCTCGCGCCGTCGACATACGCATCGTCGCCGATAAAGGCTCCACACCCAAGGGTTACGGCTACCTGCCGCTCATGGTGCGCAAATCGCTGATCGATTCCGGGAAGGTCAAGAGCGTACGGGATCTTCGCGGATTGAAGATCGCTGAGGTTGCGCAAGCGACCTCGAGTTTCTGCACGATGAACGAAGCGCTCAAGCGCGGCGGTCTCACGTATCGTGATGTCGAGGAGATTTATCTCGGATTTCCCGATCACTTTGCGGCCTTCAGCGGCGGGTCGATCGACGCGTCGATCACGGCCGAGCCGATCGTGACGAAGTGCATCGAAAGCGGCGTGGCCGTGAAATTCATGTCCAACGACCAGTTTTATCCCAACCAGCAGATCGCGTGCGTTCTCTACGGTGGTCCGTTCATCAAGAGTAAAGGGGACGCAGCGCAAAAGTTCATGGTCGCCTACATCAAGGCCGCTCGCGACTACAACGATGCCCTTAAGGGCGGCAAGATGGCGGGGCCCGCCGCAAACGACATCATCGGCATTCTCACGAAATATACGGCGATCAAAGACCCGGCCGTTTATCGCGCGATTACACCGAACGGCAACGATCCGAACGGACGCTTGAACATCGATAGCCTGCGCAAAGATCTTGCGACGTTCAAAGAGGCCGGATTCGTCACGAGCGACATCACGGTCGAGTTTGTCATCGACGAAACGTTCGCCCAAGACGCAGTCAAGACGCTCGGACCGTATCACCCCAAAACGGCTTGACCGTCCTTATAGTCGGGGCGGGGATCGGTGGATTGGTCCTCGCACTCGAATTGCATCGCTTGCGGATTCCGGTGCGTATCTACGAGCAAGCGAACCGCTTACAGCAAGTCGGCGTCGGCATCAACGTTCTTCCGCATGCAACCAAGATTCTCGCGCAGCTCGGCCTACAGGAAGAGCTCGAGAAGCTCGCCGTCGCACCGACGCGCTCGGCCTTTTTTAACCGCTTCGGACAGCTGATCTACGACGAGCCGCTTGGGAACGCGGCCGGATACGAGTGGCCGCAGCTTTCGATTCATCGCGCAGATTTGCAGAACGTGCTCGTGCGCGCGTTTCTGGCCCGCGTCGGGCCGGATAACCTCTTCTTCGGTCACCGGACGATTGGCGTCCAACAAGACGACAGCAGTATCAGCTTGCGTTTCGATGACGGGACACGAAGGCGCGGCAGCGTCGCGATTGCCTGCGACGGCATTCATTCCGAAGTTCGCAAGCAGTTCTATCCGCAGGAAGGCTCGCCGATCTATTCCGGCTACAACATGTGGCGCGGCGTAACCAAGCATCCGCCGATTCTCGGCGGCGCGACGATGATTCGGGCCGGCTGGCTTGCCACGGGTAAGATGGTGATCTATCCGATTCAGGATGCAATCGATGCATCCGGGCGACAGCTCGTCAACTGGGTGGCGGAAGTCGAGACGCCGCAACACATCGCACGGGATTGGAATCGGCGCGGCAACATCGATGATTTCATCGGGGCGTTTTCGGACTGGCACTTCGATTGGCTCGACGCGCCGGCGCTGATCCAGAGCGCCGAGACGATCCTCGAGTTTCCGATGGTCGATCAAGAACCGCTCGAGCGCTGGAGTTTTGGACGCGCAACGTTGCTCGGCGACGCGGCCCATCCGATGTATCCGCGCGGCTCGAACGGCGCCGGGCAAGCCATCTTGGATGCGCGCGCGCTCGCCGAAGAGCTCGGCGCAGGCGGCGATCCAGTCAAAGCGCTGCGCGCCTACGAAGCGCGCCGTTTACCGATGACATCCGACGTCGTGCGCGCCAACCGCGCCAATCCGCCTGACGCGATCTTGCGCGAAGTCTACCTGCGCACCGGCGACCGTCCGTTCGAGCGGATCGACGACGTCATCCCGCGCGAAGAACTTGTCGCGCTCTCGGATTCCTACAAGCGCGTGGCAGGATACGACAAAGAAACCCTACACAAAACTACCAGCTGATTTGCGAAAGGCGGGATTGTGGCAGACCATTACGTTCTTTATGTCGAGCTGGTCCTCAACGAGGGTGCAATGGACGAGTTCATGCCAATCGTCCTCGAAAACGCTGCGAACTCGCGTCAGGAACCGAAGTGCCTACGCTTCGACGTTTTGCGTCCGCACGATACGACCGACACCATCGTACTCTACGAGATTTATGTCGACGAAAGCGGCTTTGACGCGCATCGTGAGACCGCACACTACAAGAAGTTCGACGCCGCCCGCAAGCCACTCATGAAGAGCGCGAAGCGCCAAACCTTCAGTTGGAGTAATCCCGCCTAGCCCTGCCGACTTGTCGCGCGTGAAAACCGCGTGATAGAGTTGGGATGGGACGATGTCGATGCCAGAGATCATCTTGCCGGAAATGGAGCCGGAGCTCGAGTGGATCTGCGGCCGGGCGATCCAGAAGGTGAGTCCGGGGCGCAAGCATGCGATCCTCCAGTTACTGATCGCTAACGCACTGCTTGCATGGGCTCGCGGAAAAGGCGAAGTCGGAACCGAGTGGCGCTTCCGCATAACGCCTCCAGGCAAAGTGAGGCGGCCTCTCGTGCCGGACGTCGCTTTTATTTCGTACGAACGCAGCGCGGGTCTCGACGGCGAGGATCTCGAGGTCCCCCCGGTGGCTCCAGATATTGCCGTCGAGGTTCTATCGCCGGGCGACATCCGCGCGCACATCGATGAGAAACGCCGCGTTTATCTTGCTGCCGGCGTCAGCTTGGTGCTCCACGTCGATCCAAAGCGAGAGCGCATCGATGCGTATCGTCCCGATGGTTCACACGAGATCGTTTCGCTCGACGCGCCCTACACGCCGCTGGAATTTCCCGGCTTAGTTTTGCCGTTTGGGTCGTTCTTTAAAGAACTGAAGCGTTAGGCGCTAACTGCGGCGCGTGGCCGTTCGTAACGCAGATTCAGCTGATCGCGGAGTTGCGCGACGGCGTTGCCGAAGAGCGCGCTACCAAGATCGTCCTCGACGATGCGCAGAAGTGATTCCCGCGCTTCGCGCTGGCTGAATCCCGGAGGATAGGCCGCCAGCGCGCGCAGCGCTTTGAAAACCGAACTGTAGAATGCCATCCAGACATCGCTTGTTCGGCGCTTGAGAGCCTCACCGTAGAGAAGCGTGATTTCTGCAATGCGATCGTGGTCGATTCCCGACTCCACAAGGTCTTCGCACAAGTGTCGCACCGCTTCGTTCAGAATGCTCATCGGGCGAATCAGTCCTCTTGGAGGATCGTGTAAATCTCGCGGCGCGCGTCGTCAAGAACTTTCTTGATACGGTCGCGCGTTTGCGGATTCTCGAATTGACGGAACCCTTGCTGCACGGCAGCCGCAAATTTGACGGCTGCATCACGCAGCTCGCCCCATTCTGCACCGGGTGCGGACTCGTCTTCGACAGTGCCGCGCTCTTCGAGCAGTTTGCGTCCGGCATCGGTGATTTCGTACACGCGCTTGCCGTCGACGATTTGGCTCGTTACGAAGCCACCGTCTTCGAGCATTTGCAACGTCGGGTAAACGGAGCCGGGGCTGGGGCGATAGCGTCCCTGATATTGCTCCTCGAGATCTTGCATGATGTCGTAGCCGTGCATTGGGCGCTTGGTGAGCACACCGAGCAGCAGAAACTTCACGTCGCCGCGACGCATTCTGGGCTCGCCCTCGAATCCGGCACCGCCTTCGCGGGCCATTTCTCGCCACATGCGATGCATGTGCCGGCGACCGTGTCTCATGTGCCCTCTGCCTTCAAAATGGTCTGTGAACATGGAGAACATTAGTGGTTCTCTCCTCTCCGGCCTATCGTTTAGGCCTATCGGCATACTATCGCGATATATCGCGACCTGTCAATACCGACGAAACTTGCTGCCCCCGGCACCGTAGTTGTTACGGGCCCCCTGGGGGCATCGTGCGCTATCGAAATGCTCAGGGGCCCGGAGGTTTGGGGGCCCCATGCGTAGCATGGGGGGCGCGCAGCCTGGGGCGAAGCGCCTTTAAAACTAGGGAGATAATGTTGTCAAAAGAGACCGCCGAGATCGGCGTTTTTGGTGGATCCGGTTTTTACTCGCTGATCGAGAATGCGCGCGAGGTCTGGGTTGAAACCCCATACGGCGCACCGAGCGACAAAGTTGCACTCGGCGAGGTCGCCGGAAAAAAAGTCGCGTTTCTGCCGCGACACGGAAAAGATCATCGCTTTCCGCCGCAAGCGATCAATTATCGCGCCAATCTGTGGGCGATGAAAGAGCTTGGCGTTTCGCGCATCATCGGTCCGACGGCATGCGGGTCGCTCGATCCGAAAGTCGCGCCCGGTGAGATGGTCGTGTGCGATCAAGTCGTCGATCGTACGACGGGACGCAAAGATACGTTTTACGACGGCCCGATTACAACGCACGTTTCGTTTGCAGATCCGTACTGTCCGCAGCTACGCACGATCGCAATCGACGAGCTGAAGAAAATCGGTATCACCACGCACGATCACGGCACGGTCGTCGTCATTCAGGGTCCGCGCTTTTCGACGCGCGCCGAATCGAAGTGGTTCTCGAGCCACGGTTGGGAAGTCATCAACATGACGCAGTACCCCGAGTGCTATCTGGCTCGCGAGCTCGAGATCTGCTACGTCAATATCTCCCTGATCACCGACTACGACGTCGGGCTCGAAGGGATGCCGGGCATCCAGCCGGTCTCGCACGAGGAAGTCATGAAAGTATTCGCGAGCAACAACGAGCGTGTGAAGAAAGCCATCTTCGGCATCATCTCGGCGGCACCAAAGCAACGGTCGTGCCAGTGCGGCTCAGCGCTCGCGGGTGCACGCTTCTGAAGCTGTATCTCGACGCGCTCCCGCTGCTGCTGCGCAGTCCGGCGCTTCTGCTCGCGCCGCTCTTCACCGGCGTGCTGGGCGTGCTGGTGGAAATGTTCAGTGCTCCATCTCTTGGCGGAGACGCGCTCTCCGGATTGAGCGCCGGCATCCTGTCGCTCTTGATCTTTCTCTTCAATTGCTTCGGACTCGGCATCTCCGTGATCATCGCCGACAACATCTGGCGCACCGGCAAGGGCTCGTTCGAAGACGGTTGGGAACAAGGCCGCCGCAAAGCCGGCGATATCTTCATGGCATCGCTTGGCTTGAACTTTATCGTTTATGTCGCGCTGCAAATCGGCTCGTTTATCAGTCCGATTTTGGGCGAAGCGCTCTTCGTGATTGCGTTCTTCTTCTTGATCTACACGATCCCGGCGGCCGCCATCGGCGGAATTCCGGGATTCATGTCTCTCAACACGAGCATCGAACGCGTACGCGAAGATTACGTTCCGGCAATTGGACTTGCGGTTTTCTTCGTTCTCTTCTACTGGGGTCTCGGGACGGTCCTCATTCCGAGCTACGCAATCAACTTTGGAATGTCGCCCACTGTCTCGTTTCTGATCGCCGCGGCGTTTCGCGCGATCGTGCTCGGCTATTTTGCGCTAGTGCTTGCTCGCTCGTACACCAACGTGGCGTTCGCTCGTCGGAGATTCTAAGAAATCTAAATCCCGCGTTCGAGGCACTCGATATTTCTATTGATGCCTGGCGTCGGTGGATTGAGCATTGCAACAAATCTCCTAGCAAATAGCGCCTCGCTCGAGCTGTCGGACAACCAGACCACCTTGAAACGGGCGGTGACGCAGCTCTCCAGCGGCTTGCGCATCAACACGGCCGCCGATGATCCATCCGGCGAATCGATCGCCGTCAATCTGCAGTCGCAGGTAAGCGGCACCGATCAAGGTTCACGTAACGTTCAAGACGCGAACAATGCCGCAGCGGTCGCCGCCGGTGCTCTGACGACCATCAAAGACATTCTCGGGCGCATCAGGCAACTCGCTGAGGAAGCATCCAGCGACATCACCAGCGATTCGGATCGCGCAAGCCTTCAAACTGAAACGAGCCAGCTGCTCCTCGAGATCAACCGCATCGCGCAGAATACGAATTTCAACGGCGAGGCACTCTTAGACGGAAGCCACGAAGGCTATCAGCCCGATCAAGAAGCCTCGGCGACAGTCACTTCGAACTCGACGCTCAACACCGCCAATTCGATTCCCGGAAGCGGGCAGTTGATCGAAGCGGCTGCAGTCGGTGACGGTCCCGCAACACAAGAACCGCAGATCGATGTCGCGCTTCTCTCGAATGCGCTCGGGACTGGGCAGCCTGAAACCGTCCAAGTCAGCGCGGACAGCGTGCCGTACGTTCAACCGGGTGAGGTCTTCTCAGCCGGCGCAGCGCAGATTCAAGTCCTCTCAACGAACCCTGGAGCCGGCACGATTACGGCAACATTTTCGGCGCCGGTCGCGAGCGGCACCGTTATGCACGGCGGCGTCTGGGGCACCTCGACGAACGCGGTCGCGGCGGGCGAACAAATAATGACGCTCGCGAGCTCGATCGGCGACTCCGGCGTGCCACTCTACGCCGGTGAAGTGCTTCAAATCGATCCCAGCGGTCTCAACGACATCGTCAAAGTCCAGCAAGTTCTCAGCCCCACGAGCTTTCTTGCGGATTTCGGAACGGCGCATGCGGCCGGCGTGCTCGTGTATAGTTGGAACGGCCAAAACGGCGTCAGTGGAACGGCGCCGGAGACCGTCACAATTCCGTTCGGCGTCTCGACTGATCCGCCGCCCGTCGGCTCGGAAGCATGGGTCGAAGAAAGTACCAGCGCCTTTCCCGCGTCCAACGACGTGCAAATCGTGGGAACCGGAACCGTCATCGGCGCTACGCAAACCGTCGAGACGATCTACATCCCGCAGGTCACGAATCTCGGATACGGACAGTTCACCGTGCTGACTGCCCTTGGAAACGCTGCCGGGCCTGTTATCGCGCCGAACGACGGAACCATTCAGCTGCAGGTCGTCAATGACGCGGGAACGATCGGCGTGCAGGAATCGTACTACGACACGGCCACGCAAACGACGCAGGTTTCTCCAGATCTGATTTCGGCGAATCAGCGCGGCATGTACTTCGACGGCGTGACGCTCGCGATCGGCAACGTGACCGCAGCCGACGTCGGCTTGTCCGCATACGTGAAAGTGCTGCAAGCGACGGCGGCGATCAGCGGCTCGACGGACACCGCGCTCAACGTGCAAGACGGTGCGACGCAAGGCGAAGCAGTTCAGCTCGGTATCGCCGCGATGAACACGCAATCGCTGCGGCTGTCGAACACGAACCTCTCGACAACGATCAGCGCGGAAGATGCGATCGGTCAGGTCGATTATGCCGTCAGTCAAGTACTCTCGCAGAGCGCGCAGCTCGGCGCGATCATGGTGCGCCTCAACGAGGACCTCGACGATAACAATACAGCTTCGGTCAACCTAGCTAGCGCCGCTGCGAATATTACCGACCTCAACGTCCCGCAAGCCACCACGACCTACACGAGAATGCAGATCCTCGGGCAGATCGGCTTCAGCGTCCTCGCGCAAGCTAACACGAACGCCGAAACCATCCTCGCGCTCTTCCGGTAGAGAGGACGGAGGTTTCCGCATGATCGAGGCACCTGGCGCGGGCTCGGCCCAATCGCCCTGGTGGTACCGTAATCGCTCGACGGTATTCGGCATTATCTTCGGTCTCGGATTTTTGCCGGGCATCGTCGGCGGCTTTGCGGGCATCCCGTACGTCCCGACTATCGTGCCGCTGGGCCTGCGTCTGGGCAGCCATGCCGCGATCGACGCGCTGTTTTGTTTGGCGGTCTTCCTCCTGTTTCTGTGCTTTACGATCCGTTTGTGGGGGTCAAGTTATCTGCAATCTGCGATCGTCTGGAACGCAGATGCCAAAGCAGAGAAACTGTTCATCGAGGGGCCATTCCGCTACACGCGCAATCCGCTCTATTTCGGTAACATGTTCATGTCGATCGGCTTTGCACTGATCGCACCTCCATCGGGTGCGGTCTTCATCCTCGTTGCCAACGCCTATTTGATCAACAGACTGATCGATCACGAAGAGCCGTTACTCCGCGCGACCTTCGGTGACGCATTCGAACGCTATTGCGCGAGCGTACCGCGCTATTGGCCGCGTCTGCGCCCGGTTCCAGCTCAAGGCAATCTCAAGCCAAACCTCGCGCAAGGACTCATCACCGAAACCTTCACACTCAGCCTGTTCCTCGGAATGTGCTGTTTCTTCGCGCCGGCGCCATATGCGTTCTACGGATTCTTCGCGTTCTACGCGTTCGGTATTTTTGCCCAACGGATTCTGGCTAGGCGACCGGCGTGACCGACGAAACGACGAAACATTTTCTCCATCGGTTGGAAGGCTTTTCCGACATCGTGATCGGCTTCAGTCTCGCGCAGCTCGGCGCAACGCTCGTCATCCCCGAGCGGACGATGGACCTGGTCGAGCATCCCGGCTGGCTCCTGGGATTTCTCTTTGCATTTGCGGTCGTGTGCAGCATGTGGTATTTCCACCACCGGCTGTTTTCGCGGTTCTTCGTTCCCAAGACGTGGCCGGTGATTCTCAACTTCGTCTGGCTGGCCGTTGTGGTCTTACTCGTCTATGCAACGGAGCTCTACGTGCGCTCGTTCGGCGACATCGTCGCGACGCGCATGTATTACTGTGCATACACCTTGGCGTACGGCATTCTCGGCGTTCAATATTTCATCGCAGGCACGAAAGCCTCGCGTCGAGCGTCGATCTACATGTTCCTGTGGACGGCGCCGTTCCTGATTTGCCTGCTCGCGACGTTATTTCTGGCGCCTGATGTCGTCAACGCCATCACAGGGCTCGCGTTCGCAGGGACCGCGATCGCGTTCGTATTCGTGGCGCGACGCTTTCCGCGAGAGTCGACCACTCAAACACTTTGACGTCCTCGCGCGTCTAATACACATGGAGCCCGTTCAGGAACAGGTAGCCGCAGCGAGGCGCGGGGACGCAAACGCCATTTCCGATCTCGTTCGATCGGTGTGGCCCGACGCGTACCGGATCGCGTGGTCGATCCTCCAGGACCACGCGGACGCCGAAGACGCCGCGCAAGACGCATGCGCGCGGATGATGACGGCGCTGGCCTCGCTGCGCGATCCGGCACGGTTCGGCGTGTGGTTTTATCGCGTCGTCGTCAATCAAGCACGTCAGAAACAACGCGAGCACCTGCGGCGGCGCGACCTTACCCAAGATACGCACGTCGTCGGCTTGACGCCGGACGAGCGCATCGACGTCGCGCGCGCGATTGCCGCGCTCGAACCGTCGCTTCGTATCGTAATCGTGCTCCGCTACTTCTATGACCTCAACAGCAGCGAGATCAGCGCCGTACTCGGCATCAACGCGGTTACCGTTCGCTGGCGGCTGATGCGCGCGCATCGCCGGCTCCGACCGCTTTTGGAACCATCTACACAACTGCAAGGAGAGTGTCTCGATGAACCGCTCGCTTCCAGCTAGCGTCGCCGACTACGTCGGCAAGATTTCGATTCCCACGTGCGATTTGAGCGCAATACAGACGCGCCGCATCGTCCAGCGTAAGTATTCGCTCTGGAATCCCTGGATGAGCACCGTCGTCGCCGCGGGGATTCTCGTTGCGATCCTCGCGAATGTGCCCGCAGTCGTTGCGCAGGTCGAACGCGTCTTCCGCGCGTTTACGATCGTCAACGGACAGACGGTTCCGCTTTCGGTCCAGACGGTCTCGCTCGAGCAAGCACGCTCGCACGTGCCGTTTACGGTCATCGCGCCGGCCGGCATCCCCGCCGGATTGCAGTCGACGATTCGCGCGTTTTCATCGGAATCGGATCCGCGTCAAGCGCGCGTGATGTTCGAATATCATAAGAGCAGTGCCGACGCGCCGCCTCCGCTCACGATTATGGAAACTGCGGACGACGGCCGCCCGGAACCTAACGTGCTCTTTATGACGAAATCGTCCGACGCGGTCCCGGTTCCGTCGCTTCCGCCGGCGCCGATGCAACCCGGCGACCGTCAGACCATGACCGTTCAGGACTACAAGCTTGTCCGCGACGGCAAAGAGAAGCATTTTCGCATCAAGTTCCACCCCGTGAGCTGGGTGCAGAACGGAACGCGCGTGACGTTGATGTCAACGCCCGACGGATTGACGGATAAGCAACTCGCTGCAATTCGTACGGCCATGCAATCTCGGTAATGCATCGCTTTGTCATCCCGACCGTGGCGCGCGAAGAGCGCATAGTCGAGGGACGCCGCAGTGTCAATGTGGCGCTCTCGCCGCGTCGTACCGTGCGTCTTCCAGCCATATTTCACAGAAGCGCTCGGATCTAGCACGATCCGAGACGTGGATATGCAGATGCTTGATGTTCACCGCAACATACTCCGCAGAGTCTAGGTAGCCACCCGCACTTCTCGGGCTATCTTTGAACCCAGTTCCGCCTTCGCTTTTCGCAGCTCATAATCGGCTTGCAAGCCAAGCCACATCTCCGGTGATGTCTTGAAGTACTGTCCAAGGCGAAGCGCTGTGTCGGCAGTAATGGCTCTGCGCCCTCGGATGATTTCGGTCAGCCGATTAGCCGGTATGTGGAGCGCGAGTGCAAGTTTATTTGCTGTCAGTCCACGCGGTGCCATAAAATCCTCGGCGAGGATCTCGCCCGGATGAATTGCTTGAAGTTTCGTCATCTCATCGCCTCAGTGGTAGTCAACGATCTCGACCTCAAACGCGTCGCTTTTCGTCCATACAAAGCAGACGCGGTATTGCTGATTGATTCGGATACTGTGTTGACCTCGTCTATTGCCTTTGAGGGCTTCCAGCCCGAAGCCAACGCCGCGAAGATCGTTCAAGGATCTGGCTTGATTCAGAAGGAGAAGTCGCCGAAGAGCGACGCGCTCGAACGCCTGGAAACGCGCCACCCTTTCTTGACTGAAGAGCCTTTCGGTGTCGCGGTCCGCAAAAGTGCGTATCAAGCCACTCGCATGATACTCCGTTGTCCGTACTACGTCAAGCGTATCATCCTCGTCATCCCGAGCGAAGTCGAGGGACAGCTAGAGCAGTTCGCGCGATCTTCGCAAGCGGTCGACGATCGCGTCGGGAAGGGCTTGCACCGAGCTGTCCAGGGCTGCGATCGCATCAAGAAGGCGAGGTGTCGCATTCTCGGGCGCGATGCCGAGTAAATCGAGAGCGATTCCGATGCCATGAGCAACCTCGGCAATTGCCGCCGACTCGTCGGGAGCGTAGGTTTCACCGGTGCGCTTCGGCCCGACAATCAGTGCGCCGACGAGACGATCGCGCGCGAGCATCGGATATGCGCGCTCGCCGCGAAGCGCCGTCTGAACGGTTTGCAGATCGACCGGCGCGCGCGAGGCGCGCAACGCAACGAGCGCGAGATCGTTTTCATCGACGTCGCCATACCGGCCGTTCCCATCGCGCAGCACGATGTCGGCGTATGTGCTGTCGGTATGTTCGCGCAGCTCGTGCTTTGTACGCTCGACAATTGCGACTGCGTCTGTCGTGAACGCGACCTCGCGGGCGAGCCGACGCAATGCGCGCTCGTCTTCGTGACGCTTCCGAAAGAACACGCCGTCAACGAACCGGTCCACCCAGATGTGAATGGGATGGATTGAGAGACCTAGCCCTAGCGCCAAAGCAGCGCTGACCGCGAGGTTCGTCGCCCGGCTCGCGGTTTGCAACCAGCTGCCCAGCGCCCATTCCACCAGAGTGAATGTGCCCACGATGAGGAGTGAGATGATCGTGAAAACCGCGGCACGGTTAAGCACAAACCCTACGTCCAAGAGACGGCGCCTGAGCAGAGCGTAAGTCAATCCGATCGGAACGAAAAATGTCGAAATATCGACGAGGATCGTGCCGAAGCGCGCGAACGTGCCGAATAAATGCGTAAGGACGAACACGGCGCCTGCGATGTAGTTGACCGAAAGCGCACCCGCGGCCCACCCAAGCCGCGCACGCTCGCTCGGAAGAGCGGCGCGAAGCGCAAGCGCTGCGCATCCAAGAGGCAGCATCGTATTCGCAAGTACGAACACTGTGGTTGACGCCGTATTGGCAAACAACCACGTGTTAGAATCGATAACGCCGAACCACTCGCCGATGACCGCGACGAGGCTTGTGAGTCCCGCGAGTGCTGCAAAAGCATATGCAATCCACGTCAGGATACGGCGTGGAGGCGAGATCGGTCGACCGAAGTGCAAGGCATAGGTCGCCAATAAAACTTGCCCCGCGGCAAAGATCGGCCCCGCTGCCGCGTACAAAATCACGTCGAGCTCGGGCCATGGAGAGACCCAAAAATTCAGCCCCGCCGCGATCGCGACGCTCCCGTTTTCGAGGATCAGCAAAGACGCTAAGATCAGCGCCTCCATGCTTTCCGGGCGCCGCCAGATGATGAGAGCAGCAACAAAGAGGCACCAGAATTCACCGATGATGCTGAGCATCTGGTCCCAGCCGTCGTTACGCCAGAACGTGTCCTTGGTTAGGGGCCATGGCGTCAAGGCAAAGGAAAGGCGAGCGTCGCCGCGCCGGATGGGGAGAACGATTTTCTGTCCGACCACCATTCCATCGCGATAGCGAAGACGCTGCGCTGGTGAGAGGTCTCTGATATCCAGTCTATCGCCTACGCGCGCGCCGGCCGCATCAGCCGGCGATCCGGGCTGGATCGAAGCAACGCGGTCCACGAACGGAACACCCGACGGAACCCATCGCGCCCCAGAAGAGCCATACGTGCTGAACGTCATCCAGAGCGCAATCGCAACGAGCAGCGTCGCGATGGCGCAGAGAGCAAAAAGAAACCCTTGTCGCCGCGAAACCGCGCGCGCAATGATGTGCTCTGCGCTCATGCCGGCAATTTGACGAGCGTTACGCGAAGCCAAGCTCTTTGAGGATTTCGTCGGTGTGCTCGCCGAGCTGCGGTGGTTGACTGCGCAGGCCGAGCTTGTGATCGGAAAATTCAAGCGGAATGCCCGGAAGCTTCGTCATCGTGCCGGTGACGAGCTCGGTGCGCTCCAGCCACCCGTTCGCGTTCAGCTGCTCATCCTCGAATAAGTCGCCGGGTTTCGCGACCGGTGAGAATGGAATGGATTCGCGCTCGAAGATCTTCGCCAATTCTTCGAAGCTGTGCTTGCGCACGATCTCGGCGACAATCGGAAGCAACGTGTCCTTTGCGGCAACGCGCTTGTTGTTGTCGCTGAATTCCTCGACCTCGAGCAAATCCTCGCGACCGAGGCAGCGGCAAAAACGCTCCCAGTGCGCGTTCGATGTGACGCCGATGAAGATCGGTTTGCCATTCGAGGTCGGGAACGTCTCGTACACGCCCCACGCTGCAAAGCGCATCGACATCGGCGGAGGCGGAACGCCAAGTACCGCTTCGGCTGCCATATGCTGGGCGACGAGAAACGCAGAGCTCTCGAAGAGCGAGGCTGTAATGCGCGCGCCTTTGCCGGTGCGTTCGCGCTCGCGAAGCGCGGCGAGAATGCCGACGACGCCGAAGACGCCGCCCATGATATCGACGACCGAGGAGCCGGCGCGCAGCGGACGATCGGGAAGTCCCGTCATATACGCGAGCCCTGTCATGTACTGCACGACCTCATCGAGCGCGGGGCGTTTCTCGTACGGTCCGTGCAAGAAGCCCTTGAGCGCGCAGTAGATGATTTTCGGGTTCATCTTCTCGACCGCATCCGCACCGTAACCCAGGCGATCGAGCGTGCCCGGTCCGTAATTTTCGATGAGCACATCGGAGCGCTCGATCAATTTGCGGACGATCTCTTTTCCGCGTTCGGTCTTCAAATCGACGAGCAGACTGCGCTTGCTGCGATTGAAGCTTGGGAAGAATCCGGATGCAAAACCGCCGAGCCGTCGCGTCGCGTCACCGCCCGGCGCCGCTTCAACTTTGATGACGTCAGCGCCGAGCTCAGCGAGTACAAACCCGCACGACGGCCCCATAATCGTGTGGCAAAACTCGACAACGCGCAGGTCGCTAAGTGGAAGGTTGCCGTTCTCAGTCGGCATTCTAGCGCGACCGAATGGTGAACAAGCCGAAACGGCCCGTGCTGTGGCGGCTCGGCCCGGAAATCTGCTCGCTGAGAAACAATCTCGCTATCCCTCGACTTCGCTCGGGATGACAACGGGGGCGCAGATCTCCTAACGGGAGCATGCGGCGAGGGCCATGCGGACGGATTCCGCGACAAGGTGTGGCGTGACGTTGGTGCGAGCAATGCGCTCGGCGTCTTCGATCGCGGTGAGCGCGCGGACGAGATCGTGCACCTCGACGGCCGGCAGCTTCGCGATCCCACGAGCTTCATCGGACGCAAGCGGCGCGATCTCTTTGCCGGCAACGCGCGAGACGAGCCAATCGCGCGTCAGCGTCTTGATCGTCTCGAGCCCTTCCTCGAGTGATTCCCGCACCGCCCAGGGGCCGTCGTCGACGCTTCCGCCTTGCACGACGCCGTAGAACCACGCAATCGCGGCATCGCGTACTTCCCGCGACTCACCCTCGAGCGCAGCCAGCGCACGATCAACGCTGCCTTGCGAAAGCAGCGCCGCACGCGCGATCTCTTTGGGATCGGTGTGCCCGAGCTTGCGCAAGATCTCTTCGACTTGCGCGCGCGACAGCAGCGGAAACCGCACCTCGATCAGCCGCGAGCGAATCGTGTCGAGCAGCTTCCCGGGTGCATCGCTCGTCAACAGCAAGAGTACGCGCGAAGGCGGATCTTCGAAGAAGGCCAGCAATGCGTTGGCAGCTTCGCGCGTGAAGTCGACATCTTCGAATATGAAGATGCGCCAACCGTCTTCGTAGGAGTGCAGCGAAAATTGCCGCACCAGATCGCGCGCCGTCGTTTCTTCGGATTCGTGGAAACCTTGCTCGACGTCGCGTTCGCCGATCTTCAGTTGTCCGCGGGTCGAGAACAAATCGGGATGCGTCCCCGACTGCACCATCTTGCAGCCACTGCAGCGCCCGCAGTAACCGAGCAGCGTCGATTTTGGCGTGACGCACAGCAGCGACTGCGCGAGCCGTTGTGCGAACGTGCGCTTCCCGACGCCGTCTGGTCCGGTAAACAAGTAACCGTGCGCAAGCCGCTCGCGCGTATACGCGGAGAAAAAGCGCGTCGGGCCATCGGCTCCGACGACATCGAATTCGCTCACGAAGCGGTCGTTCGAAGTCCTATGCGCGCGTGATCGATTGCGGCGAGGATCGCATGCACGCTCGCGTCCACGGACTGCTCGACGTCAACGACGACAAAGCGCCGGCTCCACCGATTCGCCATATCCAGATACCCTGCGCGGACGGCACGGTGAAAATCGAGGGATTCACGCTCCATGCGATCGACGGCGTGCCCACCGCTCGCGGCACGCGCGGCGACGCGCTTCAACGAGACTTCAGGTGGAAGGTCGAGGATAAAGGTAAGGTCCGGCGTCAATCCGGAGGTCGCGGCCAGGCAAACCTGCAGCAGCTCCTCGACATCCATGCCACGCCCGTATCCCTGGTAGGCGATCGTCGAATCATAGAACCGATCGCACAAGACCGTCTGGCCGGCGCGTAACGCCGGACGTATGACGTCGGTGCAGAGCTGCGAACGCGACGAGCACAGCAGCATCACCTCCGCCATCGGGCCGATTTTCTGGGCCGGATCGAGGAAGATTTTCCGCACCTCGTCGCCGAGTGGCGTTCCTCCTGGCTCCCGCGTTTGCAGGACGTCCTCGCCACGCTCGCGGAGTTCGCTTTCAACGCGTTGCATCAGGGTGGACTTGCCGGATCCCTCGATGCCCTCGAAGGTGATGAACATCGCACCCTGCTTCGCGCTCAAGGTCTAGGCCCCGCCTAGCAGCAATAGTCAGGACACCGAGCAATCGGGAGAGGTGAGGACGTGCTTTACGAACTTGCCAAAATTTTTGGTGGGAGTAAGGGTCCGGAACGGCGCGGGCACAATCGCAAAACGGTTACGTACCCCGTGCGCTGGAGCAAAGATGAGAACACGGTCGTCGATGGCGTAGGCCAGGAGATTTCAGCGACCGGTGCTTTGATCGTTCTCAAAGACAAGCCCCCGGGCAACGAATTCACCGTACAAATGAAGATCAACGAGCGGATGATGACCATTCGCTTGCAAGTCGTCCGTCACGATGCGGTCCAAAACGGCGGCACGACGTGGCATCGCTTCGCGACGAAGTTCGCGGGCATCTCGGCCGATGACTGGGATGCCATCGTGCGCTTCTGCAATGATGCGCCCGAGCCGGCCAATCGCGGTGCCGACGAGCTCAAGGCCGTCCAGAGCAAGAACGATGACGCGTTCCGCCTCTTACCGCTCGCGATTCAACAGCAAATCGTCAACTCGCTCGTTCAAATGAATCACATGACAAGGCCGGGCGAAGGCCAAGCGCCGCTCCTGCGCATGACGTATTCGGGCGTCGTCAGACGCGGCTCACAAGAAATTCACCGTTGCCACGTGCACAGCCGTATCGACGTCGAAGGCGAGATCCGCCAGTACGACACGACGTTCTTAATCGACGGAACGGGTAAGGTCGAAGTTCAAGGCGCCAAGCACTAGGCGCTAGCCTAGGGAGTCGGCTGCCCTGTAGATCTGCACGCGGCGATTCGGCTCGAGACCGGTGCTGCGTGATTGCAGACGATGACGTTCGGCCATTTGATGCTGCATGCGCCGAATGTACGACGTTTGCGGCGTTAGCTCGATCGCTTTGTTCTCGAGCAGCACCTGATAGATCGCTTCCTCAGCCTCGCGTAGCGCGAGCTCTTCGGAGTCGATCGACGGCAGGTCGAAGATGTCTTTGAGCGCGTGCTGGATTTGCGTCGTCGTATTCGTCTTGATCGTGTAGATCGGAATATTCTCGGACGCAATCGTCTTGAGCTTCGCCGACTCTTTTCGCTCGAGCGTTTTGAGCGTCAGCACGACGTCTGCATCGTCCCACTTGCGGGCGATCGAGGCGCCGACGCGCAGATTCAAAACCGCGCGCTCGATTTTGTTGCGCGAGACGCCGTACGGGAAGATCATCAGCGGCTTCTCTTGCTCCGCGGCAGCCTCGGCCTCGACTTCATCGATCCGTGCGGAAGGCGGCGGCAACACCTGCGTGTCGGCTTGCTGCACGACGGTGACGTTGCCGGCCGGTCCGCGCTCGCGGATCTCGGGCTGCGGCTGGTAACCGCGCAACAGCGCGTCGACGACTTCGGCGACATTCCGATGGATCGCGAGTCGTCCGCGATCGACGATTTCGATCAGCACGTCGAACGTCGGCGGGGCCTTGCGTTCGAGCACGCTCTTGCGCGTGCCGCGACGACGCGCTTCCTCGTCGGATAGCGTGACGGCTTGAATGCCGCCGAGCAGATCGGAGAGCGTCGGATTCTTGAGGATATTGGCGAGCGTCTGGCCGTGCGCAGTACCGATCAGCTGCACGCCGCGTTCGGCGATCGTGCGAGCGGCGACCGCTTCGGCTTCGGTTCCGATTTCGTCGATGACGATGACCTGCGGCATGTGGTTTTCGACCGCTTCGATCATGACGTTGTGCTGCAGCGACGGATCGGCAACCGGCATGCGCCGCGCGTGACCGATTCCCGGATGCGGAACGTCGCCGTCACCGGCAATTTCATTCGAGGTATCGACTACGACGACGCGCTTGCCATCTTCGCTGAGGATGCGCGCGCATTCGCGCAGCATCGTCGTCTTGCCGACGCCTGGACGTCCAAGCAAACAAATCGATTTTCCGCTGCGCACAACGTCGAGAATGATGTCGACCGTGCCGTAAATCGCGCGACCGACGCGACAAGAAAGACCGATAATCTTTCCCGTGCGATTGCGGATCGCGGAGATGCGATGCAGCGTCCGCTCGATGCCGGCGCGATTGTCGGCGCCGAACGGCGAGAGCCGCGACGACACGTGCGCGATCTCTTCGTGCGTAACGAGCGTGTCGGCTAAGAACACGAACCCGTTCTCGAAGCGCGCTTCGGGCGGCCGGCCGAGATCGAGCACTACCTCGATGATCTCGTTCACGTTCGGCAGGCGGATGAGTGCCTGGCGGATCGGTAGTGGGAAAATGTCTAGGAGCTGCGTGAGCTCCCAAGACGGCGAAAAGGCTTCGGCGTTAAGTGCCAACTAGCGCTGTCCTCACAAGGGCCGGCTCGGTCTGAGACCTCACGTTATCGTTCGTTTCAAAGTACTAGGGAGTGGACCCTGCCGTCGGACGACTACCATATGTAGTATTTGGCCCCCTGATCTCAGTTCGTCCAGAGAAGCCCCTCACTTAACCTTACCCAAAAAGCGCCAGCCCGGTTCCGAGCCTTTATGACTCCTTAACGAGAGCCGGTCTCAGTTTGTCATCCCGAGCCGGCCGCCACTTTGGCCGAAAGCGGCGGTAGATATAACCGATGTCAGCTGCTGGCTACATTACAAGCGTCGCGATCTTAGTGTTGCTCGCCGCCCTTCCCGTAGGGATGTTCATCCACAAGGCTTGGACCGACGCTAGTTTTCGCTTTGGCATTGGCGAGTTTGTCGCATGGCTCGGTGAGTTGTTTCGCCGGAATCCGTAGCTATAACAGCAGAAGATTAGCCGGGTTCGCCTGCCCAGGCATCGAGATTTGCGCCGGCGTTGCCGCTGACCATGCGCCGCATGACATGGCGCGAGTACAGCAGCTTGTCGGAATCCGGATAGTAGACATTGTCGTCGGGCGCGTTGTTCGCGAGCGCGAGAACGATCATCGGCTCTTTGCCCGTGTTGTGAATGCGGTGCGCCCCGTGATCGCCGACAGGCATTGCGATCATGTCGCCCTTGCGAATCGGATACTCGCCAAACGGAAACCGAATCGCTCCCTCGCCCTCGAAAACGATGTACAGTTCTTCTTCTTCGGTGTGTGCGTGCATTGCCGTCGCAAAATTTCCGGGCGGAACCTCGAACATCTGATAGCCGAGCTTGCGCGCGCCGAGTAACAGACCGACTTCGGCTTGACGGCGCTCGTGGCGTCCCGGGCCTTTGCGCGTCTTCCAACTCTCGAGCTCATCGAGATTGATCTTGTAGATCAACACATCGCTGCGCGATTTCAAGAACGTTTCGATCGCAGCGGTCGCGCCGCCAAAAATACAATAACCGTCGCCGACCAAGATGTTTTTCGGCTCGAGTCCCCAGAGGCGCCGCAAGCTCAGGACGGCCTTCTTCGGATCGCCGAGCTTTTCGTCAGCAACCGTACGCAGTGAGCCTGGCGGATCGCCCCACAGCGCATCGCCGACGATCACAGTCTCGCCCTCGTCGAGCGACAACCCGAACTCGCCCGGAGACTTCATGCCTTCGAGCTGCACGACGGTTACGCGACCGATCCGATCGCCTTCGCGCAGCGGACGGTCCACCTTCGCTTTGATTTCAGGGATGTCGAGCTCGGGCGCGGCGATCTTTGCCTTAAAGCGCTGCGCGAGCGCAGCAGCTTCGCGTTCGTGATCGCGCGTCGTCAGCACGATCCACGCAACGCCGCCGAGTTCATCGATCTTGTTCGCGTCGTCTTCTTCGAGCTCAAGCGGATCGACAAGCACGTTTTCATCGCGATTTTTGCTCACGATAAAGAACGAATTGAAATTCATCGAACGCTCGGGCTGCCAACGCGACCACATCATCACGCCGGGAATTGCGGTTTTTTGCAATATCATCGTTTGCGACGATACGTGGCAGGCGCATGCATTTCCGCTCTCCCTCGACTTCGCTCGGGATGACAACAGAGATTACTTCAGGGGCAAGCCTACGCTTACGTGAAAATTCGTCCAGCGTTGTGATACGACGTGTCCGTTGAGGACGCCGAGGACTTCGCTTTCGGGGGTGATCCCCGCGCTGATACGCCAGCCTCCCGTCAAGCTCGCAAGCCGATGCGCGACCGCCATCATCGGACCTGTGCCGAGTGCGCCGACTTTTGGAGCGAGGGGCGCCTGAATCGACGGCCGGGCCCGTGCCGGCTCCGTCTGCTCTCCAGTGCTCCCGATCGTGGCCAGGGATGCGCGCATGTTGGTCTCGAGCTGCTGCACTGACGAATCGGCAGTGGCGGTCGAGGTCATCAGCAAGAGCAGCATGAGGGCTGATCCGGCAGCGCGGATCCAAAGCATGCTCTTTCATTCCCCTGTGCCGCTGAGATTAGACGCCTTTGACGACCCGGATTCGGCGGAGGTCGTCGTCGTAGGGGCCCTGCATGCGGACGCCGGCTTTTTTCTCGAGCCCCAAGTAGTCGATGATTTCTTTTGTGATCTCTTCGCCGGGCGAGATTACGGGAATGCCGGGCGGATATGGCGTGATGACCTCGGCGCAAACGCGACCGGCGCTCTGCTTGAACGCGATTAATTCGGTCGGTGCGAGAAACGCTTCGCGCGGCGAGAGCCGCATCGGCGGGATCTTCGGTAGATGATACGTCCCCGTTTTGAGCCGCCGCTGGAGCACCCCTGAGGGCGAGAAGATGTCGACCGGGCGATCTTCGCGCGCCAACTCGCTCACGGCGTAAATCAATTCTTCCGCCGCCTTGCCGGTCGTGCCGATCGTGATGAGCGCGACGCAGTTGAAGAGATCGGCGAGCTCGACTTGCACGTTGTAGCGCCGCCGCAAGATCTCTTCAGCTTCATAGCCCGTGTAGCCGAGATCTTTGACCGTGATCGTGATCTTGCACGGATCGAAATCGAAGACGCCTTTGCCGTCGACGAGTTCGCGCCCGAAGCAATAAATGCCCGGAATCTCGTTGAGCCGTTTGCGAATCTCGTTTGCGAGATCGATCGTGCGCGAGAGCAACGCTTCACCGATCGTCGCCATTTGACGGCGCGCAACGTCGAGCGATGCGACCAGCACCAGATTCGGCGACGTCGAGAGAAAGAGTTTATAGACTGCTTTCAAGCGATCGAGTGGAATACGCCGGCCCTGCACATGCAGCATCGCCGTCTGCGACATCGAGCCGATCATCTTGTGCGTCGAGTTGATGACCAGATCCGCGCCTGCGGCCAATGCATCCGTCGGCAGCGATGGATGAAAATGGAAATGCGGGCCCCACGCTTCGTCGACAAGCAACGGAACGTGATGCGCGTGCGCGATGCGCGCAATTGCTGCGAGATTCGCTTGTGCGCCGTAGTACGTCGGGCTCACCACGTAGACGGCCTTGACGTCGGGATTGGCTTCGAGCGTCGCCTTCACCGTCTCGGGCGTGACGGTGTGGTCCATGTGCAGCTCTTCGCTGACTTGCGGCTGCATGTAAACCGGAATTGCGCCGCTCATGATAAGAGCGCCCATCGCGCTCTTGTGTGAGTTGCGCGGAATTGCGATCTTCTCACCGGGATTGACCGCGGTCATCATCATGCACTGATTACCGCTGGTGCTCCCGTTGATCAAAAAGAACGAATGATCGGCGCCGTAGGCCTCGGCCGCGAGCGCTTCGGCCTCGACCAGCGGGCCTTCAGGCTGCAACAGATCGTCGAGTCCACGAATCTGCGTGAGATCGATCGCGAGCACGTTATCACCGACGAACTCACGGAATGCGCGATCCATCCCGTGACCCTGTTGGTGTCCGGGCGTGTGAAACGGGACAACGCCCGTATCGACATAGTCCATCAGCACGTCGAAGTACGGCGTGCGATTCTGGTCGAGTTTAGGCCGCGACGCCCTGCCCTGTTCCGGCCGGGAAGTTGACTCGGATCGTAAGCCCGTCTCGGCTCTGCGAGGTCACCTCGCGTAGCTTCAGGAGACGATCGTAGATAACTTTGACGCCTCGCGTGCCGTCGTATGCGCGACGATCTCCGGTTTCCGGATCACTGGTGACCGGAAGCGGAATGTCGCCGGTGAGATCGATGAATCGATCGAGCGCATCGTACGAGACTTCGACGGTGACGAAGCCGTTGGTGTAGCGCAACGCTAGGAGCGGGACTGCTTCGGTAAGCGGAACCAGCTCGGTGCCGGTTCGACGCAGCGCAAGCTTGCGCTGAACTTGTGATGGGCGTTCGCCCTCAATCCGACGGATCATAATGCCTACTTACCCTTCTCCTCGTCGAGCGCGCTCAGAAAGCCGAGCTCGTCGTCCCCAAAAGCCGTAAAGGCGTCTGTCTCTTCATTCTGTTTCGGCTGTTTGTGCATTGGGGCTGAGTGCTCCACAAAATCCGGGAAGTCCGATTCACCCTCGTACTCGGGCAGGTGTCCCTTCGTTTCCAGGGGCTCCTCATCGGGCGCCGCGACAATCCCCGCCTCCACTACCTGGATGTCGGGTGCGCTCGCGGCGTCGATTTTGGCACGCTGGGCCTGGGCGGCAAGGATCCTATCTCTGTCTTTAGCGATTCGTTTGAGCACGTTTTCGGCCTCTTGGTCGGCCGCTTTTGCGATTTGGATCGCTTCTTCGACCTCCGAAGCAGTCGCCAGGCGGCGAAAAAGTACTCGGCCGGCCGCATCCGTCACCGTGACGTAGGCCGGGAGCTCGGCAGACACCGGGGCGCCCTACCCCTCGAGCTTCGTCTCTATGGAGACATTGTAGAGGAAAAGAAACTTATGCCACTCGCCCGGGAACGTGTTCCGCCGGATCTGGATCCACGGGATGTACTTGGGAGTCTTCGGACGGCGCTTGAGCGACATATTGGCATCCTGGGGCGAGCGATTGTTCTTGCGATTGTTGCATCGCATACACGCGCAGACGAGATTCTCCCAGGTCGAGGGACCTCCCCGGCTGCGTGGGACGACGTGGTCGACCGTCATCATGCGCTCGCCGCGAAGCCCGCAGTATTGGCATGTGTAGTCGTCGCGTAAGAGCACGTTCTTCTTCGTGAGCGCGACCTTTTGCATCGGACGCCGGATATAATACAGCATCCGAATGATCGACGGCATGCGCAGCTCCCAGCGCGCGGACGTGAGAATACGATCGCGATTGTGGACGATCTCGGCTTTGCCGGAAAAGATCAATTTCACGGCGCGCTGGAACGACGTAATGTTCAGCGCTTCATACGTGAAATTTAAAACGAGGACGTCATTCATGACAGCCCTCGCTCTCTAAAACTCGTGCGCAACTCAGGCCGAGTACTCAACCTGTCCAGCCTGAGGACATGTGGTGCGATTGGCGGCGTAACAGCAAACGTCGTCATCGAGGGAGGTATTAGGCGCCGATCATCGCTGCCCCTCGACTCACTCGGGGTGACAACGGGGGACCCCCTCCCTCCGGCGCTACGCCGTGATCATCTCCACGAAATAGCGGTGCATCCGGTCGTCGTGGGTCAATTCTGGGTGGAATGAGGAGCCCAAGACGTTCTCTTGCCGCACGAAAACCACGTGGCCGTCACGGCTGGCGAGGACGTCGACGTCGGGGCCGGTGCGCTCGATCCACGGCGCCCGAATGAAGACGGCTGGAAATGGCTCGCTGCCGAGCGCCGGGATGGGCAAATCGACCTCGGCGGAGGCGACCTGACGTCCGAACGCGTTGCGCCGCACGGTGATATCGATGAGATCGAGCGTCGGCTGATCTTTCAGATCGGCGATGTCGTGCGCGGCAACGATCATCCCCATGCACGTGCCCCACAACGGCATTCCGTCCGTGGCGCGCTTCTTGATCGGCGCTTCGAGTCCGAAGCGCTTGAGCAATTTCATCACGGTTGTTGACTCGCCGCCGGGAATGATCAAGGCATCGACGCGCGCGAGATCCTCGGGCGTCTTTACTTCGATTGGCTCGGCGCCCGAACGCGCGAGCGCAGAGAGATGCTCGGAAACATCTCCCTGTAATGCGAGGACACCGACGACTGGTTTTTTCTTCAGACGCCTCGTACCGACATCAGCTGCTCTTGCGGCAGCGTGCGTATGTCGAGTCCGGGCATTGCACCAGCGCCTGCGATTTGCAGCTGCGCATCCATGACGATCTTCGGATCGTTGAAATGCGTGGTCGCATCGACAATCGCTTTGGCAAACCGTGCCGGATCTTCCGACTTAAAGATGCCGCTGCCAACGAAGATGCCTTCGGCACCGAGCTGCATCATGAGCGCGGCGTCAGCCGGCGTTGCAACGCCGCCCGCGCAGAACAGCACTACCGGCAGACGTCCCTTTTCGGCGATCTCGCGGATGATTTCGAGCGGCGCGCCGATATCGCGAGCGCGCGCAACGAGCTCTTCCTTCGGAACTGCGCTCAGCTCGGCGATGCCGTCGCGAATCGCGCGCATGTGGCGCACAGCTTCGACGATGTTGCCGCTGCCGGCTTCGCCCTTGCTGCGAATCATCGCCGCGCCTTCGGCGATACGCCGAAGCGCTTCACCTAAATCGCGTGCACCGCATACGAAGGGAATCGTGAACTGCTCTTTGGCGATGTGATATTTTTCATCGGCCGGCGTGAGGACTTCGGATTCGTCGATCCAATCGACGCCGAGCACTTGCAGCACTTGCGCTTCGGCAAAATGCCCGATGCGCGCTTTCGCCATAACCGGAATCGTCACGGCATCCATGATCTCGCGAATCTTCTTCACATCGCTCATGCGCGCAACGCCGCCTTCTTTGCGAATGTCGGCGGGAACGCGTTCGAGTGCCATGACGGCAACGGCGCCTGCTTCTTGCGCGATGACGGCTTGTTTTGCGTCGGTGACATCCATAATGACGCCACCCTTGAGCATTTGCGCGGCTCCGCGCTTGACGACAATTGTACCGGTACGATCCACTGTGATTGCCTAGTCCTCCGAAGCTCCTACCTTATCATAACCGCTTACGTCCCGGGAAGCTGCGGTGTCGCATTCGGACTTCCGATGGATGTGGGCGCCTCAGTCGGCTCCGGACTGGCCGTCGGGAAGAAATACGGTGTCGGCGTCGGCGAGGGAGTAGGCGTCGGCTTGGGCTTCGGCGTGGGGGTTGGGGTGACGCGCGGATCCGGGAATCCGGGGTCGGTCGCGACCGTGACAACCTGCAGCTTACGCCAATCGCGAATTGGGCCGGCTTCATCGGCGGACGCGGTCGGAACCGGCGCTGCAGTTTGCACTTCCGGAACAAGCACGGCTGTTTCGGTTGAACGCGAAAGCACGCGTTCGCCCATCTTCTCGCCGATGAAAATGGCAACAAGCAGCGTGACACCGCCAAGCACGAGCAAGAGCGAGAGTTGCGGCCGGCGCGAGCGCATTACGTTGCGGCGGTCTCCGGAACGCTGTCAATCAACCGCGGAGCGCCGATCGCGATCACTGCGAGCTCGCCCGCGTACAAACGGCGGCGATGCGTTTCGCCGCGAAACTCGGCCGAGACGCTGCGAATGCGATCGTTCCAGTTGCACAAAAAGATGCGCACGCCGCCGTTGTCATCTTCGAATGCGACCGCACCGACTTCAACGGGCGAGGTCGTGACTTCGTCACTTACATCGCGTCCCGCATAGACGATGCGATACGGTTCCTCGGCCGAGGCTTCGCGCATATCGCCATAAATCGTCGCATTGGGTTGATCGACCACGTACGTGCACGAGCGTCCGCCCCAGTGCACCTTGACCGCGGCGACCCAGAGAAAATCTTCGGGCAGGAGCGGCGAGATATGAACGCGCCCGGCCGTGCGATAACCATCCAGACCCATCAGCGTTTCGGCGACGGCCCACAAATATTTTGCACTCGTCCACGGCGACATATACATGCCGCGATTCGTCAGCGAACCACCGTCGTACCATTCCGGAAACTGGCCGGGGACGGCGTTGCGTGCCGCGCCTTCTTCGACCGTCGCGTAAATGATGCGCAGCCAGTGCGCAGCCGCCCCGGGCGTGCCGTTACGCGCGAGCGCAACCGCAAACCAAATCGTAAGATCCGGCCATATCCCGCCGAGCAAACCAAATCCGTGCGACGGGAAATACCAGCCATCGGCCGTCGAGATCGTGCGCAAACCGACCGGCGTCGTGAAATCGCTTTCGGAGAGACGCTTGAGAATGCGGCGGCTCTCGTCGGGCTCGGCACAGCGGAACATCACCGGGAACACTTCGTCGGCCGTGAAGTTATCTTGATAGTTCGCATTCTGATCGTAATTGAGGACGAACGAGGACGTATCGGCGTTGAACAGCCGCGCGCGAATGGCCTCGCGTAATTTCGTGGCTTCCTCGGAAAAGCGTTGCCAGGTGTCGTTCTCGCCGATGATGGCCGCGCAGACAGCTGCCGACTCGAGCGCAAAGTAGCACTCGGCGTTGATTTCCGTGACGGCACCGGAGAGATTGTAGTACGGAATGATGTTGCGCCACGAGCTGATGCCAAACATATCGACGCCCGTGGCTTTGCAGAACACGAGGCCATTCCCATCGCGTTGCGAGAGAATGTAGTCTGCGATCTTCACGATCAGCGGATAGACTGATTTGAGCCATTCGTCATCGCGCGTGACGTTGTAGTGATGCAGCAACGCAATGATGTGCAAGGGCGTGTCGTCGTTGATATTGAGCTCGTACGATGTTTTGAAGCCGCTGACCCCGCGCACGTACTCGACGACTTGTCCGGTTGGTTCGAGAAATTTGTTGAAGACGTCGAGCGAGTCGCGCGAGAACTGCGGCATAAAGTAATCGAAGCCGTGAACGAACCACGAAGTATCGCGCGAGACGAGAATGTCCGAGGGCGGCGAGTTCGTCGAGCCCCACCCTTGCGGATAGTCTTTGACGATCCGGATCATGTTGGTCTTCGCCCAAGCGGCGCCGCGTGAGATTTCGGGCGAGGGTGTCATGAAGCGCGCAAACGCGAGCTTCTTTGCGTAGAAGCGTTGGGTCTCGTGGAGCGCGGACGAATCGCCGAGCAGCTGCTCGAGCGCCGGCTTCGCGAGCGTGTCGCCCTTCCTATTAAAGACGACCGCGAGCCGTATTGACTCCCGGGCCCCGGGCGCGACGTTGATGCCGTATTCAAAGGCCCCGAAGATGCGATTGCTGACGTACTCGGCCAGCTGCGGGGTGACTTCGTCGAGGTGCTCGCGCTCGATGAGCTTCCCCGTGCGCATTCCTTGTAAGAGCACTTGCTCGCGCAGCGCCACGACCGAGGAATCGGGCTGACGCGACCCACCCCACCACCGCACGCCACCCGTTTCTTCATTAACAGAGCGAATGTAGCGATCGACAACGCTCGCGCGTACTTCCTTTTCGGGATCGCCATAAAAGCGTTGACCGATCAGGAGCGACCATGGAAAGAGACTTACGGTGCGCGCTTCACGTCCGGCATTATGCAGCGAAACGTCGACAACGAAGGCGACGAGACGATCGTGACGCGGTCCGCACGGCACGTAGAATGCTTCGGTTACCGCGATCTGATCGTCGAGCTCGAATTCCGAAATCTGCGCGTACGGAAGAAACGTGAAATCGCGCGTGATCTGATGCGGGAAATGCGTCTCGCGTCCGTGGACGCGATATGCGATCTGATGGACGCCGAAAATGATTTGATCCGTATCCGCGTCCCACAGGCCGCGCACACCGCCTTTTGGGGTCGACGTCGCAAATGTTTTGTAGTTTCCGAGCGTCAAACCGAACGGCGTCTCCGCCTCAGGCAAGACGTAGGCACAAAACTCGTTATGTTGCGCGTCGTAGCTCGGCCCCATGTGGACTAGGGGTATGCGAGCGGGGGGCATCAGCCTTCCTGCGAAACGTGCGGCTGAATGTTGCAACCGGGAGCAGCGCAGGCGCCTGCAAAGATCAACCTGACGCTTGAAATCCTTGCACGCCGCGAGGACGGCTATCACGGCGTGCGCAGCGTCATGCTGCCGATCGGCTTGCGCGACACTGTGCGCTGGCAGCCGTCCGAACGGTTTGCCTTTCATTGTAATGACGGCGCGCCACGCGACAAATCGAATCTCGTCATGCGCGCATTCGATGCGCTCGACATCGAACCGGCGCTCGATATCACGCTCGAAAAGAAGATTCCGACGGGCGGCGGCCTTGGCGGCGGATCGAGCGACGGTGCGGCGATCTTACGCGCGGCGGCCGCCGGTGCGTTCGGCGAGCTTGGCGATAAAGATTTTCTCAGCATCGCGCGGGGACTCGGTTCGGACGTGCCGTTCTTTTTGGTTGAAACCGGCGCGCTCGTCGAGGGCACCGGCGAACGCGTCACGGCGCTTGGCGCGCTGCCGGATTGGTGGACGGTCATCGTCATGCCGGCAGTCGCCGTCGAGACCGCGGGAGCATACAACGCGCTGGATAGCGCGCGCGGCAAGAAGTACAAAGTTCGTCCGCGCAACGAGTCGCCGAGTATCCTCGCGGTCGAAGCCGTGCAACGCGGTGACTTTAACGCTGCGATCGCAGCAAGCATGAACGATTTCGAAGAAGTGATCGCAGCAAGCGAACCGGCGATTGCGGCTTCACTCGACGCGCTACGCGGCGCCGGCGCGCGTCTCGCACGGCTGTGCGGCAGCGGCTCGAGCTGCTTCGCGCTCGCAGAAACGAAAGACGAAGCGCGTGCAATTGCGGAGAGTCTCAGCCCGATCGGCGCACGCGTGCACGTTACTCCGCTGGCCCCAACGAAAGTCTGGCGCTGAACGCCCTTGTGCTCGCCGGCGGGCGGCGCGATGCCGTCTGCGACGGAACGTCTGCGGTAAACAAGGCTTTCGTTCCAGTTGGCGGCGTGCCGATGGTGACACGTGTTCTGAAGACACTGCGCACGATCCCGACGATCGAGCAGATCATAGTCGTTGCGCCGACGGTTGCGCTCGATGATTCGGCGCTGACGCTCGCCGACGTCCGGCGCAGCTCGGGCGACAAGATCATCGAGAGCGTTGAGCGTGGACTTTCTGAGAGCGACCCGGACGCGATGATGCTCCTCGTGACCTCAGACGCACCGCTTCTGTCCTCGGAGAGCCTCCAAGAATTCGCGCAGACTCTTGCTTCTATCGATGCGGATCTCGTCTATGCGATCGCCGAGCGCAAAGCGCACGAGCAGCGCTATCCCGGCGTCCCACACACGTGGGCTCGGATGCGTGGCGGCATTTATTGCGGCGGCGCGGTTTTTGGCATGCGCCCACGCGTAGTGTCGGCACTTACGAACTTCTTAGACGAGCTTGCGGCCGCGCGGAAGAGTCCGCTACGTCTCGCACGCGCATTCGGCTGGAACGTCGTTGTGCGCTTCGCGCTGGGAATGCTCCCGATTAGCGCTGCGGAAGCGCGCGCGTCGACACTTTTGGGTTATCAAGTGCGCGCCGTCGTTGCCGCACCTGATCTCGCTTTTAATGTCGACCGCAAGAGTGATCTCGTACTTGCCGAACGATTTTTATCTGAATAATCGCGATCCTTCGACTACGGTGCGCTTCGCGCACCTACGCTCAGGATGACACAGTAGCTTTTTTGTAGATTTCGTCGGCGAAGACGACGTCGAGCGCCGCGTTGCCGAGATTCGCGATGACGACGAGCTGATCGGGCTCGGTGCGGCCGCGCTCGGAGCCGAGCAGCACGTGACCGATCACCGAGTTGATGCGCGGTAAGCCACGCTTGAAGCGTGCATGGCCTTCAGGAGTCTCGAAGGGCGCCCGGTCGTCGACGATGATGCGATCCGCTAAGCGTAGCGTCGCATATTCTTTCGCCGGATTGTCGACGAGCGCGACCGTCGCGCCGCTATGCAGCATTTTCGGATCGAGCACGGGATTGTTGATTTCGTTGGTCACCGTGACGACGATATCGGCTTCGTGCAGCGCTTCAGCCATGTCGCCGAATGCCTCGACGCGCAACCGGGACGAGACAACCGGATTCGAGGCAACGAATTTCTGTGCAGCGTCGAGCGTGCGGCCGACGACGCGCACGGTGTGCAACGACGGCAGTGCGATCGGAATCATCGATAGATGGGTGCGTGCTTGCAAGCCCGTGCCGATGAGCGCCATCGTGCTTGCGCCGTGCGAGCAGGCTGCAAGCGAGACCGCCGTCATCGCTGCGGTACGAACGCCGGTCAGCCAGTTGCCGTCCATGATGGCGTACGGAATTCCGGTCTGACCATCGTTGAGAATGATCATCGCGCTCACCGTCGGCACGCCTTTGGCGCGATTCAGCGGAAAATCGGCGACCCACTTGACCGCGATAACGTCGAGCGGCTTGCAATACGCAGGCATCGCGTGAACGTTGAAATCGTGCGGATGAACGCCAAACTTCGGCGGCACTTCGATCTCGCCGGACGCGAGCCAGCGCAAGGCTTGCGCCGCAAGCTCGCAGCTTCGCTGCGGCGTGGGCGTCAACGCTTCCATTTCTTTTGCGCCGAAATAGCGCAGACCGGTCGCTAAGTCGACACCCGTCATACGCGGGCCCTTCGGCGTAGCGTTTGGTAGCGCCTAGGGCAGGGTAAGCAATCGCCGAAGAGCCGGAAAACGTTGTGATTCGGGTGTTTGGAATACGTCTCCAAGTTCTTTTATTGGTTGCTGGGCCGCTGGTGTTCCTTATTGTCGTTGCTGCTATTGCCGGCACGGTTCTGCAGCGCACGGACGCTGCAACGCAGCTCTCAAGGCACTCGGCGAGCATTCTGACCGAATCCGACAGTATTTACAGTACGGTTAACCGCGGCAACGCGAGCCTCGTGGACTACGCTCGCTCGCATAACGAAGCGTCACTCGATGCCTATCACAAGGCGGTTGCCGACATCCACACTGAAGTGCGCGACCTGCGCACGCTCGTCGGAAACGATCCCGTAACGCAGCCCGCGGCGGATAACTTTGAGAATATCGTGCTGCAAGTTCCGGGCGTCTGGGCTGCGTTCGAGGCCGATGTCCGCGCCCACGACATGAAGAAGGCACAAGCACTTGCCGCCGCGCCGGCGACGCGAAAACTTTCAGCTAAGTGGCAGAACGCGAAGATGGGCTTCGATGCGAATTTGCGTCAACACATCATTGCCCGTCTCGACGGTCTGCGCAAAAGCTTGCACAACCTCGAGACGGCGCTCGTCGTCGTCTCGATCATCGGAATACTCTTTACGTTCCTGATCGCGCTTCAATTCGGATGGAGCATCGTAAGCCGTCTACGACGACTCGCACAAAATGCCGAACATCTCTCGATAGGCCAGCCGACGCAACCGATCGGCGGCAACGACGAAATCGCGAAGCTCGATGTGGCATATCATGAGGTCACGCGCCGCATGATGAGATCGCTCGAAGAGCGCGAGCGCGCAGTCGAAGCGTACGAGCGCGAACACACGGTCGCGATAACGCTGCAGCGCGCATTGCTTCCCGCCTCTCTTCCGAAGATTCCGGGATTGCGGATCGACGGCGCGTACGTTCCGGCGGCCGAAGGCGCAGAAGTCGGCGGCGATTGGTACGACGTTTTCGAGCTTCCGAATCACTGCGTGGGACTAAGCGTCGGCGATGTGGCCGGTCACGGATTGCGCGCGGCCGTCTCGATGGGTACCATGCGCCAGCTCATCCGCAGCGTTGCGCGTTTCGAATCGAGTCCAGCGGCGGTCTTGAGCGCTGCGAACCGCGCACTGTGCGCGGAAGATCCCGGGCTCGTCACCGCGTTCTTCGGAATCCTCGATCGCGAGAGCGGAGCACTTCGCTACTCGCTGGCCGGCCATCCCGCGCCGCTCGTACTCCGGCCGTCAGGCGACGCGACCCCGCTCGAAGGCGACGGCATCGTGCTCGGTTTCGATCGCAACACGGTGTACCGCGATTTCGAGACGACGCTCAAAATCGGTGCCGGTCTCGTGCTGTTCACCGACGGCGTCGTCGAAATCGAACGCGACTTCATCAAAGGCATAAGCGAGCTCGAAGAGGCTGCTATCGCCGAATATTTCGATCCATCCTCGAATATCGCAGAAGGAATTCAGCGGCGAGTCATGCGCTCGCTCAAGGCGCGCGATGACGCGGCTGTACTCTTCGTCGGGATTACCGCACTCAAGTCGGCGTCAGGGCCGAGCGGGCGGCAATGGACATTCGATGCATTCGACCAAGCAGCTGTGCATCGCATGAAGCGTGCCGTGCTCCGGCAATTTGCTGGACTCGAGTCGACATCGGCTGAATTCGGCGCAATCGAGGCAATTCTCGGCGAGCTTTTGAGCAACGTTGCGCGCCATAGCCCCGGAGAAGCAACAGTCACGCTGGAAAGCCGCGACGACGAACTCATTCTGCACGTCACCGATAGCGGCGACCCTTTCGAGCTCACCGAGTCGCCGCCAGATCCGCTTGCAGAGAGCGGACGCGGATTAATGATCGTGCGTGCGTTTTCGAGGAAGGTCGTGCTGGCCCGATTCGACGGCGGCAACCGCGTCTCGGCGGTCTTGCCGCTGCCGAAAAGCAGCTCTAGCGCCAGCGCGTAAAGAGCTCGTTCTCGATACCGAGCTGATCGAGCACTTTGCCGACCGTGTGATTCAAAATGTCGTCGACGCTTTGCGGATGCGCGTACATACCGGGAACCGGCGGCAAAATGACAGCGCCGATTTCTGCGAGCTGCGTAAGCGTGCGCAAGTGTCCGAGATGCAGCGGCGTTTCGCGCACGACGAGGACGAGCTTGCGCCGCTCTTTGAGGCAGACATCAGCGGCGCGCGCGATCAGATTATCATTGAACGAGTACGCGATCGACGATGCCGTCTTGACCGAGCACGGAATGACGACCATGCCGGCCGTGCGGAAGGATCCACTCGAAATCGAAGCGGCCAGATCCGATTCACGATGCACGACGTCGGCGAGCTGCTCTAAGTCGGACGCATTCTTTCCGGGAACCTCGAGCGAAATCGTCAGCGGTGCTTGCTTGGACAGCACGAGGTGCGTTTCAACGTCCGGCGTCGCGTGCAACGCGTGCATCAGCGCAAACGCATACGCGCTGCCGCTTGCTCCCGAGACGCCGACGATAATCCTGCGCACGACGTTGTGCTTCACGAACGAAGGGCGAAGGCCCCGCGGCTGGAAGCACGAGGTGTGGAAGGGCTCGTCCGCCGCTGCCTGATCGCGCTTCTGGGCGCGACGCTGGATGGCCCGGCGAAGCGGAGCGTCCGAAGCCCAGCCTTTGCATGGCGCGTTGACGCGGCGCTAGCCACCCACGATCCCCAAGTTCCGCCGGACGTGCGCGATGCCATCGCGGCGCGCCTCGCCGAGCTGGGAATTGCGCTTCCTAAGGAAGCTCCCGGCGCGAAGACGCGCATCGATGCGCGAACGGTACGCGGCGTCAGCGATGCGCTTGCGTGGATTGGCTCGCGCGACGAGCGTTTACCCGAACGCGTCGGCGCTGCGTATCGCACGCAAGGCGCGACCGCGCGCGAAGTCGTCACGACGATCGTGAGTGAGCTCGCGCTCGATGATGGCGAGACGGTGCTCGAGATCGCAGCCGCGGTCGACGCAGCCTGCGAGCGCCTCGGAAAAACGTGGGAGCCCGAGGACGTTCTGTTTACGCTCGAACGCGAGCTCGACCCACAGCCGGTGAGAAGCGCGCCGAACGCCGAATCGCCGCAACTCGCTGCACAGGAGCCGGATCGTCCGCTCCCCGGACACCGGCACTTCAGCGCGTCGTCGCTCAATCTCTACGCGGACTGCCCGCGCAAATGGTACTTCCGTTATTTGTGCCGCGCGGTCGAAGACAAGCCGACATCGGCGTCAGCCTACGGCACGGCCTTCCACGCCGCGCTCGAAGCCTTTCATAAAGTCTATCCGTCGATCGCCGGTGTTGCCGCGCGCGACCTGGAGATGCGCCTCGAAGGCGAGATCAACACCGCGTTTGAGACGCATCGAGCGCATTTCAGCTCCGAAGTCGAGTTCCGGCTCAACCGGCGGCGCGCACAACGCACCGCAAAGAAATATTTGGCGTGGCTGCAAGAACGCGCGAGAAAAGAACCGTTCGAAGTCATCGGGACGGAGATCAAAGCCGACATCGAGCTCGACGGCCTCGAATTTCGCGGCTACATCGACCGCGTCGATCGCGACGAGCGCAGCGGACGCGTGACGGTCTTCGATTACAAGACGGGTTCGATCGCCGAATCGGCGGCCGAATACCGGCGTGCGATCAACAACGACAGCGAATTTCAACTCTCATACTACTACTGGGCACAGACGATGGCGGGCGAGACCGTACGGAGCATCGCGCTCGTTCCGCTACGCGAAGCGCACCTCGACGTTGCCCCCATCGAGCTCGAGATCGTACCGAGCGGGCCGCCCGTGAAAAACGATAGCGCGACGCGCGGCGTGATTCCCGTCATCGAGCTCGAACGCGCGCGCACCGCGATGGTCGAGCTCGGACGGATGCTCGCATCGGGGACGATCGAACATTTTCCACCGACCGACGATCCGTCGTCGTGCCGCTATTGCGTCTACGCGCCGTCCTGCCGCGAAAAGCCGACCGACGACACGATGGCCTTCGCACGATGATCATCACGGGCAAACCCGGCAGCGGAAAGACGCGCGAGCTGCTCGCGCGCATTGCAGCCGCAGAGTTTCCGCGCGAGCGTTTGATCGTCGCCTCGCCGCATGCGCTTTCCGCCGCGCGCATCAGCGGCACGACGCTCGCCACGTATGCGTTTGAGGTCCTCGAGCACAATGCATTTGTCTCGGGACTCGCGCTCGAGCTCGGGCGGATCGAAGACGTCGATGCCGAGACGCACTTCCAAAATGCTGCGGCCTCGCTCTTCTCACTCGAATGGCTCGAGGTCGCAGAACCCGAGCTCAGCGACGATCTCGACTACGAGGTTGCGGGTCTGCGCGCACCAGAACGCTTCGCGCAAGCGGCGTACCGTTTGATTCGAAAACTGCGTGCCGCCGGAATTACGCCCAAGCGCTTTCTTGAAACCGCCTTGCACAAAGCGACCGAATGGTACGCGAAACCACCGAATCTCGCGAACCCGGATCTGCTGATCGCCGCACGCCGCTATCGCGATTCGCTCAACGCCGACGGAGCGGAGCTCGAACGCCAGCGCCGCCGCGAAATCGATCTTGCCAAGATCCTCGAGAAAACGTACGTGATCTACGTCGCCGACAGCGAGTCGCGCGGCTGCTTGACCGACGTCGATGCGCTCGCCGAGGCGACGCGCGTCTTGGGCAGCGTAGCGGGTGCCGCGCAACATGCGCGCGAGCGGTGGCCGCTCGCCTTCATCGATGATGCACAGGACGCCACGCTCGGCGAGATCGGTTTCTTGCGCGCGCTGTATGGCAAGGAGCTGACGGGCGTCACGTTCGCCGGCGACCCGGATCAATCGACACGCACGTTCGCCGGCGCGCGGCCCGAACAGATCTTCACCGGGCGCGACGTCTTGCAGATGCCCGATCCGGCGGAACCGCGCGCCACGATCGTTGCGGCCGCGGGCGAATTCTTGCACGACCGGACGATCTTCACCGACCCGCAAGGGACGATCGCACTCCAACGCGTGGGCTCGCACGCAAAAGAGGCTGCCTTTATTGCGGCCGAGATTGCCAAGCTGCGCGAATCGGGCGCGCAACCCTCGTCGATCGCGATCCTCGTGCGCACATTGCGGTACGCGCGTCCGTACGTCGACGCACTGCTTGATGACGACGTGCCCGTCACGCTGATCGGTGATCTCGACGTCCTCGGCTCGCGCGTCGTGCAAGATGCGCTCTCCCTCTTATGGGCGGTCGAGGATACCGCGCGGCACGATTGGCTCTTGCGCGTACTGCAAACGCCGACGATGCGTCTCTCGGATGCGACGCTCGTAACGTTGTGCGGCGAGCCTTCCGATGCGCAAGCCCGGCTCTTTCCGCCCTCGGAAGCGGAGGCCGAAGGGGAACCGCGCGTGCGTTCGGATCGCAACCGCGACGTGCGTCTCGGACGCAACGTCATCGAGGGCGAACGCGATATGGATTTGGAGCCCGAGGCGCGCACGCGGCTCGAAGACTTTCGCATACGCCGCCTGCGGTGGCGCGAGATCGTTGCGGGCGCGCCGCTCGAAGATGCAGCCCGGCTGATCGTGACGGAAGGCGGCATCTTCGAGCCCGATCCCGGCGAGAATGGCGCACGCATCGCGCACCGCCGCGACCTGCTGGAACGCTTGATGGCACGGATCACGCGCTACGCGCGCGGCGATCGCACCCGCACGCTCGGCGATTTGCTCACTTATCTCGAAAAGATCGCGAAATCCGAATGGCCGCAGTGCGACCCCGGGCCAATCGAGCAGAACGGTGTCGTCGTCGCGCAGATCGATGCGATCAAAGGCTGCGCGTACGAATCGGTCTTCGTGCCGAATTTGCGCGCCGGCGCCTTTCCGCCGTACTGGGTGCCGGATGCATTCGTCTACACAACCGGCTCCGGAATCATTCCGAAAGACAACGTCGGCGATGCGCGCGCATCACGGACCGCAAAGTTCACGTGGTATCAGTATCAAGGCGGTAAGGTGCTCGAATCGCACGCGACCGAAGCGCGCCGGCTGCTCTACTGTGCGATGACGCGTGCGACGCAACGCTGTTGGCTAACGGCCTGGGATCGGCCGACGCGCGGCATCTCCGCACCCGAGCTGCTCGCCGAGCTCGAACGTATCTCAATCTTTCGCACGCGGACGTGCTGAAACTCGAAGTGCTCGCAACCGAGGAATACACGCGCTCGGTGCTTCCATACTCCGCGTCGCTGTGGGCCGAAGGGCGCAGTCTCGAACGCTACATCGGCGATCTCAAGGATCTCGCCAAGAGCGGCTTCGGTAAGCGCCGCTTTTCGATGCTCGGCGTGCGCGTCAACGGCGACGTCGCTAGCTCGTGCAAACGCTACGAGCGTGATCTTCGCTGCGGCGATCGAATGCTGCGTGCAATCGGAATTGGTGCCGTCTTCACGCGCGAAGACTTTCGTGGCCAAGGGCTTGCAACGGCGATGCTCGCGGCGCTGCTCGATGAAGAACGCAAGAACGGAACGGATCTCGCAATTCTCTATTCGAACATTCGGCCGCATTTTTACGAGGAGATCGGCTTTCACGCGCTGCCCTCACGCATCTTCACGCTGCGCGCCGATTCGCTCGCTTTCGAGCGCATCAAGCCGGCGCACATCCGCGACGACGATTGGCCCGCAGTTGCGCGCTGCTTCGCGGCACTCGACGAACACCGCCAGTATGCATTACACCGCACGCCGCTCGTGTGGGAATTGATCCGCGCGCGACACCGCATTCAGCCCGAGCCCGGACACACCGTCAACCTCGCAATTCACGCGAATCGGCGGATTTTAGCCTATTGTTTGGGGCGCCGGGTCGTCAAAAGCGATGCCTTCGTGGTCGATGAATTTTCTTTCGCGGGCGAGCAGCACGCGCATTTGATCCCTCCATTACTGCGGGCCGCTGCAGGCGACTTACGTCGCATCACCGGCTGGTTGCCGCCCTCTCCCGCGCGCGAAGTGTTGCCGCGCGGTACCGTGCGTGCGCGCCGCGATGCGATTTTGATGGTGGCACCGCTTTCGACGATTGCACGCGCGCGATGGAAAGCAGATGCACGCGACGTGTTACGCGCCGCGAGTGATCCCGTTTGGAGTACGGACTTGATGTAATCGGCGCAATCATTAGACAATTGCCCGATGCAACTCATTCTCAAATCATTACACTTATATGTGTTATGTACGAACGCAATTATTCAGAGCCGTATGTCGGTCCTCAAGTTCCCTATTCCACGCAAGGCCTAGCAGTTATTACGATTATTGTCGCAATGTTAGCGGCTTTCGCATTCGTGCCGGCGCGCGATCCGAGTAAAGTCATACCTGGCGTCGCGTGCTCGGTGCTGTCCGAGACGGAAATCAGTTCCGTCGTTGGAACACCGGTGCGACTGTCGCCAACCACCGGCACCCTCTGCCGCTACGTTGCGACAGAAGCCTCAAACGAGCGTAGCGTGATGGTGATTGCGACCCGTGAAGTTACACCGCATCCGCGCGTAGCTTACACGGTCGACGTCGTCGAACCGAGTCCGCAACTCGCGAGCTATGAAAAAAGTCGCCTGGTTGCTCTGATTCCGGGACACGTGGCGCAGAGGTAATCTCGGCTCGTGGAGATTCGTCCTATCGCGCCGGATGACGGCGATGCTTATCGGATGATCCTCGAAGACACGAGCGAGGAAGATCGGTACTGCCGTTTCTTCCATGCCGTCGATCATTTTGAACCCGAATTCATCGAAGAGTCGGTCGCCCGACCCGATGCAATCGGGTTCATTGCTTTTGATGGCGCAGAGCCGCTCGGCACGGCGCACGCGATTCCGATCGACGGCGGTCTCGCAGAGCTCGCCATCATCGTCGCCAAGAGCGGCCGGCGCCAGGGCGTCGCACGCGCACTGCTCGAGCGCGTCGTCGAAGAAGCGCGCAAACGGGGCGTCGGCGAGCTGCTCGGTTACGCACTACGTATCAACGTCCCGTTCTCGATGCTGGCGCGTGGATTCGGAATGATTCCCGATCAAATGTCCGACGGCGCCACGGTCACGTGGAGACTCGCATTACGCCCAACGACGGTTACGACTAAGACCAGCGACTTTTCGAGGGTTGAGTGGTAATAATGGGTCATGGAAAACATCAACGTCTCAACCACGGGGATCCGCATCTCGCGCATCGGCCTAGGAACGTGGGCTATGGGCGGTTGGATGTGGGGCGGCGCTGACGACGCCGCATCAATAGAAACAATTCATCACGCGCTGGATCTCGGCATCACGCTGATCGATACCGCGCCTGCATACGGACAGGGACATTCTGAAGAAGTTGTCGGGCGCGCGCTCGCAGGAAAGCGCGATGGCGTGACCATCGCAACAAAGGTCGGGCTTGCGTGGGACGAGCACGGCAACGTGCATCGTGACGCATCGCGCGCGCGAATCATGAAAGAGATCGACGATTCGCTGCGGCGCTTGCAGACCGATCACGTCGACATCTATCAAGTGCATTGGCCGGATCCGGCAACACCGATCGACGAGACGGCCGAGGCGATGGGGCGTTTGTTGGGCGCGGGAAAGATTCGCGCGATCGGCGTGAGCAATTTCTCGCCGGCGCAAATGGACGCGTTTCGCAACGTAGCGCCGCTTCACACCGTTCAGCCGCCGTACAATTTGTTCGAGCGCGCAGCCGAAACGAGCGTGCTGCCATACGCACGCGCGCAAGGCCTCACCGCACTCACCTATGGCGTCCTGTGCCGCGGTCTCCTAAGTGGAAAGATGAACGCGGACACGAAATTCAGCGGCGACGATCTGCGTCGCGTCGATCCAAAATTTACGCAGCCGCGTTACCCGCAATATCTGAACGCGGTGAAACGCTTAGACGAGCTTGCACGCGCGCGCTACGGAAAAGGTGTCATCGATCTCGCCGTTCGCTGGACGCTCGACCAACCCGGTGTCGGCGCGGTGCTCTGGGGCGCACGCCGTCCCGATCAGCTCGATGCGATCGAGGGCGCGTTCGGATTCGACCTCGATCAAAGCGCGCTCGCTGACATCAAGCGGATTTTGAGCGAAGAGATTCACGACCCGGTTGGGCCCGAGTTCATGGCCCCACCCGAAACGGCGGTGGTGTAACATGCGCGTCGGAATCGCCGGCCTCGGCAAAATGGGCAGCGCGTTTGCCGAGAATCTCATCGGCAAGAAACATCAGGTCAAAGTTTGGGATCGGTCCGCCGAGCACGTGCAACGGCTCGTCGCGCTCGGGGCCGAGTCCGCGGCATCCCCCGAAGAGCTCGTCCAAGGGCTGGATGCGGTTTTGGTGATGCTGTGGGACGACAACGCGGCACGCGAGATCACGCTCGGCCGCATCATTCCGGCGGCGACGCCGCCGACCGTCGTTATCGAAATGTCGACGCTCTCGCCGGCGATGTATCAAACGCTGGGCCAGGCCGCCGAGCGCAAGGGCCTCGAGTTTCTTGCATCACCGGTACTCGGCAGCGTCGACCTCGCACGCACCGGCAAACTGACGGTCCTCGCCAGTGGCGAACAAAAACCGTACGAGCGCGTGCGGGATCTCCTCGGTGCGCTCGGCAGGACGATGTTGGTAGGCCCGGTCGGCTCGAGCGCCTTCCTCAAGCTCGCGAACAATTCGATCATCGGGATCGTCGCAGAATCAATGCGGGAGCTGCTGCGCTTGTGCGTGCAAGCCGGTATCGATGAAAGCATCGCGATCGACTCCCTGAGCGGCGCATTTGACCGCATCGCAGATTCGAAGGTCAAACAGCTGCACGAGCACGACACGGAACCGCGCTTTTCGCTTGGCGCGCTCTACAAAGATCTGCTTCTGGCGCGTGAAGCGGGCGCGCATGTTAACGTGCCGTTGCCGCTACTCGATACCGTCATTCCATCCGTGAAACACGGAATCGACGAAGGCTTAGCCGATCGCGATTACATCGCGCTTGTCTTTGCCGACGGCAATCTCGCCACCGCGCGCTGATCAGACTGGCTCGGATGCCGGCTGGAATGCGCCCGGCGCTGCCTTTCCGATGGCGATCGTGTACTCTTCGAGAATCGAGTCGACGCTTTCTTCGGGCGCAAAATCCGGGACCGCAGCCTGGAATTTGCGGCTGTCGACGCGCGATTGCCGCTGCGGAACCTGCGCTTCCATATCGGACCGCACGCCGCCGGGCCGAATCATGAACTTCCCTTTGGCGCCGGTGAGCCGAACGAGACCGTCGAGCAACTGACGCCACGTAAAATACCCGCCGCTGATATTGTACGCACCGCTTTTCTTGAGCGTCAGCGCAGATCCAAAGCCTCTGGCGAGATCGCGCACGCCGATGAAATCGCTCCCTGAGGTCTCCAGCGCTTCGTCCGATTCGAAGATGAACGTTGCGCCGCGAACCATGTCGTTGTAGAGCATGTCGAGCGTTTGAAACTTGCCACGCGATGCGGAAAGAACGGCTGGAATGCGCAAGGCGATGCCGACACCGCGTCCGTCACGCTCGCAGACTGCGCCGACCTGAAATTCATTGATGTACTTGCCCATGTCGAACCACGACGACGTCGGCTGGACCGGCGTTTCTTCCGTCGCCGGCTCGTTCGAAACGCCGTAGACCATTTGACTGCTGGCCAACACGAACGGTCCGCGCTCCCACATATCGAGCAGCGTGCCCGTCCCGAGAACGTCGCTGGTGACGACCATGTTGCGCCGCTTCGTGCGCGTGCAGGCCAGATGAATGATGCCGCCGTCGGCGCTCTGGATGTGGCGATGCAGCGTTCCGAACGCATAAAGCTCGGCGGAAACGTTGCTGGCGCCTTCGACGATCGCCGGCCGCCGTGCGTGCGCCGTGACCTCATAACCGCGCGAAAGCACCTCGCGCACAACAAAGGGACCGCACGTGCCGGTGGCCCCAGTCACGAGTATGCGGCTCACGTCAAACGAGACTCCGGGAAGCTAGTTGCTTTTAATTGCGAGCGTAACGCCGGAGACGTTTCCGGAATAGTTCAAAGCCGCGCCTTTGACCGTCGCCCCTGGAGATCCAACCGGAACACCGGCGTGTTGCGGCGGATCCAGCAGCTCGGGAACTTGGACGGACGGGGGCGTTTGGATTGCGACCTTGTTCGATGCATTGACCGCCGGCAGCGCACCGGTCGTAAGGGGCGTCGCTTTATAGGCGGTGCTAATCTGCAGCGAAATCGTTGATATAGCCACGGTTTTGCCTCATAGGTAAATTTCTGGGCCGACCGCCCGCTCCCTCTGCTAAGGGGCCTTCACTCGTTTTCGGGGATTGTTGACGATCGTCTTAGGAAATTCGCCCGCAAGGACGGCCAGGGTATTGTCGACAGCCATCTGCAGCATCGCGCCCTTTGCCTCGCTGCTGACGCCCGCCATGTGCGGCGTCATGATCAGGTTGTCGAGCTCGAAGAGCGGATTGTCGGCATTGATCGGCTCTTTATCGAACACATCGAGCGCCGCGCCGGCAATAACGCTCGCTTTGAGCCCTTTGTAGAGTGCAGCCTCGTCCACGATGCCGCCGCGCGACGTATTGATCAAGTAGGCGGAATCTTTCATCAGCTCGAGCTCACGCGTCGAAATCAAATCCTTCGTTTTCGGCGTGAGCGGCACGTGCAGCGACACGAAATCAGCTGTCCGCAGCAGCTCGTCGAGCTCGACGTACGTTGCCCCCAACTCCTTCGGCGCAAAATCACCGAGGATGTCGTTGTAGAGAATCTTCATACCCAGCGGCGCGGCGATGCGCGCGAGCGTCTGGCCAATGTTGTTGAAGCCGACGATGCCGAGCGTTTTTCCGAGCGGCGAATTGCCGTTGATGAGGCCGCGCTCCCATTTTTTGCGGCGCGTGACGATATCCGACCATACCAGCTGCCGCGCGAGCGCGAACACCATCCCCAGCGCGAATTCCGCAACTGCAACATTGTTGGCGCCCGGCGTCGTCGCAACGGCAATACCAAGCTCATCGCATGCCGCGGTATCGATCGCGTCGTAACCGACGCCCGAACGCGCAAGAATTTCGAGCTTGTCCGCGCTTTGCAACGCCTTGCGTGTAAAGCGATCGGTGCCGCACACCCAGCCGCGTACGCCCGGCATGAACGCGGCGACTTCGTCTTCGGTGAGCGGCCGCGGAACCGTGTGCACGTTAATCTTATAGCCGGCATCCGTGAAGCGTTTGAGCTGCTCGTGACCGCCGGGAGTCGTGTCGAGCAGGGAGAGCGTGATCATGACGTCGCAGGCTGGCATGTGTCCAGGGTATTGGTCGACATCGAGGATGTCAAGCGCGCAGCGACCGCGATTCGCGGGCGTGTTCGTCGCACGAATCTCGTCGAGTCGCCGACATTTTCGGAGCTCACCGGCGGGCGCGTTTTCCTCAAACTCGAGAACCGCCAGATCACGGGCTCGTTCAAAGATCGGGGCGCTGCAAACCGCATGGCGCATCTGACGGCGGAGCAACGCGAACGCGGTGTGATCGCGCTTTCCGCGGGCAATCACGCGCAATCGGTTGCGTACGTCGCGCAAACGATGGGCGTGCCCGCGACGATCGTCATGCCGTCGACGACGCCGTTCTTCAAGGTGCGGCGGACCGAAGGATTCGGTGCACAGGTCATTCTGCACGGCGATACGCTGACCGAAGCCTCGGAGCGTGCCTATGCGATTGAAAAAGAGCGCAACCTCACGTTCATTCATCCCTACGACGACGCGCTCGTCATCGCCGGGCAAGGCACGGTTGGGATGGAGATTATCGAGGCCGCAGTCGATCTCGATACGATCGTTGTTCCGGTCGGAGGCGGCGGTTTGCTCGCCGGGATTCTCATCGCGGTGAAAACGCTCTCGCCGAAAACGAAAATCATCGGTGTGGAGACGGAAGTTTATCCGTCGCTCGCGCAACTGCTCTCGAGCGAACCGATTAGCGCCGTCGGCCGCGACACGATTGCAGAAGGCATCGCGGTGAAAACGATCGGCGAGCTTCCGCTCATGATCGCGCGCGAGCTCGTCGACGAAGTGCTGACCGTCTCCGAGCGCGAGATCGAACGTGCGATCCACTCATTTCTCGAAGCAGAGAAACTCGTTGTCGAAGGCGCAGGCGCCGCACCGCTTGCGCTCTTGCTTTCCCAGCCGGAACGATTTGCGAATACGTCGACCGCGCTCGTCGTATCGGGAGGGAACATCGACACGGGCCTGCTCGCTTCGATTATCGCGCGCGTGCGGCTACGCGAGCATCGCGTGCACATCATTCGCGTTGCGCTGCCCGATCAGCCCGGAGCGCTCGCTCGTGTTGCAACCACGGTCAGCGCGCTCGGCGCGAACATCCTCGAAGTCGAGCACCAGCGCCAATTCTCAGAGATCTCGGCGCGCAGCGCATATCTGATGGTTTCCTTTGAGACGCAGCATCCTGAGGATGCGACCGAGGTCGTGCGCCGATTAGAATCTGATGGCTTTTCCACAACAGTCGTGAAGTGAAAACGGACCCGAGGTTTGAAGAGAAACGTATGACGCCTGCCCACAGGATCGTCGCCGCGGTAATGACGGCGACGCTCGCGTTCGTGATGACGAGCGCAACGCCGGATGCAGCACCTTCGCCCGGCCCAACAGCAACACCAACCCCAAAACCGACGCCGATGCGCGTTCCGAAACAAAGCTTCGATAACGCGCTCAAATGCCTCAATGATGCCAGCGCAAGCGATACCGTCAAGATCAACTGCATCATGGACGTGCAAGCCTATGGCGATACGATCGGCTATCCGGCCGGGACGAGGGCGTTCATTCCGCTGGCAACGACCTGCTTTAAGGACCAAAGCTATTTCGTGCGACTCGCCGCCGCGCGTGCGATTCCACGCATTCTGATCAAGCGCGATCCGATCGTCAACGACGAACTCAAGCTGTTCCTGGACCCGAAAGTGATCGCGTCGACGGACTGCCTGCACCAGTCGGAAACGATGTCCGTGCATCTCACGTTCTTCATGGCGAAGCACAGTTTTCCGCAGCTGCAGAAGCTCGGTATGATCGATACGATTTGGGACGCGCTGCTCAACGGCAACCCTTACGTGCAGAAAAATGCGCTCGGCGAATTCTATCTCGTGCTGGCAAAAGGCTCGCCGAAAGAACTTGCGCCGTATAAGGATCGCGCGGAGAAGTATTTCAACTTCCTCTTCTCACCCGAAGCATCGTCGCTGAACGAAGAAAACTTCATCACGATCTCGATCGATCAAATGGCGAGCATCCTCTTTGCGATGGGTGACTACGCATTCTTGGGCGATCATCTCCTCAAGCCGATCGCATCCTACGTGCTCTATCCCAATGACAAGAATCCTAAGGCCGTCTCACCCGACGCGCGCTGGGGATACGCTGACGATCTGAATTACAATCTGCGCGACCGCATGAACGTCACGTTGAAATTCGATGCCCCCTCGGCGAAGGTGTGGGCGAACGCGCTACAGGTACTGCTCATCGCGGCGACGCCCGTGAAGACACAACGCCAATGCATCGACCGTGAGACGGCGATGGAAAATCTCGTTTTCGCGGGGCACGACGTGCAGCAGCTTGCAGTGCAGACGCTGGTCGAGCTGGCCAACGAGCCTCCGAAGGGAGCCGAAGTCGGCGCGCAAGACCGGGGTTGCGGCGAGGTCGAAGCACGCGTGCTCGGCACGAGCGGTCACCTGCAGATGCAGAAGAACAGCGCAGGCGCGGAAGGCAACACCGTCATCAGCACCGGGACAGACATTACGAAATAGCTGCGATCTCCTCGGCGCTGAGGCCGAGATCACGTTGCAGCATCACGGCCGTATGCATCCCGATTGCTGAGGGACCCGGCTCGATCTCGGCCGGTTCGGTATTGAGAAACTCCGGGATCGGGCGCAGCATTCGCATCGGACCGAAGGTCGCATCGTGCACGGTAATCAGCGATTCGTTATGCACGACTTGTGCGTTCTCGAAGATGCTTGGAATCGATTCGAGCGGGCCGATGGCACAGCCGAGCGGGATCAGCGTGTCGAGGACGACGTCACGCGTGCGCAGGCTGCACCACGTTTCAATCTTACGGTTGAGATCGTCGCCATTTTGAATCCGGTCGACGTTGGTTTGAAAACGCGGATCGTTCGCGAGCTCGTCCCCGCCGATTGCGTGTAAGAACCGCATTGCAATCGGCTGCGAACTGCCCGAGAGCGCGACCCACTGGCCGTCGCTGCATAAGAAAGCGCCACGCGGTGCCGCGAATTCGAGCGCGTTGCCTAAGCGCGCCGGGATCCGGCCCGTTTGATCGTACGCCATCAATTGCAGCTCGGTGAGCTTCATTGCGGCTTCGTAGATCGCGCAGTCGATGACCTCACCGCGGCCGGTCGCTTTGGCACGAATGAAGGCGGCCAAAACTGCGCTCGCGGCCAGCATCGCGGCGACGGTGTCGGCAAGCGCCAGCGACGGTAAGAGCGGAGTCCGATCTTCATAACCGCTCACGGCAGCAATTCCGCTCATGGCTTCGGCGAGCGTTCCGAAACCGGCGCGATCGCGGTAGGGACCGCTTTGCCCAAACGCCGTCATGCGCAAGACTATCAAGCGCGGGTTACGCTTGAGTAAATCTTTCGGGTCGAGATTCCACTTCTCGAGGGTCCCCGGACGAAAATTCTCGACCAGCACATCGAACTCGCTGATCCACCGCCGGAACACGTTTTGCGCGTCGGATTTGTGCAGATCGAGTGCAACGCTTTTCTTGTTGCGCGAGAGCGATTTCCAATATATTCCCTCGCCGTGCTTCTCGGTTGCGAAGTGACGTGCGGGGTCGCCCTTGCCCGGTTGCTCGAGCTTAGTAACGTCGGCGCCGTAGTCGCCTAAAAGCGTCGCACAAAGCGGTCCCGCAACCATGGTAGCGCAATCTAGAACGCGGACCCCGCGTAGCGGACGTGTCTCTTGCAAATCCCCTCCGCGCCCAGTATGGTTAACTCGAATGGCAATTGTCAACAATCGAGAATCTGCAAAGAAGCCTGACCTTGCTGCCCTGCGCCTCGCCGACCAGGCGACGCTCGGCGGTCAGATCGCCGACCGGCTGCGCGAAAGTATCCGCGCGGGGCTTCTGCCTGCAGGCACGCGTCTAACCGAACAAAGTATCGCTGCCCAAACGCAAACGAGTCGCGGGCCGATTCGCGAAGCGCTCCGACAGCTCTCCGAAGCAGGCCTCGTCGAACTCCGGCCGCGTCGCGGCGCGGTCGTGACCGAGCACACCGACGACGAGTTCGCCGATATGATCTACGTGCGCGCGGTCTTAGAAGGCAACGCGGCGCGCAGCATCGCGAGCAAGAGCTCGAGGATCGACTTCACTTCCCTCGAGAAAATCGTCGAGGGCATGCGCCACGCGGCGCGTCCGAGCTTGATGCCGCAGTTGCGCGAGCTAGATTTTCAATTTCATCGTGAAGTCATGCGGCTCTCAGGCAGCGCGTACTCGCTAAAGTTCTGGAGCATGATGCATGACGGCTTGAGCACGATCATCATCGGCGCAATCGATCTTTATAAGAAACTCGATAGCGTGCCTGAAAGTCACGCCGCGATGCTCGAGGTCCTTCGCACCAAGACTCCGGCTGAAGCCGAAAGTTATTTTCGCCAGCGCATTTTGGAGACGAATTTTCGGGCGCTTGGACGTCCAACGCCGAACGAGTAATTAACCGAGGGGAACTACCATGATCCAGCGTTTTGTCGCCGTCGCGCTTTTCTTCGGCTTGCTGTGCACGGGCAATGTGCGCGCCGCCGACGTCCAAGGCGTCACGTCGAATTCGATTCTAATTGGCGTGCAAGTCGCGCTGACCGGCCCGGCCAGCACCGTCGGTCAAGGTTTTCGCGCGGGCATCGACATGGCCGTCGACGAGATCAATGCGCACGGCGGCATCAACGGACGCCAAATCAAGACCGTCTATGAAGATGATAACGGGACGGCCGAAGGCGGCATTCTCGCCGTTCGGCGGCTCGCCGAACAAGATGGGGTCTTCGCAATCATGGGCGGCGGGACGAGCACGTCGACCGTTTCCGTGATTCCGCTGGTCGAGCAGGGCAACATCCTCTACTATGATTCGCTGGCCTCCGATCCGCGCGTGCTCGAAACCTACAGTCCGTACGTCTTTTCGGGGATGACGGTCGTGCGCGCCGACATCGCAAACTCGATCATCGCGGCGCTCAAGAAAGAATTGAAGGCAAAGACCGTCGGCATCGTCTCGAGCGATGAAGCCTTGTGCACGGCTGCCGTCAATCTGGTCGAACCGCAGCTGGCAGCGAACGGCCTGAAGCTCGTTGTCGAGCAAAAATTCCGCGGCGGAGATACAGACTTCAGTACGCAAGCCAATGCGATCAAGACCGCGAACCCGGATGCCCTCTATATGTGCGGGCTACCGATCGACGGCGGCCGTTTGATCCCGCAGCTCAAGCGCGCCGGCGTAACCTCAAAGCTTCTCGGCGATGGAACGTTCACCGATGCGAATATCATTCGCGTCGGCGGCGCGTCGATCGACGGACTCTATTCGTTCTGGATCGTTTCACGGCAATTCATCGGTGAGACGAACGGACCGATGGGTGAGTGGAAAGAGCGCTTTGCGAAGAAATTTCCGAATCCGCCGGCCGGCGTTCCGAATCATTACACCCTGGCTGCCTACTCGGATATGTACTGTCTTGCCGAAGGCATTCGCCGCGCAGGCAAGGACGTCACGCGCGAACGGGTGATCGCGGGACTCGAGACGCTACACGACTACATTGCCGGAACCGACAAAGCGTTTTCCTACGCTGCTGCGATCGGTACGCCGCGCACGTTCAGTAAAGGCGATCACAAGGGCGCGCGCACGACGCAGCTCGTGGTCGTCCGCAACGGGCAATTCGTCTCCGCACACTAGATGGACTTAGGGTTGCGCGGCCGCGTCGCGATCGTTTCGGGCTCGAGTCAAGGGATCGGGTACGCGACGGCGCGCGCGCTTGCGATGGAAGGCGTATCCGTGACGATGACGGCCCGCCGCATCGCCGATCTCGAGCTTGCCGCTGAGCGCGTGCGCTCCGAAGCCAAAGCCCAAGTCCTCACCGTGCAAGGCGATGTCGCCTCGGCCACCGACAACACGAAATTCGTCGAGCAAACGGTCGAGCGCTTTGGACGCGTCGACATTCTCGTGAACAACGATGGCGCACCGCCCGTCGGCCTGCTTGAAACCTTCGACGATGCGGCGTGGGAAGCGGCCGTGCAGCGCAATCTCATGAGCGTGGTGCGCATGTCGCGCTTGTGTTTGCCGCACATGCGCACGGCCGGCGGCGGCCGCATCATCAACGTCACGACGGCGTCGGTGAAAAATGTTAGCCCATCGCTTGGGCTCTCGATTGCGACCTGGGCCGGCGTCGTCGGGTTCGCAAAAACGCTGGCGCTCGAAGTCGGTCGCGATCAAATCACGGTCAATACGATTTGTCCGGGACGGATCGCCACGCCGCGCCTCGAGAAAGTCATGCGCAAGAAAGCCGAAGCGCAAGGGACCGATCCGCAAGAAGATCTGCAACGCATGCTCGATGACGTTCCGATCGGACGCCTGGGTACGGCGGACGACATCGCGGGCTTCATCACGTTTCTGGCCTCGGAACGCGGAGGATTCATCACCGGTACGACAACTCAAGTCGACGGTGGTCTCGTGCGCAGTTTGCTATGACGATCCCGTACTATCCGCAGGCGCTCGATTTCGAGCAGCTTCTTAAGGATTATCCGCCCGCGCCGCTGGCCTACGATCAGGTCTACCGGCTCTCGCGCGACGAGCTGCACGCGCGTAAGCAAGAACGCTTTCGCAAAGAAATGCAGCGCGCGTGGGAGATTCCGTTCTACCAACGTTTCTGGAAAGTGGCGGGACTATCGCCGGGGGACATTCGCGGACTCGAGGATCTGCACAAGATTCCGATCTGTTCGGTCTACGATTTTCGCGATAGTATCGCAGCGCATCCGCCCTTCGGCGACTTCATGGGCATCACGCCCGAAGACGGTGCGCGCATGCCGATCTCGCTGCAGAGCAGCGGCGGCACGACCGGATTTCCGCGCGCGATGCTGTACGCACCGCAAGACCGCGAGGTGATGGCGATCCTGCGCGCACGCACGCTGCACATGCACGGCGTACGTCCCGGTGACGTCGTGCAAGTGATGCTCGCACTCGGCTTAGCAAACGGCGGCGCCGGCCTGCAAGAAGCGGTCTGGAAGTATACCGGCGCCATTCCAATGATCACGGGCGGCGGCTCGGTGACGCCGACGCGCCGGCAAATCGAGATCGCACGCGCGTGGAAAGCGACGGTGCTCGTCGGCTTTCCTGCATACGTGCGGCACGTGGGACTCGTCGCGCGCGACGAGATGGGGATCGATCCGAAATCGCTGTCGGTGCGGTTGATCGATTCGTATCTCGGCACCGACGATCGTACCGCGCTCGAAGAGCTGTGGGGCGTGCCCGCCTACGATTGCTACGGCGGACACGAGGCCGGAAACATGGCCTCGGAGTGCGAGCACAAGAACGGCATGCACATCTACGAGGATGCCTACGAAGTCGAGATCTGCGATCCGGAGACGAACCGCACCGTGCCGGACGGCGAACGCGGCAATATTGTCGTCACGACGTTCTTCAAGTACAGCGCGCCGCTGATTCGCTACAACTACAACGACGTCTCGGCGATCATGCCCTCGGAATGTCCGTGCGGCATTCGCTTGCGGCGGCTCGAGAAACTGTTTGGCCGCAGCGACAACATGATCAAGGTGCGGGGCGTGAATGTTTTTCCAGAAGCCGTCGCGGGGATTCTCGACAGCGATCCGCGTTTGACCGGCGAGTACATCTGCGTGGTCGACCGTCCGAACGATGCCGACGAACTGACGATCCTGATCGAATGTGCAGCGATCGATAACGCGTCAGCCGGGCTGCGCGAGCGCTTGACTCAGCGCCTGGGCGAAGGGCTTGGGCTGCGCATCGGCGTCGAACTGGCGCCGCGTGGCTCGCTCGATGAGATCACGGGCTTGCATTCCAATTCGAAAGTCAAACGCGTCCTCGACAAACGAAAGAAGTGAACTCGTGAGCGAACTCCCGCAGCCGCGCATCATCGACTTGCACTCGCATTGGGGTACGAAGCGTGGCTGGTACGGCAATCCCGGCAATTGGTTCGAGCCTGAAGGCGCAGCGGCGTTCGATAAGCTCAGGAAATACTTCAACTGGTCGGGCGACCTCTACACGGAAGAGAAAATGGCGGAAGATTTTCGCCGCGGCAACGTGCGCGCCGTGCTCGATCTCGCGTACACGACCGACATGCCGATCGAAGAGGCACGCAGCCAGCACGATTACGCCTTTGAAACGCAGCGACGCTTTCCGGACGTGATTCTCGGCCACTGGATCAAGCTGCAGCCCTCAGAGCCGAAGGCGCTGGACGAGCTGAAGCGCTGCATTGCGAATCGCGTTGAGTTCATCGGCTTCGGGATGTCAGTCGGCGGACCGATTTGCACCGATCCGGCCTATGTGCCGTTCATCGAGCTCTGCATCGCGGAGAAAATTCCGGTGCTCATCACGACCGGAATGACGGGTGCCGGTGCCGGGGAACGCGGCGGCTTCGGTTACGTGCTCGACGATACGCATCCACGTCATATCGATCGGCTTGCGGCGCGTTATCCGGAACTGACGATCATCGCCGCGCGACCGGCGTGGCCGTGGCAACAAGAAGCGATCGCGATGCTGCTGCACAAAGGCAATGTCTGGAACGAGCTGCATGGCTGGTCGCCAAAGTATTATCCGCCCGAACTCAAGCGCGAGATTGGCAAGCGTCTGCAGAACAAGATCATGTTCGGCGCGGATTATCCGATGCTCTCATACGACCGGCTGCGGCGCGACTGGCGCGCCGAAGGCTTTCCAGAAGAGATCATCGAGAAAGTGTTTTGGAAGAACGCGAAGGCGCTGTTCGACTCGATCGGTGTGACGACAGCTTAGCGGTTCAGCGTGTCGACCTCGACGACGTGATGCGTCACTTCGTCGTCGTACGAACTCAGCAAGAGCTGCGCTTCGGGCTCCACGACCGCGTGATTGACATTCTTACCGGTGAACGTTCGGATCGCATCCATCGATTCCCAGAACGTGAGCACGATGATGCGCGTATTTGTCGCGCGCGCTTCACTCAGCACGAGCGCGCCGCGATGCCCGGGAATCTCGCGAAGCTGCGGCGTGAGCACGTCGCGGAAAAAGACGGCGTAGGCTTTCGCATTTGCGATAGTAGCCTTAGCCCGAAAACGCCGAACGATCATCCTACCAGAGAGTACCGCCGCCGACGAGAAAGTACAAGATCGGGCCAATTCCCCACACGAGGCAGACGACTCCCCAGATGATCTTCTGCGCATCGTTCAAATCGTTGCGGCTCAGAATATTGATCAGCGCCAAGACGAAGGCGACTGGGTGGAGGATGATCGAGACCAGGATCTCGAGGAAAATCTTCATAGGCCAGTTATACCTTCCTCATGCATGCCTTGTTTCCAGGCTCAGAGAAATGGCGGGGCCAGAATGCCTAAGAAGCTGCCGCCCCTTAAACGAGGAAGTCTGGCGCAAGCGCGCGCTAGAGGCGCGCGCGTACCGCGCGTGCTCGGTGCTCACTACGACGCCGCGAACGATGCGATAGTCGTCGAGATGAAGGAAAAGAGCTTTGTCGGTGTGCCACGATCCGCTTTACGCGGGCCGCTTGCACACGGTACGGCAGAGCAGCTTAATAACATACATATCGAAGGCGACGGGACGTATCTTTTCTGGCCCGATCTCGAAGACGGTCTCGATATCGCTTACGTCCTGAAGCGCTTCGTCGGAATCACGTCGGCTTAATCGCTGCCCCTCGATACCCTAGGCTTCGCCGGGCACATGCTCCGCTCGGGGTGACAACGCAACTGCGACGCCAAGCGGCCTAGCTTCTTCTACAAAACCGCAGAGTAGGTTGACCAGCGCCATCTCTTCGGGGGTGCGGCATGCAATATCGAGCAACCGTGGACTGCAGACGAGGATGCTGAGCGCCTTGGCGCGCGAAACCGCCACGTTGAAACGATTGCGCTCGAACAGAAACTCCGTTCCCCGCGGCACGTCTTCTCCACTCGACGCGGCCATCGAATAGAACACGACGTCGGCTTCCTGCCCCTGGAACTTGTCGACGGTTCCAACGCGCACGTTGATGCCGGCGTCTTTGAGCTTCGTTGCGATCAGCTTACGCTGTGCGTTGTACGGCGTCACGACGATGATCTCGTGTTCGGGCACACCGCCTTCGCGTAAGAGCGCGATCTCGCCGACGATGCGATTCGCTTCCTCGATCGAGCTCGAGCTGTTGCCTTCGTGCTCGACGGCGATAAATTCGAGCCCGAAGCGACGCACGCCGCTAGCCATAACGTGATGCACGGCGGTGTTCGGCCCCGGCTCGAGACGGCACTCATACATTGCATCCGAGATGAATTTGCAGATTTGCGGCTGCATCCGATACGAGACGTCAAGGAAGATGCCGCGATCCTGCGCGACGGTTTGCGCTTCTCCGAGCAGATGCTGCAAGACGGACACGCCTGCATCAAGCGGATGCGAGCCTTGGCTGACCTGTGCGAGTTGATTGGGATCGCCGAGCAGCACGACGTTTTTCGCGCAGGCCGATGCCGCGAGCGCATTTGCGAGCGAGACCTGCCCGGCTTCATCGATGAACAGATAATCGAACGTGCCGACGAGTTTTTCGCGCGCGAACAGCCACGACGTGCCGCCGGCGAGCTCGTAGTCGCCGCCTTCGAAGAGACTGTTGCCGTCGACCGACGTGATCATCGGCGCATCGAGGGACGATTGATACGCCGACTCCTCACCACTGTGCTTGTAGAGCCCCTTGAAGCGCCGGCCGCGCTTCTGCATGCACTCTTCGACTTTTTGCAGCATGTTGTGATTGGCTTTGTGGCCCGTGCTCATGACCGCAACGCGCTTGCCCTCGGCGAGCAGATCGCAGATGACTTGCGAGCCGTACGTCGTCTTGCCGCTCCCGGGCGGACCTTGGATAAAGAGATAGCTCGAATCGAGCGCGCGCACGACGTCGAGAATACTCTGCACGCTAACGCGCTCGGGCTGCAGCACGCGCTTGCGCGGCGACGTACGCGGCTCGCACGCCGTGAGCAGATCGAGCGTCGCCGGATGGGCATCGACTAGGGTCCCGGCTTGGAACGACTCGCCGATCCGCACGAGCGCTTCGCGCTGGGCGTCGGTGCGCAGCGGACCCGGCGGGATCAGCTCCGTCGTTGCGCGCGCCTCGTCGAGCGAGCCGCTGCGCTTGAGATAGAGCAGATTCTGCTCCTCGTCGATCTCGATGATTTCGCCCGAGACCTTCGTGCGCGGATCATGCGCCGCGCCCCGCTTCATCTTATGTTGCTGATCCGCGAAGGTATAGGTGTAGACGAGATTGCGATCGGCGGGGCTGAGTTTGTACGGCGCAACCTCGTCGCGCAGCGTCAGGCGCGCGATCGCTTCCTTGTCGAACTCGAAGAGCTGGTCGACGTTCTCGCAGCGATCGAAGTACGCCCACCAGACGGGCTTATCTTCACGGCGGTGATACGCGACGACATGCGCGAGCAGCTGCGAACTCGTATCGTCGCGCGCGACGAGGGCACGCTCGAGATCGCTGGTGCGTTTGGCTTCGCGTTCTTCTTTCTGTCGCGTTTGGCACTTCTTGCACGTCGGCACGTACTCGGTGTGGCACGGCGCGTCGGGCGCCTTGACCGGACGGAATTCGATCCCTTCGGGACGGAGCCCGAGCAGCCACTCACGCAGCAGAAACGTCGAGCGGCAATCGTCGCGATTGTAGTTCTCGATATCGGTGAGGATCGACGGCGTGCGATCGAGCAGCCAGCGCTCGAACTGCACGATCGAATCGCCACCGGCTTTGACGTCGGTCGTGCGATTGACATTGTAGAACTTCTCGACCGATTTGAGCCCGTAGCTTTCTTCCGAAATCACGAGCGCCTGGCGCACGACGGCGTACAGATCGACAAAAACCTCGCCACGTAAGAGGTCGTCGACTTCGTCTTCACGCGTGCCGTGCAGCTGCGAAAGTTTTCGCAACGCCGTCTTTTCGTAGTCGGCGTAATGATAGACGTGCATCGTCGGAAATTGCTTGCGCTGCTCGATCAAGAAATCGACGACGTCTTCGAAGGCGCGTTTCTCTTGCTCGCGATCGCAGCCCCAGAAGGCACGATACTCGGGATCTTCGCCCGGCATCCAGAAGCCGAAAAGATATTCGAGTCCGCGTCCCGGCTCGAAGAGCGGATCGCCTTCGATATCAAAGAAAATATCGCCGCGCGTGGGCTGCGGCATCAGCGCAAATCCCGTCGCGGGATCGGGCGGGAGAATCTCGTACAGCGGCGTCTTGGATGCGCGTCCGCGCACTTGTAACTCGGCTTGGCGCCGCAATTTTGCAAACGATTCGGGGACCATGCCGTTTGGACGCGACGCATCAACGGCGTAGGCGAGCTCTACAACGGTTTTGATGCCGTCGTCTTCGAGCTTGTCGACTTGCTCGCGGCGCATCCACGCGACGAGGCTCAGATGATCGTCGTCGCGCCGCTTCTTCGTGCACGTCGTGTTCCACGCACAAACCGTGCAGTGGCCGCGGGAATACGGATACTCGGCGGCCGGCGATTCGACATACGCGAGAAACGCGGCTTTGAGATGACGGTAGTACGCGAAGTAGTCGTGCAGGCGGAAATGCTCTTCGCGTTCGTCGCCAAGCACGATGTAGCCGAACTCCGGCAGTGTGCCTTGCAGGCGCGCGAGATGCTCGCTGTAGTTGCACAGCTGGATAAGGAAATACGGCTTCGGCGAGAGCGAGAGCTTCGTGTCGATGACTTCGTAGCTCCACGCGCCAAGCGCTGACGGCTTCTCGACGCGCCGCAAGAAATCGGCGTGCCCGACGAACGTACCGTCGAAGAACGACGCTTGGTAGATGCAGTGCACGCCCGCGCGCATCGCGGCGAGCGTTTCGGCTTCGGTTGAGTTGCGCTCGAATTTCGTGACGCCGCCATAGCGCGCTTCCAACGCCTCAAGATAGCGTTGCTCGTGCTCCGAACCTTTGCGCTTGATCAGCTCGAGCTGTTCGTCCTCGACGTCCGGGCGCGTGAGCAGTCCGCGCACGGCAAGACCGTCGAGCTCGGTGAGGCGCCGGCATTCGAGAAAGTTGTTGAGATCGGTGGCGCTGTACACGAAACGCCCGTCGAGGTGCTGCACAAGATCATGATCGGGCAGGGTTGTGCCAACTCCCTGGCACGGCAGAATTTTCGGACGGCCCACGAACTGCGGCGGATGAAGAAATCGAAGCGATAGCATGCGCTGAGTGCCATACACCTGGCAGGTTGACCCCGCAAACTGCCGACAGTGGAACGGCGATCTGGCGGCTATGCCGTCATCGATCTCGAGACGACCGGATTCGATACGCTACGCGATCGGATCGTCGAGGTCGCTATCGTCCAAACCGACGGCTACACGATCGAAAACCGCTGGAGCTCGCTGGTGAACCCTGGCCGCGACATCCCGCCGATGGCCTTTGCAACGCACGGCATCAGCGACGAAGACGTCGAGGACGCACCCGAACTGTGGGCACTTCTCCCAGCAATCGAAGATCTCGTCGAAGGCCGCACGCTCGTTGCGCATCACGCAACGTTCGATCGCAATTTTCTGTGGACACTTCGTCAGCCGTGGATCTGTACGCTTGAACTTGCGCGCAAAGCCTATCCACACGCGCCGAGTCATCGACTCGGCAGGCTAGTCGAATATCTTGGCTTGCGACAGCAGCTAACGTCAGATCGTTTGCATCGCGCATTACCCGATGCTGAAGCAACTGCACACTTGTTGACGGCTTGTTTGGAGAGTCTAAGAGCGGCATAATCCTCGGAACTTTGCGGTAGGACGCGAGCTAAGGCTGCAGAGAACGAGAACACGTACGTTCATGAAACGGCTCATCATTCTCGTTTGCGCACTGCTCATCGCCCCAGTCTTATTTCTAGCTGGATGCCGCAACTCGCCCTCACAATACGAGTGCACCGACCCAAACGATCCCTCGACGTGCAGCTGGGTCGTCACGTATACGACGCCTACAAATTGGTGCAAATACCCGAATGGCAAGACGGCTCCGCAGTTGATTTATCCGATACCGAACGCAACCGGGGTGCCGGATAATCTGCCAAATCTCGTCGTGGCCGACACCGCGGGAACGGTCTACTCGACGCCTTCGTTTTCGATCGACTACGCAGCAGTGCTCTCGACGGAGACAACGCGACAGGCGTTACTCTTGAATGGAGATGGACTGCAGAGTTGGTTTACATCGATTGCGCTGAATCAAGTGCCGGCACCATCTGCTGGACCGCTCCCAAATAACACGGAGTTTGAAGCTGCCGGATCGTTCAACGGATTGACGGCTGCGACTACCTACTATCTGTACATCACGAACAACACGTTTAATTGCAGCGACAACGGGCCCATTGGGTCTTTTACAACGCAGTGACGCCGTTTAGGGTCGCTTAGCGGTAGAACCCCTCGAGATCGCGCTTCAGCGCGGCGTGCGCGTCGGGATTCAAGTACATCATGTGTCCGGCGGGATAGTAGCCGAATGTGATCCGCGATTGCAGCGACGGATCGCCGCCGAGATGCGAGAGCTCGTATTCGGTCGAGAAAAACGGCGTCGCGAGATCATAGAGACCGTTTGCGGAAAAGATGCGAAGAAACGGATCCGTCGTCATGGCGTCGCGCAGATTGGGCGTGACGTCGGTACCAGTGGGATCGGACTGCTTGCCGGTGTTCCAGTCCCATGCTTCGTTGACGGGCCCGCTCAGGAAGAGATAATCCGCATCCGTTTTGTACGCCAGGTCCTGGCGGACGTACTGATTGAACGCAGCCGTGAATGCACTGAAGATCGCGTCGGCCGAGGGATCGGTCTCGGCGTCAGATGCAATCGGATCGATGTTGAATTGGGAGAAGCGCCCGTCGTAGCGGCCGATGGTCTTGTCGTCGCTGCCCAAGAGTACTTTCTCAAATCGCTCGGGCGGTACGCGCAAGCGCGAGCGCAGGATGTAATCGACCGGCAATCCGGTGTACGCGTGCAGCTGCTGTGCGATCGCATCGCGTTCACCCGGCGGAAGCGCGGCGCCTTGGGCCAGGGCCTGCATATACGGTCCACGCGCAAATGCGCGGGCGCTGCGCAAGAAGTCGTTCAGATTTGTCGGCTGCGTTGGAAGCTTGTGGTGATAGGCGGCGATTGCGGCTTCGCTCGGGAGATACACCCAGTCCCAAAAATCGTCGTCACCGCGAAAACTGAGGATGGTCGACATCAGGGTGATGCCGCGGACCGAAATGCCATCATCCTCGAGCATCTTGCCCACGACGGCGCTGCGCGTGGTGCCGTAGCTTTCGCCCGCCAAATATTTTGGCGAGTTCCAGCGATTGTTGCTCGTGATGTAGCGACGGATGAATTGCTCGAACGCTTTGCCGTCGGCCGTGACACCGTAGAAATTCTTTGCGACGCTCTTGCCAACGAGCCGGCTGAAGCCGGTGCCGACCGCGTCGATGAAGACGAGGTCGGTGACGTCGAGCAGGCTATCGGGATTGTCGACCATCTTATACGGCGCCGGCCCGGTCGCAACGCCGTTCGTTGTGACGACCATGCGCGGCCCGAACGCACCGATATCGATCAATGCTGATGAACCGCCTGGGCCTCCGTTATATGCGAACGTGATCGGACGGTGCGACGTCGGGCCGAGGCCTTCGGCAACAAAAGCGACGTAGAAGACGCTGGCGGTCGGCTCGTCCTTATCGTCGCGTAGCAGAATGCTGCCGGCCGTCGCCGTGTACGCGATATCGCGGTTGCCGATGTGGACGTGGTGGTGCGTGACCGCATCTGCAACGTGCGGAATCGGCAGCGGACTCGCGCCGTCGCTTGCATCGGCCGCAAAGACGCCGGCGCTCGGAAGCATCAACGAGCAGCTCAGGATGAGAGCGAAAATGAGGCGATTCAAAATGTTAGCGATGGATGGTCAGGACCGCGCCGACGATTGCAGCCAGAACCGCGGCGTTGCTTCCCAAGATTGCGACCATGAATCGTCCACCGACGACGTCGATCTTCCGATCAAGAACCTCGAAACGTAGGTCGAACTTCTGATCCATCGCTTCAAAACGACGATCAACCGCCTCGAACTTGGCGTCCATTTTTCGTTCGAGCGCATCAGACCGCGCATCGATCTTCTGGTCGAGTGCCGTCAACCGGCCGTCGATGCCGCCCAGGCGCTCGCTGATCTGCTCGTAAGCGCCCTCAAGATGGGCCATGCGGATTTCCAACGGCTGCGTACTCATATCGTGTCTCTATCGCCCAGAATTCGAAGCCGGCAAGGTCCGCCCTCCAGAATTGATGATCATCATTACAGACTAGTCGAACGTCTAAAGGCGCCATACCATCGGCGCATGGATCTTGAGAAACTCGATCGGCCGACGCAGGCGATGGTCCTCGCGTATTACACGGACACGATTCCGCTTATCGCGAAAGCCATTGGACGCGTTCCGTTTCGGCCGATCTACTTGCCGGATGGTCCGGGTGGTGACGTTGTCCGCGGACATACGGTCGAACCGTTCGATGAGAACAAGGCGCGCTGGTGCTTGCATCGGTACGCAGTGGCATTCGAGAGCTGGACGCCGATCGAGGGCGATCCACTTCGCGCGCGACTCGCGCATATCATCATGCGGCCGATTGGTGCCGCGACCGAAACGATGGGCCGCAACGCCGCGCGCGCGATACGTGAGGTGCTGCTACACGATGGCATGCAGTCGATACCCGTCCTCAACGGCACCGGCATTACGCTTTGGATCCCGTTCGCCGACGGACCGCCATATCCAAATGTCCGGGGCTGGCTGCATGCAGTCGTCGAGCGCGCAATGGAAGCGCAGCCGAATCTCTTCTCGACAAAGCCGATCGCTGAAAGCAAAGGACGCATTCATATCTGGGTGAGCTCGAACGCGCCGAATCAAGGATGCAATCTGCCGTACAGCTTGCACATCTCTGAGGATCTTCTGGTCGTGACGCCGATCGCGTGGGACGAGCTCGAGACGTGCGCTAACGGGCAGTTTCGGCCTGATAACTTCAAGCTACGATTCGCCGGTGTGGGCGATCGCTTCGCGGAGGCGCTGTCGGCGATTGGAAAACAGCGCCTCCCGAAGTCGAACCCGGCACCGGAATTCTTCGAAATGCGCGGGTACGCGACGCGCGGACGCTGGCTGATCGTCGCATTCGAGATTCTTTCCGACGGGCGTCCGCGTTCGGGCGTCGAGATCTACGAGGAAGCCGTGAGGCGCGATCTGCTTCCGGCCGGCATCAACAAGTACGACATGTACACCCAACTGGTGACCTATTTGCGGCACATGCTCGCGATTGGACGCCGGCCGCGCGTCGTGCAAGACGTCGACCATCGGTGGCGCATCAATCATCCGGCCGACGATTGGCCGGTGCTGCAGCCGGCGCCGCGTCCGCCGCTCGAACCATTGCTCGCGGCCCTGCGCAAATTTCAACAAGGCCCGTCCGAAGCGTTCGAAAGGGCGGTGGTCGACGTCTTCGGTTGGCTCGGATTCGTGACGACGCATCTGGGTGGCATCGGGAAGCCTGACGGTCAACTCGATGCGCCGCTCGGACCTGCGCGCTATCGTGTGCTCGTCGAGTGCAAGACCGCGAACAAGCCGTCGGAGAAACCCGACGTTTGGGAAGCCAGCGAGCACCGGACCGAATATAAAGCGGACTACTGCATGATGATCTATCCGGAGCTTGCCGGCACGGCGCGCGGCGAACAAGAAGCGCAGACGCACGGCGTCTCACTCTGGAGCATCGACAATCTCGAAACCGCCGCAAAGCGCGCGCTCGATTTATGGACGATGCGAGCGTTATTCGAGCCGGGGATCGTTGACGATCATCTCGAGGAGTTGACGTGGGAGCTCGATCACGGCGCGACACGCCGCATCCGCGCACTCGCCAACATCATTGCGAGCGAAGGGTGGCATGCCCAGTGCGCTTCCGTAAACTCTGCCGGTGACGCGCCACGACTGACAGTCGAAGCGGCGATGTTCTTAGCGGATGCGCGCCTTCAGGCGGCAGGATCGACAACGGCCGCGACGCGCTCAGAGGTCGAGGCTGCATTCGCACACCTTTGCGATCCACTCGTGAACATGGCGCGACGGTTGGACAGAGACGATGGGGCGATTGTAATCGCTGAGCGGCAGCAGTGAATGGACGCCGCCTACTGTGATATCTTCAGTAATTTGTTCTGAAGAAACGAGAATACTGTGTCTGATCCCGCCTTAGCCGCCTCGACCAGGTCGCGTAGATCGTTGTCATCTAGCGGAATGATGAACCCCTTACCGTCCGTCCTAATCTCTCGAGCTCGAGCAAAGGCGCGCTCTTTATCCGCGATGCTCCTACAAATGAGAAACCCGAACATCCCTTTCGATGGACCGAAACGACCCGCCAGCTGATCGAACTCCGGATTGCCGATCTCTGATCCATAGTTCTTATATTCCGCTAGTACATAATGTGCGTTGCAGACGCCTTTTACCCATCCAAAGAAGCCGCTCGTTGCCGCATTGGTCCACAACATATCTACGCGCTTGCGACCTTGGTCCTGCTGCTGTTGTGGTTTCGGAAATTGAAGCACCGTTGAAAACATCGCACCCCAAAGACGATCGATCGCGAGCTCGTAAGCCCCAAATGCTTCATTGCCTGGGGGAAGCGCAATTACGTCTGCGAGAAGAGCATCGAGATCCGGAGCGCCGGCTCCGACCGCCGCAAGTACCGACTCAGCGTGCGATCCCCGCGGATCGCCGGCAGCAACTGCAGTCCGATATTTCGCATACATAACTTCGTCGTTTGTGAGTATTTTAGTCGCAAGTTCCTTACTCCCGAACCGCTCGCGAATAAGACCTCGAATTGGACGCAATTCTTTATTCTTCAGTATTCGAACGAATTCAGAGTTCGGGTTTTCCAGTTCACGTTCTGCAATGAAGTTCATGAGGTAGTCTCTGAAATACGAATCCCCGTCAACCTTCGCCCGCACTAAGGATTTTGGGACAAGGATCAAGCCCCGTCCATTGGCGACAGGTAAGAGAACTTGCGGGTGCTCCCATTCGTGCAGTTCCGGGTTCCACACTGCTTGGTCGTTCCTCGGAATGAATGCACCCATATCGACGCCGTAGGCGCCGCAAATGTCATTTGTGTACTGTATCAATGGACCGCGAATTATGTTTGTCGTGATGTCCGAGATTAAGTCCGACCCTATACCTGCGATCATCATAACCGTGTCTTCGAGATCCGTGATTCGGCCGCTCTTGCCCGCGGGAGAGTTCCGAATTGCGTCGATAATAAGCTCCGCGAATTCTTCGCCTACGGCGTGGCCGCGCGCTGGCTGCCCGACTGCCGAAAGTCCTAGGTGCGTTTCATTCGGCTCGCCCAAATACATCAATAAGTTTCTTGCATGGTCAAGTTCATTTGATCGGATGGACTCGACAACAAGCTGCATGAAGTCGCGAATCAGGAACGCGCAATGCTGTGCCCAATCTGATTCACTACGTCGTATCGCTCCTGGGTTGACAAAAAGCGGCACATCGCCGTAAACATCTACGTCCACGAAGTCCAGTTCCGGCTGCGTGCGGCGAACTCCGAGATACGTTGAGGCCCGCGCGATCTTCTTACGACCACGGCGTTGGGGATTCAAATTCTCCGGCCTCCATTCGGCTTTAAATATTTCAGCTTGTGGGCGCTTAATCAAATTCGGAAGGATCGAACGACGCTGGGTCTATTGCGAGATGTGCGTCTTGAGCAAAAGAAACGGGATGTCAAGGGCGGTCTGATAGCAAACGTTCGCAGAACAGCCTCGAAGCGATTCAGCCGAAACGAAAGGCGAAGCGAGTAGGCACGCACTTCATCGCCTGCCCGAACGAATGGCGCGAGTAGTCGATAGATTGCCGGCCGACTTTGCTCCTGGTAGTCACGGGACTGTCGACACGCGTAATAACGGAGTGGCGCGACTGAGCCGATCGGGCGGCGAATCGCAGAACGGCGAGTGCCATACACGTGGCAGCTTGGTCCGGCAAGCTAGTTGCGACGGAAACCCACTAAGCACGACATCCTTGACCTGCTGAAACTGTCGAATGCCACCCCACTCACGATCGATACGCAAATGCCGTTGTCACGCCGATGTTATTCAACGCAAAACCGCTGGAGCTCGACCCTAACCCGGATGCGACATGTGCCAATACCCGTCGGTACGCACGGCTTTAGAGACGAGGAGCATCGCCCCAAACTGTGTGCACTTCTGCCCATTGTCGAAGATTGGGTACATCTACTACGCTCGTTGAGCGCCAATCAGCGTTCAACGCGGCTCTTCTGTGGACACTTCGCCGCCGGCAAATATCTTGGCGTGCTTTCACGCAAAGCGCGCCTCCGACCGCCTAGTCACTGCCTGGGCGCGCGCCCGAACGACCTTGGAACCTCAACGCCGTACTTCCTTAAGCGCGTCGGCGATCTTCACGGTATGCGTCGAAAGGGTAAAGGCAGCGCAGGCGCCCGACAGAAACACCCACCTACGAAGAGTCGCTATGATGCGATAAATGTCCAGGCATTGCCCGAGGAACTGGAATGTCGAAACAATCTTCCGACGACGCGGAAGCCTCTGCGCGTGCTCTCGAATTTCGAACCCTACTAAAAAGAGCTGGACTAACTCAAGCAGAGTTTGGCCGGAGGGCCGAGCTCGGCCGGGCAGTAGTGTGGCGGTTGGCAAAGGGTGGAAAGCGCAGCAGCACACAGCAGGGCAAGATAGATTCGCTTTTAGGAGATTCGGAGCCTTAGTTAAGCCAGATATCGTAGCTGACCCAGTATTGTTTAGACGACGTCTCTTTTTTGCTATGCATAATCTTCCGCAAGCTCACAGCCCCGGAGTTGTATGACAATCCCAGCCAAAGGTCATCAGATGGAACTCGCTGACGATGGACGCACGGTCCCCTCATCGGGCGCTGTTCGTGCATCTGACTTCGAGCAGCGTTTTGCCGACCTAGAGAGGATCCTCGTGGAGTCCGCTAAGCGAGCCGATTTGCTCAGATCGAGCGTTCGTGATGCGGACAAAGCCGCGCGAACTGGCGACCTGCGCGCTTTGCTAAAATCCGCAGCCGCCGCATCTGCAGCCCTGCAGTCGCTAGTCCCCGCTTTGGACTCGGTTTCCAAATCGCTATCGCACGACTTTGTAACCGACATGAGGACAGGAGCATACGCGGCTGAGGTTGCGGCTGAAGCCGCAAAGGAAAACTTACGCGGAGTACGCGCTTTTCAAGGGTCGATCCTGAGCTATCCCATCGCCCTGAAAACGCTGCCAGAGAAGCTCGCGATACAAATGCGACGCAAAACATCTCAAAACATTCGGCCCTCCGTAGTCGTCCAAGAACTTACAAAGTTGCGTGACTCACAAATATCGAGAAGCAGCGCGCAAAAGCTTGTAGACGCTATCGAACATGCTTTCTTCATCGCAAGCAGCGGACAATATCACCGTGGCGTGCCGATTCGTGACATTTACAAAAACCTAACTCCGCTTCCGGGGCAGAGCGCTGCATATACCGAATTGGACTTTGTAGCGGATCTCTATGCCATCGAACGACTGGGGATTTCCGAAAGCTCCGGTCATCGTAAGCTAAGTTTGCCAGCAAGCACGAGCACCACTGGGCGCAGCGTGATTCGTGTAACAACTGAAGAAGGCGAAGAACGCCTTTACTCAAGCGTTCGCTTCGATTAGCCAGCACATGGAAGAGCGAAACTACCTGGACCCCGCTCACTGGATGATCAGCCTTCAGGGCGATTACTTAGAAGGATACGTTCCGGGAGGCGGTTCGTCCGTGAAGGTCGTCGTGGCGAGCGAAAATGACCGCGACAAAGCTCGATCCTTGCTGTCAACCTACGCGACAGCGGCTGGATTTGCACTTGTAAGCGTCGACAGCGCCTCGACGCGCATGCACATGGTGCACCATCTGTTCGCCGCTTTAGCGAAACAGATCGACTGGCGAGCGTCAGCAGAAAGCTTCATGCGGAGGATATTGTCGGAGCAATTGACGCTTCCAAGTAGCGGCCCCGTTTCTGTTGATGCCCTTGCCGACCTCAACGGACAAGCTCCTGCCCTTGTGAGACAGGAGCTTCAACGTTTGATTACCCAGGAAGTATTTCGCGATTATAGCCTTTGTCGCGAATTTCGTTTGGCTGCGACAGCTCTTTGTCGGGCTACATATGACCCAAGCGCAGACATTCAGCAGGAAGCGACTGATGTTGAGGCTTGGTTAGTTGGTCGCCTGGAACGCATGTCGTCACTAAGACGCCTATCACTGTATCGAAAAATCGGCCGCAACAATGCGCGTCAGATGCTCTATTCAACTACTCGATGGTTAAGAAAGGCCGGACATGTCGGGACGCTGATAATTGCCGACATTTCTCGCTACTCTCTTGGGAGAGACGCGGATTCGTCAGGATTTCAGTTCACAAAATTTGCAACGCTCGACATGCATGAGGTTCTGCGACAATTCATTGACGGAACCGACGAAATGCATTCATCGCTTTCGCTATTTCTAACAGACGATCGCTTTCTCGTTGATGAGCGACTTGGTCTTAGGAACTACGAGGCCCTTAGGTTACGACTTACCGACGATGTCCGTGATCGCTCTCGCCCTAACCCGTTCGCGCCGATGGTTCGTCTTCGGAGCCCGCAGTGAATTTTGGATCACGCCGTGCAATCGAGGCTCTGAGGGCTGGTGTCCCAAATCGGGATGCTGTGCTTTTTCTAGGAGCCCACCAAAACAAAATACTAGATCGGTTTTCTGCATCTCTCGCTTCGACGAGCAAAAATGAATCTTCCGGAAACGGTTTTATTCTCGGAGGTGAGTTTGGCACGGGAAAATCCCACATGCTGCACTATCTCAAACAAAAAGCGCTGGAAGATGGCTTCGCTGTTAGCTTAGTCGTGATTAGTAAAGAAACGCCCCTCAGCGACCTCGACATGGTTTACAAGGCTGCCATTAGAGAGCTTCGTCTGCCAGATCGACAGGGTGGAGATCTGAACGAGGTTGTCCTGCGGCTGGATCGGCGAGACGAGAGGTACGCGGCCTTCTATGAGGCAGTGGTCAGTCCCGACCGCACACTGGATCCGCTTTTCGCCGCTACGCTATTAATTTTCGAACGCCTGTCCGGGAACGATCCGCTTCTAGATGCAGTGCAAGCCTTCTGGGCCGGCAGCCGCATCAACGTGTCTGATGTGAAGAAAGCTCTCAAGTTTCTTGGGGAAGCCGGATCCGGATTATCGGTGAAGCCGCGAAAGGCGGACGAGCTGGCACCAATGCGATTCTCGTTTACGAGCCAATTGATTCGCGCTGCGGGCTACAACGGTTGGCTGCTCCTCGTCGATGAAGTCGAGTTGGTCGCCAAGCTGAGTCTTAGGAGCCGCGCCCGCTCGTACGCAAATCTCGCTTGGATGCTAGGTCTAAGTCATAGTCATATTCCGTATTTCGTTTCAGTCGCCGCAGCCACTCAAGATTTCACGACTGAAATTCTCCAGAAAAAGCAAGACGACGTGAATATTCCGCTGAAAATTGGAGCACGTGATCCAGCATTAGCCGCCCGCGCGGAACACGCACTTAGGGTTATTGACGAGTCGAGCGGAGCGTGGCAAGCGATAGTGCCACAGAGCGACTCTACTCTAGATGACACATTCGTAGCGATCAAAGGCCTTTATAGGGATGCCTTCGACTGGTCCGGTCGTGCTGAAAGCCGGCCGCCTTATGCTGGCGTGACGCGCAGCATGCGCATGCACGTACGTGAGTGGATAACGCGCTGGGATCTTGAACGTCTGGATCCGAATTACGCAGCCGATATTGAAAGCGAGGCTCTCCGGCCTGACCTGGCTGAGCGCGAGGGGCTCGATGGGCTTTCCGAGACCGACGAAGGCGACTCCAATGATTAGTCCGCTTTTGCGATTGTTATTCAGAAACTTGCGCGACCATCCGGGAACGATTTCGTTCTTGAAGACCGCGCAATTCTCGCAAGAGAGGAACAGGACGTGACTGACAAGCTCCGCACGAGCCGAGATTTAGATACACCAAAGACATCCCGGCGATCGAACAAGTCACGTTCGGAGCAGGTAGAACTTCTGCAATCAAGACCGTCTTCATTTCCCAACAACCTTATCTGGTCGGGCGATGTCTCACAGTTTCTTACGAGCATTCCTAACAGCGCGCGCTTCGATTTGGTTGTTAGCTCGCCGCCGTACAACATTGGGAAACCCTATGAGCGAAAATCGGACCTCGCTAAGTATCGCGAATGGCAAACCGCAGTTCTTCATGACATCGTCGCGCGCTTAAGTTCGACCGGAAGCCTTTGCTGGCAAGTCGGCAACTACGTGGACAATAACGAAATACTTCCGCTAGACATTCTCTTTCATCCCATCATGAAAGATCTCGGCTTGCGCTTGCGAAACAGAATTATCTGGACGTTTGGGCATGGACTCCACGCGAAGCGCCGATTTAGTGGTCGATACGAAGTCGTACTTTGGTATACAAAATCAGATGACTATTACTTCGATCTCGACTCTGTCCGTGTTCCGGCAAAATACCCGGGCAAGCGATCTTTTCGGGGGCCAAAGCGCGGCAAGCTCTCCGGGAACCCACTGGGCAAGAACCCAGAAGACGTCTGGGTGCAATCACTTCAGGAAGTAGACGACGTCTGGCGCAACATTCCGAACGTTAAGTCTAATCATCCCGAAAAGACAGCTCACCCGTGCCAATTCCCGGTTGGCTTAATAGAACGCCTCGTTTTAGCTCTGACGAAACCTGGAGACCTTGTTTTCGATCCGTTTGCGGGCGTCGGATCGGCAGGCGTAGCCTCCCTCATTCACGGGAGACGATTTTGGGGCTGTGAAGTCGACGCCTCGTACGCGTCAGTTGCCCATACTAGGCTTCATGATGCCATTAACGGGCGAGCGACCTTCAGACCACATTCAGTGCCTCTTTACGACTCATCAAAATCACGCCTCGCCCTTATTCCAGCCGAATGGGAACCGAGGCATTGATCTACTCCACCTATGACCACCAACATGGTGCTTCACTGATAGCTAGCTCGCAGCTCACTGTCATGAAAGACGTTCTTCATAGCTCCATCTTTTCCAAAGACAGGCTCACTACGGCACACATTCGCGAGCATCTGCTAGATAAGCTTTATCGACTTGGTTGGTCTGCGGAAGCCAAGTTGGATCCCGTATCCTCAATAACCGTCACGAGCGTCTCGGGGTCAACTGGCCTTTGTCTTCAAACCGGAAACATGGCACGAATATACGCGGACCTTCTGAAGTTGCAGCTTCTCTTCCACCGAGAGAAGATCACGGGCGCGCTGTACTTACTTTTTTCTAAACACAGCGCGAACCAGCTGGGGGAGAACATCGCCAACTTTGACCGGTTAACTCGAGAACTTCAGCTCTTCTCTGACATCATTACAGTCCCAATCGTCGTATTTGGCCTAGAGGTTGTGTAAATGAAATTCGGATGGCCTTACCCCCGCCGTATTGATCTCATTGAAAAAGTGCAAAAGCAAAGCGGCCGTCCGACGGCGCAGGTACCGTTTCAGGGCACCGTCCTCAATCTACCCCTGTACAATGTGCCGATCGAGATGCCTAAGTATCGTCTTAACAACGGTCGTACTGAGCATGCTCAAAAGGAATACATTGCGACGCATGACGGCACACCGGATGATTTCTTCACAAGGGATCATGAGTCCGAAGAAGCTTCGGGTATCCAGAACGAGCTCTTACAAACGATGGTGGACGAACAAGGTTTGCTCGATTACTTTCGCAAGCACGTTCAGGAAATGCCCCTAATATTAACGGCAGACGGATTCGTTCTTAATGGAAATCGCCGTCTTTGCGCTTACCGCACATTATTGGAAAGCGACCCGAAGAAGTACGACCACTTCCAGAATCTGCAAGTTGTCATTCTCCCACCATGTGATGAGCGTGACCTCGACCGCCTAGAGTCTAAATTACAACGAGAGCCGGACATTCGGGCAAAGTATTCCTGGATCGCAGACGCTGTGAAATATCGCAAGCGGCTTCTGAATAAAGAATTCACGTTGGCGGAATTGGCTGTGGTCGAAGATGTCCCTGAGGACGAACTTACACAGTATGTAAGCATGCTTGGCTATGCTGAACAGTACCTATCTTACAGAGGCACGCCCTATCAATATCGGCTTTTAAGCGGCGCAGGTGGCGGTGACTCGAAGTATGCTTTTGAGCAACTAGTGAAGTTTCGCGCGAAGGTCAAGGGAGCGGAACGGCAGGCGATTTTTACAAATCTCGTTTTCGCTGCAATGGTAGATCCGCATGGGTCCATGTACAAATCGATCCCGTTGATTTTCGAACATCTTGATCATATCGTTGCAGACCTAGCCGAGGCCCAGGAGACACCTGGAACTGCAATTGAGAAAGATACGAACGGAGAAGCTCCTCAGACAAGCATTCCCACGATAGCGCAACAGCCCGTTAACGGCGTAGAATCAACCACGAAACACGATCCTGCTACTTCTGGGATAATGTCGGATATTACCACCAGCCGACCGAGCATGGTCGAGATACTCGGCGCGCCCAGGCGGGACGCGGCCGCCGATTTAGTGCAGATTACGTCAAAGATCGACAACGCGTCAACAATTCGGACTGTTTCAGAGGAGACCGTTGATCATCTGGAATCGCTTAAGAAGGAAAAAAAGAAAAAGAATTTCGTCTATTCTCAAATTCTTAAGGCGAACACCGCCTTAAAGGAGGCACGGAACGCGCTTTCCGCGGCAACAACGAAGACCGGCGTCGCTGCTCAACTTAACGAAGCCTCAGAAACAATAGCGGAGCTTATGACGTGGGCGATCAGCAAACCGTAGTCAAAGCCGCGTACGAGCCTGCGACGTCTCGCGTCATACTTGAATCCAATGATTACTCTCCCGCCTGGATTACGATTTGGAGTACGTGCTATGAATTAACCGACGACGTTTCTTCAAAATCGTTGACGGATCTGTCGCTTCCCGGATGGGTTCTGTTCAGTATTCGTGACACAATACGATTTCAGGTAGAACTGGGCGCGCTGTCTTTCGAGCCAGATGAGACCGTCTTCGCTATGCTGCAGCGGGCAAGACATGATGAGCGCGATCTGACGAAAGCTTCCGAAGTTCAGCCAATACCTCTGGATGAGATTATCGATCGGCTACGAGCTGTCGGATTTGTGCGTCGTCTTACGGATAGACAGCTGCAGAACGTTGCTCGCCTTACACGCCTGACAGCGGCAGCCGAGTTTTCTGTCCCCGGGGCTGGCAAGACAACTACCGCTCTGGCGTTTTATGCCCTAAAACGAGCACCGTCCGATAGACTGCTGGTCGTTGCTCCTATAAATGCATTTGCCCCATGGGAAGAGCAGGTAGCGCTCTGCTTTGGATCAAACGCGCCGGGCGTTGTTCGACTTGTCGGAGGCGCGGACGATATCTCTCGCACCCTCGCCGAGAGACCAGATGTAGCCTTAATCAACTACCATAGGCTTGCGCAACCTGGAGTACATCAGAGTGTCGCCGCCTATCTCGGAACCGGCAACGTTTTCATGTTTCTGGACGAGAGTCACAAAATTAAGCGCGGCGAAGGCGGTGCATGGGGCAACGCAGTCCTAAGTATTGCTCACTTGCCCAAGGGCAAACTCGTGATGTCCGGGACTCCGCTGCCAAACTCAGAGGCAGACCTCGTCGCGCAACTACGATTCTTGCACCCAGAAGCGGATGTCGATGAAGGCAACGTGCGCTCCCTAATTCAACCAATTTTTGTCCGGACAACAAAGGCGCAACTTGGCCTACCCGACCCGATTCGCCGCGCGGTACCGATACCGCTCGCACCAGGTCAAAGGCGTCTTTACGATCTCCTTTCTTCGGAAGTCGCAAGACAGGCGGAGGAGTCCTTGACGCGACGCGATCGAGGTTCAATTCGCAGGCTTGGGCGTAGCGTGCTGCGACTCCTAAAATTCGTTTCAAATCCCGCTCTTCTAATTGGCGACTTGGAGCGCTCGGATATCGGAAGAAACCTTCGCGACGTTCTACTTGACGAAGATAGTAGGAAGATCGAGTATGCATGCATTCGAGCGAGATCTCTGGCGAAGGAGGGGAAGAAATGTATCATTTGGTCTTCCTTCGTCGATAATGTCGAGGTAATCGCCTCGCGGCTTGCGGACATCGGCGCCGACTTCATACACGGGGGCGTCGATATCGGATCAGACGAAGACGATACGCGGGAGCGAAAGATTAAACTTTTTCACGAGAATCCTCGGAGATTTGTGCTCGTGGCCAACCCTGCCGCCGCGGGTGAATCTATAAGCCTTCACACCGTCTGTCACAACGCAATCTATATCGATCGCACTTATAATGCCGCTCAGTTCCTTCAATCCGAAGACAGAATCCATCGGGTTGGTTTACCCGACAATGTCGAAACTGAAGTCGAAATCCTTGTTGCACCGCGCACGATCGACAATTCAGTAGACCGGCGATTGAATCAAAAAGTAAAGGTAATGAGCGAAGTAATGAACGATCCTCACCTGCGCATTGAAGCTGTCGATTCCGATATAAGCGACGACGGCTTGCTGGACGATGACGTTATCGACTTCCTGGAGAGCCTCAAAGCGCCGGCATGACCGTACACCTCTCCGTTGGAGTCCTGTACGATTGTCAGAAGTTTCTGGAACTCTGTGCCGATGAAACCTTCCAGCTTTCAGAGTTGCAACAATCGTTCCGAATTCGCTACGGTGTCGCCTCAATGCAGTCGGTGTTAGAAATGCTTCGGGCCATGCAGTGGGTCACTTTTGACGATAGTGGGGAACTGCGGATTACATCGAACGGAAGGCAAATTCGTGAATGCCGTTCGCATGCTGAGGCGCTACGCTTGCAGCTGTTCGATTACATCACTTTGGGGAGACCGACCTGGGGAAGTCTTATACCGCGGGGCCGGTCTGAGACGTTACCCTTTTTGCCATCCGACGTTAGGCAATGCTTCAACGAAGCCGGCCTTTGTCAAACTTACGATCCCGACGTTGTGACATTTTGGGATCGAGCGAGCAATGTTTGCCGCGGTAGGAATGATGATTTCTTGCTTAACATCGGTCGAGAGGGTGAAAAACTCACCCTAGAACACGAATACCGACGAACCGGACGAGAGCCTATTTGGAAAGCGATTGATTCTAACCTCGCAGGATACGATGTTTTGTCGGTAGCAGCGACAGACGATGACACTCCTTTAAAGATCGAGGTCAAAGCCACTCGTCGCGCGGATGACAAGACATTCTTCGTCACGAGAAAGGAATGGGAAATTGCGTCCTTAGGATCATACGTGTTCCATATTTGGCTTCTTTCTTCCGACCCAGTATTGCTGGTAAGAAGTCCAGATGAGGTCGAACCGAATATCCCGTCCGATAGAGAGTCGGGACGATGGTGCAGCGTTCAAATTTCAATTTCCGAAGAAGATCTTTTCGAGTCCGCGGGCGCGTAGCCCCCACAAACTTCAACCTTTGCCTGGACTGTTAGTCAATGGCCTTGGGAAACGACTCGACGCGATCTTCCAACGGCTAGATAGACGGCCTTAGCGATTCTTTCGACTCTCCCCAACTTGCGGCAACTTCTTTGCTTATTGCCGCCGCATCCGCCGCCCGACCCTCATCGCCAATCGCCTGCGCGAGGCCGTACAGAGCGCGCGCGCTATGCGGCGTGCGTACGAGCTCGGCGCGAAACGCAGCTTCGGCGCCAGAAGTGTTGCCACTTTGAAGAAGAATCCAGCCGAGCCACTCTCCAGCGGGAAAGTACCATGCCGGGAATGCCTCAGGTGGCCATTGCGACGTTGTCGCGATGACGTCGCGAAGTTCGTGCGTAGCTGTCGACACATTCCCGCGGAGATAGTCGACGCGCGCGGAGAGCATCTCAACCAGTATATCCGGATATTTCCAACCAGTGTTGCCGACGTCCGCGCGCAGCGCGGCAAGCTCGCCTTCGGCTCCCGTAAGATTGTGCTCGGATGCGAACGCGATACCGCGCGCATAGTGGTACGGCCACGACGATCGCCACGCGGGCATCTTCGGGTCCGGGGCACCCATCGACAAAACCTTCGACCATTCGCCCAAGCGAGCGTAATCGAGTAACGCGATGTCGCTGTCGTTCTCCAGCTCGAGAACAGCGCCGTATTCAGCGTCCGCAACGTCGCCCAGCATGAGCGCGCCGCCCGAATAGAAGTCCAGATTGTGATAGAAATAGTCGAGCTTCCCGGGCGCTACGCCGATTGACTTCGCATATTCGAGGTCCTCGTTGACGGCCGTGCGGGCGCTATTCAGTAGCCCCTCGTAGTTGCCGACGTCGAGGTCGATGTGCCCGGCCATGTGATTGAGATGCGATGCCGCCGGCTCAACTGGCAGTGAGATGAGACGATTGGCTTCGGGTACGGCTTGCTGCGCGATGCCCGTGTAGTCGTGCAGGTGCGTGTAATAGTGATTCGCACCTGGGTGCATGATATTGTGCGCCATCACGGTCTCTAGGATCTTCGAGAGCTCCGCCGTCTTCCCGATCGGCTTCCCTTTCGTGTCGAATCCCCAGTCCTCGACGTCCATCACGCTCTCGACATACAGCGTCGCGACATCGTCGTCGTTTGGATAATCCTTGTGCACCGCAGCCATCGCATCGCGGTATGCCTTGGCATTTGGGTCCTTCGCCTTCGCAGGGTAGCGCGTGGCAAGCGCCGCGATCAGCCGCTGTTCTTCCGGCGTCGCATTTGCGGAAAGCGCATTCGCATTCTTGAGGGCCTCCGCAACAGTCTTCCAATTCTCTGCCGTCATGCCGTAGTTGATGTTTGGGCCGGCTGCAAGCGCGACGCCCCACCACGCGATTGCGAGATTCGGATCGGCTACGGCTGCTGCGCGGAAGCGCTTTTCTGCCTCACCGCGATTGAACGCGTAGACGAGCGTCAGCCCTTCATCGAAATATTCTTGCGCGACGACGTTCGTCGTCGACACTTGATGGTGGACGAGCGCCTTCTGCACGGCCTGCGCACCCGCGGCGATCGGCGCGAGTGCGAGCACCGTGCACACAACGACGGACGTTATCCACATGGAAGAAACACGCGATTCATATCGAAGCCGCATCGTCCATATATGCCAGAATTGACGCCCGCAGGCCTACGCGACATGCTGGGCCCAGAATTCGAAGCCGTGACCGGACGAATCCTGGACAGCGAGTCACGCCTGCGCACCGAGATGACGCGCCGCTTCGATCGCGTGGATATCCGCTTTGACGAGCTCCGCACCGAACTCAGGGGTGACATCGGAGAGCTCAAAGGCGAGATCGGCGACATCAAGGGTGAAATCCGAGAGCTGAAGGGCTTGATCGTTACGAACGTCAAGCGCCGCAAGCGCTAATACCCTGTCTGCGCGTTAACCGCGCCCAAAGTCAACATCATCAGGCGGCAAATCCCGAACACGCGGGAGGCGCTCTCGAAGTGGCGCGAGCCTCGCGAGAACCTCAAGCAGCGATTTTACGGGCGCCGGTTCGACGATCAACTTCTTGCGCTTCCTCTTCGGCATCGGTCCCAAGCATATGCCGCTATGCTCCCGATGTCGAGAGGCGCTTAGACTAACCGCATCTGGCGTTGGGGTTCCATCGTAAGACCCGCTACGCGCACTCCGAGCAATCGGACGCGATCGCCGGCGAGCTCGACGCGGCGCAAGCACAGCAGCGCCGTGTTGCCGATGACGCCGGCATCATCGGTCGGTTCGGCGAGGCTCGTTTGGCGCCCGGTGATCGAAAAATCGGCGCGTTTGATCTTGACGCCGATCGTCGTTCCGGACAGCCCGTGCTTTTGAAGTCGCTCGGCCACATCGGTTGCGAGCTCGCGAATCACTTCGGCCATCTTCGCTTCGTCGCTGACGTCGTGTTCGAACGTCGTCTCGCTCGAGACCGAGCGCGTCTCGCGATCGCTCTCGACTGTGCGTGAGTCGACGCCTTGCGCGAGCTCGCGCATCGATTTGCCGCCGCGGCCGAAGAGCTCGTACAGGCTCTGATCGTCGAGCACCGCGATCTGGCCGATCGTCGTGATGCCGGCTTCATTTAAATGCGCGCGCGTCTTGGGGCCGACGCCCCAGAGCCGGCCGACATCCATTTGCGCGAGATAGAACGCCTCGGTTCCCGGCTCGACGAGCGCGAGACCGTCGGGCTTGCACGAATCGGACGCGATCTTCGCGACCATTTTGCCGCTGGCGACACCGGCACTCACCGTCAGGCCGACCTCGGCTTTCACGCGCGCGCGGATCTGCTTGGCGAACTCGACGGCTTCTTCTGCGACCGTGGTCCTCGGATCGACGAAGGCTTCGTCGAGCGATAGTCCTTCGACGGTGCGTCCGCCCTCGGCGAAAATGCCGAAGATTGCATCGGACGCGGCGCGGTATTTCGTGAAATCGGGCGGCACGACGAGCAGCTGCGGACATAACTGCAGTGCGCGGTGCAGCGGCATCGCGGAGCGCACACCGAACGGGCGCGCTTCATACGACGCCGTCAGACACACGGACCGGCGCGAATTCCACGCGATCGCGAGCGGCTTGCCGCGCAACGACGGATCGTCGCGCTGGGCGACGCTCGCGTAGAACGCGTCGATGTCGAAATGGGTGATCACGGTTGGCCGACAAGCCAGGAAGCTAGTTTGACTAGTGAAGTAAGAATTCTTACCATATAAGCGTGAAGAGCATCGTCAGCAAGAAGGGGCAGGTCACGATTCCCAAATTTCTTAGGGACGGCTTGGGCATAGATCCCGGCACGGAGCTTGAATTCGAGGAAGAGCACGGCAAGCTTGTCGCCCGGCGCGTACCTAAGCGCGACCCGCTCGGCACGCTGGTCGGTCTATTACCTCGCATGAACGTCGACGAAGCCCTTGAGGGATTACGTGGCACGGCATGGAGTCGCGAACTGGACGATAATCGTAGTCACCGCCGTGATCGACGTCAGCATGAAGAAAAGTCGTAGCAAGTCAAACGTCATGTCGGCCGAGTCAATCGCGCGGCTCGCGAAACGGGGCAAAGAGGAACGACTATATTTCCATCCATTTCATGATCTCGACGATATGACGCGTTTGACACTGCAGCGCTCGAAACCGAAGAGTACCAAAAAGAAGACGTAGGGCTTTCGGCGGTCTTTCAGCTGCCAAGATAACGCGCGAGAAATTCCGGCACGATCTTGAGCGCGTCCGCTCGGGCGATCGGATTCTCCCCGGCGATTGGCACGACGCCTCTGCTCGTCGTGTATTGCGGGAGTTGTTTAACGGGATTGTTCGGCCAGTCGAAATCGTGATACGAGTCGGGGTAGATTTTCAGTCGCGTGTCCGAACTGTGAGCAATGGCCTCTTGGCATGGCGCCGCCGGCGTCCACACATCGCCGGCACCGACGAGGATGAACAGCGGAATTTGCGCGGACCAATTATCGCCGAGGCGCTGCATGTTGCACGATCCCGGATAGAAGGCGACTGCGGCGACAAAGCCGGGTGGTTTGTGCGGTGCGCTGCTGCCGATCGAACGGAGGACCACGCCGCCGCCTTCGGACCAGCCCATCACGGCGACGCGCCATCACGGCGACGCGTGCACCGTCGACATATGCTTGTGATTGCAGATACGCGAGCGCGGCATACGCGTCGTAGCGGCGCGCGCCGTAGACGGCTTGATTTAAAGTCGAGGGCGAGCACATGTTCTTCACGCCGCGTGGCGTGAAGCTATCAACAGCCAGCGCGACATAACCGTGCTCGTTGAAGAGCTTCGCCCACTGCTTCGCGCGCGAGTCCGGCATGTGCGTGGAGCGTGAGAGCAGCCCTCCGCAACCGTGCAGCAGAACGACGGCGGGGTGTGGTCCCGGGGTCGTCGGTTGCCAGAGGTAGCCATCGAGCTGCATCGAGCTCGCGGGCAGCGTGGGGAAGTGGATGAGCTCTTGTGCGGAGACGCTTCGGCAACACGCTACTGTGGCGACAATCGCTGCGACCATGAACAACGTCGCTGTCCTTCGACTACGCGCGCTTCGCGCGCTACGCTCAGGATGACAAGGGGGGCGTAATCGTGGCGTGAGGCGGCCCTTTGCGCGAAATCGTAAAGCCGCGACAATCGGACGTGCGCCCGAAAATGCTCGCGCGGCAATCGAACGTGCGCCAGGCAATGTCAGATGCACCGGCCGCCGTCGACTTCGATTGCGACGCCGGTAAGCAGCTCGGCTTCGTCGGATGCGAGGAATGCCGCCATGTTCGCAATATCGCGCGGTTTCGAAAGACGGCCGAGTGGGACAGACGCACGGAACTTCTCGCGCAGTTCGGGCGTGTCGCCGCCCATGAACTCTTTGAGCAGCGGCGTTTCGCCGGCGACGGGGTTGATCGCGGTAACGCGAATGTTATCCGGCGCAAGCTCGATTGCGAGCGCGCGCGTCATCGTGATCGCTGCGCCTTTCGATGAATTGTAGACGACGAGCCCCGGCCGCGGGCGCACGCCGGCCGTCGAGCAGATATTGATGATCACGCCGCCGCCTTGTTTGCGGTAGATCGGCACCATCTCGAGCGCCGAGAGAAAAATCGCCTTGACGTTGACCGCGAAGATCTTATCGAACCATTCTTCTTCGATCTCGAGCACCGGCTTATTCGTGTGCGTAATGCCGGCGTTGTTCACGTAGACGTCGATCTTGTCGTACGCATCGAGCGTGCTGTAAACGGCAGTCGCGACTTCTTCGCGTTTCGTGACATCGCAGCGAAAGAACTTGCCGCCGATCTCGTCGGCGACTGCTTTGCCGCCTTCCGCGTTCACGTCAAGGACGGCGACTTGTGCGCCTTCTTCCTTGAACTTCCGGCAGATCTCGGCACCGAATCCGGAACCGCCGCCGGTGACGATCGCAACTTTCCCTGAGAGACGCATGGCGCGGGTCTTTCGACGCTCGAGTGTCGAACGTCTTGCCGTATGAAACCGCTCGCAGACGTCCGCATCCTCGCGGTCGAGCAGTACGGCGCCGGACCGTGGGGCACGATCCATCTCGCCGACCTCGGCGCGGACGTGATCAAGATCGAAGACCCGCGCACGAACGGCGACATCAGTCGCTACGTCCCGCCGCATCAAACCGGCTCGGACAGCCTCTTTTTCGAAGCGTTCAATCGCAACAAGCGCACGCTCGATCTCGATTTACTCTCCGACGCGGGACGCGCGGTGTTTCTCGATCTCGTGCGCGAAAGCGACGCGGTCTTCTCGAATCTGCGCGGCGACATTCCGAAAAAGCTGCGCATTACGTACGACGATCTAAAAGACGCGAATCCACGGATCGTGTGCTGCTCGCTCTCGGGCTTCGGCATGACGGGACCACGCTACAAAGATCCCGCCTACGATTACATTCTGCAAGGGATCGCCGGCTGGATGAGCATCACGGGCGAGCCCGATGGACCGCCGGCAAAATCCGGACTCTCCGTCGTCGATTTTGCGGGCGGCTACGTTGCCGCGCTTGCGCTGATGATCGGCATTCACGCCGCACGGCGGGACGGCAAAGGCATGGATTGCGACACGAGCCTCTTCGATGTCGCGATCGGCATGACGAACTATCTTGCGACCTGGAATCTTTCTGCGGGCGACGTTCCAAAGCGCATGGGCCACTCCGCGCATCCCTCGATCTTTCCGTTCCAGAATTTTCAGACCGCCGATGGTTGGATCGTGATCGCATGCGCGAAGCAAAAATTCTGGGAACGCTTTGCGGAAACGATCGGACGCGGCGAACTCGCGCAGAATCCGCGCTACGCCGACTTCACGGCGCGGCGCGAGAATCGTGCCGAGCTGCAAGCCGCGATCGCACCGATCATGCTCGCAAAGAAATCAGCCGACTGGCTCGCGATCCTGAGCGAAGCCGGCGTACCATGCGGTCCCGTCAACACGATTCCGCAAGCGCTGGCGGAGCCGCACACGACCGCGCGCGACATGATCGTCGAATACGATCACCCGACGCTCGGGCGAGTGCGCTCGATTGGCACTCCCGTCAAAGTCGGCGACGAGATTCCGGAAGCACATCGCGCGCCGCTTCGCAACGAGCACGCCGCGACGATTCTGCGCGATCTCCTCCATTACGACGATACGAAGATCGCGAGTTTAGAGACGGACGGCGCGTTTGGTCAGGCGAGCTCGACCGAGGCTCTCATACAGACCTGACCATCCGCGTCAATCGTCATCAGGTCGGCGCCACCGTCCTTCGCGTGAACTGCGCAATCGAACGGCGTCTTATCGAAGAGCGGGCGCCGGGCTTGAAACGAAAAGCGCTTCACCGGCATCCCGATGCTCTCGCGCACGAGATCTACGAGCATCACGGCTTGCAACGGTCCGTGCACGACCAAACCCGGATAATGCTCGACGTTCATCGCGTAGGTACGATCGTAATGAATGCGGTGACCGTTTGAGGTCAGCGCCGAAAAACGAAAGAGCAGCACCGGATCGACGTTGATGCGCTTCGTCGTCGTGCCGGCCTCAAGCACGACAGGCGGATCCTTCGGCGCTTCTTTCGCGCCGGCAGTCGCGGCACCGCGATACACAATATCCTGTTCCTCTTCGATTGCAAGACCGCCGGCCACGAAAATCTCATGGCGCACCGTTACAAATACGAGCTCACCAGACGCGCCGGTCTTTTCTTTGATCGAGACGATCGTCGCCACACGCTCGGCAGTCTCTCCAAGCTGCAGGTCGCGGTGAAACGTGATGCGCCCGCCCGCAGCCATCCGGCGCGGCAATGCAATGGGTGGCATAAACCCGCCGCGACGCGGATGCCCATCCTCACCGAGCTCCGATTCGCGCGCCCAAGCGTTGAAGTAAAACCAGTGCGCGAGCGGCGGCAGCGCGTTTCCTGGTGAAATGGTTTCGAACGTCGTGTCAAGCAACGCCGCGAGATCGGCGACGCGGTGGTGGTCCAAGCGATCGGTACGGCGTTCTTCCCGATCGATGTATTCGCGGTAATCCAACGACGATTTACTGAGTTTGTTCGGTGCGCTTGATGAAATCGCTCGAGCTGACGACCTCCCCGTACATGGGGAAGATCTTGGTAATCGCGAATTCGTGCATTGCAGGGTCGCCGCTCGCGCAGCAGTCCTCGATGACGTTGCATGAAAAACCCGAATCGACGGCATGACGCAATGCCGACTCAACGACCAAATTCGTCACGACTCCAGCGAGATAAAGCTCACCGGCTTGCCGTCCGATCAGCAGTTCCATGAGCGGGGTCCCGATGAACGGATTCACGCAGCCTTTCGTCACGATGGGCTCGCCCGAAATCGGCTTGACCTCGTCGCAGAACTCAGTATCGGGCGTACCGAGCCGCATCATTCCCTGTTGTTCCATGCCTTTGAAGCGTTTCGAAGCACTCGTACGCAGCGAATGCTGCGCGTCAAGTCCGACGTGCACGTGAATGACCGGAATGTTGGCCTTGCGAGCAGCTTCAAGACACGCCTTAGCGTTCTTGAGGACGCCGCGTTTCTCGACTTGCTCCGCAGCCATGCCCTTCGCAACCGCATTTTGGTAATCGAGCATCAGCAAAACGAGGTTGTTCACAGACTCTCCTGTCAATCGAGCTTGCCGGCGTATTTTTCGAGCGCGTTCCAGGCTGCGTCGCCGAATTCCGCACGCCACCGTTTGTAGTAACCGCTTCCCGTGAGCGTCGCTTTTATGCTGGCGCGGTCGCAGGGGTTGAACGCCAACCCTTGCCGCGAAAGCTTGTCTTGCACCGACCCGGTAAGAACATCGACGTCGCGCCGCTGCAAAAGCGCCGCGGCATTCAAATTTTTACGCAAGCTTGCCTGATATTCAGGCGGCAGCAATTTCCATTTGTCCGCACCGATCATTATCCAATAACCGTTCCACATGTGATGCGTCAGCGACGCGTATTTTTGAACTTCGAACCAGCGCAGCCCTTCGATCGTGACGAGCGGGGCTTCAAGACCGTCGACGATATGTGTTTGCAGCGCCGTGTAGACTTCAGGCGTCGAAAGCACGGTCGGCGACGCGCCCATCGAGCGCAGTGAATCAAGACGCAATTTGCCGGGCGCGGAGCGCACTTTCAAACCCGCGAGATCTTCGGCGCGGCGGATCGGCTTCGTGCTGGTCGTGAAATCGCGAAAACCGCCATCCCATACGTGCTCGAGCGCGACGATGCCGGTCCTCGTCTCGATCTCTTTACGAACGATAGTTCCCAGATCGCCGTCGAAGGCTGCGAACACGGTCGCTTTGTCTTTGAATGCGTACGCAGTGCTCTCGATCGCGGCGACGGGCACGATCGTGTCCATCAGCGCACCGGGCATACCCACCATTTCGAGAGCGCCGCTGCGCAGCTGCGTGATCATCGCAGGATCGCCGCCAAGGACGCTATTTGCGAACGGGTTGATCTCAAGTTGGCCGTTCGTTTCCTTATAGATCCGGTGGAAGGCCTCGACGGCGCGCACCGTCAGCGGATGCGAAGCGTCCAGATCGTTTCCGTACTTCCACTCGAATTGAGCCGCCCGCGCGGCCGCTTTCACAAACGCGACCGATGCGAAGGCCGCGGTGGAAGCCAATAATTGTTTTCGGGTCGTCATCGTACCCCGTGGAGCGCGGCCAACACGGCATCCGTGTCTTCCCCAAGCAGTGGTGCGGCGCGCGTCTCGCCTGCAACTCCGTCGATGCGCCAAATCGGGGCGTAGATCGTTTGTTGACCTACTTCAGGATGTTGCACGACCCGGAAGAAATCGCGCGACGCGAGCTGCTCGTCTTCCAAAAGCTGCGCGATGTTGAGCGCTGCGCCGGCGGGAACGTCGTGTGCCTGGAGCTCTTTAAAGGCTTGATCCGGCGTATGCGCGCGCGTCCACGTGCGGATCGCCTCCTCGAGGTCGCCTTTGGGCTCGCCGCCGAGAACGGCGCACAGGCCTTTCCACGCCGCCTCGTCTTCAATCGAGATCATGATCCACGCGTCGTCGCCTTTGCACGGATACGTGTCTTGCACGCGCACGTACGGATCGGCATTGCCGACCCATTCTTGCGGAATCTCTTCGCCCGGAAACTGTACGAGCAGATCGGCTTGCAAGAGCGCCGAGACTTCCAGCTCCGAGAGATCGATGTACATGCCTTCACCGGTGCGAGCGCGACGGCGCAGCGCCGACATGATCGCAAACGCCGCGTAGAGCGCGGACGCCGTATCCGGAAACATTCCGCCGACCGCGAGCGGCGGCTCTTCCGGATAGGCGTTCAGGCTGCACAAGCCCGACCACGCGTCGAGCGACGGACCGTAACCGACATAACGACTTTGCGGGCCCTGCTGTCCGAACGCGGAGAGCGACGCCATGATGATGTCCGGCTTGATCTCGCGCAGCGTCGCGTACTCGAGCCCAAGCTTCTTCATCACGCCGGGCGAGAAATTTTCGATCACGACGTCGGCTTGGCGCACAAGTTCTTTAGCCTGCAAAAGCTGGGCGGCATCAGTCAAATCAAGCGCGACACTTTTCTTATTGCGGTTCTGCGCGTTCCAGACACCGCTGCGATTGATGCCGGCTTCGTTGTCGGGATACGGACCTTGCCGGCGATGGACGTCGAGACGTTTCGGACTTTCGATCTTGACGACATCGGCGCCGAGATCGGCGAGCGTCGCGGCCGCATACGGACCCGCCCAGACGTGGCCGAAATCGACGACACGAATTCCCTCGAGCGGCATCACGATGGGTACGGTGCTCCGGGAATCAAGCGCGGCGGAAGGACACCGTCAGCGAATGGTTCGAAAAACTGACGTGCAGCGAGCTGCGGCATGTGCGCGAGATCGCGCAGCGTGTTGACGGCGGCAAACGGCACCGAACGCTTTTGCGCTTCCCACGCGATCTCGGCTTTCGGATGCCCGGCCAGCCACGGTGCGATGCGTTTTTCGATGTCGACGCGATTGTCGTAGCGGTAGTCGTTGTCGAGATAACGTTTGTCGAGCGCCCACTCTGGGTTACCCATCATGTCGACAAACCCGAGCCAATGGTGTTCTTCGACGATCTGCAAGAAAACATAACCGTCGCGGCATTTTTTGATGCCCCACGGCGCCAATTTCCAGACACGCATGAATCGCGACGACACGATACCTTCGTAGAAAAATTTCGAAAGCTCGCGGCGCATCGTCGGAATCAGGGTCTCGACCATCGAGACGTCGACGTAATGGCCTGTGCCGGTTTGCTCGCGCAACCGTAAGCCGGCCAGAACCGCACCAGCCGTACTGATACCCGCGTAGATCGAGACAAGCGATCCGGGCAGCTTGAGCGGCGGCTGCGAACGTCCGTCGCCCTCTTTGGGCATATCGCGCGGATTCATGTAGCCGAGACCCGACATGAACGCAACGACGGCATCGCTACCGCGATAATTACGGTATGGCCCGGTCGTGCCGAACGGCGTGACCGACGTAACCACGATCTGCGCGTTCACCGCCGCGAGACTGGCGAAATCGAGGCCGCGCGGCTCGCTCTCCTTCGGACGGCGATCGTCGATCAGAGCGTCAGCGTCCAAGCATAGCGTCTTGAGATCGCGCTTGCCTCCGTCCGTTGTTAAATCGATCTCGATGCGGTTTTGGGACTGGTCGAAGTATGCACGAACCGCCGGGTCCGCGTCGCGATGTGGATCCCGCGGCATACTCGTGTCGATGACACGCGTGACGCGCGCCCCCACGGACGCGAGCATGCGCGACGCATAGCCCGCAGCGAGACCACGGCCGGCGTCAACGAGCTTCACGTCTGCGGCAGAATTCCCGACGCCGAGCCGACGATTACTTTCTCGCCGCGTTGATTTTCGATCCAAACTTCACACGCGACGCGCACACCTTTGGCTTCGCTCGACGTACCCGTGACTTTGCCGCGCGCGACGCAGAAATCGGTCACGAGCACGGGACGGCGAAACGTGAGCGCGCACGTCCCGCCTTCGAGCCAGCCGGGGCCGAAGGCTTCGCGCAGTTGGCGGAAAATCAGCGATGCGACTTGCGGACCGATCGCAACGGGTGCGGCAAGACCTTCGCGCTGCGCAGCCGCCATGTCGGTGTGAATCGTCTGCTCGTCTTTGCGCTTGAAATCTTCGAGACGGAATTGCCGCGCAATCTCGGGGAGCACATCGCCGACGGCGGCATTGGATTTCAAAACTGCGACTGCCATTTAGATGCGCTCCGCCTTGATGCCGGTATCGATGCCCTCGCCGGCACGCGGCGCCGTGCGCTCGAGAACGTCGAGCACGTGCACTCGCTCCGTGCGGAAGACGACCTCACCTTTTGCATCGGTTGCTTCTGCATTGTAGACGATGTACTCGCGTTCGTTTTTCACGTACTTGTCGGTAATGCGGCAGATGACGTGCAACTGCTCGTTGATGCGAATGGGACGAACGTTCTCCATCTGCCATTTGTAGAACAGGCCGCGCACGTTATAGGTACGCGAGAGCAGCCAGCGCGGCGGACGGTACGAGATCTGCGGCGGCGCGACGGGCCCGCCCCACGGTGAATCGAGGCTATAGAACTGGTCGTAATCGAGATCCATACGGCATTGCTGCTCGACCATATCCTCGGTGACGACCCAATCCATCTCGCCGAGGACGGTGCCGACCACGATCTCATCGTAGGTCGCGCGCTTTCCTTGCGCGTCGGCCTCGACGCGCGTTGCGCTTGCGCCTTGCGTCATGCGGGGACTCCTTCGTGCCTACCGATGTTGAGCTTATGATAGAACGAATAGACTTCGGGGAACGGAAGGTCGCCAACGGAATTCTCAGCCGCCTGATAGATTTGACGGCAGAGCTCCGTGATCGTTGCTTCGGCACCGACCTCTTGCGCCAAGCTACACGCAAGCGCGATGTCCTTGATCATGTAGGTGATCGGAATCAAGCCCAGACCAAACGAACCCGTGCGAATATAGGACGGATAGTAGCGCTCGAGGATATAGCTCGTCCCAGAACCAGCCGTTAGGCTCTCGACGATCTTCTCCATCGAGATGCCCGCGGCAAGGCCGATCGTGATAATCTCCGCAGCTGCAACGCAGAATGCGCCGACGAGCTGGTTGTTGAGAATCTTGATAATTTTTGCGCGGCCGAGCTCACCGACATAGTCGACGGTTCCAAGCGGCGCAATCGTGCTTGCAATCTTGTCGTAGGTTTCGCGCGGACCGCTGATGACGATCGGCGACTTTCCGTCCTTCGCACCTTGGACGCCGGCGCCGTAGACGGCGGCATCAAGGAATGCTATGCCGGCCGTGCGCATCATCGCATCGAGCGCTCGCGTTGCAACGAGCGACGTGCTGCTCAGATCGACGAAGATCGTCGTCGCGCGCTTCGGCTCTGCGACGATCTTGTGCGCGACGTCGAGCACAGCTTCGTCGTTGGTCGTCATTGTGATCGTAAGCTCGGCGGCACGCACCACGGACGCCACGTCGGGACAGAACGTCGTTTGCGCTTTGAGATCGGCGTCTGCGCCACGCGCCGGATTGCGATCGTACGTATAGACGGTGTTGCCGTTGCGGGCGAGGTTGATCGCGATCTGCGTACCCATCGCGCCGACGCCGATGACTCCAATCTTCATCCCTTTGCACCCGTCGTCTCTTGCAGCCAGCGCAAGATGATCGGATAGTAATGCTTGCCGTAACCCGCCGCGGAGACGCCGCGATAGAGCGCCGCCGTTGTGGCACCGACCATCAGCGGTGCGTGATTCGCGCGGCAGTAATCGATCAGGATGTTGATGTCTTTGAGAATGTAGTCGACCCCGAATCGCCCGGGACCCATATCATCCTTGAGATAGAACTTCTCGAAGTGATTGCGCAGAACGTAGCTGTCGGCCGAGCCTTTCTCGAGCGCTTTCACCAGTGTCTCGGCGTCGATGCCGGCCTTCATGCCGATCTGGAGTGCCTCCGCCGTCAGCGCGACGTTGACTCCGGCAAAATAATTGTTCATCAACTTGATCAGCTTCGCGTGACCGAGCTCGCCGATATACGTGATCGTTTCGGCAAATGCTGAAAACACCGGACGCGCCGCGTCGACATCTTTGATGTCGCCGTCCACGTAGATCGAGAGCGTGCCCTTTTCCGCTGCTGCAACACCGAGCGTGCAGGCGCCGCCGATCGTCACGACGTTTCGCAGCGCGAGCTTTTCGCCGACGAGCTTGATCGTGTCGGGACTGATCGTGCTGAAATCAGCATACGTAAATTTGCCGGCGGCTGAAGCGGCGATCCCGTTCTCGCCGAGCGCGACCTCGTTGACGTGGGCATCCGCCGGAAGCATCGAGAGCACGATTCCGCCCTCGCGTGGGACGTCGCGTGGTGACTCGCAGACGTCGGCCCAGACCTTCGCGGCCTCGAGCGCCTTCGGGTTCGCGTCGTAGACGCGCGGCCGCAGTTTCAAACGCTCGGCGATGTTCCGTGCCATCGGCATCCCCATTGCCCCCAGGCCAATGAATCCAATATCCATCTGCAGCGCCTCCCCAGAGAAATTATCGCCGTCCAGAGCAGGAATGTCGACATTTTTTCGAAACAGCGGAACCCGAATATACGGGGTTTCGCGCTCATTGTCTAGCTCAAATTCCCTAAATGTCGACATAAGAGGCTCGATCGCGGGGATCCTCGCGGGAGAGATCGTCGCCGGACAGCTACGCGCCGGAGCGCACCTGAACTCCGTGGCGTTGGCTCGCCGCTTTCAGACAAGCCGGACGCCCGTACGTGAGGCGATCCTCATGCTCGAGAAAGCGGGCCTGGTCGAGATCGAGTCCCAGCGTCGCCCCCGCGTCCGCCGCTGGAGCCGGGCCGAGATTCGCGAGGTTTATCTCGTCCGCGCGGCGCTCTACGCTCTCGTCGCCGAGCAGATCGTCGCGAACGCGAGCGACGACGAGTTGCACCTTCTGAGCGCCTGTTACGACGAACTCGCTGCCGCCGAGGATGCCTGCGATCTCGAGCGCTTCTTTGCAGCCAACGTCGCGTTCCGCGAGATTGAAGCCCGGATCTGCCACAACTCGCAACTGAAGCAAATCATCGATTCGCTCGGATTGCGCGTCCAGCAGCTGCGTCATTACAGCATCTCGCTGCCGAGCGGGATGCACGAATCGCGTTCCGATCGTGAGCGCTTGATTCGCGCATATTACGAACGTGACGCGCAGCTTGCAGCGGCGCTCAGCCGTTCGACCGTTTTGCGCGCGCTGGCACGCATCGAGCACTCAGGTTGGAGGGGAATTGAATGAGCGTACCCATCGTCGACATGCGGCTGCGCCCGCCATTGCCGCAGTGGGCCGGAACCGATGCATTCAAGAGCGCAATGTGGTATGCGCGCAAAGGTCCGGGATTTCTCGGTGCACGTTCGGCGTGGACCGAATCGATGGACGAACTAATCGCGGAGATGAATGCGAACAACATCCGCTACGGCGTCATCATCGGACGTGCGTCGTTCGGTGCGGGCGCGCTCGGAAACTTCGACAACAAATCGATGATCGACGCGCTCGACAAGTGGCCTGATTATTTTCTCGGCTTCCTCGGTATGGATCTCGAGAACATCCCGCAGTCGATCGCCCAAGTGCGCGAACTGGCGGGACACAAAGGCGTGAGAGGCATCTCCATCGAGCCGGGTTCCTCGAAAACGCCGCGCCTCTCCGACGACAAGGCGCTGATGCCGATCTACGATCTCGCATCCGAGCTGAGGCTGCCGGTCTCGATCTCGCTCAGCGGTCTGCTCAGCGCGCTCGCCGGACACGATCTCACGTGGTGCAGTCCGGTTCCGGTGCAGCGCGTCGCGTTCCGCTATCCGCAGCTGCCCATCATTGTATCGCACGCGTCGTGGCCGTACGCCGCAGAGATGGTCTCTATCGCGCTGACGTGTCCGAACATCTATGTTTCGCCCGACGTGTACATTTCTACCGCGTTCATGCCGTGCGCGCAAACGTACATCGATGCTGCAAACTGTTATCTCTCCGAGCGCACGCTCTGGGGGACGGCGTATCCGAGTCGCGGACACGCCGAAGCCGTGCGCGACACCACCACATTCAATTGGGCTCCCGGCGCTCTCGACAAAGCCTATTGGCACAATCCTGCGAGGCTCTTGAACCTCACACTCGACGATCGGAGCAAATAGTGGCTGCAAGTTTTGCATCGCTCGACCAGGCGAAAGTCAATCGCTTTCACATCCTTGTGACATTTCTTTCGGGTATGGGCGTCTTTCTGGAAGGCTACGACTTCACCAACATCGGTGCGGCGCTCGTCTTCTTGATTCCCTACTACCACTTGACGCCGATCACGACGTCGTGGCTCGCGATTTCGACGTATCTCGGTTGTGTCGTCGGCGCGCTGGGTGCGGGATATCTCGCCGATCGCTTCGGGCGGCGGCATCTCTACATGTGGGACGTCGTCGCGTACGCATTCTTCGGCTTGCTAAGCGCGGTTTCGGTCAGCTATCCGATGCTGTTCCTTGCGCGCGTCGGCCTGGGTGCGGGCATCGGTGCCGATCAAGCGCTCAGCTTCACGATTATCGGCGAGTTCGCACCGCGCAAAGCACGCGGCAAGCTCAACGGCTCGACGATGATTCTGTGGGGCGTCGGCGCGTTCGCCTCGTTCCTGATCAGCTATCTCTTGCTGCCGATCGCGGGTCCGAATACGTGGCGCATCGTGTTCGCGCTTTCGGCGATTCCCGCGCTGCTCGTCTTGATCGGCCGCCGCGCGCTTCCGGAAACGCCACGCTGGCTGCTCCAACATGGGCTCACCTCGCAAGCAAAGGAGGCGATGGACCATACGCTCTCCGGCGCGACGAACGAAGCGCCGCTCGACACGCGCGTTATCGGACCCACGCCGAAAGTACAGCTCCCGGCGTTCAAAGACTTGTTCCGCAATCCGGTGCAAACACGGCGCACGCTCTACGTCGTCGCGATGTGGGGGCTCGTCACCGTGTCGACGTATGGAATAAGTTTCTTTACGCCGATCGTGTTCAAGCATCTTGGATACACCGATCAACGCGCACTGCTGGGCGGAGTATTCGTCGGCTTGTGCGCAACGATAGGTGCAACCTTGATGACGCTTACGGTCGATCGCTGGGGCCGAAAAACGCTGGCTGCGGGCGGCTTTTTGGTCATGGCGATCATCATTGCAACCGTTGGTACAATCGGCAAAGACATCGCGTTTCCGCTCTTGCTCACATGCTTCAGTCTGTTCCAACTTGCGGCGTTCTGGGGGCCGGGCGCGGTCGTCGTCGTCGCAGCACCGGAGATGTTCCCGACGCGACTGCGGTCGCTCGGCGTTGGCCTCGGTTCGGCGGCGGGACGGGTCGGCGCGATCGTGGGCATTCTGATGCTGCCGACTCTTCTTGCATCGTTCGGACTTTCGATTACGGTGTATGTGTTCGCGGCGGTATCGACGCTCGCGTTCATCCTCATGCTCGTGCTCGGAACGGAATCGAAGGATACGTCCCTCGAAGACTTCACCGAAACCGCGCCTGCAGGACAACCCGCTTACGTTTGAGGTCATTCCGGTCCACGTCGGCTCACGTCACGCGGACAGCTCGCTCTTCTACTACCTAACCGAACCCCATCAGGAGCTCACGATTCATTACCGGTTGTGGGTCGTGAAGGGACGGGATTCGACGATCGTAGTCGATAGCGGGCTGCCGCCTGACGAAGCGCTGCGTCGCGGGATCACCGACGCGAAAGACGTCGCTGCCGCACTTAACGAAGTCGGCGTCGACGCAGACGCAATCCGTATGGTCGTACTCACGCACCTTCACTGGGATCACGCCTCGAATGCCGTGCGTTTTCCGCGCGCGACGTTCGTTGCACAGCGTGCCGAACTCGAATGGCTAACGAGCCCTTTGCTCGGTGAGAAAACGATCGGCCGATTCTACAGCGACATCAACACGTTCACGAAGATGGCCGATGCCGGCCGCTTCCGGCTTCTCGACGGCGACGAAACGATCGTGCCGGGGGTCGAGGCGATCAAAGTCGGCGGCCATACGCCGGGCTCGCAGATGATCGTTGTCGACGGACGTCACGGTCAATCGATCATTGCGGGCGATGCGATCCCGATGAATCGGAATTTTGTCGAACACATTCCAACCGGCATTCATCTCGACTTGCTGCAAGCGCTCGATGCGCTCGATCACGTGAAAACAATCGGACCAACGACACTCTTCACGGGTCACGATCCCGAGGCTGCTCTTAGTCTCCTATAGGCGGGCGCTATTCCGTCCCTTTCCAGCCCAGGCGTCTAATTCGCTCGAGCGAGCGCTGCATGCCCGAGCGGCTCAGTGCAGCCGCAAGCTCGCCGTCGCGCTCGTGATACGCCCGTAACGTGCGCGCGTAGTCCTCGGTCGCTTCCAGCATCGTTTGTGGAGTTGAAACGCTGAAGTGACGAAGTTGCTGCATGCGCAATTGAAGCTGTTCGAGCAGCTCGCGGAGCTGCGCATTTCCGCAAATGCACGCCTCGGTGTCGCGCACGATGACCATCGCGCGAAAAAACGCTTCTACGTCGTGTCTCTCACAAGCTTCCACTTGGCTTTGGAAGCGCGCGTCGAGAAGCTCGAGCTCGCGAGCGGTCGCATTTTTTACGACGAGCTCCGCGACAAGGCCGTTGAGTGTCGAGCGAACCTGATAGAGCTCGCAAATATCGTTCCACGACCAGCGCTTGACGCGCGGGCGGCGATGCGCCGCGATCTCGACGAGGCCTTCTTTTTCCAAGAGCAGCAACGCTTCGCGCACCGGGGTGCGACTCGTATCGAAACGCCGCGCAAGCTCGACGGAGTTGAGATCGTGGCCCGGACGTAAGCGGCCGGTCACAATGTCGTCAGCGAGATCTCTCGCGATGTTCCCTACCAAAGAGTTGGGAAACCGAGGTGCAGACGAAAACTCGGAGCCTGTAAGCTCCGGTTGATTGTCGACAGCCACGACTGATAAATTTTGCACGGAGCGACCTACCTTGTGCGGTTGCGCTACATTGCGCTTGGCTGCGCCGACTGTCCTTTAACAACTTTAGGAATTTTTCAGCAGCTTAGCAGTGTGTAGGTTGCCCCTCCTGACGTTCCGTACGCTCGAAATCGTCTAACGCGTATCCCACTCGCCGCGTTCTTGCAAGACACTTTTCAACGTTCGCAGACCATTGATCATACACGGCACGCCACCGTACGTTGCCATTTGAAAAATCACTTCGGCAACTTCTTTCGGCGACGCACCCGCGTTCAGCGCTGCAATGCAATGCAGTCGTAACTCGTCCCAAAAGTTCAACACGGTGAGCGCACCAACCGCGCACAACTCGCGTTCGCGTTGCGTGAGAACTTCGCGCGCATACAATCGTCCCGTGACGAACGTCGAGAACGCTCGCGCAAGCTCGGGATCGAACTCTTTCCACAGCGCGTAGATTCCTTCGCCGTCTTTCGGGGTTCCGAAGAGCCGCTTTGCGGTGTCTTGCGTTAGCTGCCGGAGCTCGTTCTCGTCCATCGAATGAGCCTTCATGCCTGCCATCACCGCTTCTCCTGCTTTGTCGAACCTGCGCATTCTGGACCTCACGCGCGTGCGTTCGGGCCCGACCTGCGTCAAGCAATTCGCGGATTTCGGTGCCGACGTGATCAAGATCGAAGCGACCACGCCGGAAGATTTCGGCGCACCGCCCGATAGCGCCGATTACCAGAATCTGCATCGCAATAAGCGCTCCTTGACGCTCGATCTCAAGAAGCCCGAAGCCCGCGACGTGTTCATGCGGCTTGTGAAAACCGCCGACGTCGTCGTTGAAAACTTCCGGCCCGATGTCAAAGCGCGCTTGGGGATCGATTACGAATCACTGCGCAAGGTCAACAAGCGAATCATTTTGGCGAGCATCTCGGGCTTCGGGCAAGACGGGCCGTATCGCGCGCTCCCGGGACTCGATCAAGTCGCGCAAGGGATGAGCGGCATCATGTCCGTGACGGGAGTGCCAGGCGAAGGGCCGATGCGCGTGGGGGCTGCCGTGTGCGACGTCACCGCGGGTTTGCTCGCCGCGCTCGGTATCATGACGGCGCTACTCGAACGCGAGCGTTCGGGTGAAGGGCAGTGGGTGCAATCGAGCTTGCTGCAAGCCGGCTTGCAATTGCTCGATTTTCAGGCTGCGCGCTACACGATGTCGGGCGAAGTACCCGGCCAGGTCGGCAACGATCATCCGACGCGCATGCCGACTTCAGCCTATACGACCGCCGACGGCTACCTGAACGTCGCCGCAACGGGCGACGTGTTCTGGAGAAAATTATGCGAAGCGATCGCACGCCCGGAGCTGATCGTCGATTCCGATTACGCGACCTCTGAAGCGCGCTCGAAAAATCGCAAGGGGCTGAACGCCGAGCTCAACGCGATATTCAAAGCCAAGACGACGGCCGAGTGGATCGCAATCTTGAACGACGCGCAAATTCCGTGCGGCCCGATCTACACGATGGATGCGGTCTTTGCCGACGAGCAGATGCAGCATTTGAAGGTCACGAGCGACGTCGTGCATCCGCGCCTCGGCAAGGAGACGATTCTCAGCCAAATGGCGATCCTCACGCGCACGCCGGGTGCGGTCAAAACGGCCTCGCCCGAACGCGGCGCACACACCGATGAGGTATTGCGTGAAGCCGGTTATACAGACGCGGAAATCGCCGAGCTGCACGCGAAGGCCATCGTATGACGATGAACGCTGATGCCCAAACGCGCGCGAGCGCCGCGCAGATGCCCGTCCTCGAGTTTGCGACGACAGCATTCACCGTACCGCCGCGACTGTCGCAAGCAACGGTCGCGATCGTAACGACCGGTGCACTCGTCGGCGACGGTCACGCGGATTGGAACCAAGGCGAAGAAACATTTCGCGTGCTGCCGCGTGCCGAGCGCGAATTCCGCATGGCGCATTGGAGCCTGAACTTCGATCGAACCGGATTCACGTCTGACATCAACGTGCTCTACCCGATCGACCGGCTCGAAGAACTCGCGGCAGAAGGCGTCATCGGCGCAGTCGCGCCGCGGCATCTTTCGTTCATGGGTGCCCTGCACGATACGCTTTCGACGATTCGCCTCGACACCGGACCCGCAGCTGCAAAGCTGCTGCGCGACGACGGTGTCGGCGTGGTGTTACTGACCGGAGCTTGACCGATGTGCACGCGCACAGGTGGTGCGCTCGCACACGTGCTCGAACAACAAGGGCTCGCAACGGTCCAGCTCTCCTCCGTACGCGGTCATACGGAGCGCATCAAACCGCCGCGCGCGCTCTATTGCGAGTTTCCGTTCGGACGTCCACTCGGAAAACCGAGCGACGCAGCGTTTCAACGCTCCGTCCTGATGGCAGCGTTCGCTTTGCTCGAGCGTCCTGCGGGACCAGTCCTCGAAGATTTTCCCGAGCGCGTTACCGACGCGACGGAGGCGCCGCTCACGTGTGCCTTGCCGCCCGCACTTAGCGGCGAATCAACGCCTTCGGTGATCGATGAGGCGCGCGCGCTTCGCTCGGCATACGAGCGTCAGCTCAAGAGCACGGGACGCACGTCGGTCGGCATCACCGGCGACGTCGACACGATCCCCGCGTTGCTCCAAGCGTTCCTCAAGATCGCAGCCGGCGCATCGCCGGAGGAAGCGGGACTTCCGAGTGAGCCGCATCGCGCCGCGCTCGACGTGCGCGCGTATTACGAGGAGGCAGCGCTTGCGCTCGCCGATCATGTACCGCAGGCGCGAGCGACGGAGTCGTGGTTTTTCCAGCAAACTGAAGCCGGGAAACTCTTACGATCGGCACAGAAGCAATTGATCGCGGCCGGCCGCACGGATTACTTAGATACGATCGTCCCGCGGGGTCAAGAGTAGCGCTGTCCCTCGACTTCGCTCGGGATGACAGAGCAAAACTATCGTGCCATCCGCGCAATCGCGGCCCGCGGCGGCCCTTTGCGCGTAATCGTACAACAGCGGCAATCATACGTGCGCCCGGCAATGCGCGCATTGTCGCTGTCCCTCGATACCCACTTTGTGGGCACAGGCTTCGCTCGGGATGACAACGGGGGCTTAGTGCGTGGCGGCGATTAGCGCATCGACGTCGCGTTTGCGCGCCGCAAAGAATGCTGGAAGATCCTTTGAGCTGACGTAGCTGTCGGGATTGGACCACGACGACTTCAGGAAGGCTTGGAAGTCCGAGGTCTTGTACGCGGCTGCCAAAGCGCGATCGAGAAACGCCACTGCCTTCGGATCGGTGCCCGCCTTGACGGCAATCGTGCGCCATTCTTCCAGGACGACCTTATAGCCGACTTCGTGCGCCGTCGGGCAGTAAGGGACGACCCCAAGACGTTTTTCGGCCCAGACGCAAATTGGCTTCATCTGACCGGCTTCGACATAGTGACTCACATTGCCGATCGGATCGCACATGGCTTCGACCTGGTTTCCAAGCACCGCCGCATAGCGTTCGCCCGGTTTCGCAAATGCGACCGGTGTAAGTTTCAAGCCGCCCTTACTGGCAAAGTATTTGGTTCCAATATCCTCCGCGCTTCCGTAACCGGTGATGGCGACGCGCATCTGCGTCGTCTTCGCGGCTTTCTCGAATGAGGCCCAATCCTTGTAGGGGCTGTCCTTCGAAAGATAATATGCAAACGGCATGGTGTTCATCATCGCGAGCGGTGTGATGTCGCTCAAGTGCCAAGCCGGCGGCGTCTTCGCGGTTATGTTGCCGACGAACGTGTCAGCGATAAGAATGACTATGGTGTAGCCGTCGGCGTCGCCGCCGATCAATCTGACCATCCCGTCGTTACCGTCGGCGCCGGGGACGTTGATAACGGGGATCGAGGTCCCTTTCAGAACGTCTTGGAGATTCTTGGCAACCGCGCGTCCGACTTGATCGGAACCGCCGCCCGGCCCCCATGGAACGATCATCGTGATGGGCCGGCTTGGATATGCATCCTCTGCGCGTGCAACGAGCGGGCTTGCCACGGTGGCTGCACCGAGCGCACCGAGCATGCTTGCCGCAAATGTGGTTCGGTTCATGATTCCCCTCCTACGTGTGGATCCAGAACGAGATTATCGGCTTTGGATTTGCGCCCCAGGACCTCTCGCACAACCGGATATGCAAGTGCGATTACAGAGAGTCCGATCAGCGTCCCGCTAATGGGATGCCTGAGAAAAATTGTCCAATCGTTGTTATAGCTGACCATCGTTTGAATGAACGAGCTCTCCGCGAGCGGACCGAGGATTACGCCCAACACCATCGGTGCAATCGGAAACCGAAATCGTTCGAAAAGAAAACCGAGAACGCCGAAGACGACGATGATCCAGACGTCGTTCATGCTGTTGCGATCTGCGTAGGCGCCGACGACACAGAAGACCATGACGATCGCGACCAAGACGGGCTGCGGTATCTTGAGAACTTTGACGACCACCTTGATCCAAAGGAAGCCCATGATACACATGGCGATGACGCCGACGAACAACGACGCAAGGATCGAATAGACGACGATCTTGGAGTCGGGTTGGGTGAAGAGCAGTGGTCCCGGCTGCACGCCGTGCAACAGAAACGCGCCGAGAATGACTGCCGTGGCGCCGCTACCGGGAAGTCCGAGCGTGAGCAGCGGGATCATGTGCCCGGCAACGGATGCCGTCGAGCCGATCTGCGGCGCAACGATGCCTTCGGGGATGCCTTTGCCGAGCTGCGCGCGACGCTTACCGTACTGTTTTTCTATGCCGTACGAAATGAACGACGTGATCGTCGCGCCGGCGCCGGGAACGATCCCGAGAATCGTGCCCAATATGCTGCTGCGAATAAAGGTCGCGCGGATGTTCCACATCTCACGCAATGACGGAAACGACGTTCCAACGGCAGTTTCGTCGGGCGGTTTCTCGATCTTGGGAAGACCGCGGCCGATGCGGCTGATGAGCTCGCCGAGGCCGTACATGCCGACCAGGATCACGACGTACGGCAACCCTCCCATCAGAACCGGCATACCAAACGTAAAGCGCTGCGCGCTGTACGTCTGGTCGACGCCGATCGTCGCGATCCACAATCCGATGCACAAGCTGATGAAGGCGTTGACGAACGATTTTCCGGCGAGCGCGGCGATCGAGGTGAATCCGAAGAACACCGCCGCAAAGTATTCGGGCGGGCCGAAACGGAGCGCCGCGTTGCTGAACGGGATCGCGAGCGCAACCATCACTGCTGAGGAAATCAGCCCACCGGTGAGCGCGGCGACGAGCGCCCAACCGAGCGCTTTCGCTGCTTCTCCGCGCTGCGTCATGCTGTAGCCGTCCCACAAAAGTGGAACATCCATGGGTTCGCCCGGAATGCGGTACAAGATCGCCGTGAAGCACCCGGCGTACGTACCGGAAACATAAATCGCCGTCAGCAGAATGATCGCAGGCTCGATGTTCATTCGATAGGTGAAAGGCAGCGCCAAAACGACGCCCATGACAAGGCCCAATCCCGGCATGATCGAGACGGCCATCCCAATCAACACACCGAGCAGCAGCATCGGAAAGTCTTGCAGCGAGAAGACGTGCAGCAGACCGGCGCCGAGATTGTGCAGCACGTCCATGCGAGCTTAGTGCACTCCGAGAAGCTTGAGCATCACGAGCGTGAGACTCTTGAACGGCCCGGTACCGAGCGGCAGCGCGACGTAGACGATCTTCATGAACACGAAGATCAGCAGGATCGGCGCGATGACGCTCGTCGCGACGAGCGGCCATAGCCGGCGGTACCGGCCGACGTACGCGATCGCTCCGATATAGAGAACGGTCGCAACGAAGAATCCGAGGGACGGCAACACGTACGCGTAGACGACCGTTACGCCGATCGCGAGCAAGGCCAGATGCGTGTAATCGCCTCCGCCATCCGAGAGCGGGAGCTCGTCGTCGCTCGAAGCTGCGGGCGCGGCGCCGACGATCAGTATGCGACCGATCTGCCAGACGCACGTCACGAGCAACAATCCAAGGACGATCTTCGGCCACGCATCAGGGCCGATACGTCCAGCAAGTTCGTCGTATTGGATGCGCTGCGCGAGATAGTAAAGGTAGGCCGCGCAGCACAAGATCACTGCGTAGGCCGCCGAACGCCGTAGTCTCCCCCTCAGCGCCATTTGTCATGCTCCATGACGAATTTTGTTTTTCCTGCCGAACGCCCGCAACGTTTCCTTAACGATTGCGATCGGGCAAAAGTTTGGCGATGGGCTCGCTGAGCTCGTAGACGCTCGAGACTGCGAGGTCGCGTCCGAACGCAACGTGCTCGGCCTCGGCGCGTTTTCGCAGACGCTCTTCGTGCACCGCGAGGACGTCCTTCGGGAACGGCATCGCTGCGGGATCCAGAATACGCAGATAGCCGTCGATGTCACGCGCCGGCATGACGCGACTGCGCACGAACCGGTTGGGCGACCACGGAATATCGAGAACTCCGGCCTCCAGAGCGCGCACGGTTCCACGCGCAGCATCGCCATCGCCGAGCTCGAGCACGCTATCGACGATCGGCCGCACTTCGCGCCGAATCAGCTCGCGCTCGAACTCGTATTCGGGAAGACCGTCGAGCCGGATCTTGCGGGCCAGATAAATCGCCATGCGCGTCATGCGCAGGCCTTCGCAGTTTGCCTCCGGCGTCGGAAGCCCGAAGGCTTCGTGGACGCTCTTCGTCGTCACGCTGACCGCGCCGCCGATTGCAGCCAGCGTTCCGCCGTAGGAAATGAGCGACGCCGCCTGCGCTTCATCGTGCGGCCATGCGCCCATCCAATGGAGCGACGTCACCGGCGTGAACGTGTCGACGTGTCCCGCCTTGCGCGCATATTCTTCGCACAGCTCGCGGCAGGTCGCGAGTGCAGCTGCGTCTTGGATGAGATGCAATGTCTGGCCAAGCTCGAGTCCGTAGTTACGAACGCCTTGCGCAAGCGCCAGCAACATGTCGAGGATGCAAACCACGATTGCAATCGACGGCGGGATGTTCGTCCCCGTCAAGAATCCGGGTTGGCGACGGTGCAGCTCGACACCGTGTGCAAGATATTCGGCGGCTAAGCGATCGAGGTACTGATAGTTGCGAATGCCTTGATCGATAGAAAGTTCTTTCGTGTACGAGACCGTATACGCGATAGCCGAGCCGAGATAGCCACTGTAACCTGCGGCAAAGCCGATCTCGCCGGTGAGCTTGGGCATCGACGTTCCCGTCAGCATGACCGTGGGCTTTTCGACCGCCTCGACCAACTTGCGCGAGGTTTGCACGCCATAGTTCACGATCGGATATCCGTTGAGCATCGAGCGCCCAAGCCGTTCCGATTCGTCAACACCCTCTTGCGCCTGTTGGAAATGCTCGTTGCGCGTATAGCTGTCGGTCGTGGTGGGGACGATATCCGCGAGTCCCTCGCGATCCAACATCTCCATGAGATTCTTCTGAAGCTCGAACGTACCGAATCCGCCGCGCGGCTGAGTTAACGTTCGGCGTTCCGCATCGGCGCGCCGCAGAACAGCCGCTAAGCGCCGATGCTCCGGCATTGCCTTGTGGTACGCGTACGCCTCATCGAGATCGACGCCCGCTCCGGTTGGCCAGCGCGCAAGATTCTCGCGGCGCATCGTCGCGAAAACGTCGTCGTCGATGCGATTCTGCGAGAGCGGCGTCTGCATTGCGGTACTCATTGTGCTACCTCTTCGACACGATCGGCAAGCGTCACCGAATTTCGGCCCAGGGCCAAGGCTGCTTGCGGCTCGACGCTTGCGAGCAGGCCGATCGCGAACAGAACGTAGTCGCGATCGAGGTAGAGGCGCGGCGCGCGCGGACGAAGCGAGTGCGGATCCGAGGGCACTGCGCGCATCACCTCGAGCAGTGCAGCGTGCTCGCCGAGGTGGATTGGTGCTCCACCGGTGGCGATCACGATTTCGATGTTCGAAAGATCTTTGCCGCGCTGGACGGTGGCTGGGCCTTGCGTCGTATAGACGGTCTCGATCGTACCTGCATGGCGACGGACCGCAGTCTCGATCGCGGTTGCAAGCAAGGCCCGATCGAAGGCGTGCTCGAGCGACGTTTGCGGAATCATCTCCACGTTCTTCGCGATGCGCTCGAGCATCGCCGCAACGTCGTTCACGCTCATGTGCGCCTGCTCGGCGATTCGCTCGGCTCCCACAGCTTCGACGACCGAGGCCGCACTGTGCCGCATGCCGAGATCGCCTTCCACCGTGCGCTTGATACGTGGTTCCGGCAGGCCTTTCTGAATCGCGCCGGTCTTCGAATCACCGCTCGCAATCGAATGGACGTCGGTTGTCGCGCCACCCGGATCGACGACGAGCAGCTCTCCGAGCCCGCCGTCGGCGAGCAGCCGCGCGCCTTCCATAACCGCTGCCGGTGTCGGCATCATCACGTCGTCGAACATCTCCTGCGCGCGATCGATGCCTTTGGCGTGCACGATTCGCGCAATGAAGATATTCCGGATCGCTTCGCGCGCCGAGTCCGTCGCAAGCATCCCCAGCTCGGGCATCACGTTGTCTGCAACCGTCACGCTGTGCTTCGCAAGAAACTCGCGCGCCTCGTCGGCCGCAACGCGATTACCGGCGTACACGATCGGCGATTCGATCGCACTGTTCGCGAGCATCGTTGCGTTGTGGAGGATAACCTCGGTGTTTCCGCCGTCCGTTCCCCCCGCCAGCAGGATGATGTCGGGTGCAAGCGCTTCAATGGCGCCGACGTCACTGCGCGTGAGTTTGTTGACGAACGTTCCGACGAGCTTGGCACCCGCGCCGAGTGCGGCTTGTCGCGCTGCCTCGACCGTCAGGTCGCGGACGAGACCGATCGTCACCATGCGCAAACCGCCCGCTGCACTGCTCGACGCGAGCCGATAGCGAAAGCGCGGAAGCGTACCCAAATGCGCTTCGAGGTCGGATAGTGCTGCACGCATCCCGATTCGCACGTCCGTCCGCACGGTTGACGGTCCTTGCCCTGTCCCGATGAGACGGGCGGCATCGAGATCGACAGCGCGCAACTTCGTGTACGTGCTGCCGAAATCGATCAAGAGCGCCGTATTCGCGCTCATCGCACTTGTTTCTCTCGAGCCGCGAAGTCTTCGGCGAGCTTCGCCACGACATCGTCGGTGCGCGTGCCGGGCGGGAATGCGCGATCGAAGCCCATCGCGATGAAGCGTTGCTCGACTTGCTCCCACGGCTGTTTACCGACGACGAGATTGCCACCGACATAGATGAGAATATCGTCGAGCCCGGCCTCGACGCACAGTTCTCGAAAGCCTCGGCAATCAAGCTCGCCCTGACCGTAGAGCGAGCTGACGAGAATTGCGTCGGCGTCGGTCTCGACGGCTGCCGCGATGAACTCCGGACCCGGCGTCAGCGCACCCAAAGAAACGACTTTGTATCCCGCCTCCTCGAGTGCCATCGTTAAGATGCGATTCCCCACGATATGCGTGTCGGAACCGATGACCCCCGTGACGAGCGTGCGCCCTACGCCCGGCATTCCGTGTGTGCCAACGATTGCGCTTCGATCGCTTCGGCGTCAAGCTGCGGCATCCAGCCGGGATCCAAGAGGATCGCGCCGTCCGCGAAGGGGAGCGGCGTTTGCAATATGGAGCGACGCGGTTTGAGAAATCCATTCGATTCCAGAGCGTTCGTTACGAGACCGCGCGCGACGCAAGCCTCCATCCAATTGCTGACGTCGACCGCAACGCCGTTTCCGAGTACCGGCTCCATGCCGAGCGCGCGAATTTGTGCGAGATCGCGCGCCAATGTGTCAACCGAGCCGGCTTTCATCAGCTTGAGCTTGACGTAGCGGGCAGCATCGAGCTGCGCAACGCGCTTGATGTCGTCGCTGCCGTAGATCGATTCGTCGAGCATCATCGGAACGTTCGATACGCGCGCCACCGCCACCGCAGAATCCCAGTCGGCTTTATCGCAGGGTTGTTCGAAAAGCTCGATCGAGTCTGAGTCGAGCGACGTGACGAAGCGAATTGCATCAACGCGCGAATAACCCTGATTCGCGTCGAGGCGAAGCGCGCAGCGTTTTTTGTTGAGGCGTTGAATCGTCGCGATGCGGCGTAGGTCGGCGTCGACGTCGAAGCCGGCTTTAATTTTCAGCGTCGAGAATCCGCGCTCGATAGCCGTCGCGATCTCGCGTTCGATTTCGCTTTCGGTATCGGCTTGAAGCAGCGTGAGTAACGGCACGCGGGCCGGCTCCTCGACGCGCAAGAGCGCGTTGTCCTCGAGCATGTCGAATGCGGTTACGAATGCCGTAACGGTAAACGGCGCCTCGGTGACGAGCGAGCCCAGGCGTCCTCGCGCAATGTCGAACGTCTTGCCGGCGACGAGCGCAGACAACTCCTTGACCTTGTCCCATGCAGCGTCGACGGTTTCGTCCGTATACCCGGTGAGATACGTCGCTTCCCCGACGCCCGTACGCTGCCCATCGCTGGCTTCGATCAAAATCGTATCGAACGCGTCGATCGCGCCGAAGGCGAGATGGTACGGCCGGGCGAGCGGCAGCGAAAGACGCCACGCTTTGACGCGTTCGATCCGATCTATAGCGATCACGGCTCTTTTTCGACCAGACAGAGCGCGAACCAGCGGCGTTCTTCTTCAATATCAGCATCGAGATCGCGGCGGAACGAACGCAATGTCGCGGCTTTGGCGGCTTTCACCGCAAACGGGTTGAGTTTCGCAATCGCGCCGGCGACCGAATGTGCTTCGTCCATCAACTGCGCGTACGGAACGATGCGGCTCACGAGTCCGACATTCAGTGCAGTTTGCGCGTCGATCGAGCGACCCGTCAGCATCATATCCATCGCGAAACTCATCCCGACCAGGCGCGGCAATCGCTGCGTGCCGCCGCTGCCGGGGACGACGCCGTGCTTGAGCTCCGGCAAACCGAAGTTCGCCGTGTCGGCGGCGATGCGAATCGTGCACGCCATCGCGACCTCGAGACCCGCGCCGAGTACGTGACCGTGCAAGGCTGCGATCACGGGCTTGCCCATCTCTTCGAGCGTGCGCGGCAACGCGCGCCGCAGCTTCGCAGCGTCGCTCATCTCCGATTTCCACGTCCGCGTCTTCAGCTCGCCGAGGTCTGCGCCGGCACAAAATGCGCGCTCGCCTTCGGCGCGTAAGATGATTGCGGCGACGTTTTCGTCGGCTTCGGCTTGCGCAAGATATTCGAGCAGCGCGCCACGCATCTCCGGCGTGAGCGCATTCATCTTGTCCGGACGGTTCAGCGTGAGGATCGCGGCCTTCTCGCGCGTCGCGTACGTGACGTGCTCGCTCACGCCTGCACCCGTACGGCGATTAGCGTGCGAATCTCGGAGACCGATGCTTTGCCGGATGCCGTGCGCGGCAGCTCGGCAAGCGTGATGATATGGCGCGGACGCTTGTAGCCGGCAAGCTCGGTGCGGCAGTGCGCGTCGATTGCTTCGATGATCCGATTGGCGTCGCGCGCATCGATCGGCACGATCGCAGCCGCAGGCAGCTCGCCCCAGCGTTCGTCCTCGATGCCGACGACGGCAACGTCTTTGACGAGCGGATGGGCAGCAATGACGCGCTCGACTTCAGGCAAACTGATGTTGAGCCCGCCGCTGATGATGACGTCGGATGCTCGCCCAAATACGTGCAAGAGACCATCCTCGTTGAAATAGCCGATATCGCCGGTTTCGACCCAGCCGTCGCGAGACACGGGCATCGCGACACCTTCGATCCCGTACGAATCCATCGCGTACGGATTGCGCGCCACGATGTCGCCGACGCGTACCGGATAATCCGGCAGCATGCGCGGATTGCGCACCTGAAGCTCGACGCCGAAATAAGGACGTCCGACCGATTCCGGATAGGTCTCTTGCTCGCTCGGTTGCAGCACGGTCATGCTCGGGCTTTCCGTCGAGCCGTAGTAGGTGAAGAGCCGATTCGGAAAACATTCCAGGATTTTTGCGTGCAGGCTCGGTCGAATCCGCGAGCCCGCGGTGATCGCAGTGCGAAACGTCTGGGGCAGCGGCTTCTCCGGCGTTGGATCTTCTTCGATCAGCATTTGCAACATGGTCGGGACGAATAAGCCCGCCGTTATGTGGGCGTCGCGAATCAAGCGCCAGACTTGCGGCGCATCGAAGTGCGCGACCGGATAGACGGAGCCGCCGAAGTTGAGATACGCAAGCGCAAACGTCATCCCGGCCGAGTGCACGATCGGCATCGCAGCCAGATACTTGTCGTGCGCGCGCACGCCGTAGACGTATGGAAGCGTGGCAATCCAATTCATCCGCGCGGCAAGCGAGCCGCGGCATGGCTTCGGCAAACCGCGCGTCCCCGACGTCCACATCAGCGTGTACGCATCCGCGGGCGTCGCGAAACCATCGCCGGCGCGTTTGCCCGCAAACGCATGAACGCCCGCCTCGAATTCTTCGAGCGTGACGAATTGATCTTTGGCTGCCAAGCCGGAACGTTCCATCTCCGTCGCAAGCTCGTCGCCGTAGACGAACACCGCCGCATTCATGTGTGCGGCGATGCCTCCCAGCTCGCGCGCTTTCAAACGGAAGTTCACCGGTGAGATCTGCGCACCGAGCGCGGCCGCTGCCAGCGGAATCACCAGCGCATCGGCGCAGTTGCGCAAGGACATGCCGATGACGCTGCCGCGCTTCGCGCCTTTTGAATGCAAGTACGCAGCAGCGGCGTCGACCTTAGCGGCGAGATCGCCGAACGTCAGGCGCGCATCGCCGTCGACGATTGCTTCACGCGACGGGTCCAGCCGCGCCCAATAACGGACGCCGCTGAGCGGCGAGACGGCCGCTGCGCGATTCATCGCGCGGCTGCGGGCTCCCGCACGACTTCTTGCTCGCCAAACTGCATCTGACCGTCTTCACGACGCACCGTGAGATTCTTCGTCCAGGCGGGATCTTCGCTCGCGAAATCGCTGCGATAGTGCGCGCCGCGACTCTCTTGACGCGTGAGCGCACAGTGCGTCACCATTTGTCCGACCGTCACGGCGTTGCGGACGTCGAGTGCAGATTGCCACGTCAAATTATAGGCGCGCGCGCCGCTTACAGCCACACGCGCGACACGCTCGCGCAATGCACGCAGCGCGTCCGTCGCCTGGGTCATCGCCGTCGCCTCACGGACCACGCCGACTTTTTCCCACATCAGGTTGCGAAACTCGGCATGCAGTGCCTGCGGTTGCTCGCCCCCGGTGCGCTCCCACGGCGCAAGCGCCGCCGCAATCGCGTGCGATGGATCGACCTTCTTCATGCGGCGTTCCAGGGCGGTGTTCGCTGCGCACAAGCCAGCACGACGGCCATACACTGTCGAATCCGCGACGCCGTTACCGCCCAGCCGGTTCGCGCCATGCACGCCGCCTGAATCTTCGCCGGCAACGAGCAACCCGGGCAGGTCCGAACGACAATCGCGATCGATGCGCACGCCGCCCATCTCGAAGTGCGAGGTCGGACAAACTTCGATCGGCTCCTTACGCAAATCGCGCCCGATCAGAAAACAGCGCTCGAGCATACCGGGGAAAAGTTCTTCGACTGCCTTTGCACCGAGGTGCGAGACGTCGAGCCAGACGCCACCGTTCGGCGTTCCGCGACCGGCTGCGATTTCGAAATAGCAACCACGCGAAACTTCGTCGCGCGTCGCCTTTTCAAAACGCGGATTATATTTGCCCATGAAGCGTTCGTTGTCGACATTGAAGAGATAGCCGCCCGCGGCGCGCAGCTCTTCGGCGATGACGCTGCCGTTGAGGCGCGAACCGGGTGCAATGAGTCCGGTCGGATGGAACTGGCTCATCTCCATATCCATCAACGTCGCGCCGGCGCGGTATGCGAGCGCGTAGCCGTCACCGCACTTTTCGAGCGATGCCGACGAGATGCTGAAGATCGGCGCCGAGCCGCCGGTCGCAAGCACCGTAATCTTTGCTCGCACGGTGACGCACTCGCCGGTGCGCGCCGGCAAGAGCACGGCGCCGAACACTTCGCCTTCCTCGACAAGCAGATCGACGGCGCGACATTCTTCGAGAATCCGCGTTCCGCGTGCGCGCACTTGTTCCGAGAGGCGCGAGACGATCTCGATGCCGGTAAGATCGCCGTGATGCACCGTGCGATCGAAGGTTTGTCCGGCCAGACCCTTTTGGTGCAGATTGCCGTCCTTGTCGCGCATGAAGCGCACGCCGGCCTTCTCCCACATCTCGCGCACGACGACCGGCGCATCTTCGACGAGCGTGCGCGCCAGAATGTGGTTGTTGAGCCAATGTCCGCCGACCATCGTGTCTTGAAAATGCCGCTCGATCGAGTCGTTCGGGCTGAGCACGACGTTGTAGCCGCCTTGCACCATACGCGTGCAGCCGCTCTTGCCGAAAAGACCTTTGGTTGCGAGCGTGACGTCCAGCTTCGGATTCACATCGAGCGCGTAGAGCGCCGCCATCAGGCCAGCGCCGCCGCTGCCGAGAACGAGAACGTCGGTCTCGAGTTCTTCCACTACGCTCCTCGCTTCAGCGCTGCAATCGCGGCGAGCGGATCGAGACCCTTCGGACAAACATTCGTGCACTGTCCCATCGAGTGACAGCGGAAGACGCCGCCGTCGGCGGCAATCGTCGCACCGCGCTGTTGATGCGCGGCGTCGCGCGCGTCGAGCTGCAGCGTGTACGCGCGGTTGAGTGCGGCGGGGCCGAGAAACTCCGATGCGTGGCTGAGAACGTCACACGCTGAATAGCACAAGCCGCACGTGATGCAATCCGAATGAGCGTCGATCGCCTGCTGCGTCTTCTGCGGATTGGGAATCGGCGTCTCACTTTGAACGGGAAACGCCACGCCGACCGTGTTCCATTTCTCGAAGAACGGTGCGAGATCGACGATCAAATCTTTGACGACCGGCAGATTGCGCAGCGGCGCGATCTGCACGCCACCCGAGTCGAGATCGGAGAGACGCGTGCGGCATGCAAGCTGCTCCCGACCGTTCACGAGCATGCCGCAGCTTCCGCACATCCAATTGCGGCACGAGTAGCGAAACGACAGCGTCTGGTCAACCCGCTGTTGAATTTCGAAAAGCAGATCGAGGACGGTACTTTGCGGTGGAACCTCGAGCTCGTACTCTTGCTTCCAGCGCCGGCCGTCTTCGAAACGATCGATGGTTGCGTGCGCCACGTTAGGCGATCGTCACGTAGATCGCGGCCGCGAATAGAACGATCGCGCAGGCCGTAACGATCGAAAAGAGGCGGTCTCCATTCTTGCTGATCCCGAACTCGAGCAAGAGCACGCGCACGCCCATCGCTGCATGCGTCAAGAGCGCGAGCAGCAGCAGCGTGTCGAGGATCGCATCCGAATGCAATGCAGCAAGACCGGGCGGCCCGGGGACTTTACCGATGCGAACCCAACCGCTATAGAGCTTGAGCGGGAGCAGGACGAGCAACGCGATTGCGGCGATGCGCGAAAGCCAAAAGGCAAGCACGCCGACGCGCAGATGCCGTCCGGATTCGAAGGTCTCGGTCACGCCGTGACCTCGGTTGGAACGAGGCCGAAGAGCTCGCCGAAACAGGTTCCGGTGCGAATCGTTGCGATCCCCATGACGTGCGCGAACTCGACGTTCGCGACATTGATGTCGGCGCCGAGCACGGAAAAGAGTCGCGTTGCGATCGGCTGCAGCTGCGGAAACGGCATGCCGTACGGCAGCTCGAAGATCAGCTTGGCGAGATCGAGATCACCGCAGCCCTCGAGAAAACCCTCGAGCGTCCCGCCATGATGCATTGATTCGAGACGTTCCGATTCGACGATGAGCCCGTCGCCGCCGGCGACGAGCATCCGGTCCAATTGACGCCGCACGTCGTCGACCGTCGGATTCGCGGCATTTTCGCCCTTGCGTCCGATCTCGAGAAAGGCTTTGACTCCGGCAGATTTTGCGCGGCGAATCGATTCGTCGGCGACGCGCGCTGAGATGAACGATGCGCTCGCCGAGATCTCAATCGCGTCAGCACCGTATTCGGCGCAGGCCTCGACGTACTCGGCGGCCTTGCCCTGAATCAGCGCGACTTCCATCGCCATGCCGCCGAAGAACACGCGAATCCCGTTCTCGTGATACGCGGCGATCTTCGCGACCAGCATGCGCTTCGAGGTGAGGCGCGGGATCATCCAGCCGAGCTTCGCGTAATCGATGTACGGCGCGACGAAATCGCCCAGCGACTTGACCTGCGCATTCGAGATGAATCCGCTATCCATGCCATCGATGCAGATCGTCATCGCCGTCGTCCGCGGCTTTTGGGACGGATAGCGCCCGATCTTCAGGAAGTCGAAGGCCGGATCAGCCATGCCCGGCGCCGCCTGCAACGACGGATTTGAGCTCGAGATACTCGTTGAGGACCTCGGTGCCACGCTCTTTTCCAAAACCGCTCTCCTTTACGCCGCCGAACGGCAACCGATCGTAGTCTGTCGCGATGTCGTTGATCCAGGTATAGCCTGCGTCGAGCTCGCGCACGGCGCGTTCTTGCACCGACGCATCGCTCGTCCAAATCGATGAGCCGAGCCCAAAGACCGTCGCGTTGGCGCGTGCAAACGCTTCGTCAATCGAATCGAACGGCATCACCGGCAGGACCGGGCCGAAGCATTCCTCGCGAATGATGCGCGCGTCGTCGCGAACATCGACCAGCACGGTCGGCTCGAAGAAATAGCCTTTGCCTTTATCCGAACGCTTGCCGCCGGCCGCTGCTTTTGCGCCGTGCTCGAGCGCATCGCGCACGAAACCCTCGACGCTTTCGCGCTGCGGTTGGGAGTGCAGCGGTCCCATGCGCACGTTCGAATCGAAGCCATCACCAACGGGCAGCTTCGCGGCGCGCTCGCTGACGCGCTCGACGAACTCATCGTATTTCGAACGGTGGACGTAGATGCGCTTTGTTGCAATGCAGGCTTGACCGGCGTTGAAGAATCTGCCGACGGCTGCAGCGCGAGCTGCACCGACGATATCGGCATCTTCGCAAACGATCATTGCGTCGTTGCCGCCGAGCTCGAGCGTCAAGCGCTTGAGGCCTTTGGCGGCGAGCGTCATGATCGCTTTGCCCGTCGCCGTCGATCCGGTGAACGACACTTTGCGAATGAGGGGATGTTCGATCAACGCCGCACCGACGTCGGCACCGCCGATCACGATCTCGACGACGCCTTCGGGCAACCCGGCTTCATACAGCAGCTCGATGCAGCGTTGCGCAGCGAGCGGCGTCGTCGGTGCAGGCTTGACGACGACCGTGTTGCCGGTCGCAAGCGCGGGGACGAGCTTATTCGCCATCAAGGTCAGCGGAAAATTCCACGGCACGATCGCTGCGCAGGCGCCGAGCGGGCGCCGAACGACGCGCGCCGTTTTTCCGGGTACGTCGATCGTATCGACGAGTGCGCCCATGTCGTCGGATGCGTAAAGGTCGAACGTGTCGGCGGTGCGCTCGACCTCGATCACGGCTTCCTTGAGCGGTTTGCCTTGTTCGCGCGTCAGCGTTGCGGCGATCTCGGCTTTGAACTTGCGCAGCGACTCGGCCGTCTTGCGCAGGATCGCGGCACGCTCGGCGAACGGCGTCGCGCGCCATGCAGCAAACGCTTCATTCGCACGCACGACTTTGCGCGCAACGTCGCCGACCGACGAGAACTCGATCTCGCCGACGTGTTCGAGCGTCGAGGGATTGGTGACGGCGTATTTCTGGGATGTAGCGACTGCCATTATTCGTCTTCTCCTAGTGCCGCGATCGCATGCAGCGTGCCGCGAAGCGCTTCATATGGGGATTTTCCGACCTTGCCTTCGAGCTCGGCTTCGATCTCGCGAAAGACCTCGATGTTGTCCATCTTCAGCTTCCAACCCGCGTCAGTGAACGCGATGATTCGGTTGCGCCGATCGTTTTCATCGATCCGGCGCTTGACGTAGCCGCACTTTTCGAGATCGTTCGCAAGCTCCCACATCGCTTGTTTGGTCATGTTCGCGCGCGCTGCCAAAATGTTGAGCCGCGTGCCATGCAGATCGATATTGGAGGTCAAGCTCAGATGCGTCGATCGAAACTTCTTGTGTCCGCGCTTTTGCAGTGCGAGCACGACAAGCCGGTTGAGCGCACGCGACGAGCCAAGCAAAAGCTGACGAAGATTGCCGGCGCGCTCCGCTTCAAGTGCTGCCGTGCGCTCGGCCTCGACCGATTTGCGGGTTGCGATCACGCCTTAGCCACGAGCCCGAGGTCGTTGCGCAGATCGGCGAGCGCGGTCTCGGGCTTGGTTTGCGGCGGATAGACACGGTTGAAACCGAACGATTTGAAGAGCTTTTCGGTCTCTTCCCACTGCTCGGGATCGGTAACGAGAATTCCACCTATGTAAAGGATGATGTCACCCATGCCGGCCTCGATGCACTTCTCGCGAAAGCCTTCGCAATCGATGCGGCCCATGCCGTACAGCGACGAGACCCAGATCGCAGAAGCGGCCGTTTCTTTCGCCGCGTCGATGAACTCTTGCGGCTGCACGAGCGCGCCGAGAAAGACCGGCTCGAGACCAGCACCTTCGAGCGCGTAGCGCAACACCGAGCTGCCGACGATATGTGCGTCGTGCCCGATCGTTCCGAGCACAACGCGAGGACGCGATTCCATTAGTAACTCCGTTCCGCGGCTTCTTCTGTCAGCGGCCGCGACGCCCAAGTTGCTTCACGAATGACCCAGCTGAGATCGGCTTGCGTGCCCTCTTTGGCCGCACGCTCCGCGATGCGCGAGCGATGGTAGTCGATGACGGGCTGCGGCAGTGGGATATCGCCGTGATCGAGATAACGCAGCGCACCGCGCTTGTCTCGGACGATCTTCACTTTTCCGCGGAGCTTGCGGTAGGGCGAAAACATGGTGTCGAGCACGCCGGTTTCGATACCGTAGCACGCACCCAGCGCGAGATCGCCGTCGCCCATCTGCAAGAGCCTATCCAGCGAGCTGCGCACTTCGAGTTCGAGCATCTCGCGTTCGAGCTTGACGTCGTCGCCGTCGGGTAGCCGCTGACCGGCAACGAGACGCGCGATCTGTCCGCACAGCTCGACCGCTTCGCGGAAGCCTTCGCCGGTCGGCGTCGTCGTCGATTCATCCGGCGACTTGATGAACATGCCGTTGCATCCGGCCAGCGCCGAGACCGCGGCGTTCCATGCGAGCTGCGCGTTCATCTGGCCACGGACGAGCGGCCAATCGCCCAAGAAGAAGTAGGTCCACGAATAAATCTTGACGTCCTGGTGTCCGGCTTTGTCGAGATACTCGCGCGCCAGCTTCTTGAGCGTGTGAATCGCCGCGACGTCTTGCACGAGATTCATCCCGATGCCGAGGCTCAAGTCAATGTATTTGAGACCTTGCTCGGCAGCAAGCAGCACTTCGATCAGCGAGACGAGCACTTTGAAGCCGAGTGAATCCCAACCCGGCAAATTCGCCGATGCGCGGCGCAGAATTGGGACGCCATTCTCGGTGAAGAACGACGAGAGACGATCCATGTATTGCTGGTTGTGGATCATCTTGTCGATCGGATAGTCGCGCGAGTGTTGGATCAGCTGCTCGACGCTCTTGATCGTGCCCCACGTGAAACCGCCGGCGAGAAGGATCTCCCAGTTGAAGCGAGCGTCCTCGTCGTTATTGTCGGTTCCGACCGCGGCTTTCGTACATTCGTTGATCGCACGTGCCCCGGCAACGCCGTGCACCGCGGGCGGATAGCCGTTCAAATACGAGAAGCCGTCACGTTTCGAGCGCTCGACGGCGTCCTGTGCTTTGTCAAACAAATTCTTGCGGCTGTACGTATCCGTCAGGACGTACCAGCGATCGGGCTTGACGTCTTCGGAGCATTGGATGTGCTTTATCGTTTGATCGACCAGCGCGTGACCAACCTGCGCCGTGATCTGGATGCGGTCTTCCTCTTCCGCCTTGGCGTTGCGCAGCGACGCGAATTTATACCACGGCTGTTGCTTGTGATACTCGACCGCGCGCGCGAGCGCATCTTCGGAGTTGATCTCTGCACCCGTCGGCCAGAGCTCGAGCACCTTTTTGCGTTCGTTGAGAAAATAATCCCAATCCCAACGCTTGAATCGGACGGCGTAAGTTGTTTGCATATGGCTTAATGAATCGCTGCGAGCAGCGTTTTCATCTCCTGTTCGCGAGCGGAAAAGTATGCGGGGACGTCCTTACCGGCAACATAGCTATCCGGATCGGACCACGTCTGCTTGAGGAAGTCCTGGAAATCCGACGACTTGTAGACGCGCGCGAGTGCGTCCGATAGAAACGCGATCTTGGCGGGATCCGTGCCGGCCTTGACGACGATCGAGCGCCACTCGTCGAGCACAACCTTTGCGCCGAGCTCGGTCGCGGTGGGAGTGTTCGGAATCTGCGGCACGCGCTTGGCGCTGAAGACGACGACCGGACGGATCTGGCCGGACTCGACGTAGCGGCGCACGTTGCCGTTCGGATCGCACATGACGTCGACTTGATTGCCGAGCACCGCTGCATAGCGTTCGCCCGGTTTCGGGAACGGCACGCCGACCAGCTTGAGTCCACGGCTCGCGAAGTATTTCGTCGCAACGTCCTCGGCGCTGCCGAAGCCGTCAACGGCAACCTTGATATCTTTCGTCTTGGCCGCTTTCTCAACATCGGCCCACGTCTTGTACGGGCTATCTGCGTTGACGTAATACGCGAACGGTTGCCGGTTCATGATCGCAAGAGGAACGATGTCCTTCATCTGCCAGGGCGCGGTGGTCTTGCTCGTCATGTTGCCGACGAATGTATCCGCCACGAAGACGGTCATCGTGTAGCCATCCGCGTCGCTCGTGAGCATCTTCACCATGCCGCTGTTGCCGTCAGCACCGGGGACGTTGATTACGGGAACGGATGTCGCCTTCAGCGTGTCTTGCAGAACCTTCGCGACGGCGCGTCCCATCTGATCGGAGCCGCCACCCGGCCCCCACGGAACGACCATTGTAATCGGGCGCGACGGATAATCGTCGGCGCGCGCAACCGCGCTCGAAAGCAGCATCGCCGGCGCGACACCCATGACCGTGCGCGAAAGAAATCCCAACCGGTTCATGATCCCCCTCCACTCAAGAGCATCAAGAATCTCGCAGCGAGAACGGCGCGTTATTTTGTGCTGAGATAACGCGGGCTCCAAGCATTCGTCATGCCACCTGACGAATCCTAGCAGAGCCTTTGTCGTTGCGCAAGACCCTTTTTGGTGGGAAAGTGTGGTCGCAGTGAACGTGCCGGCGCGCTACGTCATCCTTACCGTTACGCTCGTCCTTCAGACCTCGGCTTCGCTTTTGCAGCAAGGCATCGGCGCGATTCAGCCGCTGATCGGACTGCGCCTAAGTCTGGATCACCAACATCTTGGCTGGGTCGTCGCGGCGATTTCCCTCGGCTCTGCTACATTTGCACTCGGCGCCGGACTCGCCGTCGATTACTTCGGTGAACGCACGGTTCTTTTGTGGAGCGGCATCGCGATGGGCACGACGTTGCTTGCCTCCGCGCTCTTTCCGAATCTCGCCTGGCTCGTCGTATGGCTTTTCCTTTTCGGCATGGCATACGGTACATCGGCGCCGTCGGGCGGTCGTGCGATTCTGCAATGGTTCACGCGCGACCGTGGAGTTGCGATGGGGATCCGGCAATGCGGCGTCCCGCTCGGCGGTGTCGTCGGCTCGCTCTTGCTTCCGCCGATCGCTCTGCATTGGGGATATCAAGCCGCGCTTGCAACCGCGGGCGTCATTTGTATCGTCGTTGCCGTCGTCTTTATTCAAGGCTATTCAAGTCCGGCCGCAATCGCCGGCGAAGAACGCATCCGCTTTCGCGAGGTTCTGCGCGGCCTCGTCGCGGTTGTATCGAGCCGCAGCAGCATATCGCTCAATCTTCTGTGCGCGTCACTGGTCGCTGTGCAATACACGGCCGTCTCGTTTCTCGCGATTGCCTTGATCGCGCAGAAGCATGCGGCACTTGCGACCGCGGTCGAAGCGATGGTGATCTTCCAGGTCTTCGCGATCCTTGGACGGCTTGTGTGGGGAGTCGTGAGCGATCATGTGTTCGGCGGTGACCGCATCATACCGATGCTCATCATTTCGGCAATGACGCTCGGCGTTTTGTGGTGGCTCGCGCAACCCGGTGCGGAACCCGCGACCGTCATTTTTGTCTTAGCCGGTGCACTCGGATTCTCGGCTGCGGCCTGGAACGGACTCTGGGCCGCGGCACAAGCCGAGATCGGCGGTGCCCGGCATGCCGGAAGCGCGCTCGGCGCGTCGCTTACGTTGATTTATCTCGTGGGCGCGTTCGTTCCACCGGCATTCGGCGCGCTCGTCGACCACACGAATTTTTCCGTCGCGTGGGAAGCGCTGGGCGTTATCGTGCTCGCAGGATTCATTCCCGGTTTTTTTGCGCAGCGGCTGATGCGAGCGCCCGCGTAGTTACTCGAAGATTTCGAACGGCAGGAAGGCGGAGACCGTATAATTCGGCATGTCGACGATTTGGCTCAAGTGCAAATCGACGGCGACACTGCAGATGCAATACGCCTGATCCCGCGTGTAGCCGCGCGCGTCGACGATGTAGTCGATCATCGCGAGCAGTGCTTTGCGGGCAGAAAGCTCCATCGTCTCGGCCGATCCGGTCGTCGCATAGTAATGCTTGCCCTGCATGCGCGCCGAGTCGTATGCGTACGTGCCGGCGTACGACGGTTCTGTCTGTCCGCGCCGTGCCGCTTCGCCGCTAAGTACCTCGAAGCGCGCGTGCAGCGTCGCTGCCATCTCAACGGCAGTTCCGCACGATTCGCCGTCGCCTTGCGCGAAATGCGCATCGCCGGTCGAAAAGTTGGCACCCTCGACGAACACCGGCAGAAAGAGCGTCGTCCCCGCGGTGAGCTGTTTGATGTCGAAGTTTCCGCCGTGCTCGCGTGGCGGAATCGTGCGCAGCGCCGTGCTCGCCAGCGGTTCTTTCGCGGGAACTGCGCCGCGCGAATCAGGTAACGCGACGAGGTGCCCCTTCGCTGCGAGCTCCGCTTCGCGCGCGACGATCGTTTTCATCAGCTCGTGCGACGGCGCCACGCCCATAACGCCCATGAACGGCGCGCCGGGAATCGCGACGCCCGGAATCTGCGGTGAGCGCGCAAGCTCGCCTTCGATTTCCCAATGCACGAGGTACTTGTAGTTGAAGACGTCGCGTAAGAATCCGAAATCCGGTCCGCGGAAACTGGTGTAGCCGCGCGGCTGCGGATCGATTTTTTCGATATGCACCGCGAGGAGATCGCCGGGCTTCGCGCCCTCGATCGCGAGCGGCCCGGTCAGCGGATGCGCAACATTGACCGCAAACTTCTCGATGTCGGCGCCGACCATTCCCGGCTTGACTTGACCGTTCAACGCATCGCGCGTATCGATCGCAACGCTCTCGCCCGGACGCACCGTCGCGATCGCCGGAATATCCGGATGCCAGCGGTTATGCCCTTTGTTGGGCTCCTCGCCGAGCGGTAAATCGCGGTTGATTGAAATGCGCATAGTTACACGAAGCGAACGGCGAATTTCGGAATCGCGAAAAAATTATAGCCGCCCTTGTTGAACGGAACTGATGTAGGTTGTGAGTTGCCCTTCCGGTCCGTCGCACGAGTTTCGATGACGTAATCGCCGGGCGCAGGATTGAACGCGAACTCGAACCGCGTCCAACTGTAGCGATTCGCCTGCGCATCGATGAGGTGCGTGCTTTGCCAACTGCCGCCGTTGATGCGCACATCCACTTTGGCAACGCCGGCATTGGGAGCCCACGCGTAGCCGCGCATCGTTTGCGAACCTGCCTTCATCATCGGCATCTCGCCGCGCGCCAGCGGATAATTCGCCGGAATATCCGGCGATTTGCGCAGCGTCAGCGGCACGACGAGCAACGAGCGCCCCATCTGCCATGTGACGGGCTGGCCGAGCAGTTGATCCGGGCGTACAAACCGGAACTCGTCGTTGGGAGCAGCAACTGGCGGTGGATAATCGGGGCCGATCAGGGTGTGGTCAGTCGTGTTCAGCCGCACCCAAAAATCGTGCGATGCAATCTTGATTTCGGTAAGCCATTTTGTCGATGCACCGCCGCACCATCCGGGGACGAATGCACGCACGGGCGCACCGTGATCGGCCGGCAGCGGCATCCCATTGAGCTTAAAGGCGAGACCGATCTCGTTCGGACGGTCGTGCAACTCGCTCGCCGGGATCGGTCTTCCGGTGTCCGATTCAGTGTTCGGCGCTTTGCCGTCGACGCCGGACCAAAACAAACACGCTTTTGCATTCGGCTTGAGTCCGACGAGATCGAGGATGTAACTAATCGGAACGTATTCCCATTCGCCCATGCCGACGCCGCCAAGACCCCACCCGTTACCGGTGACCTTGGTGGGATCGCTCAACATGTCTTCCTGCTCCCAAAAGAGCGTGCGGCCGTTGCCGGTGCACTGCATCACGCTCATCATCGATCGTGATGGCATCTTGAGCAGGTCCTCATACGTGATCGTCATCTCGCGTTCAACGGCGTCACCGTGAATCTTCAACTTCCAGAAGCGCGGATCGACGCGAGTGTCGAGCTCCGGTCGCGGCGTCGGAAACGCGTTGCGTATATAGAATTCAGAAACGGGCGTTATGTAGGTGTCGAAATTCCAATACGGCGCGCCCTGATTCGTATTATTCAAGTCCGTTAACAAACCGACGTCTTTGACGAAGGAAGGATGAAAGCGACTTGGCCCCACGCCATCCAAGCCGATCGTCAATTTTTCTTCTGCGGCTGATGCGGACGCATTCGTTACCACAACAGCGGACGCTACGGCGCTAATGAATATCCGGCGATTCATGTGCCGCTCTTCGCAACGCCCTTCAGTATCGCCTGGATCGTTTGCATGTTGCGGATGTCGTCGGGTTCTTCGCCGGGCGTCTCGAGAATCGCCGTTTTTTCGCGGACTTCAGGATGCATGAGCAACGCGCGAAAGCCGTCGAAGCCGATGTTGCCTTCGCCGATGTGCCAATGCCGGTCGCGATGACCGCCCAGCGGAATCTGCGTGTCGTTGAAGTGGAACATCGGGATCCGATCCATTCCGATCTCGCTGTCAGCTTGCGCGATGAATTGATCGACGCCGTTCTTCGTATCGATCGCATAGCCGGCCGCCCAGGAGTGTGCCGTATCGAGACACACGCCGAGCTGCGGGTGATCGAGCGTGCGCACGAACTCGCCGAGCTCTTCGAGCGTCCCGCCGCACAGCTGGCCAGCGCCTGCGGAATTTTCGAGCACGAGCATCACGCCCGGTTTAATTGCAGCGAGCGCCTTCTCAAGCGCTTTGCAAACGCGCGTGAATCCGGCCTTGCGATCGCCTTCACCGTACGAACCGAGATGCGTATTGACATACGCGACGTTGCCGGCGGCCGCGAACGCCAGGTCGTTCTCAAGCAAACGCAGCGAGTTCTTAGCCGCGCTCGCATCTTCGCTTGCGAGATTGATCAGATACGACGTGTGGATGACGGCCGGCGAGAGATCGTTCTCCGCGCGCAGCTCGATGAAGCGCTCGAGTGCCGGCGTGTCGATCGGCGCGATGCGGTACGTCTTCGGATTTCCGCTGAAGAACTGCAGCGCCGTGCAGCCGACGCGTTTCGCGTACGCGACCGTCTCCGCATAACCACGGGAGACGCCGACGTGAAATCCGAGCCTCAAACCTCGCCGATGTACAGAAACTGCGAGTAACGAACCTGGAACGGCTTCTCGCCCGCCATCTCGCGCATCGCTTTTTCGAGCTCCTCGAGATAACGGTCGAACTTCTCTCCGTAATGACTCTTGCGCGCGCGTGAGCGCTCGTACCCGAGCCACCTGTCGACATTGGTCATGATGACATGCGGAACGACGCGTAAATGATGCTGCTTAAACTGGTGCTGATAGAAGGCGCGAAAGCCCTTAGCCATGATGTCCGTTTGCGGTTCAACACCGATGGCTTTGCACGCATCGTCGCGCAGCTTGCGAAGCACTTCGTCGCTGACCATCTTCTTCACCCAAATCGCGACGCGGCCGTCCTTGGCCGTAACGCGCGCCATCTCGGCAATCGCTTTGGGCTGATCCATCCAATGAATCGCTTGCGCACACACGACGCCATCGAAGCTGCCGTCCGGAAACGGAAGGCTCTCTGCATCGCCGACAACGAGCTTCGCCTCTTTCAAGCGAATGCGCGCTTTATCGAGCATAGCTTCCGACGTGTCGAGGGCCGTGACTTTCAGACCACGCTTCAAGAGTGGTTCCGATGCAAGGCCCGTACCGCAGGCTACGTCGAGCAGGCTCGAGCCGGGCTTGAAGCCGTATTCCGAGAGCACCTCAAAAAGGGCACGCGAATATCCGCTGCGGTACGCATCGTACTCAGCCGCCAATTGGTCGAACGGATTATTTGTTTCGATCATGCGCAACTATGTTGTCGAAGGTTCCGGACTGCGAATCGGAAGAGAAAGCTCCGGCACTTGCGTCCCAAAATCAATCTTCGGCAATTCGTCCAGTGAGACGAGACCAAAGGCCTCCAAGAACGCAGGCGTCGTTTTGTAAAGAATCGGGCGACCGGGCACTTCCTTACGTCCGCTTTCCTCGATGAAGCCGCGCTCAAGCAAGGTCTGCACAACAGAGTCGGCGCTCACGCCGCGGACCGACTCGATATCGGCTTTGGTTGTCGGCATGCCTTCGAGATGCTCGTTGTACGCGACGATTGCAAGCGATTCAAGCGCTGCGGGCGAGAGCGTCGTCTTGGGCGGCAGCAAATACGTCTCGACGACTTCGCGCGTCGTCGGCGCCGTTGCAAAACGAAAACCGCCCGCGATCTTGCGCACGACGATTCCACGCTCTGCGTATTCGCCTTCGATTTCCGCAAGTGCGGTGGTTACTTCCATTTCTTCTGCCTCACACAATTGCGCGATCTTCTTGATCGAGAGCGCCTCGGAGGCGACGAAGAGCAGGGCTTCGATTTTCCGGCGCAGCTCGCCGGTTTCTACGAGTTCAGGTTGCATCTACGTTACCGCCGGTACGGGAGCAATCGCGAAGAGTCGAATGTCCGCAAAGCTCTCGGATTGATCGTACCCGACACGGCCGCGCCGAATCAGTTCGAGGACCGCGAGAAACGTGACGATGATGCCGCTGCGATCGAGGTTTGCGGCCAGATTCGAAAACATCGCGGCGCCATCGCGACGGATCGTGGCAAGCACGTGCGACATTTGCTCGGCAACCGTGAAGCGATCGCGCACGATCGTGCGCGCGTCGTCTTTGGCCGAGCGCAGCGCAGCCAGGAGCGCGAGGCCGAGTTTATCGGGGACGATTGCGTAGCGTTGCCGCAATTCGCTCGACGAATCACCGCCGTCGCGATAGTAGTGGCCTTGCGCCTCGGCGAGAAAACGCCGCAACTCATCGCCGGCTTCACGATACTTCGAGTACGTGATGAGCCGCTGACGCAGACGCTCTTCGAGCATCTCCGGCGTCTCGTCGCCGTCGACAATGAATTCCGGCGGAATCGGCGGCAAGAGCGAACGCGACTTGAGAAACACAAGCGTTGCAGCCATGACGAGATACTCGGCGGCCAGCTCGATGTCGAGCTCTTCCATCCCGGAGATGTACGCGAAGTATTGATCGGCAACGATTGCCAACGGAACGGTCGCGATGTCGAGCTCTTGTTCTTTGACGAGATGAAGCAAGAGATCGAGAGGGCCGTCAAAGACGTTGTGGAGGTTGACTACGAGCGCGCGCTCTTGCGCCGGGATAACACTCAACTCGCGGGGCTTTCCCTCGCCGGATTCACGTACTCGACGTCTTCACGATCGCCGATCGCATCGGGATGCGCTTCGAGGTATTCCATCCCGAGGTCGATCAGCCGCTTTTCGTTGACGTACTTGAGCGCTTTCTTCGCCGCCCGGACTTCAAACCACGCTGCATCATCGACCTCATGGTCGTGATTCGTCGTGTCGCCCGAGAGATAGCGCATCAGAAAGAAGTGAACGGACTTCTTATGCTTGCTGCGGTTCATGTAGAACCAGTACGAAATATCCGAAAGCTTGGTGATAACTTCGCCCCAGCATCCGGTTTCTTCGCGCACTTCGCGGATCGCCGCTTGCTCGTGCGTCTCACGCGCTTCGACATGACCTTTGGGCAACGACCAAATACGCGGATGACCGCGTCCGATGAGCAATGCATCTATCGTTCCGCCTCGGCGACGGAGTATTAAACCGCCGGCTGAGACTTCATACTTGATACGCATGATCTGGTCTTCTGTTTCCCGTCGAAGGGTGCGAAAGCGGAGCCCTCTCGAGCTCCGCCGGTTACATCTATTGTAGCAACCAGGACCAAGAAGCAACAGGTCGAGGAGCAACCTTTTTTCAAAATTCGCTTGCTTGATCTACTCGGTTGGTCTAGACAACAGAGCAGGCATGCCTCGCCGACGTTAGAATATTCCGCGTATCAAGCGCCAACGAACGCGCGCACAATAATCTGTATAGCCCGGAAGTTCGTTCGCGAGAAGTTTTTCTTCATCGAGTAGCCGCCAAATCAGCACAGGTAGTACAACGAAAAATGCGACGAGTCCGCAATAGGATCCGAGCGCGAGCGGTGTTCCAATGAAGAGCAAGAGTGCGCCCGCGTACATGGGATGGCGAATAAATGCGTATGGCCCGGTCGCAATGACACGTTGGTCGCGCGCGATTTCGACGGTAGCCGATGCAAACGTGTTTTCCTTGAACACAAGAAACTGGACGTAGAAGCAGACTGCAACGAAGACGTCGCCGGCAAGTTCAACGTACGCCGGCAGAGGCAGCCAATCGAATCGATGACCAAGCGCTGGAACGACGAGCAGCGCTATGAATGCGAGCGAAGCGAGGTACATGACGATCCGCTGCGGCAACGTCGTCTCTTTCGTCGGTCCGGCTGCTACGCGGCGCCGAAGAAGCGCGGGATCCTTTCGCATGAGATACAGCGTAATCAGAAGAGAACTTCCGAAAAAAATCACAAGGTAAGCCCAAGCCTGCCAATATGCGACGGTACCGGCCGGGATGAAGATGAGCGAACCCATAATGACCGCGAGGAACGTGTACCCGAGCCACGCCTTGCGAGCGAGGGCGCGAGGCGATTGCGCTACTTTTGCACCCAGCGTAAGTCGGGTTCACGCGCGGCGCGCGTCTCGTCGACACGACCGACGACCGTGTTCTGCGGAGCGGCCAAGACGGAGTCTGGATTCTCGTGCGCTTCTTTGATGATGTCACGAAACACCGCAATGAACGCGTCGAGTGTTTCTTTCGATTCGGTTTCGGTCGGCTCGATCATCAAACACTCGGGAACGAGCAGCGGGAAATAGATCGTCGGAGCCATGTAGCCTCGATCGAGGAGCGCCTTTGCGATATCGAGCGCGCGCACGCCGGTCTCGCGCTTGATTGTCTGCGCGCTTGCGACGAATTCGTGCCGGCATAGCTCGTCGTAGGGCGTGTCGATCACGTCGCGGATCTTGGCGCGGATGTAGTTCGCGTTGAGGACGGCGAGCTGCGAGACGCGCGTCAGGCCTTCCGCGCCGTTCGCGTTGATGTAGGCGAGCGCGCGCACCATGTGCGCGAAATTCGACCAGAACGAACGCATCGGGCCGATCGTCGAGGGCACGCCGAAGTCGAGCGAAAGGACGCCGTCGCGCTCGCGCACGACCGGTGTCGGCAAAAAGTCGACGAGGTGCTTGGCGACACCGAGCGGGCCTGCACCCGCGCCGCCACCGCCATGCGGAATCGAGAACGTCTTGTGCAAGTTGAGGTGCATGAGATCGAAGCCCATGTCGCCCGGACGCGCATTGCCCATCAGCGCATTGGCGTTAGCGCCATCGTAGTACATGAGGCCGCCCGCGGCGTGCACGATATCGGCGATCTCTTTGATGCGATCTTCGAACAGGCCGAGCGTGTTCGGATTCGTCATCATGCAGACGGCGGTCTCATCGCTGACCACCTTGCGCAAGACGTCCGGATCGACGCGTCCGCGTTTATCCGACTCGAGCGAGATGACTTTGTAGCCGACCATCGCAGCCGAGGCGGGATTGGTGCCGTGCGCGGTATCGGGGACGATCACGGTTTTGCGCGCGTGCTCGCCGCGCTTACGGAAATACGCTTTCGAGATCAAGAGTGCCGCAAGCTCACCGTGCGCGCCGGCTGCCGGATTCAGTGAGAAGGCGGCCATTCCGAAGAGCGAGCTCAGGCTGCGCTCGAGCTCCCACATGATTGCGAGCGCGCCTTGCGCGAGCTCGTCGGGCGCAAAGGGATGCAGATCGCGCAATCCCGGCAGATTCGCCATGGCGTCGTTGATGCGCGGATTGTACTTCATCGTGCACGACCCAAGCGGATAAAAACCGATGTCGATCCCGAACGTGCGCTGCGATAGGCGCGTGAAATGCCGCACGACATCGAGCTCGGTGTTGTCGGGCAACGGCAGATCGCTTCGTAGGGCTTCGCGCGGCAGATACGCATCCGCGCTTTCCGCATGATGCGGGACGTACGGATTCGCGCGACCAGGTTGACCCTGCTCGAAAATCAGCGGCGTATCGAGCATGTCAGCGAGCTGCGGCAAGTTCTTTTTTCCTCAAGGTCGGAACGACGCCGCGCAGTGCGGTTTGCAACGCGTCGATGTCCTCTTGCGTCGTAAGCTCGGTCGCATTCGTCAGAATGCAGTCATCGAGCTCAGGATAGAAGCGGCCGAGATCGAGTCCTCCTAGAACATGCTTGCGCTGCAGCGTCGCAAGCGCTTCGGAGGCGCTCCCGGGGACGCGCACGACAAATTCGTTGAACGTCGGGCCCGTGAACCGCGCGCTGACACCCGCGACATCGAGCATCGCCTTGCGTGTCGCTTGCGCATACTTTAAATTCTCGAGCGCGCAATCGCGCAAGCCCGTTGCGCCCATTGCGGCAAGATAGATCGTTGCAATCAACGCACAGTGAGCTTGATTGGTGCAGATGTTCGAGGTCGCGCGTTCGCGCCGGATGTGCTGCTCGCGCGCCTGGAGCGTCAAAACGTACGCATTGCGACCGACGTTGTCGACCGTGCGGCCGACGAGGCGTCCGGGGATGCGACGCATGTGCTCTTTCGTGCAGGCAATGAAACCGACGTGCGGCCCGCCATACGCGGCGGCGACACCGAACGATTGCGCTTCACCGACGCAGATGTCGCAACCCCAATCACGCGGCGCTGAGAGCACGGCGAGCGAAAGCGGCTCGGCGACGACGCCAATCTTGACGGCACCCGCCGTATCGTTCGGAAACGTGTCGATCGCACCGAAGAAATTCGGCGACTGCACGATAACGGCGGCATACGTGCCGCCGGCAAGCCTGTCGTTCAGGTTCGAGAAATCGGTTGCGCCGCTCGGAAGATAATCGAGCTCATCGATCGTGACTTCCAGACCATCGCAATACGTCTTGAGAACGGCGCGGTAGTTCGGATGCACGGCCTTCGAGACGAGCAACGCCGAACGTCCGGTCGCATTGACGGCCATGATCGCGCCTTCTGCGAGCGCCGTCGCGCCGTCGTACACCGACGCGTTCGCGAGATCCATTCCGGTCAGCAAGCAGATGTAGGTCTGCCACTCGTAGATGGCTTGCAAGTAGCCTTGCGAGACTTCGGCTTGGTACGGCGTATACGCGGTCAAAAACTCGCCGCGCATCGCAAGCGCGCCGATGACCGGCGGCACGTAGTGACGATAGACGCCGGCTCCGAGGAAGCTTGCGTAATTCGGCGCATCGTTGCGGGCTGCGAGCGCCGTAAATTTGCATGCAATTTCGCTCTCGGAAAGTGCCGGCGAGAGCTCGAGCTTCGCGCGCAGAGCGACATCGTCGGGGACTTTTACCAGCTCCGCGAGATCCTTCGCGCCGACCGCCTCGAGCATCGCTCGAATATCCGAAGGCGTGTGCGGGGTGTAGCTCACGTTTCAGCAACTTCGGGGCTTAGTAGGCTATTACTGCTCCGTTTAGGTCGGAGTGCTTCGTTCCCGGAAGGGCAAAATACACATATGCGCCGAGAACCAAGCATGGCTACGAAACGCGCTTCGTTTATTGCCGGCAGTGCAGCTGCCGCCGCGACTACATCGCTTTCGATTCCGACGCGACTGCGCGCGCAAAGCGCAACGGTGAAGATCGGCTACATCGATTCGTTTAGCGGTCCGCTCGCCGACCTCGGGCAACACCAGCGCAAGGGCATGCAGGTCGCGATCGACGAGCTCAACCGGCGCGGCGGCGTGCGGTACGAGCTCGTCGCTGCCGACGACGCTTCGAAGCCGGCGATTGGCGTGAACGAAGCACGGCGGCTTTTCAGCCAAGAGAATATCGACGTGCTCATGACCGGCACGTCGTCAGCCGTGACGCTCGCTATCGGCCCACTCGCCGAACAACTCGGCATCTTCACGCTTGCGATCGGGCCGCAAGATACGAGCATCACCGGCGACAAAGCGCAGCGCGTTGTCTACCGCTTCGCGCCCAACGTCGAGATGCAAGTCCGTGCGGTTGCGCCGCGGCTGCTCGCGTTCGGCAAGAAATGGTATTTCGTCATTAACGACTTCGCGTACGGCAAAGATTGCTACGCGCGATTGTCGTCCCGCCTCCGGGCAGCCGGCGGCACGGAGATCGGCTCCGATCTTCTTCCGCTCGGCACGAACGACTACTCGGCGACGCTGACGAAAGTACGGAACTCCGACGCAGACGTGCTCGCGCTGTGCCTGGGCGGCTTCGACGGCGCGAAAACGGCAAAGCAATTCGTGGACTTTGGTTTGCAGAAGCGCATGAAGCTCGGCGGCGTTACCGGCTCGATGGAAGATTACTACTGGAAGGGCATCCCGACCGACGACCTTGTGGGCTCGACGTTCGCCGTCAATTGGGCGCCGTCGGTCTCGGATTCGTCGCGCGCGCTCGCCGCGAAACTCAAAGCAGCGATCGGCGACTCGCCTTCGTCGCGCTATTACTTTCCGTACGTCTGCATGATGCAGCTTGCAGAACGGATGCATGCCGCGGGTACGACCAAAGCCGACGCGCTCGCCGCAGCTTTTGCAGACCATCGCTTCAATTCATATCGTACCGGCACGGCCTGGTGGCGCGGCTGCGATCATCAATGCGTGCAAGACATGTATGCCGGCTCCATACTCAGCAGCAAAGCGCGCGAGAAAGCCGACTTCATGTTCGAGATCGTCACGGATATTCACGGCCTCGATGCCGCCGGCGCCTGCGACGCGACCGACTCAGTCGCCGCAACCGCAGCATTCAATTCACAGCAGATTCCAAACCGCGAGAATTACACGCCGAAGAAAGTCTAGCGCTACTGCGTAGCGACGAGCTTGTCGTAGTCGGCGGCTGACATCAGCACCGATTTCTGCGCTGCGTCGGAGACTTTCAACTTAAGGAGCCAACCGCCGGTGAACGGCTCGCGATTGACGAGCGCGGGATCGCTATCGATGGCGGTGTTTACTTCCGTGACCTCGCCGCCGATCGGCGTAAAGAGATCGGAGACCGCTTTGACCGATTCAACGACACCGACATTGCCGAACTGCTCGAGCTTTGCGCCGACTTTCGGCAATTCGACGTATACGATGTCGCCGAGCGAGTTTTGCGCGTAATCGGTGATGCCGATCGTCGCGACATCGCCGTCGAGCTTTAGCCACTCGTGTTCTTTGCTGTACAAAAGTTCTGTCGGACTCCCCACGTTCTCTCCTATTCCGGGCGTTTGTAAAACGGAAGCTTGACGACGGTTGCGGGCCAACGCTTATCACGAATCTCGATTTCGAATTGCGAGCCGACTTTCGCAACCGACGGATCGACGAGCGCCGTTCCGATGCCGACCGCACCGCTGCGCACTTCGCCAACGTCGATGTCCTTTGCGAACACGCGGTAACCCATGCGCGGCTGCGGCGCGCGGCCTTCGAGCGTGAATCCAACGATCCGCGCGTAATCGTCGGCGACGCGCTGCGCTTCGAGCGCAACCTTGCCTTCAAACGCCGGCTTGCCGAATTTTACGGCCCACGAAAGACCGGCTTGCAGCGGCGTGATGTCTTCTTCCAGCTCATGACCGTAGAGCGGCATTCCGGCTTCCAGCCGCAACACGTCGCGTGCGCCGAGCCCGCACGGCTCGAGGCCGTGTGCGACGCCGGCTTCCAAGAGCGCATCCCAAAGCGCAATCGCATCGTCGTTCGAAACGAACAGTTCGAAGCCGTCTTCGCCGGTGTATCCGGTGCGCGCCATCAGCACGGCAATTCCGGCCACAACCGTTCGCGCGCAAGAGTAGTACCGCATCGCGACGATGCTTTCTCGATCGGGAGGCGCAACGAGCCGTTCGACGATCTCAACCGAGCGCGGACCTTGAATCGCAATCAGCGCGTGCGTGCCGTGATGATTTTCGAGCGTGATGCCGTTGCGGCGATGGGCTTGCAGAATGCCCCACATCTTGCGCGCGTTGTCCGCGTTGACGACCAGCAACCACTCATCACCGTCTTGCCGGTAGAAAATGACGTCGTCGTGCGTTCCGCCCGTCTCGCTGCAAAAGAGATTGTAGCGCGCCTGCCACGGCCGCATCGTCGCGACATCGTTAACGGTCAGGCGATCTGCCCATTCGGCGATTTCCGCGCCGCGCAACACGAATTGCCCCATGTGCGAGAGATCGAACAGGCCCGCGCGATGCCGCACCGCGTCGTGCTCGCGCAATACGCCGGCGTACTGCACGGGCATCTCGTAGCCACCGAACCCAACCATGCGCGCCTGCAGCGCGATATGATTGTCATACAGCGGCGTGCGACGAAGGTTAACGGTCGCCACTAAAAGACGTCGCCCTCTTCCGCGAGCGCGCGCCGAACGAAAATCGGCAAGGAGAATAGGCGCCGGTGCGTCTCGGCATCATAGAACGTGTTGTACCCGTTCAGCTTGCTGACGTATGCGTCGATCTGGGCTGGATTCAACGCTGCAAGATCGACCTTGTCGCTGCACGCCAGAAACGCCCACTCCGTGTCGAACGCCGGAACATGCGTCGAGAACGAGCGCACGTACCGAAAGAACGTGCGCAGCGTGCGCGCCATCTTGGCGTGCAGCGCGATATTGTGAAACGCAGCCGTGCTGGCTTGCAAGACGTAGACGCCGCCGTCGGCCAGACGCGCCTTGATGTCGCGAAAGACGTCGGCGTTGAAAAGCGGGTTTGAGGGCGAATCCGGCAACGGTTCCGTCAGATCCGAGATGATGACCCCGAACGTTTCTTTGCTCTCACGCAAAAATTTGAGCGCATCGCCGATGATGACATTGGCGCGCTTGTCGTTCCACGCATTCGCGCCCCATTCGGCCAGATAGCGTTTGGAGAGATCGACGACTTCGCCATCGATATCGACCATCGTACAGGCCTGTACCTCAGCGCAACGCAGCACTTCACGCAGCGTCGCGCCTTCGCCGCCGCCGAGAATTAGGACGCGGCTACGATCTCCAGCGCCCGCAAGCGCAGGGTGGACGAGCGTCTCGTGATAGATCCGCTCGTCGCCCTGTGAGCTTTGCGTATCGCCATCGAGAATGAGCATCTTGCCGAACGTCGCGCTGCGTACGACCGCGACGGATTGGAATTTCGTGTGCCCGGCATAGTACGTCTCTTCGAGGGCGTGATGATGCATCTCCGTCGGAGAAAATTCCTCGACGTACCATTGCCAGTGTTCGGTTTTCGGCATGCGCCGAAGTTACGGCACGGTTGTTCCCGTTACCGCCTGAATGAGATGTCCTGCGAAGGGTGCACCAACGCCGGTGACTTGATCGTAACCAGGTCCGGAATTGTATCCGATCGGCGTTTGCACCGGTCCCGGCGTTGCCGGAGCCGCCTGGTTGTTGCCGTAGGTTACGTCGTAGAAAACCTGCGAGTACGTGAGCGTCGGCGTGAAGCCGGTAGCGGTGTACGCGCCACTCAGTGGATTGCTGTTCGCGTAGATCGCATAGATCAACGGCGCGGGATTGCCGAGCCGGTAACCGGTCGGGCCGCCCTTATTGCAGGTGCTGCTCACGTTGCAGGCTTGCAGCACGAGCGCCCACATCGCGGCCGACGCCGGTGCCGACGCACTGGTGCCGCCGATAGCTTCGGGGGCCCCACCGTAATCGACGTCGATGAAGATTGCTGGCCCGGTATCCGGATCCGCGTCGAGGGACCAATCGGGCAGCAGACGCATCGACGCGCTCAGCGCCGCGGCTTGCCATGACGGTGCCGTAAAGACGGTCGAAACGCCGCCGCCGGAGCCAACGTTGTTTTCGAACGTTCCGTTTCCGCCGAGCGTCGTGTTGTCGGCCCATGCGGTGATCGTGCCGGTAAGATTGCCGGCTTGATTGAGCGGAATGTTCACGCCGCCGACTGCGACGACGTTCGGATCGGAGGCCGGATAGGACGCGCATGCCGTGCCGAGCGGATTGCCCACGTCATCGAAGCATTCCGAAGCGCCGGTATCACCCGACGATACGAACACGGCGATCCCTTCGGCGGCGAGCGACGCCATCTCGATTTGACCGAGACCCGGCGGACTGCCGCTCGGCGCAATATAACCGTACTCTTCGTTGATGTTCTCGGGACCGCCGAAACTCATCGAAACGGCGTCAACCTTATTGTCCGCTATCGCTTGCTGGATCTCGTCGTCCGTTAGTTGGATGCCCTCGTTCTGAACGGCCGTTTCGCCAGATGGACAGGTCGGGCCGGTCGGTGGGTTCGGATCCGGATCTCCGCTCGAGTTCACGATGCAGTATTCGTTCGAATTGAACGCTAGGTAGAAAAAGAGATTCGCACCCGGGGCGAGCGTCGCGATCGATTGCGTGTCGAGCTGTGCTTCACCGTCTTCGGGATTGCACTGCTGGTAGTTATAGAGCGTGTATCCATCCGCACTGGTGTTCCAGTTACAACTCGGGTTCGTCACCGGCGGAGGAGAGCTCAGATTCGTTGGGTTGTAATCGGAACAATATCCGTTCACGCAGCCGCCCGAGCCGGTTTGACCGTTTGCAGTCGTTGCCGGCTGTGGAATGGCCGCAACCTGCGTGAGATTCGCGATCGGCGCATTGAAGTAGGAAGAAAGCGCGAGCAAATCATCGGACTTGCCGTTCGCAGCCAGAATCGGCCCGGTGCCGATGACGCCGACCGTAATACCGCCGCCCTTATATCCGGACGAGTATGCGCCGGAGTAATCAAAACCGGTAGCAATCTGCTGCGGAGTGTAGCCGTAGAAGTTGGCGAGATTTGGCTGAATGAAATACGTACCGCGCATTCCCGCGCTCCCGCATGGTCCTTGGAGGCCGGTCAGCTTCGCGTTACGAGTGCAGCCCGGCGCTTGTGCGAGCGGCGCTGCGGCAATGGGTACGGAGCTGGGAAGATGTGGCACTGAATTCGCCGCGACATACTGGCGCCCGGCGAAGTTGTAGACAGCGAACGTGGTTCCAAAGGCTTTCGCAAACTGTGTCGTCGTGCCGCTTACGCTCAGCACCTGGCGCTGCGGCCAGCCGCCAACCTGCAAGCCGAACGACTTTAAGTATGTCGCTGCGCTTGCGTAGTCAGATGCAGTTGCGCCGTATTGTGTAGCAATCTGTGCGGGCGTTAGCCAGTGCCGGTAATTTCCGGACGTCGGATCGCTCGCACTCTTTGCGTATTGAACGAGTCCGAGCGCGTTCTGCTGACGAACGAGAACGGGGATCGTCATGCCGACGGGCGCTTTGAGCGCCCCGGCCGGGACCAGCTTCGAGATGAACTGCTGACCGTAGACGAGCGACGTCGCCGCGGCCGAGTTGTTGTTGTTCGATGCGCTATTCCCAGGGTTCGTATTTCCACTGCTTGAGACTGGGAGCGACGAATGGCTGCCGCCTCCGCCGCAACCAGCGAAGAGCAACGTGCCGACGAGGACTGCGCCAAGCGCGCGTGACGTGGTGCGAATCATCACCGAACTCCCTTGAGGTTACGCAGTGATTGAATGTTCTGCTTGCGCAGCGTCTGTAGATAGGTGTGCATCCGCGACGCGCGTGCGTGCGCGATGGAGCTGAGCACGTGGGCTTGGATCGCCGCCACAGTAGCACGCGCTGAGCTTGCAGTACCCACCGATGCCGTCGTTCGCGCGGCAGAAGCAGCCGAAGCCGAGCCCTGCAGTACGAGCGATTCGGTTGTCGTGATTACTTCGAGTCCGAGCGATCCGGGAAGAATCAATAGATAGGGTTGATTGTTTTGTTCGTCATAGGCGTAATTCTGCGTGTCGGACGTCGTCATGCAGATGGGAACGCCGCTGACCTCGTAGCTATCGAGAACCGTCGTTTCTTCGAAGCCGAGAATCGTATCGAGCGTGACGATCGTGCGATTGACGTCGTCTGCAGATGAGCCGAACGAATTCGGCGTGCATCCCCCGGGTAGCGACGCGCCGGCGTTGATCTTGTCGGTTTCGGTATAGAAGACCGGGGGCGTGTTATAGAACGCAGCCAATGGTCCGATCACGATGCTGGGTCCGCCAAAGTATGATGCGCCGGCGGATCCGTTCGCATTTATCGTAATCGTCAAATTACCGCCGGACGGCGCGCTGAACGCGAGCGATGAGACTAGGTCGTAGAACATCGGTCCCGCGATAGACCCTGAGCCGTCGCTGTCTTCCGTTGTCGTGATCGTTCCGCCGGCGCCTTGCACCAGGAGGTTCTCGGTGTCGACGTACGTTCCGGACGAGCTGATCACGCGCGTCCCGGTGCTGCCGTCGGCGTAGCTATAGCTGACGTTCGCGGCTGGCGAGTTCGACCACGTCGTACTCGCGGACTGCGGAAATTGGTCGATCGTTTGCGGCGTTCCGTAAATCGTCGTCGTCACGGGCAGTTCGTCCGACGACGGTTCTGTCTGCATCGTTCCGTACAGATTCACGGTATACGGCACGCTGGCTGCCGACAAACTCACCCACGAATCGGTCGAGTAAGTCGTCGTCGACAGGTTTGAAGCATCGGATTCCGAGACGTGCTCGTCGACGAGTGTCGCCGATGGTGCAGTTGATGGGTACGCGTTGCTGCCGACGCTGACCGACGTCGTCACGTTGTAGCTAAGCGTTGTCGGCGTCGGACTCGGCGCCGGTGAGTTCCCAGAACAATACGCGTCAGGACCGGAGCAGTTAAAACCAAAACCGTATGTGTAATTTGTCGACGTCGTCCCCGAGTAGGAGATGGCAGTCGTCGGCGCGGTTTGTGTTGTGACGAGCGCGAACAAGTACGTGTCGCCGGGAACAAACGTCAACGGCGGTATGAGCTGCTCCGCTGCAAAGGATATTGTCCGGTTCGCGATCGTACCGGGGCCGAGCAACACATTCCAACCTGCTGCGGCGTTGTTCTCATCGAAGAACGCGATATATGCGCTTCCTTGCGGAGACGACGAGAGCGTAAACGAGAACGCCGGCGATTCTTGCAGTGTGACCGTCGAGGAGACCCCGAGCGCAACGACTGCGTAAACCGTGAGGTCGCTACCGCCAATCGATTGCGCATTCCGTTTCAAGGTCAGCGCCGATGGCGCTGAAACGCCGGACGGGACTTTCGCAGTCAGCGTCGCGCTGATGGTCGTCGCTCCGCTCGCAGCCGGGATCGTGATGCTTGACGCACTGACCCCCGCGATCGCTGAGAATGTTAGCGTCGACGATCCGGACGTTGACGTCGAGGTCGACGATGTCGAGCTCGAGGGACCGGAACTGCCGTTCCCGACGCTACTGCCTCCGCCACCACAGGCAGAGAGTATCGCCGTTACGGCAACGCCAACAAAGACCCACGATAAACGCGGCCAGCGCACCATGAAACCTCCACTAATAAAAGCCTCGACTTTCCGTCGAGGAGGACGGAAGTTGGCTGCGCCGTGCTGGCCTTCCTAGCAAGTAAGCGCAACTTGGTGACTGCTTACTGCCGACACTTCTCTAAGAATAAACGCAGGCGCTTGGATTTCCAAGCGCCTGCCGTAGTTCTGGAGCGGATCCCGCGGAGCTGTACTTCTAGGCGGTGCGCTTCTTGCGCGTCAGACGACGCTCTTCGTTGTCGGTCGTGACAACGTGGGTGTACTCGTTCTTGCGGGCTTGAATTCCACGCTTGACCTCGGTCGTGCGCATGGAACGCGCCCGCAGCATCTCTGCTGCGTACTCGCATGCAGCGCCCGGGTTCGTATGGGCTCCGCATGTATAAAAATCCATCGCCGCATACCCGGTTTCCGGCCAGGTATGAATCGACAAGTGCGATTCTGCGATGACGACGACGCCTGAGACGCCGTGGGGTTCAAATCGGTGAAAGGCTGTGGTTAAGACCGTCGCGTTCGCCTTGATTGCGGCTGTCTTCAGAATATCTTGTATGCCTTCCACGTCCGTAAGGATGTTCGGATCACATCCCGATAGCTCGCACAATATGTGCGTCCCGAGTGCTTCCAATTACCGCCTGTCTCCTCGGATCCCGGTTGGGGGAAATCCCACCTCCAGATGCGTCGGCTGGCGCGTGCGCTGCACGATCACGTCCCCGACCTAACGACGAACTCTGTGCCGGCAGCTTTTTCTCGTGCTGCCGCGTCTCGCCGCGATGGCGCGTAGGGCGCGCCCTCCCTCTACGAGATTGCCGGGACCCAGATCGCATAGCGAAATACGACCCCGTCAATAGCGGTAGTTTACCCCCTACACCCCCCCCTGTAAAGTGTTTTGCTCATATAAACAAGGCAAGCAAGCCAGAAATTCCAGAAAACCCTTCACTATCCCAGGTGGGTCTGATAGAGTGAGAGCGATGGCAACGGAACTTAAAGAGAACGCTAGCCCCCTAGCTGCGCAAGCGCTGGTCGAGGACTATCGGTACGGCTTCCACGATCCTGAAAATTACGTCTTCAAGTCCGAAAAGGGCCTGACGGGCGAAATCGTCGCGAAGATTTCTGAGATGAAGAACGAGCCGGACTGGATGCGTGCCTTCCGTTTAAAGGCGCTCGAGTTGTTCCGTGCCAAGCCGATGCCCGCTTGGGCGGATACCGCAGCTCTCTCCGAGATCGACCTCAGCAATATTCACTATTTCGTGAAGTCGACCGAGAAAACGGAGCAGTCGTGGGACGACGTCCCGGACGACATCAAGCGAACGTTCGATCGCTTGGGCATCCCTGAGGCAGAGCGCAAGTTTCTCTCCGGCGTCTCCGCGCAGTACGAATCGGAAGTCGTCTATCACTCCGTTATCGAGGAGCTCGAGAAAGACGGCGTCATCTTCTGCGACATGGATACGGCGCTGCGCGAGCATCCCGATATCGTGCGCAAGTACATGGCGACGGTGATTCCGCCGGGAGACAACAAATTCGCAGCGCTGAATAGCGCCGTGTGGTCGGGCGGCTCGTTCGTCTATGTTCCGCCGGGCATCGAAGTGAAGATGCCGCTGCAAGCCTATTTCCGGATCAACACCGAGAACATGGGACAGTTCGAGCGTACGCTGATCATCGCGGACAAAGGCTCGAAGGTCCACTACATCGAGGGTTGTACCGCGCCACAGTTCTCAACGTCGTCGCTGCACTCAGCAGTCGTCGAGTTGATCGCAATGGAAGGCGCGCGCATCCGCTACACGACGATTCAGAACTGGTATCGTAACATTTTCAATCTCGTCACGAAGCGTGCGGTCGCGTACAAGAATGCGACCGTCGAATGGGTTGACGGCAACATCGGCTCGCGCCTGACGATGAAGTATCCGGCGATCTATCTGATGGGCGAAGGCGCACGCGGTGAGATTCTCTCGGCGGCGTTTGCAGGTCAAGGCCAACATCAAGACGCCGGCGCGAAAGTTATTCACGCGGCACCAAACACGACGTCGGTCGTCACCAACAAGTCGGTCTCGGCGCATGGCGGCAAGACGACGTATCGTGGTCTCGTCGAAATTCACGACGGCGCGATCGGCGCGAAGACGCGCGTTAAATGCGACGCGCTAATCATGGACGACCAATCGTCCAGCGACACGAAGCCGACGATGAAGATTCACGAACAGCAATCGACCGTTGAGCACGAAGCCAGCGTCTCGAAAATCGGCGAGGAGCAGTTGTTCTACGCGATGAGCCGCGGGCTCTCAGAAGCCGACGCAACAGCGCTGATCGTCAACGGTTTCTTCGACTTCTTCGTCAAGGAATTGCCGATGGAATACGCGGTCGAGCTCAACCGGCTGATCAAGCTGGAAATGGAAGGCGCGGTCGGGTAACAGCCGTTATGGCTGAACCTGTCGCTCGCAAGAGCGAAATCGCGGACGGGTCGACCAAGCGCGTCGACGTCAACGGACAGAGCGTGCTGCTCTGCAACGTCGCGGGCGAGATCTTCGCGATCGAAGACGTTTGTACGCACGACGGCGGTCCGCTCGATGAGGGTGAGTTGATGGGCGATCGCATCATGTGCCCGCGCCACGGCGCGTTCTTCGATGTCAAGACCGGTGACGCGCTTACCCTACCGGCGATTGTCCCAGTGCAGACCTACAAAGTCCGCACCGCAGACGACAATATTTTCGTAGAGCTGTAAATCCGCTAGCCAAGTTCGCACGTATCCTCAATAAGTGCAGTAACAAAACACTAACTTAAAGAGGAGATAATCTACGTGAACAAGCTCATTTCCGCGATGGCGCTCATGGCTGCCGTCGCATCGATCGCACCGCTTGGTGCAGCGGCTGCCGACAGCGTTACGACCGCGCCGGTTGTAGTCGAAAGCAAACCGCAAGTCATCGCCAGAATCGCCAATCCCGCACGCGACCAACAATTGTCGCAGGCGGAACACTATCGCGGAGTTCTCGACCCCCAGACACCTGCAGAGTTGCAGGCATACTGGAACCGCGTTAACCCCATGCTCCTCGGCGGCTAGATCGAGGTTCGTGTACGAAGGCGGCAACGGTAATCCGCGGGTCGCCTTCGTGCGTACATGGACTGTGAGGACTCCGTGACGCACGACTACACACTCGAGCGACGTGATGCGTACGCGCTCGGGACGCTCTCGCGGGCAGAGCGCAACCACCTTGACGAGCATCTTGCCGTCTGCGCATCCTGCAGTCGCGCGATCGGAGAAGCCGAGCGCGTCGTTTGCGAGATGATCGAGATGACGACGCCTCTCGTTAACGCGCCCGCGACGCTGGAATCTCGTATCAAGCGCATCGCTGAGCCGCAGCGTTCGAAGCTCGCACTCTGGCGTGCACGATCGTCCGCCATGTGGGGTGCGCTCGCAGCAGCCGTCATCCTGACGCTGGGCCTTACGACGATGCATTTCCGCCAAGAAACGCTTCGGAGCGACGCCGTCCTCGCTACGATCGCAACGTCCCATTTCAAGCACGTGAGTTTGACGCCGCGCGCGATCGGTGCTCCCCCGGCAAAAGTGCTCTACGCGCCAGACCGTAGCTGGATCTATCTGATCGTCGATGCGGCCCCATGCGAGTGTCATCTGATCGCGGTGTACGGAGATCGCGTTCGCGATTTCGGTGCTCCCGAGGAAAACGATCTCACCTCGACACTCTTCATCAAGGACGCTGGAAAGCCGACGTCGGTGCGGCTCGTCGGGAATTCGGGCGTCCTCGCAGACGGCGACCTGAAATAGCCGTGACTCTGCATAGCATCGGTCAATCTCGGATAAAGACCTCGAGTGAAATCGAGGACGCGAGCATCGCGCGCGATTTTTCCGAGCGACGTCCCGAGGCGCTGGCGGCTGCATATCGTGCCTACAGTCAGCTCCTCTATTCGATCGCACGCAATGTCCTTGGAAACGACGAAGACGCGGAGGATTGCGTGCATGATGCGCTCACGCGCGTGTGGCGGCACGGTTTTTCATACCGGACCGAGCGAGGAACTCTGAAGAGTTACTTGTCTGTCTGCGTGCGCAACGAGGCAATCTCGCGCCGACGCAGTGACACGCGTCATTCTCAGATAGAACGGGACGCATTCTTGGATACGCCGCAATCCTATGAGATCGAGGTCGTGGATCACGCGCAGCGCGCGTCGCTACGCCAGGCGCTCGAGTCTCTTCCCGACGAGCAGCGCCAGGTGATCGAGCTGTCGTATTTTCGAAACCTAACGCAGACGCAGATCTCCGACCGTCTCGGGGTGCCGCTCGGAACGATAAAGAGTCGAGTCGGGCTCGCGATGCAAAGGCTCAAGAATGCTCTTCGCGCGGTGAGCGCTTAAGCTCTAGACGTGCTCGCCCGGGCCGGCCTGATTGGCGTCGGCTTGGTCTTCGTTGTCATAGCCTTCATCGACATCGCCGTAGACCGTTTGCCGTTCTTTCGGGATGTCGCGCAAGCGCCGGGCGGCCTGCGAGCCCATCACTTCAGCTTCCTCGCTGGTCAACGGCTCTATGTCATCAGCTTCGGTGTGGAGTTGCCGCCCACGATCTTCGCGTTCCATGTGCATCCTCTCTCGAATGCTCTGCTTGTACCCAACCTTCTTGTCTTAAGAGGACGAGGGTCCCCACCGAAGCGAGCACCGCAATCCCAACTGCCACAAATGCCGACACGGCAAAGCCAAGGTGGAAAACGGCCCCGAGTACAGCGACGCCCATGACCAGGCTGACGAAGCGGATCGTCGCGCCAATCCCGGACGCCATACCTGCGCGCTCGGCCGAAGCCTCGGCTTGCATGGCACGAGCTGTCTCGGGATTCAGCAACCCCGTGCCTGTACCGGCAACCAACATCGCGACCGTCATCACCGGATAGGGAGCGCCGGCGTGCGCCGCAAGGCCAAGCATGAGATCTCCGACCGCTGCGATGCCGAGGCCGATCGTTAAGCGGCCGCGGTGCGTCAGGCGCTCCAGAAACTGCGCTGCAAGCGGCGGAGCGACGAGAAGGGGTAACGCGAACGGCAGCATCGCAAATCCGGCCGCCATCGGCGCAAGATGCATCCAATTCTGCAAGTACAGCGGCAAGAAGAAAATCATAACTTGTGCTGCGGAGCCGTAACCGAACATCGCCGACGCGGCGCCAAGATAGCGTGGTCGCGTCAGCAATTCGAAATCGAGCATCGGCTGTGCCTGAATGCGCTCAACGATGACAAATGCGATCAGCAGCAACACCGCGGCAGAAAGCCGGACGAGAATTTGGGCTGAACCCCAACCCTCACGATTGCCGTCAATGAGCGTCCACACCAGCAAGAACAGGCTCGTGCTGAGCGTGAGGACGCCCGCAAAATCGATCCGCCGCTGTTCCGGATCGCGCGATTCGGGAACGAACGCGCGAATCGCGACTAAGAAGATGATGCACAATGGAACGTTGATCAAGAACGCCCAGCGCCATCCGAATAGTCCCGTGATGATACCGCCGAGAATTGGGCCGCACGTCATCGCCGCGCCAAGCGACGTTCCCCAAATCGCGTATGCGCGTGCGCGCTCTGCGCCGCGAAATGTTGACGAGATGATTGCCAGCGCCGCCGTCAGCAACATGCTCGCGCCGACGCCTTGGATCGCGCGCGAAAGGTCGAGAATGAACGCCGACGATGCGAGACCGCAGGTCGCCGATGAGACGAGAAACAGCGACACCCCGATCATAACCATGCGCCGGCGTCCGAAAAGATCGGCGAGCGTTCCGGAAGGCAGTAGAAGCGATGCAAACGTGATCAGGTAGGCGCTGATGACCCACTGCAAGCCGACGAATCCGGCGTGCAAATCACGTCCGATGCTCGGCAACGCAACCGCGACGATATTGGTATCGAGCATGATCAGCGAGCAGGTCGCTGCCGCGCAGATCAGGACGAGCGGCTTACTGACGCTCATGCGAAATCGCTTGCCACGACGTCGTTCAGCATTGCGCGCAACCGGGCTGCCGCATCCGCACCGAACGCGCTTTCAAATTTCTTTTGCGCCGAGGACCACAGCGGTCGAGCTTTTTGCAGCAGCGATTCGCCCGAACGCGTCAGCGTCAGGTAGCGCGCCCGACGATCTTCTTCGCCGACCGCGAGACGAACGAGCCCGCGCTGTTCGAGCGGGCGCACCAAATGGCCAAGCGTCGAGCGATCCATGACGAGCGAACCGGCCAAATCACCAAGCGTGCTCGGCCCGTTACGGTGCAAGCGCGAGAGAATGCCATACTGATTCGCACCGAGCGCCGTCGGCGCCAAGGCCGTGTCGTAGAGCTTCGTAACCAACCGCGTCGCCTGGCGTAACGCCGAACAATTGCACAACTCGGAATCTTTTTTCATGTTGCGCGATTATATGGGCAATTGCCCATATTGTCAACATGCCCAAGAGGCCGACAGAGTTATCCACAGTCGTTACTTTTGTCGAATGTCTCGCGCATACCGGAGGCGTTAAAGTATTTCTATGGCACGATTGCTGATGTGCCCGCCGCATCACTACAACGCACTTGGCGCGTGGCGCCAATGGGAGCGTTTCGTAGAAGTGTTGCAAGTCGCGGCGGATGTCCAGATCGAGCTCGTCGATCCGGCGCCCCAGGCGCCGGATCTTGTTTTCACGGCAAACGCCGCGCTCGTCAGTGGCGAGCTTGCGATCGTCTCGACACTGCGCAACGACACGCAACGTCTGTCGCGCCAAGTGTATCGCGGGACGCTTGCTCGACTCGGCTTCGCAACGACGTTCTTGCAAGAGACCTCGTTTGCGGGAAGCGCCGATGCGCTCTTCGATCGCGTTCGTCCGATCGTTTACGTCGGCTATGGTTCGCTTTCAGACCGCATGGTAACGCTGCAGCTCACCGATCTGCTCGATGCACGCGTCGTCGCGCTCGGACTCGCAGATCCGCAGTTCCCGCATCTCGACACGGTCTTATGCCCACTGCGCAGTGGGCATGTCTTAACCTACATGCCGGCTTTCACGCCACACGCGCAACGTTTGTTGCGTCGCATCGTCGATCCGGAATATTTGATCGAGCTCTCGACAGCCGACGCGAACGATCTCGCCTGTAATGCCGTCGAAATCGGGGACGCACTCATCATGCACGATGCCTCGCGCCCCTTACGCGAGCAACTCCAGGGTGCCGGCTATCGAATTTTCTCGACCGATCTCTTGGGCTTCGTTCGCGCCGGCGCGGGCGCGAAACGCCTCACCCTGCGCCTCGATGACGGACCGGCAACAGCCGGCGCCGCCGCCTAGATCCCGAGGTACGCCGCTTGCACCTGCCGGTTGTTCGCAAGCTCCCCGCTCGCGCCGTCCATCACCACCTTGCCGCTCTCCAGCACGTAGGCTCGCTGAACGAGCGAAAGCGCGCGACTCACGTTCTGCTCGACAAGAAAAATCGCCGTGCCCATTTTGTGAATCTCGCGAATCTTTTCAAACGTCGCGTCCGTCACGACGGGCGCCAACCCTAGCGACGGTTCGTCGAGCATCAACAGCCGCGGCTTGAGCATCAATCCGCGGCCGACCGCGAGCATCTGCTGCTCGCCACCACTCATCGTTCCCGCAAGTTGCGCGCGCCGTTCGGCTAAGCGCGGGAAGATTCCGTAGACGAGCTCGAGCGTTTGGCGCCGCTCTGCGCGCGCTCTTGGAACGTAGGCGCCCATCTCGAGATTTTCTTGAACGGTGAGCTCCGGAAAGACTTGGCGTCCTTCGGGAACGTGCGCGATTCCGAGCGCCGCGATCTTGTACGGCGGCAGCGATGCAATCGGCGTGCCGGCGAACGAAATACTGCCGGCGCTCGGGCGAATGAGCCCTGAGATCGCGCGCAACGTCGTGCTCTTGCCCGCACCGTTTGCGCCGAGCAGACCCACGGCTTCGCCTTCTCCGACGCTAATGTCGAGCTCGTGAATTGCCTTTACCGGGCCGTACGCGGCGCTGACGCCGGAAAGGACGAGCATTGGCTCAGGCATGCGCGCCGGTCCCGAGATAGGCGCGAATGACGTCTTCGTTCCTAACAACTTCCTGAGGAAGGCCTTCGGCGATCTTCTGACCGTGATCGAGGACGACGATCCGGTTTGCGACCGCCATAATTGCGCGCATCACGTGCTCGACGATCACGATCGTGAGTCCGCGCTTCGCGAGCTGGCCAACAAGCGCGACGGCTTGATCGATCTCGGTGTGATTGAGCCCGGCCATCACTTCGTCGAGCAGCAAGATCCGCGGCTCGGTCGCAAGGGCACGCGCCATCTCGAGACGGCGCTGATCGATCGTCGTGAGATCGCGCGCCGGAGTCTCTTCTCTTGCCGAAAGCCCGACGAACGCAATTGCTTCACGCGCGCGCTCACGTGCACCGCGGACTTTTCTACCCCGTAGGAACGCGCCGGTCATCACATTCTCGAGCACGGTCATCTTGCCGAACGGGCGCGCGACTTGGAACGTGCGCGCCAAACCGTGCGCGCAGATGTCGTACGGTTCGAGTCCGACAAGCTCGCGGCCGAATGCGACGACGGAGCCTGAATCGGGACGGAAGTAGCCGGTAATGAGATTGAAGCTCGTGCTCTTCCCGGCGCCGTTCGGCCCGATGAGCGCGAGCGTCTCGCCTTCGGCAACCGACAAACTCAAATCGTCGACGGCACGCAAGCCGCCGAAATGCTTGTCAAGGTTGCGGACGACGAGGACGTCAGCCATCGGCGCGCACGATCCGCCGGTACGCATCGGTGATCAGACCGAGCACTCCAGTCGGGCGCCACAGGATGACCGCCATCAAGATCAGCGCGTAGACGGTGAGCTGCACACCACCATGACTTGCACCCAGCCAGCTTTGCAACAGTGCGGACGTCGGTTCGAGCAAGACCGTCCCGAGGACCGGTCCCCACAGCGTACCGATCCCGCCGACGATCGAGACGAGCGCCGCTTCGACCGAGACGTTAAAGCTGAATGCCGTATTCGGATCGATGAAGTAGATGTACTGAACGTAGAACGTTCCGGCCAGCGCCGTTAAGAACGCGCTGATCAAATAGACATCGCGTTTGATGCGCGGCGCGTTGACGCCGACTGCTTCCGCCGCATCTTCGTCTTCACCGACGGCGACAAGATAGTTGCCCATCCAGGAACGTTCGATCGCATATGTCACGAGGAGCCCAATCGCGAGCAATCCGAGCGCGATGTAATAGTAGGGCGCTTTTCCACTGAACTGCATCATCAGCGGCGCGTTGCCCAAGAACGGAATCGTCGTCCCTTCGGCACCCCACGCGAAGTCGCGAAACTTGAGAAACAGCAGCATGAAAACCTGCGCGGTTGCAATCGTCGCGATCGCGAAGTATGGTCCGCGCAAGCGGAAACACAGCCAGCCGATCGGCAAGCTCGCGAGCATCGCGACGATGCCGCCCGCGATCAGCCCTATCCACGGCGAAATACCGAATCGAATCAGCAACAAGGTCGACGTGTACGCGCCAAGGCCAAAATACGCGGCGTGTCCGAGCGAGAGCTGTTTTGCGTACCCACCCATGAGATTCCAGGCCACGCCGATGAAGGCAAACAGCAGCACGCGTACGGCGATGTCGACTTCGAAGCCGGTGCGCAAGAAGACCGGCAAGATCAGCGCGATGATGGCGATCACAACGACTGGCGCCGCTTTCTTTATCATTAGCGCGCGCGGCCGCCGAAGAGGCCGCTGGGGCGAATCGCAAGCGTCAAGAGCAGCATCAGAAAGACGACGATCAGCCCAGAGTCGGCTCCGACGAACTGAATGCCGAGCGACTCGGCGACGCCCATCATCAAACCCGCGATGAGCGCGCCCGTGACATTCCCGAGCGTGCCGAGCACGACCGCAACGAACGCCATCAAGACGAAGACTTGTCCGACCGTCGGATAGACTGGATAGAACGGCATCAGGAGCGAGCCGGCCGCGCCCGCAAGCGCAAGCGCCAACCCGACGGCGACTGCAAAGACGAGATCCGTGTTGATCCCCATCAACATTGCAACGTCGCGGTTTTGTGCGGCGGCGCGCATCGCTTTCCCGATATCGGTGGAACGCAAGAAGAGCGTCAACGCTCCGCTGAATGCCATCGCCAAGACGAACGCGATCAATTTTGCGACCGAGATGAACACGGGCCCGATATGAAATGCGGCGTCCGTGTACGGCGTCTGCACGGTGCGGTAGTTGGCCGTGAAGAGCAATAGAGCCACGTTCATCAGCAAGATCGAGAGCGCGAACGTCAGGAAGATCTGCGGCATATCGCCGAGCGACAGCACGCGCCGGATCAGCACGTGTTGGAACAGCATGCCGACCACGAACATGACCGGCATGACGATCACGAGCGAGACGAGCGGGTCGATCCCGGCGCGTGTCGCGAGAAAGAAGCTGAGGTACATTCCGATCATCACGAACTCGCCTTGCGCGAAGTTCACGATTTTCACGACGCCGAAAATCAGCGTGACGCCGATGCTAACGAGCGCGTAAATACCGCCGATGAGCAGGCCGTTGACGACGGCTTGCGCGAGCGTCGCTAGCATCGGAACGCTGAAGCTGCGGCTCTAGGCTTTCATCAGAGGCTTGCGCGCTTCGCCCTTCGGGAACACGCTGACCAAGTCGCCGTGCTGCCATTGCACGCCGACGGGATGTCCGTAGACGTTGCGGCCGTTGTCCATGAACTTCACTTTGCCGCCTGGCGCCATCGCAGCGTAACCGCTCGAGACGTCGATGGTTGCGAGCGCGTTGCGAACTTTTTCCGGATCGGGTGATCCGGCGCGTTCGAGGGCGTTAGCGAGCATGAACGTTTGCGCGACGAGTCCGCCTGCGTACTCGAAGAGAAACTCGCCGAATTGCTTCTGATAGATGGCGTTGACGCGCTGCGCATTGGCGTCGATGTCGTGATTCCAGTGGGCGACGCCGAGCAATCCCTCGGCCGAGGCGCCGACGTTCTTGTAAAAGTCGGGGATGACGAATCCGCCGGAACCGCCGTTGATCGGGAGATTCGCGCCCGTCTGTTTCATGGCGCGCACGATCAGAATGAGATCGTTCAGATATGAGACGCAGAACACCATGGTCGCGCCGGATGCGCGCACTTTATTTACGAGCGGACCGGCATCGGTGAAACCGGCTGAATACGGCTCGAACATGACGATGTCGACGCCTTCGCCGGGCGCTTGTTCTTTGAGTCCGCTCGAGGTCGACGTGCCGAAGGCCGTATTTTCGTAGACGACCGCGACTTTCGGCTTGTCGCTGATGAGCTTAGACATCTGCAACTGCGCTTGCGCGAATTGCGAGGCGCGCGCAAACGGCGTGAACGTAAATTTGCGGCCACCGGCATTGAGTTGATCGCTGCTCGAGCCTGTAATCAGCGGAACCTTCGCGCGTTCCGCAACTTCGCTCGCGATCAGCGTCAGTGCGCTTGCGTAGCAGCCGTGAATCGCGGAAAGCTTATTGCTGCCGATCAATCGATCGGTTTCGGTGCGCGTGACGGTCGGATCGCTTTGAATATCCGAGAGCACCAAATTCAATTTCGCGCCGCCGAGCGATTTGATGCCGCCGGCGTCGTTCACCATCTGCACCGCAAGCTTTGCGGCGTTGACGCAGCCCTGGCCGATTTGCCCGAGGCTGCCCGTAACCGGGTAAAGGCCGCCGATGTTCACCGGCTCGGCCGCTCGGCCGAGGATCGGCGTCCCGAATCCGGCGGCGGCAGTCGCCGCGCCGGCCGCGGCGGCAAGGAATGTTTTCCGGCTCTTTTTCATTCGTCGAATCCCCTCAGCGAAGAAAGAGTTGGTCTACAGAACACGAAACATCGGATGACTTAGCCCTGCGGCACTCGTCTTGCACTATAAGTCATCCGAAAATGCCAGTCAATCATCCGATGAAAACCGACGTTGCAATCGCGCGCATCAAGGAGATGATCGCGAACGGTGAGCTTGCGCCCGGACAGCGCCTCCCACGCGAAGTCGATCTCGCAAGCCAACTGGGGCTTTCGCGCAATTCGCTGCGAGAGGCGGTTCGGGCTCTTACGCTGATCAAGGTCCTCGAAACGCGCCAAGGCGACGGGACGTACGTCACGAGCTTGAGCTCGCGTTTGCTCCTCGAGTCGGTCTCTTTCGTGACGCATCTGCTCAGCGACGAGCAAATGCTCGAGATATGGGAAGTCCGGCGGCTCCTAGAGCCGGCCGCGACGGCACTGGCCGCGGCCCGCATGACCAAAGCCGATCACTTGCAACTCAAGCACAGTCTCGATCGCTTCGCGAGCGCAAAAACCGCCGAGGAGACGATGGAGGCCGATGAGGGCTTCCACCGCTGTATCGCGGCCTGCTCCGGCAACACCATTCTGGAAACGGTCCTCGAGACGATGTCTGCCCGGACGCTGCGCGTGCGCACCTGGCGCAAGGCGATGGACGAAGAGCACCGGCGCGCCGCGTTCGAGGAGCATCTTCCGATATATGAGGCGATCCTAGCGCGCGACCCGGAGTTGGCGCGTGCGACCTCGGCAATGCACGTCGCCGAGGGCGAGCTGTGGCTGCGGCGCTCGATTGCTGCGGGGAATCGGGCTGACCGGACTGGTTGACGCTGCTCCCGGCGAGGTGATATCGTACCTCGGTTATGTACGCCATCATCGAGACCGGCGGCAAGCAGATCAAGGTATCGGAGGGCGACGTCATTCGCACCGACTTGGTTGATGCAGAGCCCGGCGCGAGCGTTACCTTCGACCGTGTGGTTCTCGCCGGCGGCGATGCTATCGTGGTCGGGACGCCGCTGATCAAGGGCGCCAAGGTCACCGGCTCGGTCGTGCGGCAAGGCAAGGCCCCCAAAATTCTGGTTTTTCGGTACAAGCCGAAGAAGCGCGTCCGCAAGCTCATCGGTCACCGGCAACGTTTCGCCGAGGTAAAGATCGAGAAGATCTCGCTTCCTTAAGCGATGGTCGACGTCAAATTTACGCGAGACAGCCGAGGACGGCTGTCTTCTGTTTTTGCGACGGGGCACGCGGAATTCGGCGCGTTTCCGAATGACGTCGTGTGCGCTGCAGTCTCGGCAATTCTGCAAGCCGCTTACGCGGGACTCGAGGACGTTGCGAAATTGAAGTTCGACGGAAAGCACGTCTCGGGAGAGCTCGAGATTCACATCCCGGAATCAGCGCGCGAGCGTGCCGACGTCGTTGCGATCGTCGCGACCGCGGAAGTCTCGCTCGAGCAGCTAGCGCGGCAATATCCCGAACATGTTCGGGTGAAGCGGGCCAGCGAAACGAAACGGTAGCGTCCCGAAGCGGGTAGAACAAAACACCAAAGGAGGCCGGCGTGACCAGCGATACGATGAAGCAGTACAACGGCAAGACCGACGAGGTCGATCAAACAAGCTCGGACGCCGGTAAGGCGGTCCTAGTTGGATTACTGGGCGGACTCGTCTCCGCGGCCGGTTTTCTCGTCTATCAGCGTTTGCCTGACGACCAAAAGCGGCGCATTCAGACGCAGGTGCGGGGCATCATCGAGACCCGCCTTAGCCAGATCCGCCAAGACCTGAACCTCTAAAACTCCGCGGGTTCAGCCGTCCGTTTGGGAGCCACAACGATCTCGGGTTCGATCCCGGGAAGCATCGGCTCGTCGTTTTCTTCTGCTTCGAGAGCTGCCATTGCCGCCGCATCGCTTACTTCCGACTGGTTGTAGGTCGAGGGGACAGCCTCTAGGCGAGGTCGCTCGGCAGCCGCATCGTGCTCGTCGGCAGCGCGTTCCATCTCGCGAATAAATTGCGAGGACGTGTTCTGGACATCGCGCATCACAGAGCCGAACTTGCGTGCGACCTTGGGGAGTTGATCGGGTCCGAAAACGAGGAGCGCGACCGCTCCAAGAATTGCAATATCTGGTGCCGAGAGCATTTTTGGAAGGTCCCCTTTCTGCCCGACGGCGAACGGCACCCGTCCGCATACGAGGGATTGGGCGGATCTAGCGCAGTGAAAATTATCTACACGCGCGGGAACCGAACGGAGACGCTAGCGTCGATCGCTACGCTCCGAAAAATACTGAACCGGTTCATCGCTCACCGTGTCTTCTACGAAGTCTCGAGCCGCAATAAGCGCGGTCACGAATTCTTTTCTGCAAAGAATACCTTCGTCGTAGGCACGATCGAGATCGTCAATCGGGATTATCTGACGATTACGATCTTCGATGCGCACAACTCGACGCACTCGATCGAGGTCCTCAATCCGGCCGCGATGCGCATCTACGACGATACGCTCGGCAAAGGGTTCGCCGTCTCGTTCCTCAGCGAAGCGCCGGGTGGAATCGAGTCACGCTGCTACCTGCGCGACGAAGGCGACGAGGGCGATGAGATAAAGAGCGAGAGCGCGCTCGAGAAAATCTCGTTGCCGCAACTCTTCGAATACCTCGAAGAGATCACGCACGTCGACGCGATCGGGAAAACGCCTTAGCGCTTAGAGCGCGAAGACTTTTTCGGCGACGATCGCGGGTTGGTGGCCTAAAATCGAGAGCAAACCGCGATCGCGGTTCGATTCGGATACGTAGGCTTTGGCAAGATGCTTCGGAAGATACGCGCCGGCTTGCACGCGGCGTGCGCCTTCCAAGAATATCTCGTATGAATCTTGATCCAGCCACTTGCCGTCTTTGCCGTCCTGCGTGCGGATGACGAGCGAACGATAGATCGGAAACGGCGCGCGTTGCGAATCGGGATCGCGCAGTTGTTCCGGCGGACGCTTGCGCGGCGGTGCGGCTTGCGCTTTTTCGCGATCGATCAGCTGTCCTAAACGAGCCCCGATCGTTTCATCATCGAGCAGCGCCAACAAGATATGCGGCGGCTGAACGAACTCACTTTCGGCCGTTACGGCATAGCCAACTGCCTTCCGCATAACTGCCATGAGTTCGCGCGAAAGCACCATTTGGTTGACGGGCATCGACCTCTTATCTGCGCCGGAAGATTCCGCGTCCCTCCAAGCGGTGAGCGACCCGAAGCTCGCGGACGGCGGCGGCGCGGCGCCCGGTTTTCCGGTATGCGACCGAGAGATTTAGGTGCGCGATCGCGTAGGTCTCGTCGGCTCGTATTGCCGCCTCGTAGTGCGAAATCGCATCGTCGAAGGCTCCGTCTTCGAGCAGCAGATTACCGATATTCGCGAGTGCCGGCGCAAAGCGCGGCGCGACTGCAAGCGCTTCCGAAAAATCGCGCAACGCTTGCTCGCGCTGGCCTAAGCGTACATATGCGATTCCACGCTTGTTGTAGATGCGCGCACATTCATCGTTGCTGCGCGCCGCCGGCAGCATCGCCGTAAAGGCGGTCACAGCAGCCGCGGGATCGCCCTTCTCGAGGTCCATCAGGGCACGCTCGAACGGGTCCTTCGGGGCAAGCGGGCCGGGGAACCGCAAGTGGGCGAGCATTCGGCGCAAAGCGAACATGAAACGAAGATGTTGAACATCGACGTCATCACGCTCTTCCCGGAAATGTTTGCGCCCACGATCGGACTCTCGATCGTCGGACGTGCCGTGGAGCGTGGTCTCGCCCGGGTGCACGTCCACCAGCTGCTTGAATTCTGCGAGTCCGAGCGGGCCGATGACTCGCCCTATGGCGGCGGCGCCGGGATGGTGCTGCGCCTCGAGCCCCTGGCGCGGGCGCTGGATGCGATCCTTGCGGCCAGCCCGCCCGCAGAACGCCGCGCGCTGGTCCTGACGACCCCCTCCGGGAAGCGATTTGCCCAAGCCGATGCGGTGCGATACGCGGGTCTCGAGCGGCTGGTTGTCGTGTGCGGCCACTACGAAGGGGTCGACGATCGCCTGAAGGCCCTCTACCCCCTCGAGGAGATCTCGCTCGGCGACTTCATTTTAACTGGCGGCGAGATCCCAGCTCTGGCCGTGGTCGATGCGACCGTCCGCTTGGTCGAGGGCGCGATCCGGCCCGAGTCCCTGATCAGCGAGTCCTTTACGAGCGGCGACGAGCTCGACTTTCCGTCCTTCACCCGGCCCCCGCGCTTTCGGGGGGTCGAGGTCCCTGACGTGCTCCTCTCGGGCGACCACGCCAAGATCGCGGCCTGGCGCCGCGAGGAGTCCCGGCGGCGGGCGGCCCGGCGGCGGGGGGATTCGGAGTAGACGGGATATACCGCCTCTGTTACAATACGGCGGTTGCGCAGCAGCTAACAGAGAGCGTCATGAACGTCATCGGTCTTCTCGAAAAAGAGCAGGAAAAGGAATCGATCCCGGTCTTCCGTCCGGGCGACACCGTCAAGGTGTACTCCAAGGTCATCGAGGGCGGCAAAGAGCGGACCCAGATGTTCGAGGGCGTCGTCATTGGCCGCAGCGGCCGCAGTTCGAACGCATCGGTCACCGTTCGCCGTGTATCGCATGGCGTTGGCGTCGAGAAGTCGTTCTTGGTGCACAGCCCGCGCACCGAAAAGATCGAGGTCAGCAAGCGCGGCGCCGTGCGTCGCAGCAAACTGTACTATCTCTCTGAAAAAGTTGGCCGCGCAGCGCGCATCCGCGAGAGAAAACCGGCCAAGGCGTCAGAAGCTTCGGCTGAGTAGCGCGGCGTGACCCCGCTGCAGCTCTTCGGGCTGATCTGCATTTTCGCAGTCGTCCGCGTCGCGATCAGTATCCGTCCCGGTGTTGCCGTTGGCGCAACAACGACGTCGAGCAGCTCGGTTCGCGCAGTCTTGCGCGAGTATCTTGACGCCTTCATCGTCGCGGGTCTCGTCGCACTGTTCTTGATCACGTTCGTCGTGCGCACGTTCTACATTCCGTCGGGCTCCATGGAGCCGACTCTGCAAATCCACGATGTGCTGCTCGTCAACGAATTCGAATATCGTTTCTTCCCTCCGCATCACAGTGACATCGTCGTGTTCGAACCGCCCGTCGATTCGACCAACGACTTCATTAAACGTCTCGTCGGCGCTCCGGGCGACACGCTGTCGGTCAAAAACGGCACCGTATATCGCAACGGCAAGGCACTGGACGAACCGTACATCGCGCAGAAACCGAACTACGTCTTGCAAGTGCGCAACTACGGGATCTACGTTGACGGACAGCCGCTCGATCCATCATTCGCGAACGTTCCACCCAAGAGCGCATGGTCCGCACCCGACCGTATCCCCGATGGCTATTATCTGATGTTCGGCGATAACCGAAATAATTCAGAAGACTCGCATATTTGGGGTTTCGCACAAACCAGCGGCAATTTCGCATCCGGGCCGCTGAAAGGAAAACCTGCGCATTTCACTGGACACGCGTTCCTCTTGTTTTGGCCTTTCAACCGCATCCGCATACTTCACTAGGCCTAAAGCAAGGTTAAGGAAAGCCGACGGCAGCGGCGAACAAGAAAAGGTGCTCTCCCAACCGTCCGTTCGATTGGCGAGACTGCGTCGCGGGGTCGTAGTTGCGTGTGAAGTTGCTCTGCTGGCACTCCTCGGGGTGGCCTTCTTCTTCCGCCTCCCCCAAGTTTCGGGTCTCTCTATGGAACCGCATATTGGGGCTGGAGAATTCGTTCTCATCGACACGCTGACATATCGATTCGGACCCGTTCGCCGTGGCGACATTGTCGCGTTCCGGCATGGCGGTTCCGAGGCGTATCTCAAGCGCATCATCGCATTGCCTGGTGAGCGCGTCGCGATCGCGCACGGCTTCGTGCAGATCGACGGACAGCCGTTTGCGGAGAACTACGTTCGCTATCGTGACGATCGTAGCGAGCCGGCCGAAACCGTCCCTCCGGGCGCGTACTACGTCTTGGGCGACAACCGCAGCAATTCGGACGACTCGAGAGACTGGGGATTCGTCCCAGCCTCGGAAATAATTGGTAAAGCATGGCTCGGGCTCTGGCCCCCGAGCAAGGCCGGTACGCTGTGATCGACCGCGAGACCGTCATTCAATGGTATCCCGGCCACATGGCCGCGGCGATGCGGGAGATGGAACGCCGCTCGAGCCTGATCGACATTTTCATCGAAGTGATCGATGCGCGCATCGCAATCGCGGGCTCCAATTCGGATCTCTCGCAGATCATCGGGCGTAAGCCGCGACTCATCGTTTTGACGCGCGACGATCTCGCCGATCCGCAGACCACGAAAGCGTGGCTCGAGTACTATCCAAAGCAACGCTTCCGCGCCGTTTCCGTCAACGCACGCGAACCCAGCAGCTACACGCAAGCTTCGTTCATCCTGACGCAGATGCTCAGCTCGGCACGCGTCAAAGGCGTCGCGCGCACGATGGTTATCGGCATTCCCAACTCGGGCAAGTCGCGCGTCATTAACGGGCTGTTACGCCGCGACGTAGCACGCGTCGAAGACAAAGCCGGCGTAACGCGCGCGCCGCAATGGTTTCGCGTCGGACCGAACGTCGAGATGATGGACACGCCCGGTATTCTCGTTCCGAAGATCGAGTCGATGCAAGCACAGTGGATGCTTGCCATGTGCGGTGCCATCCCGCGCGACAAGTTCTCGCCCGAGAACGTCGTGCACAGTTTCGTCGATTGGATGACCAACAATCGTTCGCGGCAGGTTCCCGATCTCGAAAGTTTTGCGAACGTTCGCCGGATGTTGCGCACGGGCGGCGAGCTTGAGCTTCACAATGCGGCCCTCGCGTACATCAAAGACTTCAACGAAGGTAAGTTCGGCCGCACGAGTTTTGACGTGCCGCCTGCCGCAGAAGCGTGAAAAGCCGAAAGCCCGGCGCGGTTCAAGCCCGCGTGCGCCGGCGACTCGACCGGCTCCATCGTTACGAAGAGACCCTGCGCGAACAGGGGTTTCGTTTAATTGGGGGGATCGATGAGGTCGGCCGCGGGCCGCTCGCGGGTCCAGTTGTGGCCGCATGTGTCGTCACCGACGGGCCGCTGCGTCTGAAGCATCTCAACGATTCCAAACAAGTCCCGGCCGAATTTCGCGGCGAACTTGCCGAGCAGATCAAGGCGAGAGCCGTCGCGTGGGCGATCGGCGAAGCGTCGGTCGCCGAGATCGATCGGCTGAATATCTATTGGGCGTCCGTGCTCGCTATGGAGCGGGCGCTTGCTGCTCTGGGTACCGTTCCCGAGTACTTGATTACCGACGCCGTACGGATTCGTTCGTGGACGGGCACACAAGAGCCGATGATCAAAGCCGACGCGACGTGCGCAAGCGTCGCAGCTGCATCGGTCGTCGCCAAAGTGTATCGGGACGCACTTCTTGCGGAACTCGACCCGCTCTTTCCGGAATATGGATTCGCAGAGAATAAGGGATATGCGACGCCTCATCATATCGAGGCGCTCAAATCCCACGGTCCGTGTTCAATGCATCGAAGGAATTGGTGGCGTGTGCAGGCCGCACTCACGCTGCCCGGAATCGAATTCGCAGAATGAATCCCCAGGAGCTCGCTCGCAGCGGTGAAGACGCCGCGGTTGCGTTGTTGGTCAAACGCGGCTACGAGATCGTGGGACGCAACGTTCGTATGCCCGGCGGCGAAATCGACGTCGTTGCGCGCGATGGCACGACGATCGTGTTCGTCGAAGTGAAGGCGCGGCAAACGCGCCGCTACGGCTCAGCGCTGGGCGCCGTCGACGCTCGCAAGCGCCGCACACTGCGCAAGCTAGCGGCCGAATGGATGCAGCTCTTTGCGCCACGCGCCTACGCGCGATTCGACGTGGTGGCCGCCGACGGCGCGCGTCTCGCGCACTATCAGGACGCGTTCCGATGAGCGAACGAGTCGGGTCGGTTATCGCGCAGCGTTACAAAGTCGACAAGTTGATCGGGCGCGGTGGAATGGCCGACGTCTATCACGGAACCGATGCCGTCTTGCAGCGCGAGATCGCAGTGAAGATTTTGACGGATCGCTCGGAAATCGTTCGCAAGCGCTTTCTACGCGAAGCGCAGTCGATGGCGCACCTCAATCACCGCAACATTGTCGGTGTGTACGACGCGGGCGAAGATCAAGATCAGCTCTACATCATCATGGAGCTCATCCGCGGCCGCACGCTCAAACAAGCGTCAGCCGAGGGAATCGCGTACGACGCGTCGCTCAAGATCTTCATCGAGCTGCTGCAAGCGCTCGAGTACGCGCACAAGGAAACGGTCATCCACCGCGACATCAAGCCGGCCAACATCATGATCGTCGACACCGGCGAGGTCAAGGTGATGGACTTCGGCCTCTCGCGCCGCGTTAGCGATGCCAGCAGCGTAACGCAGGCGGGTGAGATCGTCGGCACGATCGCGTACCTCTCGCCCGAGCGGTTCTTAGGGAAAATTACCGACCATCGCAGCGATCTCTATTCGGTCGGCTGCGTCATGTACGAGATATTCACCGGTGACGTCCCGTTCAAGAGCCCGTCCGACGATCTGGTTTCGGTGATTTTCGCGCATGTGAACGAAACGCCGGCGTCGGTCCGCGACAAGAATCCGAATCTCTCGCCGGCACTCGAGCGCGTCATCATGAAGCTGCTCGAGAAAGATCCGGCCAATCGGTATGCGACGGCCGCCGACGTCATCGTCGACTTGGAGAATCTCGCGCGCGCCCCGTCCATGACGTCCGGCGGACATGCGCCGCCCCCGATGCCCGCCACGCCCGGTTCACCGCCGACGCCTCCGCCACGGGATCTCAAAGCCGTGCTCGGGACCGCGATCGAGGCGCATCGTAGCGGAAATCCGGAAGCGGTCAAGCAGATGCTCTCAAACGCGTTCCGCCCGGCCGAGATGTTGCGCGAAGCGCAACGTCACGTGCTTACCGCGATGCTCGCCGCTCGCAAACATGACTACGTCGAAGGAACGCGCGCATACACGGCCGCCCTCGACGGTTTCAAGCAGGTTAATAACGATTTGGAATATGCGCACACGGCGTCCCGCTTCGCGGCGATGGTCGTGGAGCAGTGCACGCGCGAAGGGAAAATCGACGACGATAAGGTCGATGCCGCGATCAAGGCGCTTTCCGAAGCGCTGCCTGCGCTGCGTGGCAAACGGCTGTTCAGCGAGCTCGAGCAGGGCGAGCGCACGCTCTACGCGCTGCGCCGCATCAGGGTGGGAACGGAACGCTGAAGCGCTTTGTTGCCGGCTCCGGCTATGCGAAGGTTAGGTTCGTCAACGGCCTGATCTTCATGGGGCTCGGCGTCTTCGTGCTGATCGAATGCGTGCTGAGCTTCGGCCTGCGCTGGCAAGCCATCAGCGGCTACGTCCTCGGGCTTGCAATGGTCGGGCTCGGTCTGACGCGCGTGCGCGCCGGCTGGCCGCCGAGCAACGCCTCGTGAATACGCCGGTAACGACGCTGGAGCTGACGCCCCTGGGCATCTGCTGCGGCATTGCCGTCGTTATCGCGATCAGCGGGACGCTGTATTGGATGATGCATCCGCCGGCCTCACGCGCCGAAAAGGTCGCGCGCGTCGCCGAGCGCGTGCTGCGGCATATGGTCGGCAGCATCATCGTCGTCTTCTCGCAAGAGATCCGTTCCGAGCACATGATGGTGTTGGCGGCACGGCTGTCGCGCCGCGAGCGTGCGGATCTGCTGGCTACCTACGTTGTCGAAGTCCCATTCACGCTGCCCGCGAATGCCGCGATGGAAGTCGAAGACCGCGCGGCGCTCGATACGCTCGCCGCGGCTGAGGCAATCGCGCAAAAACATGGCGTCTCGCTACGCACGCAGACGATTCACGGACGTCAAACGAGTCAAGCCGTCCTCGATCTTGCCAAACGCGAGAAAGCCAATCTTATCGTCATGGGATCCTATCGCGAAGCGAAATATACGGGTGCGCCGCTCGGGCGAGCAATCGAACAAATTGCCACCGGCGCCAAATGCGACGTGCTGATCGGCGTCGAGGGGCAATACGGCTCGCTGCTGAGTACCGAGAGCGAGAGTCTCAACGGGAAGGAAGCTGTCGAATGAAACGGGTTTTGGTCGCGATTGCATTTTTCGCGCTTGTCTGCACTGGCCGCGCCTACGCGAGCGCGTTGGGCGATTTTTCCGAAGCCTGGACAAAGGTCAACGATTACACGTGCCAGATCACGACGCACGAAACGATCGGCACCGACGTGCAAGATCGCGTGTACGACTTCGCATTCAAGAAGCCACACAGCGCGAAAATCGATATCACCGGCGGAGCCGGCAAGGGCGGCGGTTCGATCTGGACCGGCGGTGATACGGTCAGAGGTCATATGGGCGGACTGCTTCACGGATTTTCGCAGACAGTGCCGCGTACGGATCCGCGCGCGACGAGCCTGCGCGGTGACACGATCGACTCTGCGTCCTTCGGTTCGATTCTGGCCGTGTATCAAAGCGGCAAAGGAGTGCTGAGCGAATCGACGATCGATACGATATCAGGGTCGCCTGTCGATACAATCACGCTCTTGATTGCAAATCCGTCCGCAAACAAAGACGTGAGCAAAGATGTTCTCTTCATCTCGCGCGTGTCGCATCTTCCGGTACGCCGCGAGCGTTACGAGGGCACGATTCTCGTCAAACGCGAAGATTTCGTGAACGTCAAACTCAACCCGGGCCTGAAAGACACGGATTTTCAGTAGCCCTAATAGATAGCCGTTTGGACTCGGGAGTATTTCCGCTCCTTGGTGTCAATATGCACGCTTCTCGCCGTGCCACCAAGCACGCGCCTAGCGCAACGCGCGGCCTAGTAAATGGCGGTTTGGATCCGGGAGTATCTCCGCTGGATGCCGGTATTGTCGTCGACGACGATCATCGTGTCGCCGGAAACGTAATAATGCCAGATCGCGCCGTCTTGGCCGAGATTATCGCTGAACGTTAGTTTCATGATCCCGGGCACAGGCGTCGTGTACACGCCGTTGCCAATCCACGTTTCGCTGGCTCTTGTTTTGAGCTCGCGACGCGTGCGCTCGAGTTGAATGTTGCCGTTGGCGGAGATCGTCAGCAGCACGTTCTCTTCGTAGTAATACGGCGGCTGGAGATCTTTATCGAATCCCTTGAGCGTTGAGCCCCACTTGCCGACGATATTTTGCGTCCCCGGCGCCATCAGCCCACTCTGCGCGTTCGCGGCACCGGCCACGATCAAGCACAGCAGTAGCGCAAGAACGCCGATACGCGGTTTCATATGCGTGCCGCGAGCCGTTTGCGCAGCTCTTCGATAATGAGCGCACTCACGATGACGACGCCGAGAACGACCTGCTGCGTGTAGGACTCGATTCCGATAAGGTCCATGACATTGTTGAGGACACCGATGAAGAGCGCTCCGAAAAAGGTATTGATAATCATACCACGGCCGCCGAACAAGCTGGTACCGCCGACGACGACAGCCGCGATCGCGTTCAGCTCGAAGCCCACGCCTGTCTGCGGGGAGCCCGAACTGAAGCGGGCCATCAGCAACAGGCCGCCGATTGCAGCCAGAGCGCCCGAGATGACATAGACCATCGTCTTGACGGTCCCAACCTTGATACCGGCCAGCCGCGCCGCTTCTTCGTTGCCGCCTATGGCATAGACGTAACGGCCGAAACGCGTACGCCCGAGTATGATCGCGAAGACGATGACGATCACGGCCATCCAGATCACCGCGATCGGAATTCCCGGCAGGCGCAAATACGAGAGCGGACCGCTGAGAATATAGCCGATTCCGGTATTTTCGAACGTCTGATAGGCGTGCGCGCTAAGCGCTACGGGTCGTCCGTTCGAGAGAATGTACGCAAAGCCGCGCGCGATGAGCATCATCGAGAGCGTTGTGATGAAGGGCGGCAAGCCAAGCCGCACGACCGGCGTCGCGCTCACGAGACCACAGAACCCGCCGAGCACGATGGCGACGATCACCGTCGCGATCAACAAGAGCGGTCCGGGTAACGGCACGGCATTTGCGAAGAGCGCGCACACGACGCCGCCCAGACCGACCAGCGAACCGACGGAAAGATCGATGCCGGCAGTGATGATGACGAAGGTTTGTCCGACGGCAAGGATCGTGTTGTATGTGATCTGCCGCAGGACGTTTGTGATGTTGCCCGCGGTGAGGAAATCCCCGTGCGATGCGATGTCGACGATAACGATAACGATCGCCAGAGCGATCAGCGCTACGATCGTGCGAAGGGTGGTCTTGCGCCGACGGGTCGCGAGAACCTCATCCGCTTGGGCGGTGAGTTTGTTCTCGAGCTCTGCTTGCGCCATTAGGCCGCGGCTCCGGTCGCGACCGCGATCACCTTATCCGGGCTAGCGCTGTCATGCGAAAATTCGGCTTGCAATTTCCCCTCGCGAACGACAAACACGCGGTGCGACATACCGAGAACCTCGGGCAATTCGCTCGAGACCATGACGATCGCCGCGCCGTGCTTAATCAATTCAATCATCAGGCCATAAATCTCTGTTTTCGCGCCCACGTCGATGCCGCGCGTCGGCTCATCGAAGAGGAAGACGCGGGCTTTGCCAATCAGCCACTTTGCGAGCACGACTTTCTGCTGCGTACCGCCGGAAAGGTTGCGCGCGATTTGCTCGGTGGACGGCGTGCGGATGCGCAGTTCGGTAATCTCGCGGGTCGTGACGTCGATTTCTTTCGGCCGATCGATCAGCAGATCGCGTGCGACGAAGTCCTCGAGATGCGCGAGCGTCGTATTCTCGCGCACGGACATTCCGAGTACGAGTCCTTGAGCTTTTCGGTCTTCGGTAATGAGCGCAATACCGGCGCGAATTCCACTCGAGGGTGAGACGATGCGCTTCTGCTGTCCGTCAACACGGACGCTGCCGCTCTGTGGAACGTCGGCGCCTGCGATGGCGCGCACGATCGACGTACGTCCCGCGCCGACCAAGCCTGCAAGACCGATAATCTCTCCGGCATGAACGTCGAAGCTCACGCCCGCTACGATGCCGCTCCGCAAGTCTTTGACCTCGAGAACGACCGGAGCGTCGCCCGGGACAGCCGGCAGATCCGGAAAGTGCGTGTCGAGCGTACGGCCGACCATGAGGTTGACCATCTTATCGCGCGGCATATCCGCAAGCGGCGCCGTTTCAATTGAGTGACCGTCGCGCAAGATCGTGATTCGATCGACGATCTGCGGTAGCTCCTCGAGCCGGTGGGAGATGTAGATGAACGAAACGCCGCCGGCTTTGAGCGAACGGATCAGCTTGAAGAGATTGTCTATCTCGCGCTCGGTTAGCGCGGCAGTCGGCTCGTCGAGAACCAGGACGCGCGCTTTGCGCGCAATCGCCTTGCAGATCTCGATCATCTGCTGCTGTGCAACCGAAAGGAAACGGGTAGGCTGATCGAGCGGAAGCGTTACGCCGAGCTTCGCGAGCGCTTCGGTACCGATTTGAATCGCAGCCTTCGTGTCGAGGAAGATTCCCCGGAGCGGCTCGTGTCCGAGCATGATGTTTTGAACCGCATTGAGATCAGGGACGAGATTGAATTCTTGATAGATCATCCCGATGCCGAGATTTTCGGCGTCGCGAGGCCCGTTGATCGTCACGACCTTACCGTCGACTTCGATGGTTCCCGAATCCGCGGGTTGCGCGCCCGCGAGAATCTTCATCAAGGTCGATTTGCCGGCGCCGTTTTCACCAACGAGCGCATGGACTTCGCCGGCGCTGACGTCGAGATCGACGCCGCTTAGCGCCTTAACGCCGGGAAACGTTTTGACGATCCCGCGCATCCGAAGCAGCGGGCTATCCATAAATTACTTGATGTTCGCTTTCGTGAACTGACCGACGTTGACGGCGATGCGTTTTTCCGGCGTCTTACCGCCGAAATAATCATGGATCGCATCGATCGTCAGCTTACCGATGTCTTCCGGATGCTGAACGGCATCGCCGTACATCGCGCCCTGTTGAATTGCGGTGCGCGCCTCCGGCGTCGCATCGAACCCAACGATGATGATCTTGCCGGTGAGGTTCGCAGCTTGAACAGCTTTGGCCGCACCCAGCGCCGAGTCGTCGTTGATGCCGAAAACGGCGCGCAGATCTTTGTGCGACTGTAAGAGATCTTCCATAACGGAGCTGGCTTTGTCGCGTTGGCCGCCGCCGCTAATGTCTGCGACAATCTTGGCGCTCGGGCAGCCTGAGGCGATCGCTTCCTTAAAGCCTTTGACGCGATCTTGCACGCTCGTCACTTCGGGCTCGTCGATGATCGCAACCGGACCCGGGTTGCTCCCCATTCCGGCGCAGATCAATTTGCCGGCCTGTTCGCCACCCTGCACGTTGTCGCTTGCGATGTGCGCGACGACGTCGCCGACGTTCGATGTGCTCGCAATGTCGGCGGTGAACACCGGGATCTTCGCGTTGTTGGCCTCGACGATCGCGCTGCCGATGGCTTGCGAGTCGTATGGCGTGAGCACGATCGCATCGACGTGCTGCGAAATAAAGTCTTCGACTTGCGATTGCTGCTTAGAGTTGTCGCGGCTGGCATCGACGACTTTGAGCGTGTAACCGTACTTGGAGGCCTCGGCCTGCATCCCGTTCTGCATGTCCTGGTAGAACTGGGCTTCGCGATTTTGAATCGACACGCCGATCGTTTTGGAACCGGACGACGACGAGCTGGTCGCTGCGGGTTTGTTGCAGCCCGCGGCGAGAACCGCTGCGACCATAAAGGCGGCGAGTACGGTTGTTTTCATCAATGAAGCGCTTCGCTATACGCGGGCAGCGCTGCCTGCTTCAGCGAGCGCTTTTTCCAAATCGTTTGTGATGTCGCGCGCATCTTCGATACCGCAGGAGAGCCGAAGCGTCGAATCGCTGACGCCAAGCGCGTTGCGCTGCTGTTCCGACAACATACGGTGCGAGGAGCGCACGCTGTATGAGATCGTCGTTGCCACTTCGCCGAGGCTGTGGACGATTTGGACGCGCTTGAGCGCGCGCAGAAAGGCGGCCACCATTTGCTTGCCGCCGCGCACGTCGAATGTCAGCATACCGCCCATGCCGCGCGGATAGAGCCGCTTTGCAAGCTCGTGCTGCGGATGCGTACCGAGCGACGGATGATAGACCGCCGCGATCGCATCATGTTGCGCCAAAAAGCCAGCAATAGCTTGGGCATTTTCGCTATGCCGCGCCATGCGCAGTGCGAGCGTTCGCAAGCCCCGCAGCGCCAGCCACGCATCGAAGTGCGAGATCGGCGCGCCCCGGCGTACGACCCAGGCTCGGGCGGGCTCGATCAGGTCGCGCCGTCCGGAAAGAACGCCGCAGCCAACGTCCGCGTGGCCACCGATATATTTGCCGACGCTGTGGAGAACTAGGTCGGCGCCGAGCTCGAGGGGCCGTCCCAGAATCGGCGTCGTGAAGGTCGCATCGACGGTGCAAATGGCACCTGCCGCGTGCGCCAAACGGGTCGTCGCTTCGAGGTCGGTGACTTTGATCAGCGGATTGGTCAGGGTCTCAACGTGAACGACCCGAGTCGGTCTGGCTGCCAGGGCGCTTTTAAGCGCTTCTAGGTCGCCCTGTGGAGCAAAAACGACCTCAACGCCTCGTTGTCGATAGTCTTTCTCAAGTAAATCGTAGGTGCCACCGTAAAGTTCAGTGCTGGCGACGATGCGATCGCCGGCTTTGAGCAGCGGTCCCCAGGCGGCATCGATCGCGGCCATTCCTGAGGCGGTAGCAATTGCGGCTTCCGCTCCCTCCAATTCTGCGATTGCATCGGCGAATTGCGCAGCATTTGGACCACCATAGCGTCCATAAATCGCGCCTTTTTCCTCGCCTGAATAGATCGCTTCCATCTCATCCAGGTCGCGAAAAACGTAGGACGATGCAGCATATAATGGCGGCGAAGATGCGGGATTTGTCGGATTTGTAAAGCGACCGGCGTGTACCGCAGCGGTATCAACGTGTTCGTTATCCACAGCGCTGCCGGAAAGGCCTGTGGGCTGTGTGGAGAAGGCGAAATCTGTGCATTTTAGACCGGTTTTTGGAGTCTCATTGAGTAGCAGATACGAGTTCGGGACCCGGCGACGTTCGTCTTTCCGGGCCAAAAAAGGACTGCGGCCTGTTCTGCTCAGAAATGTGGTCGCGATGTTTTCTCATCTACCGTGCCCGCGCCGACCGTTCGTCTTGCCCATGCACCTCGCATTGGGCTTCGACGCTTTTGGCTGAGCGACGAAGCGAAGATTGAGGAGCATGGGCGCGCCGGAAACGGCGCGCTCTTCTTTTTTCCGGAGAGATATCGTGATCGACATGCAATCGAAGATCGTCCTACGTGCCGCCCAGGCAGCTGACGCCTGGGATCTCGCTGGCCTGCGCTTTGCAAGCCTCCTCGAGATGGGTCTATGCACCCCGCCGGAGCGCGACCGATTTCTGCCGCGTGCCGCAAGCGAGCTCTTCGAATTGCTTTCGCACGACCGTATGGCCGCGTGGCTCTTGCTTGAAGACGGCGTCCTGAGCGGTTGCGCGTGCGTGCTCTTCTGGAATCGCCTGCCCTATCCGTCGAGCTCGCTGCACGCTGAGGTTGCCGGAGTCTACGTCGCGCCGTCACTGCGCCGCCGTGGTTACGCAACGGAGCTCGTCCGTGAAGCGGTCGCGAGCGCCCGCGCACGCGGCGTCCGTAAAATCACGCTGAGCCCGACGGAAGTTGGACGCTCGATCTACGAACGCTTGGGATTCAATAGCGAATCGCACATGGCAATTCGCTCCTGATTGTCGCCACCATTGTCATCCCGAGCGAAGTCGAGGGACAGCAATAATCTCGAACTACACTGCTTTTCGCATGCGCTGATTGTAGATTACCTTCGTAAGAATGATCACGCCGACGGCAGAAAGCGTTATCGGGGTTAAGCCAAGCTGTGGTTGACCCGTTATCGCACTTCGAATGACTATGATGTTCACCAGGAAAAACATTATCGTGAGCCACATTCGAACCCAAGCATTCATCTCGCGAACGAGCGAGACCATTCGCGGACGATTTTCGTCTGTAAGTTGAAGCTTCGCCGGAATGCGTGTCGTTGCAACAAGAAATATGTACACGAATATTGAGGCCGCAGACGGAATCCATGCCGTCCACTTAGGGCCGAAGGCCTGCGCTTGCCCACTAAAGTTAAAGCTCGTCGGCATGACACTGGGCAGCGAATCATAGTAGAAAAGAGTGAGCACGATACAGCCGATTACTGAAACGATAGAGACAAAGTCGGGAAAACGGCGGCCTGCGAACATCTGATTCAGACTATCCGCGTTTCCTCGTTCAGTTTCAAGAACGCTGACTGTCGACATTTCCGCTGTCCCTCGACTTCGCTCGGGATGACACCGGGGGCGTGATCGTGCCTGGCGGCTGCCCTTTGCGCGAAATCGACTGCCAGCGGCAATCGAACGTGCGCCCGGCGACCGCGCCGCACCTTGCCATGCAACAATTTGTCGCGATAGACGATAGCGTGATCGCCCTTGCCCATTCCGCTGCGATGCTCGGCATCGACGGCTATGTTGTGCGCGTCGAAGCCGACAGCGCGCCCGGGACGCCGAGTTGTACCATCACCGGTCTACCGGATCGCGCCCTGCGTGAAGCTCGCGATCGTATCCGTTCCGCGATTTTCAATTCCGGCTACATGTATCCGGCCGGGCGCGTGCTCGTGCACCTCAGTCCCGCCGACATTCGCAAAGAAGGCCCGGCGTTCGATCTTGCCATCGCACTGGCTCTGCTCGCGATCGACGAACAAATCGATCGGCTCGCGCTGCAGAATTTCGTCTCACTCGGTGAGCTCGGCCTCGACGGGACGCTCAATCCGACCGCCGGATTGTTGCCGATGCTGCTGGGCGCGCGCCGCGCGCGATTCGCGAACATGATCATTCCGACGGCAAGCCTGGAGGAAGCACTGCTCGTCGATGGGCTCGAGCTTTACGGCGTCGCGTCGCTCGGTGAAGCCGTCGCTGTCATCCAAGGGCACGGCGCAAAATATCGGGTTCACGGGCAATCATCCGCGAACGTCGCGCCAAAGCGTGCGCATCGCGGCGACTACGCCGATGTGCGTGGCCAACTCGGCGCGAAGCGTGCGCTCGAAATCGCAGCTGCAGGCGGCCACAATCTTCTTCTTGTCGGCCCTCCCGGTTGCGGCAAAACCATGCTCGCACAGCGGTTGCCGTCGATTCTGCCGCCGATGTCTTCGAACGAAGCGCTCGACGTGACGAAGATCTATTCGGTCGCCGGATTGCTCGGGCCGAAACCGCGCCTCGTTTCGGAACGTCCTTTTCGTTCGCCGCATCACACGATCAGTGAGGTCGCCCTCGTCGGCGGCGGCGCCGTGCCAAAGCCCGGGGAAATATCGCTCGCGCATCACGGCGTGCTGTTCCTCGACGAGCTTCCGGAGTTTCGCCGCAGCGCGCTCGAGGTGATGCGACAACCGATCGAAGACGGAAACGTCACGATTGCACGCGCAGCGGGGACGTTCAACTATCCCGCGCGCTTCATGCTCGTGGCGTCCATGAACCCATGTCCGTGCGGGATGCGCGGCTCGCGCGATGCCGATTGCCGTTGCGACGACGCGGTCGTCGCGAAATACGTCGCAAAACTTTCGGGGCCGCTGCTCGACCGCATCGATCTGCAAATTGAAGTCGGCCGCGTCACGTTCACCGAGATCAGCGAAGGGCCGCTGATGGAATCCTCCGCCGCTATAAGAGCGCGCGTCGTCGCCGCGCGCGATCTGCAGCGAGAGCGTTACGCGAGCATCGGTCTCGAAAGCAATGCGGAGCTCGCGTCTGCGCAGGTGCGCGAATATTGCCGGCTCGATGATACCGCCTCCGTGCTGCTGAAAGAAGCCTGTGCCAAACGCCAATTCTCGGCACGCGCCTTCGACCGTATCGCGCGTGTCGCACGCACGATTGCCGATCTCGCGCAGAATCCCACGATCGCGCGCGAGCACATTGCCGAAGCGATTCGTTATCGTTCGCTCGAACGCATCGGCGGACGCAGAGTTGCTTAAACGGGCAGGTCGGTTCCGAGCAGTAGCTGCGGCAGCACTTTGAAGCTGTACGTACCGTCCGGTCGCGCGTCGATAACCCAGACGAGATCGTAGCGATCCGGCCACTTCTCGGGAACGTTTGAGTTGAACACGCCCGCAATGAGCGGAATGTGCTTGTGCTCCCATGACACGAGGACGACACCGTTCTGCGCCTTGATGTCGTCGGCGAGCGCCGCTTCCTCACCGACCGTAAACCGCTGATCGAGCGGCAGCTGGAGCTTACGCGACAGCGGCGTTACCGTCTGGACAGGCCGATGACTCTTATCCATGTCTGCTGCCGCTGGATCGTCGGCTTCCTTGTCGGGTGGCGATGCATAAATGTGCACCGGCGTCAGGATCCCGTCTCGAGTCGGCGCAGCGAAAAACGAAACCAGTGCGCCGGCCCGCTCCCAGCCTTGAGGGATCAGCGAGTGAGGACACTCCGTCCCGTCTTCTTTGACGCCAAACGGCGGCGGTCCCAGCGATTTCTCACCGTGACGGATGAGCATAATTTTTGAAGGCCCCGGCATGCCGGGACCTTCGCCACTATGGGTGCCGTTGCTGCTCTTGCGTGAACGAGTCGCTGACGAGGCGGGCTGAGAGCGAGAGCACGTGATGCGTCTGGTCCTGATTGTTCACGAAATCGCCGTTGAGCAAGACTGCCATCGGAACGACGGTGTCTGCGTTGTAGCGCATCATTCCGCTCCACGTTCCCGTATTGCCGTTGGCGAAGGAGATCGTGCGCGTCACGTCCAGGTCGATGATGAGGTTCGCAGCCTGCCGCACATGATAATGCGTCTCGTGCGTCCCGCCCATCATTCCGCCGGAGCGGTCCCATTCGTCGCCGACTTCGAGCCCAGTCGCGTTTTCGAACTGTAGCGCGAGCATATCGAGAATCGTTTCTTCTTCAAACGTCAGCGTCTGCGCGCCATCGGGAATCACGCCCGACTTATCGAGAACGAGATTGTGGGCGCCCAGGTCGATGTCGCGAACGTGCTCATCGATTTGGATCGGCGTGGTGTAATCCGGCCGAACGGCGCCGACGTCGAGGTCGATCGTCATCGGTGAGGTCGTGCTGCCAACCCGCGTGTTCCCGGCATAGTGGAGATCACGCGAAGGTGCTTCATCCGCCATCAACCGTGATGGAACGAATAAAGCGAGGGCAATCACCAAATACGCCAGCTTCATGACGCAGCGATTCCTTTCGAGAAAACGAGTCCCGGTGGAATCAACTCTACGATGATCGGACGTCAGCTTACATTAATACTTTCTAACAATCGCGAATGACGCACGGCTTTCGTTAAGCGACCGTCAAGCGCGATCAAACCGATGAGAATCAATGCCATTCCGGCGACCATTCCCCAACCAAGATGCTCGTGAAGGAACAGTCCTCCTAGGAACAGTGCGACGACCGGGACGATAAGCGTCACGAGCGATGCACTCACGGCACCCGCGTAGTTAATCAGCGCGAAGTAGACGATGTAGGCTGCCGACGTCGCGAGAACTGCCATGCCGAGCATCGCAGCCCACGTCGCCGCTGACGGCATCGGCAACATCCACGGCTTGTCGACGATGAGCTCGAACGGCAAGACGATGACCGAGCTCACAATCAGCTGACACGTCGATACCACGATCGGCGAGGTTCCGCGAAAGCTGCGGCCGTTGACGAGCGCGAAGCCGTAGCAGATCGGCGCGATAAAGCACGCGAGCTGCGCGACGCTCGCAAGATTGAAACCATGCACGACATCAGGGCCGACAAGGACGACGATACCCACGAAACCCAGCGCGATCCCGATGATCGAGTTCACGGAAAACCGTTCGTCTTTGGTGCGAACATGAGCAATGATCGCCGTAAAGATCGGCGTTGTGGCGCTGATGATCGATGCCAAGCCGCTCGAGATTTGCGTTTCGCAGGACGCGAACACGAGATACGGGATCACGTTGTTCGTGAGAGCAATAAAAATATACGGCGTCCAATCCACGAGGCGTTGCGGAAGCGACAGGCGCCGTAGCCACACGACGGGGAGGAGTGCGATTGCTGCGATCCCGACGCGGCCGAGCACGAGCGTAAGCGCAGGAAGCCCCGCGTCGTCGAGGACTTTATAGAAGTAGAATGAGCCGCCCCACATCAGCGATAGAAGTAGGAGCAACCCCCAGTCCCGCGTCTTCATTCGACGCTACAACACGACCCACGCCGGATGCGATGCATAAGAAAACGCCCGGCAGAGGGGTCATATCTGCCGGGCGAGGTGGTGTTGGCGTTTTTCTATCCGTTATGTCTTGCTACGAATTTCTCGCTTGCCTTTATCGACGTCCGCCTGAATGTTGTGTTTCGTTTCATTCACGGCTGACCGCACTTGATCGCTCTTTGACATCGTCGGATCGGATTCGCGATCGAGCTTCTCGATTTCCGCCGCTGTCCGATGTTTCGCTTCACTAACCGTGTCGCGAATGTTGTTTGCGGTCTTGTCTATTTCTCGTTCTAAGCTCATGCTTAGCGCTTACCCAAAAGCGCCTCCCGCGAAAACACGCTTGCATGCTCTAGGGGCGATCAGACGGACGGCGAAGCCGCCGCGGTGACGATCAAGACCGTCGACCGCGTAGCAGAGACGATTCTCGTCGCCGCGCTCGTCGGAGAGCTGTTGATCGTCGTCATCAACATTCTCGGACGCAGCTTCGGACGGACGGGCTTCATGTGGACGCCCGAGATCTCGCAGGTTGCGCTCTCGACGATGACGTTCATCGGCGGGGTCGTCGCCTATCGCCGCTCGCAGCACGCGCCGGTGCGCGCCGTGCTGAATCTGTTGCCGGAGCGCGGGGCGCGCTTCTGTCACACCCTCGCCGATGTCCTCATTTTTGCCGGCGCCTTGCTGGCAGCCATTACGTCGTATTGGCTCATCCAAGCGGGCTGGGACGAACGCACGCCGATTCTCGGCATTCCCGTCTCGACAATTGGATTGCCGCTCGCGGTCGGGATGGTCTTGCTCGCGATCTACGCGCTCGTGCGGCTGTACGAGAACGCGCCGATGCTCGCGCTCCGAACGGGGATCGGCGTTGCCGTCGTGCTCGGTGCCGCGTACGCAACGCAAAGCTTCTGGCAACCACTCTTTGCTGGTGACGCCGCGGTGTTCACGGTCTTGATTCTGTTCGCGCTCGGAATCTTGAGCGGACTTCCGGTCGGATTCGCGCTGATGCTCGCTGCGGCCGCGTATCTCTGGCTCGCAAACGCGGCGCCGATGGTTACGCTCACGCAAAACATGGTGAATGGAACGAGCAACTACGTCCTGCTCGCGGTGCCGTTCTTCATCCTCGCCGGTCTGATCATGGAGCGCGGCGGGATCAGCTTGCGGCTGGTGCGGTTCGTGCACGCGCTCGTGGGCCATTTTCGCGGCGGCCTCTTACAAGTTGTCGTCGTGAGCATGTATCTCGTCTCGGGCTTGTCGGGCTCGAAAGCCGCCGACGTGGCTGCGGTCGGCTCCGTGATGCGCGACATGCTCGATCGTCAGAACTACAGTCGCGGCGAGGGCGCGGCCGTGCTCGCCGCGTCGGCTGCGATGGGCGAGACCGTTCCACCGAGCATCGCAATGCTGATCCTCGGCTCGATCACGAGTCTCTCGATTGCGGCACTTTTCAGCGCCGGTTTGATTCCGGCCGCCGTCATCGGCATCTGCTTGATGATGCTCATTTATGCGCGCGCGCGCTGGGCGAACTTGCCGCCAACGCCGCGCGCGTCGCTACAAACGATGGCGAAAAGCGGCCTTGCGGCGATCCCGGCCTTGGTGATGCCGGTACTGCTTTTCGGCGGAATCATCTTCGGAATCGCGACGCCGACGGAAGTATCGACGTTTGCGGTGATCTACGGTCTCGCGCTCGCAATCTTCATCTACAAAGAACTGCCGCCGAGGGAGCTGCTGCGCACGCTCATCGACAGCGCAACGCTTTCCGGAATGGTGCTCTTCATCTTGGCGACGGCATCGGCGTTTTCTTGGATGCTGACTATTGCGCAGCTTCCGCAACGTTTGGTGGCGCTGCTGCACTCGTTCAATGACAGCACCGCGGTCTTCATGGTTGGGTCGATTGTCCTATTGATTCTAACCGGATCGCTGCTCGAAGGTCTGCCGGCCCTTAATGTCCTCGCACCACTGCTCTTGCCGATCGCCGGAGACATCGGCATCAATCAACTGCACTACGGCATCGTGCTTGTCATCGCAATGGGCATCGGTGCATTCATGCCGCCGGCCGGCGTCGGCTTCTATGTCTGTTGCGCGATTCAACGCACGCATATTGAAGAAGCCTCGCGAGCGATGCTGCCGTATCTCGGCGTTCTCGTCGCGGGGCTTCTTATCGTAGCCTTTGTGCCGTGGTTTACGCTGCTCTTACCGCGAGCGGTCGGCCTCAGCCGTTGAGCATCTTTTTCAAGATGCCCTGGAATTTCTCGACGTTGCCCGCTCCGGCGTAGTTTGCGATCTTCACGATCGCAGGACCCATCTTAGCGCGGAATGGCCCCGTATCCGGACGCGTGATCTGCATCCCGAGACCACCCAGCTTCGTGATCTGCTGTTCTTCTTGATCGCCCATCATGTTGCGCATCAGATCGCCGGCGCTGCGCCCTTCTTCGTGCATGATGTTTTGCTGCGCCGGCGTTAGCTTCTTCCAGGTCAGCGCACTGAACGTGAGGATCATGTTGTTGTAGATGTGGCGCGTCAGTGCGAGATACTTTTGTACCTCATAGTACTTGTTGAAGAAAATGACCGCGATCGGGTTTTCTTCACCGTCGACGACGTGTTGCGAGAGCGCCAGATACAACTCTGCGAACGAGATCGGCGTAACGATTGCGCCAAGAGCCTCCATCGAGGATGCGATCTGGATTTCCGGCGGTGTGCGAAGTTTGAGGCCTTTGACGTCGTCCGGTGTGTTGATCGGACGAACGGTGTTCGTGATGTTGCGGAAGCCGTAGTCCCAGTTGCGCAACGTTATGAATCCCTGATTGACGGCGAGCGGTGCCAGCCAATCGGAGAGCGCCGCGTCGAGGACGCGGAACGCTTCGGGACGATTGCGAAACGCGAATGGCAACTCGACAGCCGCGAACGCCTTTTCGTACTTGTCGAGCTGGCCCTGTGTGGGAAGGCCGATGTCGATCGCGCCTTCACGAATTTGGGCGGCCTGCTGCGGCGGATCGCCGAGCTGATTGTTCGGGAAGATCGCGACCTTGATCGCGCCCTGCGTGCGTGCTTCAACGCGATCGGCGAATTGTTTGGCTGCAATGTTCGCCGGATGATCGAGTGCGGCGAAGTGTGCGAAGCGCAGCGTCATCGTCCCGGCTGCGCGCGAAATGTGCGGGAATCCAAATGTCGCAGCGGCACCAGCCGTTGCGGTGGACCGAATAAAAGTTCTGCGCTCCATGACCCCTCCGAGCGAAGTTAGCGTGGCGACGTGTTAGCTCTTGTTTGTGTAAGTCCCGTCGGCGGTCCGTCGATTGCCGTCCAGCCGCCATCGATGAAGAGCGTAGAGCCTGTGATGTAGCTCGCCGCATCGGAAACCAGAAACGCTACGACGCTCCCGATTTCCTCGGGCTTCGCCCACCGCCCGAGCATCGTATGCTTCGCGTACGTCTCGTAAATCTCGGGCTTCTCCTTGATCGGCGCGGTAAGCGCGGTCTCAACCACGCTCGGTGCGATCGCGTTCACGCGCACGCCGTATTGTCCGACCTCTGATGCCGTACCGGTGACGAGCTGCACGATGGCGGCCTTCGTTGCGGCATAGACCGCAAGACCCGGCTCGAGCGTCACGGCGCGAATCGACGACGACGCGACGATGCTTCCGCCGCCACCTTCGATCAACATGCGGCTGAAGGTCCGCAAGAACAGAAACGTGCCTTTGAGATTGGTGGCGATGACGCGATCGAAATCCGACTCGTCGTAATCGCTAACGAGCCGGCGCACGTTGATCCCCGGAGTCGTCACAGCCGCATGCAAGCGCGGAAACTTTTTGGAAGCAAAATCGGCGAGCTTCGCGATATCGCCGGCGCTCGATGCATCGCAGACGAACGCCTCACCGTCGATCGCGCGCGCCGTCGCCTCGACGCCCGCTTTATCGATATCGGCGCAGATGACGCGCGCACCCAGAGCCGCGATCGCTTCTGCCGAGGCCTTACCGATGCCGGAGGCTGCACCCAACACCACCGCGTTTTTTCCCCTCAAATCGAAGAGCTGCTTGTAGTTCGTCACGGCGTCTCCGGGAGCGGCGCAGCGAATCGCGCGCGGAGCGCGACGTACGCGAAGACGATAACGCACGTTGCGACGAGCACGCCGCTGACCGCGAGCTCGGAGAGCGGGACGTTCCATCCTGCGAGCTGCAGCGATTCATAGACTGCGACGCCAAGCGCAATCAGGGTCACCGTCCAAAGCCACGCGCGCGTTGCGGCTGCGCCGCGTCCTGTACGGACGAATCTCGAGACGAGCACACTATCGAAGGTGTCGGTGAGAATCATCCCCGCGCAGAATGCCGCTCCGATCGCGAGTGCCGATGCGATTCCGCCGGACGCGATAACGACGTAGGCAGCGATTTGACTCGACGTCTCGAAACCGAGGCCGAAAAGAAATCCGACGGGGAGCGCTGCCAGAATCCCGTGCCGCTCGAAGAGCGGCGAGAGGAGTTGCGTGCGCAATCCCACGGGCATAGCATCCCGCGATGCAATCAGGCGCCGCACGTTGAGCGCCGCCATCAACACCAGAATGATGACGCTGAGCCACGTGCCGGCGCGCTCGAGCCCCGGGCCGAAAACTCCGTGTTGACCTACCGCACCGATCAAGAGCGCAATCGCCAAAATCATGATCGTGTGCCCGCTCGCAAAGAGCGTACCGACGAATCTGCTTGCGGATGGGTGTGTACGCGCCGTGTTGCGGGTCAGATTGTCAATGGCAGCCAAATGATCGGGGTCGGCGCCGTGGCGCAATCCCAACAACATGGCCGCAAGAAGTGACGCGAAAAAACCCACAACAGCGTCCTGCGGAAAGCGAGAAACCTATTCCTTTATGAGTGAGGTTCACGACTTTTTCGTCGCCAGTGTCGGCGCGGCAGCGGCCTTCATCGGCTTGCTGTTCGTCGCCGTGACGCTTGCGCCGGAACGTATCTTCGGTCCCGACGCGCACCCCAGGCGCCGTGCCGATGCGACGCGCGCGTTCGTCGCACTCGGCAACATCTTCCTGATGTCGCTCGCGGCACTGATACCGCATCAGGGAGTGGAGATCATGCTTCTGATTTCCGTACTCTCGATCGCGCAGCTCGCCCGCGAAGCCGTGCGCGTGTCGAGGCACCATCCGCTAATGCAAGTTCTACGCACGTTCGGCCTCATCTCGCTCGTGATTTACGTCTACGAGTTCGTACTCATTGCCCGGACGATCATGTTTGGAGGCGGCTTCGAGGGCCTGGTCGGCGTCATCTTCGGGTTGTTTGCGTACGCACTTGCGACGTCGTGGAATCTCTTGGGGGCGAAAGAACTACCGGCTAACTAACGCGCGCGATTTCTCCGAAGTGACCGGCGCGAAAGTCATCGAATGCGCGCTGCAGCTCGTCGTTCGTGTTCATCACGAACGGACCATAACGCGCAACCGGCTCGTGCAGCGGGATGCCGGCGAGCACGAGCACTTCGATGCCGTTCTCCCCGCCGTGAAGATGCAGTTCTGTCGGCGCATCTTCGAGCAACGCGACATCGTATTGCTTCAGCGTCTTTCCTTCGACGCTGCCGGAACCCGAGATCGTGTGCACGATCGCGTTCGAACCCGGCGCGATTGCGAATGTCGCATCACGACCGGCATCGATCTTCACGTGCAGCAGCGTCGTCGGAACCGTCGTCTCGATCGGCGAGCGATGACCCTCGGCTTCGCCGGCGATGACGCGCACCCAATGCCCGTCCTTTTCATAGGACGGCAACGTTGCGCCCGAATACTCTTGATAGCGCGGCTGCGACATCTTCTGATCGCGCGGCAGATTCACCCAAATTTGGAAACCGTGCATCTTCCCGCCGCTCTCCATGATGTCGGGTGCCGGCATCTCCGAGTGGATGACGCCTTTTCCGGCCGTCATCCATTGCACGTCGCCGCTGCGAATCTCGCCGCGATGCCCGTGCGAATCCTCGTGCTGCATCGCACCGTCCATGATGTACGTGACCGTCTCGAAGCCGCGATGCGGATGATCGGGCGCGCCGATCGCCTCGCCGGGAGCGTAATTGACCGGCCCCATCTCATCGATCAAGAGAAACGGATCGAAGTAGGAGAGGCCGTTGACCGGAAACGGCCGGTGGACGATGAAACCGCCGCCCTCGGTGAATTGCTGGGCGGGGACGATGCGAATTTGACTCATACACTACCTAGAACAGGTATTGGGTTGCACCGGCTTCCCATACGTTAAAAGTCGCTTCCCAGACGGCGACCTTCCGGCCGCGCATGGTCCAAAACTCGGTCCCACGTCCGCGCATCGATTTCCCGGTTTGGGCGTCTTCCCACTCGCCTTCCCACATGTTGCCGATCATGTCGCCGGAAAGCATGCGCAGATATTTCTTCAAGCGATAGTTCTTCTGACGCGCCATCCGCAAGCGTAAGAACGCCTCGACTTCGGCAATCCCGTGCATCTCGGGGAAATCCGCAAAACGCACGACCACGTCGTCCGTGAAGCCTTTGATCATTTGATCGACGTCGCCGCTGCCGAACGCCGTCTCAACTTCTTTGACGAATGCGCGCGCACTCTCGAGCGAGTCGGTAGCCGTGAACGAAGAAACATCCATGCGGGTGACTACGGCCCGGCTGGCGAGGAGCCTTTAGCGGCCGCGTTCAAGCGTCGTCCATGGACAAGGCAAAAGTTTATCGATGGGACGACGTCGAGGAAGAGACCCTCAAGAAGGGCGTTCGCCGCAAGTTCATCCACGGCGAGTCCGCGATGATCGCGCGCTTCGATCTGGCTAAGGGTGAGATCGTCCCCGAGCACTCGCACCATAACGAGCAACTCTCGTACATCGTCTCCGGCGCGCTCAAATTCACGCTCGGCGGCGCCGACGAAATCATCGTGCGCGGCGGCGAGGTGTTGGTGATACCGTCCAACTTGCCGCACGCGGCGGAAACGCTCGAAGATTGCGTCGCAATCGACGTCTTTTCTCCGCCCCGCCAGGACTGGATAGATAAGACGGATTCCTATATTCGTGAGGAAATCACAGCCGCGAACTAGGGCGTTTACCTGGGACGCCTGCTTGGGAAGAACGCTCCCATGGAAGACAAGGTAGCGGCTATTTACGAGCTCCGCGAAGCCGCGGAACAGCATGCCCGGATCGAAGCCAAGGTCGGCGAAAAACCCCGAGGAACGGACCGCGACCGTCTCCTCGATGCGCGGATCGAGCTGGAGCAGAAAACACAGCGCGCCATCGAATCGTGCGTATATTGTGGTCGCGCGCACAGCGACGATGAAGACGATTGCGACGGTGGCAAGGGTTCGAAAGGGAACGTGATTTCGATCGACTTCAACCAGCGCGGCAAGTCGCAGGAGGAGCCTCCGCCCCCGTAACGGAGCACGGAAGAACCGCTTATTCAAGGAGGTTCTTCGGTGCAAACCTTTCGTCAAACGTATCTCGCAACGATGACGGCTCTCGCTACCGCAGGGTTCGGTCTTCTGGCTGCCGGCGCGTGGAACACCGCGATCGGCGACCTGCTCAAGACATTCTTGCCGCGAGGTGCCGGCGTAATTTCCGAGTTGTTCTACGCGCTTATCGTAACGCTCTTGGCGATCGTCGTTATCAACGCGCTCGGAAAACTCGCGGACAAATCGCAGTCGATTATCAAGTAGTCACTCCCAAATGCCCGCGGGTAGCGGTAAGCCCTCGAAGAAAGATTGCGGCAAGGGGTTCGGTGCCTCGATCCCGGCTAGCCGTAACATCTCGACGATTTGTCGCGAGTGTTGACCGGAATGCCACGTTGCTCGCTCGAGATAGAGGTGCATCGGAAACGCGCCGTAGCTCGTGGTTCGGGTCTCGCGCCACAGCTGCGACGGTTGTTCGGCATACCAGTCACGTAAGCGATTGCGTACGCCGTCGCCGTACGCGACGATTTGGTCGAACGTTTGAATCCCGCCCGGAGCAGGCGCGTTGCCTTGCAAGTATGTGTCACCGTCGCGGACAGTCATAAGGTCATCGGCGATCTGGAAAACGTGGTAACCGAGCTCGCGCATGTCGCGCTTGTCGCGGCGAGGTACCGTCATCCCCATTTTTTCCTGTGGGAAGACGCGCAAATAGCGCTGCGCGGCCGCGAAGATCGCGTCGTACTTTTCGACGAGCTCGACCGGTGCGAGCATGCGGTGTCCGCTCCGATCGATGCCGACCAGATCGGCGACGTGATCGAGGCTCGCAGCCGACACCCAACGCTCGCCGACCGCAACGACCGGTACGGTTAGCGCGCCGAGCGCGCGCAAATCCGGCATTGCTTGCGGATCGTTCGCGATATCCGCGATTTCGAACGTGACGTTACGAGACGAAAGAAACTCTTTCGCGCGAAGACAGCTGCTTCAACCCGGCTGGGTGAAAAGCCTAACGCGTTCGGCCACTACACCGCAGCCGGACGCGCGAGCGCTTCGAAAACGACCCTCACGCGGCGCAGACCTTCGATGATCTTTTCCGGACTCGTCGCAAACGAAAAGCGAATGTGATGCTGGCCGGAGGGACCGAATTCCGTTCCGGAACGGACGGCTATGCCGCCTTCCATCAGCTTCGCGGTCATTTCGCTGGCCGGAATGTCAGCGTCGTAGCGCGTGAAGAGATAGAACGTTCCCTCGGGCGGACGAACGTCGAGTCCGGGGATAGCTCGGGCGTGCTCGACGATCAGATCGCGCCGTTTGATGTATTCCGCCAGCATCGGTTTCGCGAGACTCGGGCCAATCTCGGTCGCTTTTAGCGCGGCGCGGCAAACGGCAGCGTTGGGCGCACCGTTGAACGTGCGGTTCACGAATCCGACGGCTTTGATGATCTCGGCAGGCCCCGCGAGATATCCGCAGCGCCATCCGGTCATCGCAAACGTCTTCGAGAACGTTTGGCAGTACAGCACTTGTCCGCGAATCGCCGGGAACTGCGTCATTGACATGAACGGACGTCCGTCGTAGACGATCTCACAGTATGCCTCGTCACTAATGACGATCGTATCGCTGTTCTCGATCATCTCTGCGACACGCTTGAGCTCTTCGGGCGTAAAGACGGCGCCCGTCGGATTGCATGGGCTGCAGATGACGAGCATCCGCGCGCCGCGCAGCTCTTTCTCGAGCAGGTCGAGATCGAGATGATAATCCGCAAGAACCGGCACCGGCACCGGAATCGCGCCGGCCATGTACGCTGCGTCCGCATAGAGCGAGAAATTCGGATCGGGGATGACGATGCGGTCGCCCGGATTTGCGATCGCCATGATCGATGCAGCGATAGCCGCCGTACCGCCGTGCGTTACGACAATCTGATCGGCGCTGTACTTCGCACCGGCGACCGACGACACATATGCGGCTAGCGCCTCACGCAATTCGGGATCGCCCGCCGGATCGATATAGTGCGTGTAGCCCGCACGCAGCGCCGCAACAGCGGCATCCGTAATCTGAGAAGGCGTGTCGAAATCGGGCTCGCCCACCGCAAGTGAGACAACTCCGGGACCTGGTCGCGTTCTCGGGCGCTGCGAGCCCGCATCGATGCGTTGTACGACTTTTGACGGCGTGAAGGCGTTCATACTATTGCCTTCGCGCCGTCCGTCGTCGAGTCTTACTCCTGCGCGAAAATTTCGTTGTCGATCGGAACGTTCAGCGCGTAGTTCTTCAGCGTCGCGTTTCCGTCGGCAGTCGCGTACGGCGTGTGGATTGAAAGCGACTGGCTCGAGGGGACTCGGTACTCACCAACGTCGGTGTACGCTTCCGTCATCGTGAGCGTGACGCCGCCCGAGAGATTCCAGTTGACTTGCTCGACCGTCCAACTCACTGGGTTGACGAGCACGACACCGCGATCCGTCGATTGCGACGACTTCGGCGTCAACTGCAGCGCGAGGTCAGTGTGTCCGTTCACGCTCTGCGGCGGCAGCAGCGTGGCGTCGTACTCTTGCGGCCAAGCGCCGACGTTGAGCAGCGTCGCGTATGCTTTCGGAAGACCGCTCATGTAGCCCGGCACCTTGGAGAAATGCACGGCAAGACGATTCGGAGCTTCAAAATACGACGTGCCGCTCAGCGCGACTTTCTTGAACGGGAAACTGCGTTGCTTGAGCTGGAGCTGCGTCGTAGCCTCGAACGAACGCGGCGCGCGCGTACTGTCGGCAACATTCGTCATGACGTTCTGCGCGTTTTGCATATCGGCGCTTTGGGCTGTACCGGTTTGGAGAATCAAGAGCCCGAACGCGAGAACTGCACTTAATACTCGAAACATAACACTGGTACGTACCCGTGCAACGGTTAAGGGTTGCGGGCGACGCAGCGCGTCGCTCGCTTAACCGAGCCGCTCGCGACCGTGCGGCGCGTTGAAATCCAACAGAGGTCCGATGGGAATGATTCGCGTCGGATTGATGTCGTCGTGCGTGTAGTAATAATGCGTCTTAATTTGCTCCAAATCAACCGTGGTTCCGACGCCGCGAAATTGATACAGATCGCGAAGGTACGGCCAGAGATTCGCGTAGTCGGCGATGCGGCGCAGATTGCACTTGAAATGTCCGTAGTAGACGGCGTCAAACCGTACGAGTGTCACGAATAAACGCCAATCCGTTTCGACCGGCGAAGAACCGAAGAGATAGCGGCGCGTGGCAAGACGCTGATCGAGACCGTCGAGAGTCGCAAACACTTCGCGCGCGGCGCGTTCGTAGGCGTCCTGCTCCGTCGCAAAGCCGGCGCGATAGACGCCGTTGTTGACGTTCTCGTAGATCTCGGCGTTGAGCGCGTCGATCTCGGCGCGGTGGCGCAGCGGGTAGTAGTCGACGTCGTTGTGCTTGGCGAGCGCATCGAATTCGGTTTCGAACATGCGTAAAATATCGTCGTCGGAGTTGTTCGCGATTGTCCCGGTCTGCTTGTCCCAGAGCACCGGAACCGTCACGCGCCCGCGATAACCCGGGTCGGTCTTAAAATACGCTTCGCTCAAGAACGCGAAGCCGTTGACCGGATCGGGCTCG
>JBEKPS010000002.1:0-316346 GCA_049520515.1 Vulcanimicrobiaceae bacterium
GAACACACCTCGGTCGGTTTAGGGCCAACCGAAATTTTCGAGATTCTCGGGCTCTCCGAAACGCTCGCAATCGATACGCGCGCACAACAACGATAGAACACTCCGGACGCTACCGCGCGCTCGCGATCATGACGGCCGCACAAATCGGTGGCGCCGTCGTGCAACAAGGTTACGGTTCGCTTGCGCCGTTCATCGTCGAATACTTCGGGATCAATAAGGCGCAACTCGGCGCATCGTTCACGCTGATCATGCTCGGCTCTGCGTTCACCGTTGCGCTGGGTGGAATGGCGGTCGATCGTTTCGGCGAGCGCAATATGACGATCTTCGCTGGCGTCGGCATCTTCGTCACGCTGACGCTCGCGGCGCTCATGCCGGCCTACGGCGGAATGATTGCGTGCTTGTTCATCATGGGCTTGACGTACGGTGCGATGACGCCCGCTGGCGGACGCGCGATCCTGACCTGGTTTACACGCGACCGCGGCTTCGCGATGAGCATTCGGCAGATGGGCGTGCCGATCGGTGCGATGCTCGGTGGATTCATGCTGCCGTTGCTCGCATCGCATTGGAATTATCGTGTGGCCCTCTTCGGCGGCGCGGTTCTGGCGCTGGTACTGACGGCCGGCGCGGCGTCGCTGTATCACGACGCGTCTGAAAATGCGTTTCCGGCTCCGCACTTCCGGCAAGTTTTCGGTGGTCTTCGAACGATCGCGCTCGATCCGCGCATGCTCGCTCTGGCGGCGACGTGCGCGCTGCTCGCCGTCGCGCAGCAAACGATGGTCGGATTTCTGACGTTGACGGCCGTGAACCGTGCGCATTTCTCCGTCACGATTGCAGCGGGCGTGTTCATCGCAGCACAAGCCGCATCAATGTTCGGACGGCTTGTGTGGGGGCGCGCCAGCGACATTCTCTTTGGAGGCGATCGCGTTATGCCGATCGCGCTCTCGTGCGGTCTGTTGGTTTTCGCAGCCGTAGGTTTGGCATTCACGGCGCCGGGCGCAACGCTCTTGCTCTTTGCAAGCGCCGTACTCTACGGGTTTACCGGTGCGGGTTGGAACGGACTCTTCGCAGCTGCGATGGCGGAGATCGGCGGTGCACGTTTCGCGGGCAGCGCGATCGGCGTTGGATTGACGTCGGTGTTTTTCGCGGGTGCAGCCGGGCCATTCGCCTTCGGCGCGTTCGCCGATGCGTACGGACTCTCGTCGGCGTGGCTCGGGATCGCCGTCCTCGCCGCAATCGGCGTCATTCCCGCGGTGCTTGCGCGCCGCGCCTTCGCTGCGGCCGCACTCCGCGAGCGAGCCGCGCTCGGCTAAAGGCAGATGAGCTAAGCTCGGCTAACTACGGGCGGCTGTCGTGCCCAGATGGCGGAATTGGTAGACGCGCTGGTTTCAGGTATCAGTGGCCGCGAGGTCGTGGGGGTTCGAGTCCCTTTCTGGGCACCAATCGGTCGTTGGACGTTGACAACGAACCAGATCGACACCCGCCGGCATGAGGTGTACACACATGCGGTCATCTGTGCTGCGTCGTGATCACGTATACACCTCGTTCCCGCCTTCCCATAGGGGAAGATGTGGACACGAAGTGCGCCACGCATCCATAGTCTCCGCGTAGAAACACTCGCGGGCATGGAGCCATTCCAAAAAGATCAAGAATGAGCGCGTCGACAGTTCCGCTCATAACTTTATTATAATAACACTTGGAGTATAATCCAAAGTATGCGCTGGTTGTTTCCCGCATTCTTTGCAGCGTTCGCGATTAGCATTTGCCTCGGCGGTTGTGGCGGAGGCGGTTCACAACCGTGTTGCAGCACGCATCAATCGCAAACAGCGCCGAATCCGATTCCAAGCGAAATCGTCCTGAGCATTACAACGCAGAACAACGCGACGTCAAGCTCGATAAACCCGGTCAATCACGACCCACTGGTATCAGTAACTATCGGAAATTCGACCGTTCCGGTCGTCTTGGATACAGGATCCAGCGGCCTTCGTGTTTTTGCCCTGGCCCTCCAACCGCAGGACTACACGGCTACGAATACGTCCATCAATGCTACGTTCGGCTCTTTTGGGAGTTCGACTCAATATACGTATCAGGGTTCACTCGCGACAGCGGACATCAAAATCGGCGGGACCGACCTTGGGACTCAAGCGTTTCAAGTGGTCACCTCGATCTCCGGAGACGCGTCATTTCAAAGTGAGATGAAGTATAAGGGCATGGGCGTCTTCGGTGTAGCGCCCACGCCGCCCGATAACGTCGGCATCGGTAGCTTAATGGGAGCGTTCCCGGGAAATCTCAGCTCTGGCTTCATCATCTCTCTATCTAGTTCGCAGATGCAGATTGGTATAAGCGATGCCGACAGAAGCACATTCGGCCAACTTTACGGAGTACCAACCTCGAGCGTGCCATCGGGCGGAACGCCCCCCTATTGGCAGACGAGCACGTTTACATGGTGTTACACGCTGACGATCCCCGGCCTGACGTCCGTCTCCAATGCTTGCGTGGCAAACACGTTGACTGACACCGGCGGACTCAATGCACATCTGTACTTCACCAACCTATCGCCGCCTATGCCATTGCCGGCATCGACGTCGACAGCCATACCTACAAACACGCTGGTGACATTGCCGCCGCAAACGACGGTCTCCGCAGTGCTCGTAACGCAACCAGGGGCGCCCGTATTCACTTGGAACGCGCCTCCTACGGGCACATGCTCGGGCTACGACATGGTGAACGTCTGGTTCGGTTCCGGTGGCGGACGTAACTCGAACGGTATCAATCCGTATTTTACGAACGATGTGCTCTACGATCTGGCAAAGTCGCAATTTGGGTTTAGAGCCGCCGCGTCGTCTCTACCCTCGTTTTGTGCTCCGGGAACCTAAGTGAGCGCACGGCGAGCGCATTCGAGCATGCTGCTCATAGGCGGAAGATCGCCGGGATGCTTCCCGCGATAAACCCAGCGGATCGTGCCGCTTGCATCAAAGAGCGCCGCGCCGGGAAGCTGCGCCGCGTTCGCAAGCTTTGTGGCGCCCCAGTTCTGACTGAACCCGGCAGCCTTGTTTTCCTGACGGCGCTTACCTAAATCTTTGTCGGTGAAGAGGCGCAGCAGATTGTAATCTTCGAGCCCCATTGCCTTGTAGGTTTCTTTTTTCGGATCGGCGAGGCAGCGCGCTCCCTGTCCGAATTGAGATCCGAAGGATTCCGCCTCTTCCGGTGTTCCGATGACGACGAAGCGAACCGCTATACCGGCGGCCGCAAATTGTGGCTCGAGCTCGCGCAACTGCGCGAGCGGCTCACCGAAGAACGTTCAACCGACGTGGCGCAGCCAAACGACGAGCGCCGGAAGCGGGACATCGTACTTTGCGAGCGCTTCGATAGTTTGGCTCATGTCGCATACTACCAGATTTGGCAGCGCTGTGATGCGGGCCTAACCATAGGCGAGTTTGCTTTGCAACCCCAGGCAGCTGCGAAGGCCGGCATATTCGCGAACGTCGCGTTGACGCGGAATTTGTCATATGCGTGAACGTCGGTTTGAGCCGATAGCCGCACGGAGGCAGGCCGTTGGATCGATCTCCAAACACGCGCCCAGCCGAAGAAGAATCGTTGTTCCGGTGTGAATCCGTCGATGACGCGGCGTGGATGCGTCGATTGCCATTTTTCGAATGCGCGATAGGCGAGCGTCACACCACCGAGATCAGCGGTCTCCTCGCCGACGACGAGAGCCCCTTTTTCATGCACGCCCGGTAAGGGCGAAAGCGCATCGTATTGTTTGATGATGCACTCGGTCTTCGCTTTGAATTTGGCACGGTCGGCTTTCGTCCACTGATCGTTCAAATTGCCGACCTTGTCGTAGAGACTGCCTTGATCATCGAATCCATGCGTCGATTCGTGGCCGATCACGGCGCCAATTCCACCGTAGTTGACCGCCGGATCGACGTTCGGGTCGAAAAATGGTGGTTGCAAGATTCCCGCCGGGAACACAATCTGATTGACGCTCGCGTCGTAGTACGCATTGACCGTCGGCGGCGTCATTCCCCATTCGTAGCGGTCGACGGGTCCGCCGATTTGCGCCCACTGACGCTGAAGCTCAAAACGCTGAGCAGCCATCAGATTTGTAGCATAGGGTCCCGGCACGATCGTGAGCTTCGAATAATTGCGCCATGCATTCGGGTAGCCGATCTTGATCAAGAACGCATCGAGCTTTTCGATCGCTCGCTTACGCGTCGTCGAACTCATCCAGGACAGCGTCGACAGATCCGAGTGGAAGGCGCTTTCGATGTTGCGCACCATCGCAATCGCATTTGCCTTCGCCTGAGGCGAGAACGCTTTTGCAACGTAAATCTGGCCGAGCGCTTCACCCAGATTTGCGTCGGTGCTGTTGACGCATTCTTTCCAACGCGGAAGCCGTTTCGTTATGCCTTGCAAATCCTTCGAATAGAAATCGAAATTTGCGTCTGCGAACGATTTTGGTAAAGCGGCCGCATAGGCGTGTACGAGTTGCCAGCGCAAGTACGTCTTGATTTGGTCCAGGCTCCAGCCGCCTAAGAGCGTCGAAAGTGCGCTCAGATATTTCGGCGATGTTACGTCCGTCGGCGTCGTTTTGACGCCGGCTGCTGCGATGAAGCCGGTCCAGCTGAAATTAGGTGAGAGCGCTTCGAGCTGCGCGATCGTGCGTTTGTTGTTGACCGCCTTGACGTCACGTTCTTGAACGTTCGTGAGCTGCTGCTGCGCGAGCGCCGTCTCCATCGATAGTACGGTTGCCGCGTCGGCAGCAGCTTTGTCCGCGGATTCCCCAAGAAGCGAGAACATCGTCTGCACGTGCTGCTGATATTGTTTCCGCAATTCGATGCTCTTCGCATCGGTGCGCGTGTAGTAGTCGCGATCCGGCAGGCCTAGGCCGCCTTGATCGATCCCCGCCAGATTGACGGTGCTGTTTTGAAAATCTGCTTGGCGTGCGAATGAAAAGAAAACATTGACGCTCTCGAGCTGGAGACGACCGGCGAGATCCGGTAATCCGGAGAGATTCGTCAGCGCGTCGATTGCGGACAGATCCGCGGAGAGGGGCGCCGTACCCGCCTGATCGATCGCGGTCGTGTTCATGCAGCTGCGGTAGTAATCCGCAAGCTTCTGCTTGTTCGAACCATTCGGAGCGTTGGTTCTCTCGACATCGTTGAGGATACCGTGGAGAACATCGATGTTGTGATCGGCGAGAGTGTCGAAGGCGCCGAAGTACGACTTGTCGGCCGGCATTTTGGTCGTCTTTAGCCAATGGCCGTCGGCAAATTGATAGAAATCGACGCAGGCGCTGCAGCTGCGATCGATCGCGCTCAGGTCAATTCCGCTGCGCAACCCCGAAGCCCCCACCAGTGCAATGCCGGCCGCCAGAGCGGCCAGCCGCAAAGTGATCCTCACGCACCGCTGCTACTCGATGCGTGAGTCCCCTGCCTTCCGGCGCTAGACCGCCGCGCGGCGCGTGAACGCCCGTAAGATGAAGAGCAGCACGACCGCTCCGATGAACGCGACCAGAATGCTGTAGAGATTGATTCCGGTGACGCCGGCGTTTCCGAACATGTTGAAGATCCATCCGCCGATGAATGCGCCGATGATTCCGACGACGATATCGCCGACGATCCCGCCGGGGCCCTCACCCGGTACGACGTATTTTGCCAAGAGACCGGCGATTAGTCCGACGATTAACCACGCTAAAATACCCATGCACAACAGTTGTCCAGCCGCGCGTTCAACCAAACCTAGGTTTGAATGCTTGCCTGCTTAGGGAATAGATTACGATGGCAGCTAAGAAAAAATCAAAGTCAAAGTCAAAGTCGAAGGCAAAGAAGGTCGTAAAGCGCGCCAAGCGTACATTGAAGCGCGCGCTCGGCACCGCGAAGAAGACGACGCGAACCGTTCGCAGAGTCAGCCGCACCGCAAAAGAGATCAGCGGCGCGTTGGAAATGAGCGCGGCTGCGCTCGAAGCGGCGCTCGAAAGCCCGCGCAGGTTGAACAACTCCACAGCCGCGCGTAAAAAGCAGCGCAAGCGCTAGTTTAGAAGCGGTCGAGAATCGCGCGCGCAGGCGCGCCGATCTGGGCCTTCCATGCAGCTACGGCGGCCGCTCCGGCAGCCGCAGCTTTCTTTCGGAGCTCGGGCGAGATGTCGGCGACGATCGTCACCGCATTTGCGCGCATCGTTGCTTCGTTGTGAGCAAGACGCGTTTCGATTGCTTGCCATTGCGTCGTTTGCGTCTGGCTGGCGGCCGCGTCGACCGCGTCGCGCAGCTTCCGCTCTAGCGAGTCGTAGAGCGGCCGGTTCATCGTCGCGAAGCTCAGCGGAAACGCGTACGCGAGCTTGGTGTAGACCGGCAAGAATTCCCAGAGCTTACGGCCCGCGCCGCCATCGCCTGATGAAAGCACGGCATCGATCGAGCCGTTTTTCAGAAGCGGCATCGTCTCACCGAACGTCAGCGATTGCGCGTGCGCGCCGAGCGCATTCATAACGGCGGTGCTCGTCACGTCGTAGGTTCGGATGTGGAGTTGTGCGACGTCGCTCGACGTTCGCACCGGAATCTTCGCCCAAATTCCCGACGGCGGCCAGGGTGTGACATACAGAAGTTTGTGACCGAGTCGCGTGAATGCAGCCTCGTACGTTGGACGGGCAATATCGTAGAGTCGCCGCGCGTCAGCCGTGGACGCGGTCAAGAACGGCAGCGATGAGAGCAAGAAGATCGGATCCGTCGCACCGGCGACGCCTCCGAACACATCGCCGGCCGGCAGGCTCCCACCACTAATTGCCGCGAGCATCTGCGCCGCCTTCATCCCACCGCCGTCAAAGGCCGGCGTAACGATCAGCTCGTTATTGCTTGCGCGCGTGAGCTCTTGGGCGAACGTCAGGATTCCCGCGCCGGAAACGGAGTCACGTGGATAGTCGGTCGCCATCGACCAACTGACTTGCGCGAACGAACGTGCGCGCGTCGCGAAGACCGCCGCGATTGAAAGAACGACGCTAGACCGTTTCACGGCGCTAGCCTCTTATGGTTTTACAGCCGGATTTGCGTAGGAGAACGCGCCTTTGGGATTTGGGCGCACCCAAACCATCAGATCCCAAACGGCCGGGAAACTGAAGATCGTCACGACATCGCTTGCCCGTTTGACCTGGTGCATGCGCACGAGCGTTGCCGCGCGCGGATGCGCGAGGCTACCGCCCGCATTCAAGAAATCGTCATCCGCGACGTAGAGATCGTAAATGTGTTTCCCGGTACGCGGATTGCGCGTCACGTAATGCATGTGGCGGTCGAATTCCCACCAGCGCCCGGGATTGATGCCCCAAAGAACGGGCCGCGCGCTCGACGTCTTCAGCCGCGAATAATCTGCGCCCATCAATTTTCCGTGCTTGTCGTACCACAGTTGACTCGGATGGCTTGCGTCCGCCGATTGCCACTGCTGGTTCGCATAACTGATCGCACCGGTATCGTCGACGCCCGTATAGCGTACATATCCGGCGGCCTCGGCTTGCGCGGCCGTTGCGAAGCGTGAACTCAAATCTGCTTGTACTAACGCAGCGAAGGCTTTTTCGCTCGCGTTCATGGGGCCGACGTACGTCGGCTTCTGAAATCCGGGATGCTCGTTGGCGAGCGCCACGCATTCCGCGGTGCCAACGAATAAGCTCAAGGCGAGTGCTACCAGCCAGTATCTCATGCGGAAGTAACTCGCGACCCGTTCGTGGATACCTTTTCGCGCAGTACGGCTACCGGCGGCGGCGCCGGCAATGGTGGCGGCGGTAACGCTGAGACCGGCGTCTGGCCGCGATAGCGCTCGAGTAAGAAGGGCAGAACCGCGGCGAAGATCGTCGCGATCGCGAAGAAGCGCGTGGCCTCGGTGGCAGCAAGATTCTGCGCTTCGGTCGAGACCATCTGTGTGAGCTGCGCGATGGCTTGCGAACCATGCTCCGTGACGTACGAAGCGATCGCGTTGTTTCCCAGATTTATCGAACCCGCAAGTCCGCTTAGCGCATTGTTGTAGCCGCGGTCGAGCAGCGTCGCGGCGTAGGCCGATCCGGCTGAAGCGCCGATCTGCTGAACGAGCCGCGTCAGTGCAAGGGCTGAGGGAATCTCGGCCTGCGGCACGGTTCTGAAGAGCACGACGCTGAGCGGTACCCAAATGAACGCGTAGCCGACCCCACCCAGGATTTGCATCGGTATCAGCGCTGCGAATGTCGAGTGTGTCGTCATCACGTTGGCTTGAATCCAGGTCGCGATTCCCGCCAATGCGATGCCTCCGGCCGCGACCCAACGCATGTCCCAATTGGCGTGCGACGTCACCCACGTCGTTAGCGGAAAGAGCACGACCAGCGTTCCGGCCCGCACCATGAGGAGCAAACCGGCGAGCGTTGTCGTGAAGCCGAGCGATGTTTGCGCCCACTGCGGCTGAATGAAGATGAGCGCGAAGATTCCGCCGGCGACCGCAAAGTAGATGATCGCAAGCGCCCACACCGTGCGATGCCGGAACGTCCGGAGTGAAACGCCGGGCGTGCGCGCTCCGAAGAGCTCCCACATCACGAACGCGACGAGCGCCACGACGGCTGTGATCGTGGCGAGACAAATACGCGAGTCGTCGAACCAGCCGTTGCGTTCGCCCTCGTCGAGGACGTATTGCAAGGCGCCCAGTCCGAGCGCGAGCAGTCCGACGCCAAGCACGTCGAAGGGTATGCGCTTGGGCGCTGCGGGGTCGCGAATGAAGAGCATGGTTAAGATCGTCGCGCCGATACCCAGTGGAACGTTTATGAAGAAGACCCAGCGCCACGTCAAGTCATCGGTGAGGATTCCGCCCAGCGTCGGACCGAGTGTTGGGCCTAAGATGACGGCAAGCGCAAAGAGCGATTGACTCGTTGCAAGCTGTGCCGGCGGAAACGTATCGCGGATGATTTGCTGCGCCGGTACCATCAAGCCGCCGCCGAACGCGCCTTGCAAAAAGCGCAATCCGATCTCGGTCGTCGTGTCGTTTGCAAGGCCGCAAAGAACCGACGTGACCGTGAAGCCGACGATCGAAAGCGCGAAGTAATTCTTGCGCCCGAGCATCGTCTGAAACCACGGCGAGAGCGGGATGATGATGACGTTTGCGATGATGTAGGCGGTGATGAACCACGCGCCTTGATCGACGGACGCGCCGAGCGCGCCGTCGATCGTCGGCAATGCGACGTTGACGATGGTTGTGTCTGCGAGCTGCATCAGTGCAGCCAGCATGACCGCCGTGACGACGAGCGTCCGACGCGCGCCGTATTCGATGACCGCCGGCATGGGTTTTAGATCAGGTCGTCGTTCTCACGCGTGATTTGCGCAAAGAAGTCGTGTGCAGCGCGTTCGCGCCCGTCGAGATGAACGATTGAATCGACGCTCTCGCTGTGACGGACGAGCGATGCGGCGTTGGAGACAAAGGTTGCCCACGCGTCGCGATCACCGGCGGAAAGTGCCTGGACGTACGACTCGGCCACGGCTTCGGCTTCGGTTAGAAAGCTCGCCGAGAGGCCTCCGAGTGCCACGGCATGCTGCCGCAAGCGCTGGAACGACCCCAAGGCGTCGGGTGTTAGGGCTCCTGTAGACGGAGCGCCCTTGGGAATGGTAAAATACATCTTGTACTGATATTAGTACAATGGATGTTTTACTGTCAAGTATGGCCACTCAAGAAATAGCCGAAGCGCCGGTCCAACAGCGCCAGTTCTGGTACCCCGAGCGTGAGGACATCACGATCTACGGGATCCTTGCAGCTCTCAGCGATCCGACGCGCTTAGAGATCGTTCGCGCTCTCGCACGCCAGGAAGAGTGCTGCCCGTTCGATTTCCTCGATATGGCCAGCAAGCAGAACCTATCCCATCACTTCAAGGTACTGCGCGAGGCCGGGCTCATTAAGTCCCGTTACGAGGGGCGCAACAAATTCGTGTGGCTCCGGCGCGACGACATCGACGCGCTTTTCCCGGGGCTTCTCGACGGGTTGCTCAAGGCGGTCGAAGCTTCCGACCCGCGGTAAACGATAGGGGAGCGCGTCGCCTAAGCTACTTCGAATCCATGTGCTCGACGCCGTCCCATTCGAGCGTCTTAGCGGCTGATGCCATAATCGCCGAGCGGTCGCGGTAGTACGCGGCCGCGCGATCGCGCTTGTCGCGCGCGACCTCGCGGAAGTAGCGGTACGCTTCCGTAAAGTCGCCATGCTTATACGCCACGCGTCCCAAATCGAAGTGCTCGCGCGTTTGCATCTTGTGCTCGAGCAAATCGGGCGGATCGGCTTGGAAAATGTCATAGATCGTGACGGGATGCGTCGCGCCCTTGGCCTGCACGTCGCCAAGCCGTCGCACGCAGATACGCGACGTGTCGATCTCCGAAATGACCGCGCCGCTTGCGAGGATCAGCACCCCGAATGTTTTGGTCAGGCTCTCGAGCCGTGAGGCGATGTTGACGGCGTCCGAGATGACGGTCGTCTCAAAACGCTCCGTTTCACCGATCGTACCGAGCATCAGGTCACCGGTGTGGACGCCGATTCCGATTGCGACCGAAGGGTAGCCTGCGCGTGCACGTTCTTCGTTATACACGACCACGCGCTTCTGCATGGCAACCGCAGCCTCGACGGCTTGCCCGGGCGACTCTGGGAAGAGCGCCATGATCGCGTCGCCGATGTACTTGTCGATAAAGCCGTGGTAATCGCGGATGATCGGCCCGATTCGTGTCAAGTACGAGTTGAGGAACTTGAACGTCTGTTCCGGCGTCATACCACCGGAAAGAGTCGTGAACGACCGGATGTCGGAGAATAAGATCGTCATCGCCTGTTCGTGGTGATCGCCGAGCTGGAGGCTCTTGATATCAGCTCGTCCGAGCTGGCTCAGAAATTCGCGCGGTATGAATCGCGTCGCCGATTCATTATATTCGCGAATGTGCTCGCGCATCGTAGCGAATGTCCGCGCGAATTCATCGATCTCGGTGATGAACGAGTCGTTGACCGGCCGATGCGAGAAATCGAGATTGCGAATCGCATGGGCGTCGCCGCGCAACCCATTGAGCGGACGGGCGATAATCTTCGCGAGCCAGAGCGCCATCGGAATTGAGACGAAAATCAACGCCAAGCACGCAATCAGCGCATCGTTACGGACGCGAATCGCTGAAGTTAAGAGCTCGTCCTCGGGAATCGCGATCACGAATCCACGCTGCGCGCCTTGCCGCTGCAAGACCGGCGTCATGCGGTAAAGCCAGACGCGGCCGCTCGGGCCCGTGAATCTGCCTTCCGATTGCATCGTCTTCTCAGATGTGGCCCGATATGCGGCAAGCAATGGCGGCGCATTCATTTGCGCGAGTGTTGCAGGCGGCGTGCCTGGATTGTCGTTTGCGCTTTCCAACTGTGTTGGATCGGAGTACGCGAGGACTTCGCCGGAGGGCTCGACGACTGCCGCGAGCGCTGACGGTGTCGGTTGGAGACTCGCGAGCTTCTGGGAGATTGAGGTCAGGTCGATGTCGACGCCGAAAACGCTGCCGGCGTGTGAGCGCTGCGAGAGCGTGATGCCGAGATGGTGCGTCGTGTAAAAGATGTACGGCGACGTAACGTAGACGTCGCTTGTTTTCGCGGCAAACCACGGTCGCGTGCGCGGATCGAAATCAGGCGCGGGATCGGGGATCGTTTTCAGCAGTTTGAAGTTGCGATCGTAAAACGAATAGCTTCCGATCGTTTTCTCATGCGGTGCTCGATCGATGCTGCGAAGCAGAAAGGCTGCATTCGCAGGCGCGGAGACTCCCGGCGGCTTCGAGCTACCGAGTCGAAGCAAAAAGAAGAAATCGCCGTCCGGATAACCGGCGTAGGCTGCGACCGCCAAATTGTTCGATGCGATGATCGCCCTTAGGACATTCAACGAATGCAGACGTGCGGCAAACGTTTTTGCAGTTGCAAGATCGCTGCTCGTCGCGAGCGCGAGCGCGTAACTGACTTCCCAACGCACTTGCCCGATATCTTGCGTTAACACGGTCGTCGTGCGGTCGAACAGCAGGCTTGCGGCGCGAAGGCTTTCGCTCTTCATGCGTTCGTAAAATATCCCGGCCGTCAGCAGCCCGACGACCAGCGTGACAAGCGCAAAAAGCGCCGCCAGATACGCCTGAATCGGGACGCGTCGGCGGGGTACCAAGGGGGCAGGCTTCCGTCGTCTTGCCTACCGCTCCCCCGGCGAGAGTCGCATCCACATCACACCGCGAATGGGTCGAGAGAATGGTGGCTGGAAAATGGCGATGATCGGGACGACGATTGCGGTCCCGCTGCCCGAAATGGGCGAGAGTGTTACGGAAGGTTCGGTTGTCGAGTGGCGCAAGCACGTCGGCGACTGGGTCGACAAGGGTGAGACCTTAGTCGAAATCACGACCGAGAAAGTGGACGTCGAGGTTCCGGCGCCCGCATCGGGCGTTATAACGAAGCTTCTCGCGAACGAGGGCGCGACCGTCACGGTCGGAACACCGCTCGCCGAGATCGACACGGCCGCCAAGAAGCCTGACGGCGCGCCCGTACCCAAAGCGGCCGCTGCGCCGGCGGATCTGCCTCCGGCTAGCGCTGCCGCGGCAAAAGCGCCCGAGACGGCCGCTACGAACGGCGCCTCGAGCAGCGGAATCGCGACGCCCCAAGCTCGCCGGATCGCCGAGCGCAACAACGTCGACCTCAAGGGGATCCGCGGAACCGGCCCTGACGGGCTCGTGGTTCGGCACGACGTCGATGCCGCGATCGAAAACGGCAGCGCAAAGCCCGCCGCCAGCGCATCGCCGGGCGGCATTCCGCTCCCGCCGATTCCGAAGGATTCGAAGACGATACCGCTGCGCGGGCCGGTCGCAATGCTCGCAAGCGCCATGGAGCAGAGCCTCGCGATTCCAACCGCGACGAGTTTCCGCACGATTGGTGTCGGCACGCTCGATGTGCGCCGCCGTCAGCTCAACGACGCGCTTTCCGCTGCCGGCAAATCGCAAAAAGTTTCATTCACGCATCTGATCGCGTACGCGATCGTGCAAGCCGCACATAACGTCCCCGGGATGACCGTGAGCTTCCGTCGCGAGGACGGAACGCCGACGCGCATCGAGGGTCCGGTCAATCTTGGCCTTGCCGTCGACGTCACGCGCAAAGACGGGACGCGATTCCTGATCGTTCCGGTCATCAAAGCAGCTGACACGCTAAACTTCGTCGCATTCCACGATCGTTACGAAGAGCTGATCGCAAAGGCGCGCGACAACAAACTCGGCGCCGACGACATTACCGGCGCCACTATGACGCTCACGAATCCGGGCGGAATCGGTACGGTCGCGTCCGTCCCGCGGCTCATGGCGGGACAAGGCGTCATCGTCGCGACCGGTGCGATCGGGCTTCCGCCGGGTTTTGCAAAGTCACCACCGCAAGCGCTGCAACTGCTCGGCGTCGAGAAAGTCATGACGATGACGAGCACCTACGATCATCGCGTGACGTCGGGTGCGCTCTCGGGCGAATTCTTGCGCCGCATCGATCAATTGCTGGGCGACAACGCATTTTACGACGCGATTTTCCTTGCGTACGGCGTGACGCCGTCGCTACGCGCGCTCGCGCCGCTCAGCGAACCCGCGACCGGCACGCCGGTTGCCGGAAGTGCGCCGAGCCTCGAGCTCTTGCGCGGTGTTGCGGCCGGGGCTGCGATCATCAACTCGTATCGCATGCACGGTCATTTGGCTGCGAATCTCGATCCGCTCGGATCCGAACCGCAGGGTGATGAGGGTCTCGATCCGCGCAGTTACAGCCTAACGCCCGCGCTGATGTCGGCGATCCCAGGCGCCGCGCTGCATACGAAGCTCCAAGGCAACTCGCTCGCAGACATCTTGCCGAAGCTGCGCGAGACGTACGCCGGACAGATCGCATACGAGGTCGAGCACATTTCGAATCGCGAGCAACGCCGTTGGCTGCGCGATTATATCGAAGGCGGATTGCACCGCCTCAAGCTTTCGCCCGAACGCATGGTGCAAGTGCTCGGACGCCTCACCAAGGTTGAGGCGATGGAGCGCTACATGCGCAAGAACTTCCTCGGCCAAAAGACGTTCTCGGTCGAAGGGCTCGACGTCATGATCCCGATGCTCGAAGAGACGATCTCGATGCTCGCGGACGACGGGACGAAAGCCGCCGTCATCGGCATGGCGCATCGCGGACGCCTTGCAACGATCGCGCACGTCGTAAATCGACCGTACGTAGAGCTGCTCGGCGAGTTCGAAGCCGCCAAGATGCGCGGCGAGCAAGAAGAGGGCAACGACGCGCTCGGCGACGTGAAGTATCACCACGGCGCCGACGGCACCTACGTGACGCCGACCGGCACCAAGATCGACGTGCACCTCGCGAGTAATCCGAGCCATCTCGAAGCGGTCAACGGCGTCGTCGAGGGGATGACGCGCGCATATCAGACCGATCACAAAGTCAATCCGCCGGTGCAGCACCTCGTCAACGCCGCGCCGATTCTCGTGCACGGTGATGCCGCGTTTCCGGCGCAAGGCATCGTCGCGGAAGTTCTCAACCTGCAGTCACTCCCAGGCTACACGACCGGCGGCACGATCCATCTGATCGCAAACAACCAGCTCGGTTTTACCACCGATCCCGATCAAGGCCGCTCAACGCGCTATGCCAGCGATCTCGCCAAAGGCTTCGACGTCCCGATCGTGCACGTCAATGCCGATGACGTCGAAGCGTGCATGAGCGCAGTCCACTTCGCGCTCGATTTCCGCGCGAAATTCGGACGCGACGTGCTGATCGATGTGATCGGGTACCGGCGCTTCGGACACAACGAGCAAGATGAGCCGGCATACACGCAGCCCGGCATCTACGAGAAGATCAAGAATCATCCGACCGTGCGCGAGCTCTTTGCCGCCAATCTCGTCGCGCAAGGCGTGATCTCGCAGCAACAGGCCGATCAACTCGTCGAAGCCGCTAACGCGCGGCTTGCGGAACAGCATGAAGAAGCAAAGCAACACGCGAGCCTCCTCATCAAGAAATCCTCGACCGACTACGCGACCGACGAGTCAACCGACACGCGTGTCGCGCGCGAGAAAATCTTGGGCTGGAGCCACGAGCTGATCAAGGTTCCCGAGGGCTTCGTGATGAGCTCGAAGCTCGAGCGCCAGTTCAGCAAACGCGAAGAAGATCTCGAAGCGACCGGTGCCATCGACTGGGGCCTCGCTGAATGGTTTGCCTACGCATCGATGATTTCCGAAGGGACACCGGTGCGCCTGACCGGCCAAGACACGGAACGCGGAACGTTCAGTCATCGCCACGCCGTGCTGCACGATGCCAACACGAACGCTCGCTACGTTCCCCTGCAGCATCTCGCCGGCGCCAAAGCCTCGTTTGAGATCTACAACAGTCCGCTCTCGGAATACGCCTGCGTTGGATTTGAATATGGCTACAGCGTCGTCACGGAAAACGCGATGGTGCTGTGGGAAGCGCAGTTCGGCGATTTCTCCAATGGCGCACAAATCATCATCGACCAATTCATGGCTGCCGGTTTCTCGAAGTGGGATCAGAAGTCGCGCCTAACACTGCTGTTGCCGCACGGTTACGAAGGCATGGGGCCGGAACACTCCAGCGGACGCATCGAGCGCTTCTTGCAGCTCTCCGCCGAAGGCAACATCCGCGTCGCCGTGCCATCGACGTCGTCGCAGTACTTCCATCTCTTGCGGATGCAGGCACTCGACCATCACGGTTTCCCGATGGTGATCTTCACGCCCAAGTCGCTGTTGCGTAATGCGGTCTCGTTTGGGACGCTCGATGAGCTCGCGAACGGCGGATTCCAACAAGTCATCGACGATCCGAAGATGTCCAAGAATCGCAAAGCCGTCGAACGCGTGATCCTCTGCAGCGGAAAGATCTATCACGACTTGGTTGCCGACCCGGGCTACGCGAAGATGCAGAAGACGGCGATCGTGCGCGTCGAGCTGCTTTCGCCTTTACCGCGCAAGCAGATCATCTCGGTTCTCGAGGGCTATCCCAACGCCAAAAGGGTTGTTTGGGTGCAAGAAGAGCCGAAGAACATGGGCGCACGCGCGCACGTGCGGCGGCGGCTGCTCGAAAAGCTGCCGAAGAAGTTCGGTGACATCGAATACGTTGGCCGTCCGTATCGCGCCAGCCCGAGCGAAGGTTATCCTGGTGCGCACGCTGCGGAACAGGAACGCGTCGTAAAAGAAGCGCTTAGCGAGTAGTGAACCGTGTCGCGCTGCTGCGCGCGGTGAATGTGGGCGGACGCAAAGTGGTAATGGCCGATTTGCGCGCGCTTTTCGTGAGGCTTGGCTTCGCCGACGCGAAGACGCTGCTTAACAGCGGCAACGTCGTCTTCAAAGCGGATCGGCGCTCCGACGCGTCGCTCGAAAAATTGTTCGAGACAGAAACCGAGAAGAAATTCAAGATCAAGGCCGAGTTCTTCGTACGCACTACGCAAGAAATGAAAGCGATCGTTGCGGCCAATCCGTTTCCGAAAGAAGCCACGAGCGATCCGGGGCATTTGCTCGTCGTGTTTCTCAAAGACGTGCCGAACGGCAAAGATGTCGCAGCGGTGCAAGCCGCAAACAAAGGTACCGAATCGATCCGTGCCGTCGGCAAGAACGTTTACGTCTATTATCCCGACGGAGTCGGCGACTCGAAGCTCAGGCTTCCGTGGGTCGGCAGCGGCCGCAATTGGAACACGGTCCTCAAGCTTATCGCTTTGCTCAGCTAAAAGGAGATCGCGTCGAAATCGGCCATAGTAGCTCGGACTATGGTGAAAGATATTGCATTCTGCGCGTACTCCGTCAAAGATGTTCCGGCCGCGACAAAGTTCTATCGCGACATCATTGGCCTGACGCCCGGACAAAGCTTCGGCGACCATTGGGTCGAGTTCAACGTCGGCTCGACGGCGTTCGGTGTTGGTGATGGGACGCCGCTCGGGTTTATTCCAGGAACCTCGACGGGTGTTTCATTCGAAGTCGATAACATCGGCGAAATGCGCGACAAGCTCGTGCAGAACAACATCACCGTCTCCGAGCTCCATCAGTTCCCGAATTGCTCGGCCTGTTTCGTTACCGATCCGGAAGGAAACAGGTTTGCGCTTCACCAGCTGAAGAGCTAAACGGTGTGCTCCGGAAGCGCGCGGCGCTTCGCCGAGAGTAAAACGATCTCAGCGGTCACGCGCGCGATGTAGCCGTCGCCGATCGCTACGTCGTCGATTTGCGCGCGGCAGCGTGCGACGACGCTGTGATAGCCGATCGCGCCTCCGATTGCATCCATATGTCCGCGCGGCTCGTCGACCTCGATCGTGATCAGCGGATTATCCGCGATCAATCGCGCCAAGCGCCCGCTGCGTGAGAAATGCATTACAAAGGCTTCGCCGGTGAACGAGTACGTCTGCGCGACAACGTACGGCCAGGGATCTTCGTTTATAGCAACGCGGCAAAAGCTTTGTGCCTCCAGCCACGCGCGAACTTCGTCCCAGTCCGTCCACGCAAGGTCGTCTCGCCGTGTATCGGGATGGAAAAACGGCGGCGTCGTCATGGTAAAGATTGTACGTCGGCGCATCTGGGCAAACCCGCCCTCAGATGCGGCTAAGAACTGTGGCATACTCTAGCCCAGTGAGATCGATGGTCGGGGGACTGACCGCGGCATTATTGCTGGCGGCACTCCCCGCAGGGGCGGCCTCGGGTCCCGTGGAGCTTGGCATGCTCGACGCGACGTGGGCGAAGGTCAATGACTACCAGGCCAATATCGTCGCCGACGAGTTCGACGCCGATACGCGCCAGGAGCGGCATTTTCATTTCAGCTATTTGCGTCCCGATCACGTCAAAGCCGAAATCATGGATGGCCCGTTGCGCGGGATGGTCGCAATCTGGAACGGCGACAAAGTGATTGTGTTCCATCACGGGATCATCGCGAGCGTGCGCGTTGCATTCCCACTGCACGATCACGTGGTGACTTCACCCCGCGGCAATACCGTGGCAAGCGCGGATTTCGGCGAAGCGCTCGCGTGCTTCGACGCCCACGCCGAGTTCGTACGCGCGCACGAGGGTCCCGAAATCGACGGCCTTCAGACGACCGAGCTCGTCCTCGGCGGCGATTCTCCGATCGCATGTCCGGGTTATTCAGACAGAGATGTTGCGGCGGTCACGAAAGACGCGCTCGTCGTTGACGCACACACTGACTTGCCGCTGCGGCATATGCGTTACGCGGGCGACACGCTTCTGGAAGAGTGGGACATCCACAATCTGCGCGTCAATACGGGGCTAACGCTGGCCGACTTCCGCTAGCTTCAGCATCCGCTCGATCAAGTCGCCCGCTTTATCCGATTCGAGCACGATCTTGCGGTTTGCGTCGTCGATGAATCCGCGCTCGGCCGCGTAATCGAACATCGCGATCAAATGATCGAAATAACCTGCGACGTTCAAGATGCCGCAAGGCTTGGTGTGAATGCCGAGCTGCGACCATGTGATCACTTCGCAAAACTCTTCAAAGGTTCCGAAGCCACCCGGTAGCGCGATGAATCCGGCTGAAAGCTCCGCCATCAGCGCTTTGCGGTCGTGCATGGATTCGACGACGTGCAGTTGCGAAAGCCCTGAATGCGCGACTTCGCGCTCCGCGAGCGATTGTGGGATCACGCCGATGACTTCACCGCCGGCCGCGCGCGCCGCATCCGCAAGCACGCCCATCAGGCCGACGCGTCCACCGCCGTAGACGATGCCGATGCCCCGCTCTGCGAGCAGCGTTCCAGTCTCGATCGCGGCCTGCGAAAAGCGCGGGTCGTCTCCGGTCCTCGAACCGCAGAATATACACAGACGCAAGGCTGAACCTACGCTGTGACCAGATCCCGAGGCGTCCCGCCGGCGCGTTCGAGTGCGGCAGCGAGCATCATCTCTTGCTGTTCGGTGTGCGTCCAACGCGCTTGTGAGTGCGCGCCGAGATCCTCGATCGGATCGTAGTAGACGAAATATTTGCCGGGTTTGACACTCGGCGCCGTATAGACGGCGATGCCGTTCTCGCGGTCATAGTATTCGAACGAGTGCACGTCGCGCTTGCCGCCGCCGCCGGGCGCATCGCAGATGAACGTTGGCGTATTAAAGCCGGCCGTAGCGCCGCGAACCCATTTCTCGATGTCGATCGCGCGCTGAATCGTGGTGCGCAGCTCCTCGACGCCTTTGACCAGATCGTGCATGTAAACATAATACGGATGCACGTTCACGTACGAGAGCCGCTTGACGAGCAGCTCCATCGTCGCTTCATCGTCGTTGACGCCGCGCATGAGCACGCTCTGATTCCGCACGATGATTCCGCGCTCGAACAGGCGCTGCATCGCACGCTGCGTGATCTGCGTGATCTCTTTGGGATGATTGAAGTGCGTGTGGATGACGACTTCTTTGCCCAGCGTGCGTCCTTCGCTGACGATCGCGGTCAGCGCATCGAGCCACGGATCGTCGGTGAGCAGCTTCATCGGCATGACGGCCGGGCCTTTGGTTGCAAAACGCATGCGACGCACGTGCGGGATTGCAAGCAGCGCTTCGCCGATCAGCGTGATGCTGCGGGGCGGAAGTTGATACGTGTCGCCGCCCGAGATCACGATGTCTTCGAGCTCCGGATGCGAGGCGATGTAATCAAAAATGCGCTGCCACTCGTGCGGTGTCGTGAGGTGGACTTTCTCGACGTCGCTCGTGTCCGGACCGATCGCGTACGAACGCGTGCAGAAGCGGCAATACACCGGGCATGTTTGCAACGCGATGAACAACGCTTTGTCCGTGTAGCGGTGCACGAGTCCGGGGACGGGTGCGTCGGCGCGCTCGTGCAGCGAATCGAGCGTCAAGCGCGGATGATCGGGACGCATGCCGGACTTCAGCGGAATGAATTGCCGGCGAATCGGATCGTGGTACGGATCGTTCCAGTCGATCAGCGACAGCATATACGGCGAGACGCGCACGGCCATCGGTGCATGCGCAAATCCGGCGCGTGCATCTTCGATGAAGGCGGGCGGCGCGTGGCCTTTGATCGTTTCGAGCAGCTCTTCCGGAGTCTTGACGGAATTGCGGCCTTGCCAAACGTGATCGAGGAACGTTGCTTCGTCGATGTCGCGATATTTGGGAACGGCACGCCAAAACTCGCCGCCGAGGAGTTCGCGGTGTTCGAGTGACTGCACAGGGCGATCGAGAGAAATCATGCTGACTTGCCGTAGGTCTCCGTGAAGTAATCGAGGAGCGGACGATTTGCGCGCAGTGTGTTGAGCGCGAGCTCCGCGTGCCCTTTGGTGTACCCGTTGCCGACGATCATGGTGACATCTTTGCCGACGCCTTCGGCCCCAAGTGCGGCCGCCGTGAACGACGTGCACATCGAAAAGAAATAAACGGTCCCCTCGTCACGTGCGCACAGAATCGAGGCTTGCTCGGTGCCTGGCACGTTCACGCAGTTAACAACGAGGTCGGCAAGCCCAGGGATGCGGTCAGGCAAAATCGCAAGCAGCGTACCCGCCGCTCGCGCGTCGGCTTCGATGAAATCGTCGACCAAGTTCAGCGAGCGCAGAAGCTGCGCCCCACGGGAGCCGGCGTCCGGCGCGATCCCGACGACCCTACCGGTCGAGCCGACCCGCGCCTTGGCTTGGGCGCAGGCAAGGAGTCCCGATTTCCCGTCGGCGCCGATGACCACGACGGTCGAGCCGGGCTGCGCGAGTCGGCGGACTTGGGCGGGTGCGCCTGCCACGTCGAGCACGGCGAGCGCGACGCCCGTTGGAATATCTTCGGGAAGCCGCGCGAAGTGCGCGCAGGCGAACAAGATGGCGCGACCGTCAACGTCGACGCGCGCTGTCTTCATATCGATGCCGCGAATGCGGTCGAGCGCGAGCGGCGTTAGCGTGAGCGAAACAAGCGAGGCGATGCGGTCCCCGACATGAACTTCGCACCCGTCGGAAAGGTTGGTCCCGACGTCGAGAACGCGGCCAACGAACATTCCGCCGCTGCCGGTGACCGGATTGTGCTGCTTGCCGCGGGTCGCGACCGTCTCCATGATTGCCTCGCCGACCCGGGCGGGATCATCATCGGCGGCTTCACGCAGTTGACGGAAGCTGGCGGAGTCGATCGAAAGCGCTTCGACGCCGCACAAGATCTCGTTTTCGCGAGCGGTCGGCGTGTTGTCGAGGCGCCAAGCGGCCTGCGGCAGGGCGCCGGCCGGCTCGAGGACGCGATGGGTCCCGTAACGGCAGCTCTTGGTGACGCCGGGTGCCGGGGCAATCACGATACGCTCACCGCGATGCCGCCGCGCTCGAACGGGGTGGAAAGGACGACCGTCGTCTTGGTGCGGGCCAGGCCCGTGATCCGTTTGAGGCGGCCGAGCAAATCGTCGAGGTGGGCGGTCGACCGTGTAACCGTCTTAATGATGAAGCTCTCCTCGCCGGCGACACTATGGACTTCGCAGACCTCCGGAAGGGCGGCGAGTTCGGCGACGAGGCCGTCGTAATTCGCGTCGGGGGTCGAGTAGCAGCCGATGAAGGCGACGAGCTCGAGGCCGAGCAGACGGCCGTCGAGGCGCGCGCCGTAGCCGCGTACGTAGCCACGGCTTTCCAGGCGCTTGACCCGGTCGTGGACTGCGGGGGGCTTGAGGCCGACGATTTGACCCAGCTCTGCATAGGTCGAGCGCGCGTTACGCTGGAGGGCGTCCAGCAGGCGGACGTCCAGCTCATCGAGCTCAGAATTTCCGAAGAGATCGGTGCTAATCATGGCGGATACGGTCAATTCGTTCGAAAATATACCCGTACCTGCGTCAATTTATTCAGGGAAAGAGCGCGGAAAGCTCGCCGAACGGAACGCCGGTCGTTGCGGGTTTGAGATCGCCTGCGAGCATCGCTTTCGCGGTGTCGACGAGCGCGCTCATCACGACGCGATAAAGCGCGGCGCCGAGGCTGATGCGTTTCACGCCGGCTGCTGAAAGCTCGCTGACCGGAACGACGCCGCTTGCAGGCCCGATCAAGACGTTCACTGGTTTTGGTGCGACGGCTGCAATGACTTTCTTGATTGCGTCCATGTCCTGCAATGCAGGCGCGTATAATACGTCGGCGCCGGCTTCCGCAAATGCGACGAGTCTCCGAATCGTGTCGTCGAGATCCTCGCGTCCGTTGAGGTAGTTGTCGGTGCGCCCTGTCAGCACGATCTTGCCGCGCGCAGCTTTGGCAGCCGCGCGAACGCGCGCAACGGCTGCGTCGAAGCAGTGAATCGGTCCCGCCGGATCGGCAGTCGTGTCCTCAATGCCGACGCCTCCGAGACCAGCGTCGATTGCAGCTTGCACCGTTCGTACGCAGTCATCCGGACTCGGACCAAATCCGTCTTCCAGATCGCCATTGATTGGCAGACCACTCGCGCGATGCAGCAATTTCGCGTTATCGATCGCTTCCTCGAGTGAAACGGCGTGACGGCCGTCTTGACGGCCCATACCAAGGGCGATCGCTGCCGACGAGCTTCCGAGCGCGCGAAAACCTGCGCGCTTGAGCAGTCCCGCCGATGCGCCATCCCAGGCGTTCGGCATGATGAAGGCTTCTTTGCCCTGATGCAACTGCAAAAATGTTTCGTACGTATTCATTCTTCTATCCAGTGGCGGGTTATGTAGAGCCAAAATGCGAGTCCTGCGTCAGTTCGATAGCGAGCGAACTTTCGAATAATCGTCGAGTCCTTCGCTTTGCGTCCTGATAACCGCGCGTAACGTGGACGCGTCGCGGAATCGAGTACCAAACGGTGCCGGCGTCCGAAAAGCATCATGATATGCGCAGCTGCATAGGGACCAACACCGGGAAGCGCGCGGAGTTGCATTTCGAGCGCCTCGTCGTCGAGGCGCGTTCGGTCGGCAGCACGCATCGCTTCGAGATCGATCTCGCCGTTCGCGACGGAGCTTGCGAGCGAACGCAGATACGGACCGCGATAACCCGCGCGAACGACGTCCTTATAGAATGAAAGCGGTGCCTCGGCCATCGCTTGCGGCGTCGGAAATGCGTGTGCTCCCCCGGGAGCGACTGCGCCCAGATGCTGCACGAGCGCGTTATTCATCCGAATCGTCGCCGACCACGCGCAATTCGTCGTCAGGATTGTCTTGATGACTTCTTCGAACGCGGTGGGGCTGCGATATAATCGGCCCGCGCCTTTGGTCGCCCATTCCAGCATCGGATCGCCGGCGAGCAGCGCATAAAAGTGCGAGAGATCGTCGTCAAGGGCCAGCATCGCATGTACGGCATGCACGATTTCGGCACGTGTTGCGACGCCGGCTCGCGGACCAGTGACATCGATCGTGAGCGTCCCAGGCGAGGTTTCGGAGAAATGGATCGTGCGCGCGCCCCCTCGCAGTGCGAGCGTCGTCGTCATCCCGCGGTAGTCGGCGTCCGGGACGCTCGGTGCCAAGTCGACGAAACCGTGCGAGCACAGCGTGCGACGAAGGTCGATTGGTTCGCCGCCCGGGCCCTTGAGCGGAAGCGTTAAGCGCTCGTGCGAAACGCGCTTGGGTGAAGAAGGTCGCTCGGCTCGTTTTCGTGCTTGCATTCTTAGTGCTCGGCGCGGTAGCGCCGGGTCCGGTGGTGCGTTTCGATATCGCCGCCGATCCGGCGAGTCTCAATCCGCTCTTCGCGCATCCGGATGCGGCTTCCGTTGAAGCACAACTTGCGCGGCTGGTCTTCGAGCCGTTCATCGACGTCGATGATCGCGGGCGCCTCGTGCCTGCGTTGCTTTCGCAGATTCCGACCTTACAAAACGGCGGTATCTCCAGCAACGGACGGACGATCATCTACAAGCTGCGTCGCAATGTCAGTTGGAGCGATGGCGTCCCAGTCACGGCGGCCGACGTTCTCTTTACGCTCGGAGCGATCGCCAATCCGCACAATCCGGTACGTTCACGTGAAGGCTACGATCGCATCGCCAGCGCGTACGCGGCAGACACGTACACCGTCGTCGTGCGCCTTAAACGCGCATGGGCACCCGCAGTCGTTTCGTTTTTCACGGTCGGTGCGTCGTCGCAATTCGTTCTGCCAGCACATCTCTTGATCCACGAAGATTCGCTCGCGCAGTCGCGTTTCAACGATCATCCGATCGGCGATGGACCGTATCTTTTCGTGTCGTGGCGGCGCGGTGAACGGTTGGAATACGTCAGCAATCCGCGCTACTGGCGCGGGGAACCCGCAACGAAACGTCTGGACGTCGGTATCGTTCCCGATCCCGGGACGAACTTGACACTGTTGCAATCGAAGAGCATCGATTGGAATCTGATCGCGCCCGATCAACAAGCGGTCGTCGAGCACCAGCCAAACATCACGTTCCGTTATGTGCCGCTTGCGCTTGTGGCCGGGGTAGTGATCAATACGTCGCATCCGCCGCTTGATGACGTGCGCGTCCGTCGCGCGCTCGCCGCATCGATCGATCGCGACGCGATCAGTCGCAAGATTACGTTTGGACGCTACCCCGTGATCGATACGATCCAGCCGCTCTATTCGTGGGCGCGCGATCCATCCGTGCACGAGCCGGCGTATGACCCGGTTGCAGCGGACCGGATGCTCGATGCGGCCGGCTGGCTGCGCGGAGCCGACGGGATGCGCGAGAAAGACGGCAAGAAGCTCGCGCTCGTCTACGTGCAATTTCCCGAGACGCGCACCGGCGTCGCAGCCGCGACGTTCATTCAAGCTGAACTGCGCATTCGCGGGATCGACGTCACGATCAAATCGATTTCGAACGCGCAGCTATTCTTGCCGCAAACCGGAATTCTCGCATCGGGCAACTTCGATCTCGCCTACGTTCCTTTTCCGGTCGGCGTCGATCCTGATGATAGCTTTCTGTTTCGTTGCGGCGCCGTCGCGAACTATGCGCGTTGGTGCGATCCGCATGTCGACGGCCTGGAACAAGAAGCTCTGATCAACGTGAGCGACACGCGCCGGCGGGCGATCTACGCGCAGATCGAGCGTGCGGTCGCGGACGCCGTTCCGATCGTGTATCTCTTCAATCCGTCGTATATCTACGCGTACGACAAGCGCCTCGGGGGCTTTGCGCCGAGCGCCTTCTCGCCGACATGGAATGCCGCCGGATGGCGATTGACGAAGTGAATCGCATGACGCAGGCTCCTCCGCTGACCGGCATTCGGGTGCTCGAGGTTGGCAACTATATGGCAGGTCCGTTCTGCGGGATGCAGCTCGCCGATCTGGGTGCCGATGTCGTGAAGGTCGAGAATCCCGACGGTGGAGACATGTCGCGTCAGGGCGGCCCGTTCGTCGAGGGCGAGGGCGCGAATTTTCTGCGCATCAATCGCAACAAGCGCAGCCTCGCGCTCGACCTCAAGACGGAAGAAGGCAAGAACATCTTTCGCAAGCTGGTCGCTCGCGCCGACATCGTCGTCGAAAATCTGCGGCCAGGGACGATGCGTGGGCTCGAACTCGACTACGAGCGTTTGCGCGCTATCAATCCGCGCTTGATCTACGTCGCTGCGTCGGGTTGGGGGCAAGACGGCCCATATGCACCGCTACCCGGCCTCGACATCATGGCGCAAGCGATGAGCGGCTTGATGAGCATCACCGGCGAGGAAGGCGGCGGACCGGTGAAGATCGGCGTGCCGATGTGCGACCTCGTATGTGCGCTCTACGGCGCGCTCGCAGCCGTTGCAGCGTTGCGCGTGCGTGAAACGACCGGCGAAGGTCAGCTGATCGACGTCTCGCTCTTCGAAGCCGGCGTCAGCTTCTCGATTTACGAGTCCGCGAAGTATTTTACGACCGGTGAGATTCCGCGCCGGCACGGCTCAGCGCACCAAACAAACGCCGTGTATCAAGCCTTGCCTAGCTCCGATGGTTACTTCACGGTCGGTGCAAACTCGGAGAAGAATTGGAGCGCGTTCTGCAAGGTGCTCGGTCTCGAACATCTGATCAACGATCCGCGCTATACCGGTCCAGCCAAGCGGCGCGAAAACTTGGCGGAACTCTTGCCGCCGATCGAAGCGGTGACGACGACGAAGCCGGGACGCTTTTGGGTCGACGAGCTGCAGAAGGTGGGCGTTCCGTGCTCGCTCTTGCAAAACTACGATCAGGTCTTCAACGACCCGCATCTTTTGGCGCGCAATTATTTCGTCGATGCACCGCACGCTAAGGTCGGCGCGGTTCGCCAGCTCGGCTCACCAATGCGCTTCTCTGAGTCGCCGGTGCAAATCAAACGCGCCGGTCCGTTGCTCGGCGAGGATACGGCGGACGTGCTAGGGGAGTTGGGCTTTGATAATCAAGCGATCACCAAAATGAGCGAACGTGGAGTAGTGGGGTTGGCATGCGTTCTGTCCTAACCGACGAGATTCTCACCGAAAAAAAAGGACACGTCTTGTGGGTGACATTCAATCGTCCGCAAGCGCGTAACGCGATGAAGCGCGTGATGTACGATCGTCTCGCCGAGATCGCCGACGAAGTCAACGCCGACGACGACGTGCGGGTCGTCATGCTCACCGGGGCCGGCGACAAAGCATTCGTCTCCGGAACCGACATCTCGGAGTTTGAAAATTTCAAGAAGCCGGAAGACTCGATCAAATACGAAGAGCAGATGAACAGCGTCATGGACAAACTCGAGCGCGTGCGTGTCCCGATGATCGCAGTCGTACGCGGCGCCTGCACGGGTGGCGGGATGTCGATTGCGACGATGTGCGACCTGCGAATCGCAACGCCGGACGCGCGCTTCGGGTATCCGGTCGCGCGCACGCTCGGCAATTGTTTATCGATCGAGAATTACAAACGGCTCGTCAATCAGCTGGGCTACACCGCGGTCAAGCAGAACGTCTTCACCGCAAAGTTGTTCGATGCGCAGCGCGCCTACGGGCTCGGTTTCCTCAGTGAGATTGTCGAGCCCGACAAACTGATGGAACGCGCGACCGAACTCGCGGAGACGATCGCGGGGAACGCGCCGCTGACGATCCGAGCCACGAAAGAAGCTTTACGGCGGATCATGCATGAGGGCGCGAACGCCGAAGGGCAAGATCTGGTGCTCAGTTGCTACATGAGCCAGGATTTCCGCGAAGGGATGACCGCGTTCTTTGAAAAGCGTCCCGCCAATTGGACGGGAAAGTAGCTTAGTCGCTCATAGGCCGTAGAAGGCCGTCGCAGTCTCACCCATGACGGCTGCGCGGCCGGCTTCATCGAGCTGCGGAATGAGTGCGCGAGCCTGATTCCACGTCGTCCGATAGTCGGCACCAAGATTCGAGACCGGCCAATTGCTCGCGATCATCACGCGCTCGGGGCCAAAATACGTGAAGACGTGTTCGACGTACGGACGGAACTGGTCTTGCGTCGCGTTTGCGAGCGTCGCCGCATTCAGGAATCCCGAGAGCTTGACGTAGACATTCGGATAATACGACGCGCGGCGTATCGACGTTGCCCACGGCTCCCAAAGACCTTGCGTTGCTGCAGGCTTGCCGAGATGATCGATGACTTGCTTGAGGTTCGGCAACCGTTCGGCAAGCGTGCTGACGTGATCGAGATGCGCGGGCACCGTTGCCGTCACGTCCCATGTGTAGCCGCGCTCGGCGACGAGTTCAAGACTTTCGATGACCGCGGGGCGGATAAGCCAATCCGGATCCGGTTCCCAAATGATCATGTGCCGGAAGCCCGAGACGCGCGGCGCCTTGTCGTAGATATCGAGAGCTTCTTCGGTCGCCTTTGGATTTTCGAGCGGCGCCCACGCAACAACGCCCGCGATGAACGGGAATTGATGCGCACAATCGATCATGAACGCCGATTCCGCAAGCGTGTCATTGGCTTGAATGATGACGGTCCGATCGATGCCGTTCTGGCGAATCAGTTTCTGGAGTTCGTCACCGAGAAAATCGCGACGCAGCGGCGCAAGCTCTTCACGGGCTTCGATCCACGGCTTAAATCCCGCGCGATAGCGCCACAAATGATGGTGCGCGTCGACGACCATACGAGCGAGCTACGCTTTTGCAACGGCGCGCACCTCGCTCGGGTTGGGCCGGGGTATGGAGCGGCGGGCAATTGCAGCGGTGGCAACCATGATCGGAGCCGCATTCCTCGGCGCCACGATCCTGACACCGCTTTATTCGATCTACGAGCGCACCTTCGGTTTTTCGAAGATCACGCTCGCACTGATCTACTCGGTCTACGTGATCGGCAATCTTCTTGCGCTCTTGCTGTTCGGGAGTTTGTCGGATCAGTTGGGACGCAAGAGGATTGGAATCGTCTCGATGGGGTTGGCGATCGTCAGCGTGTTGTTGTTCTTATTCGCCGACGGCACAGCATGGCTGTACGCGGGCCGTGTGCTGGGCGGATTCGCGGTCGGTATCGCGTCAGGAACTGGGACAGCATGGCTGGTCGAAATCTATGGGCCGCAGCGCCGTCCAGAGGCAACCGTCATGGCGACGGCCAGCAACATGACGGGCATAGCGTTCGGACCGCTGATCGGCGGACTGCTTGCGCAGTACGCGCCGGATCCCCTCAAGCTGCCGTTTATCGTCAACATCATTATCATCGTCGTTGCAGCCGCTCTTATTTGGCTATGGCCGCCGGAGACCGTGCAGCAGCACGGCGCGTTGCGGCAATTGGATTTCACGCCACGCATCGGCGTTCCGAAGGAGATTCGCGCGCGATTTATCGCGCCCGCCGTCTCGGCGTTTGCAATCTTCGCACTCGGGGGTTTTTACTTCTCCCTTATCCCGAGCGTCTTACGCGAATCGCTTCACAATACGAACAGAGCGACTGCCGGCGCAATCGTCTTCGAGATGGTTGCTGTCATGGTCGTTGTCATCGTACTCACACGTGAGCTCGAAAGCTACACCGCGATGTTCACAGCGCTCGCCGGCTTGATTCCCGCCGCCGGCTTACTGGTGACCGCGCAGCTGATGAGCTCGATGCCGCTCTTGCTGATCGCAGGCGTGCTCATCGGAGTCGTGTTCGGTCTCGGATATCGGGGCGGACTGCAAGTCGTCAACGCGATCGCGCCGGCCGACCGGCGTGCCGAAGTCGCATCGAGCTATTTCCTTGCGTGCTTTTCCGGAAACTCGATTCCGGTTATCGGTGTCGGCGTCTTGTCGGCAGCCTATGGTTTGGATGTTGCAAGCAGCGCGCTTGCAGCGATGGTCGGCGTCCTGGCTATCTTCGCGCTCGTTGTCGGCTTGCGCACCTCACGAGGGTAGCGAACTCTCTTCCGGCATCCGGGGCCATTCTGGCTCGTGGTGCGTCTGCAACATCGCCGTGAGCGCTTCGAGTTTATCAAGAGCTTCCGGCCTCGCTGCTACCTTGCGATACAAGCGAATGAAGCGCGCACTTTTCTTCCAAAGGCCGGAAACGTTGAAGGTGCCGAACGCTATCTCTGCGTCGAGCATCTTGTACATCACACACGCCCCGACCGATTCGTAGAAAAAAAGTGCCGGAAAGGCGGGGCCACCCCGTTCCCACATCTGTTCCGGTGTTGCCGCATCGCCCAATTCATCACACAAGCGCTCGAGATTCCCGTCGTATATGAACGCGAGCGCCGCGAGTACCCTTTCGGACTGGTTCAACTGGACGAGTGACAAGAAAGTCGCGGATTGGGTGGAAATGCGGATCAGCTCGAGCTGACGCAGTGCGGCGTGGACGGAAATCGCGACGATGAGGAGCGCGAGCACGGCGGACGCAGCCGAGATCCATTCCGGCGAAAACACTATTGCTCTGACTCGTAACAGACGACTTCCAGCGGATTGCCGTCCGGGTCTTTGAAGAAGACCGCATAATAGTTGTGGCCGTAAATCCCCTCGTCGCGTTCGATTGCTAGCGCGCCGATTTCCGGGAGAATCTCCGCGACTCTATCGACGGTCTCGTGATCCGGCGCATGCAGCGCGACTGTGGTCATTCCCGCGACCATCTCCAGGTCTTCGGTGAAGCCCAGCCAGTTCTCCGAGCTACCCATCGGTCGAGAGAATGTCGTGAATCCCGGGCCGATCGACTTCTCACCGCCAAGTATGTCGAAGATGCGCTGATAAAACGCTTCGGCTTTCTTTCGATCTCGCACGCGCATATCGACGTGCGAGATGACGGGTCTCAGAGCCCTTTGACCACGGACGTGAGATTGTCGATGGATTTCTTGGCGTCGCCGAAGAGCATCATCGTTTTTGGATTTTCGTAAAGCGGATTGTCGATACCGGCGAAGCCGGGGTTCATACTGCGTTTGAGGACGACGATGTTTTGCGCTTTGTCGACATCGAGAATCGGCATGCCGTAGATCGGAGAGCTCTGCACGTTGCGCGCGGCCGGGTTCGTGACGTCGTTTGCGCCGATGACGAGTGCGACGTCCGCGCGCGGAAATTCCGGATTGATGTCTTCCATGTCGTAGAGCGACGTGTACGGCACGTTGGCTTCTGCGAGCAAGACGTTCATGTGCCCGGGCATACGTCCCGCGACCGGATGGATCGCGTACTTGACCTCGACGCCTTTTTTCTCGAGCTGGTCGGCCAGCTCGCGCACGCTGTGCTGCGCTTGTGCGACGGCCATGCCGTAACCCGGAACGATGATGACTTCCTTCGCGTACGCGAGCATGACGCCGATATCGTCGGCCGTTCCGCTGCGCACATGCCCATCGCCGCCGGCGACTGCGGCACCGCCGGTCGCCGTATGAACCGCGCCGAACGCGCCGAAGAGCACGTTTGTGATCGAGCGATTCATGGCTTTGCCCATCAGCAGCGTGAGTAGCGTACCAGACGCGCCGACGAGCGCGCCGCTGATGATCAGCACGTTGTTATCGAGCACGAAGCCGGTCATCGCCGCCGCGAGTCCGGTGAAAGCGTTCAAGAGCGAGATGACGACTGGCATGTCGGCGCCGCCGATCGGCAGCACGAACAGCACGCCCAGTAACAGCGAGCCGACGAGCAACACGTAAAACGCGAGCTCGGGCATGTAGCTCGCGCAGACTGCGACCGCAGAAACGACAATGGCGAGTGCGATCAACGCGTTGACGATTTGCTGTCCGGGATATTGGATCGGACGCCCGGTCATCAATTCTTGCAGCTTGAGGAAGGCGATGATGCTGCCCGCAAAGCTGATCGAACCGATCGCGCACGAGAGCACGATCGGAACGCCTTGATCGACCGGAACGTTACCACCCGTATCGCGCATCAGGCGCAGAACGTCGCCGAGCGCAACCATTGCGGCCGCACCGCCGCCCATTCCGTTGAATGCTGCGACCATTTGGGGCATCGCCGTCATCTTGACGACGCGCGCCGAGTAGATGCCGATTGCGGCACCGATGGCGATGCCGATCCCGACTTCCCACCAGCCGACGATGCCTTGCGTGAGCGTCGCGACAAGCGCGATCAACATGCCCAGCATCGAGATGCGATTGCCCAGACGCGCGGTCTTGGGTGAGCTGAGATAACGAAGGCCGATGATGAAACAGATTCCGGTGATGAGATATGCGACGTCGACGGGATTCGCGAGTTGGTCGGCCGTCATCCGCGCTTCCCGTCAGTCGGTGCGGGCGATGGTTTCGGTTTGAACATCTCGAGCATCCGCTCGGTCACGGTGTAACCGCCAAAGACGTTGAGGCTAGCCATCACGACGAGCACCACCCCCAGGATCGGATGCAGCGGTGGATTCGCCAAGCCTGCAACCAGAATCGCGCCGACCAGCACGATGCCATGAATTGCGTTCGTCGCCGACATCAGCGGGGTGTGCAGCGTTGCCGGAACTTTCGAGATCACTTCGATGCCGACGAAGAGCGCCAGAATAAAGACGGTCAGCTCGGTGAGAAGATGTGCGCTCACGTGCGTCCTCCGGCAATCGCGGTTTTCGTCGGCTCGTGCAAGATCTCTCCGTTTTCGGTCAGGAGCGTGTCGCGCACGATTTCGTCGCTGCGATCCAAGTTGAGCTTGCCCTCCTTGACGATTACGTCGAGCAACGCGAGCACGTTGCGCGAGTAAAGCTGGCTTGCGTTCAGCGGCATCGTCGCTGCCAGATTCTTTATACCGACAATCGTGACGCCGTTCTCGACCACGACTTCACCCGGTCTGGTGAGCGCGGAATTTCCGCCCGCATCGGCCGCAACGTCGACGATCACCGAGCCCGGCCGCATTTTGCGCACGGCTTCTTCCGTGATCAAGATCGGTGCGCGGCGTCCGGGGACGAGTGCCGTTGGAATCACGACATCCGAATTGCCGATGTGATCGGCCATCCATTGGCGCTGGCGCTCGGCTTGTTCGGGCGTCAGCTCTTTGGCGTATCCGCCCGAACCTTCGGCGCTTTCGCCGAGATCGAACTCGAGGAACGTTGCGCCGAGACTCTGCACCTGTTCTTTGACGGCGGCGCGCACGTCGTATCCGGAAACGACGGCACCCAGGCGGCGCGCAGTCGCAATCGCTTGCAATCCAGCAACGCCCGCGCCGAGGATCAAGACTTTCGCCGGTGCAATGGTGCCGGCCGCAGTCGTGAGCATCGGGAAAAACTTCGGCAGATATTCGGCCGCGAGAATTACGGCTTTATAGCCGGCGATGTTGCTTTGCGACGAGAGCGCATCCATGCTTTGCGCGCGCGTGATGCGTGGAATCGCATCCATCGAAAGCGCTCGGAGTTTGTGTGCTGCGAGCGATTCGACATAGCGTGGATCGCCCAGCGGCGCAAGAAGTCCGAGCAGCGCCGTCCCCTCGGGGATCTCGTTTAGCTCCGCATCGCTGGGCCGGCTGACGTGAACGACCAAATCGGCGCCGGCGAACAGCGCAGAATGATCGACGACGGTCGCACCCGCCGCAGTGTACGCACCGTCCGGAAAGCTTGCGCTTGTCCCCGCACCTCGCTCGACGCGAATGGTGTGCCCGGCTTTTATGAGCCGGGCGACCGTGTCGGGCACAAGGCCGACTCGCCGCTCGCCTTCGGCGGTTTCTTTTGGAACGACGATCAGCATCAGCGACCGCTAGTGACCGGCGCGCGGAGACGAACGCTATTCTTCAGCGACCCGACGTTCTGAATCGTGATCTCCATGACGTCGCCATCGTTTAAGAATTCGGGTGGTGTGCGTGCGAAGCCGACGCCTTCGGGCGTGCCGGTTGCGATCACGTCGCCGGGTTCGAGCGTCAGTCCGGCGCTGAGACTCTCGATGATCTTCGCAATCGAGAAGATCATGTGTTCTGTGTTTGAATGCTGCTTCTCAACGCCGTTGACTGTTAACGCGATCTCGAGCTTTTGCGGGTCCGGAATGTCGGAGGCTTCGACGATCCACGGGCCGATCGGGCACGTGTTGTCGAGCGTCTTTCCTTTAAACCACTGCACGTGCGCTTTCTGCAGATCGCGCGCGGTCACGTCGTTGAGGCACGAGTACCCGAAGATGACGTCCAGTGCTTCGGCCTCGGAAACGTCGCGGCAACGCGTTCCGATGATCACGGCAAGTTCGGCTTCCCAATCGTATTGCGACGACAGCCTCGGATTGAGCTCGAGCGCTTGATCCGGGTCGGCGATGGCGGTCGGGGCCTTCGTAAAGAACGTCGGGACGTCCGGAAGCGTGAGCTCCTGTCCGCGCGCTCGCGCGCCTTCTTCGGCGTGCGCGAGATAATTGCGGCCGACGCAAAAAACGTTTTTGTGCGGACGAATCGGCGCGAGTAAGCGCACTTGGTCGAGCGAGATCGGCTCGCCGAGATTTTTGAGCTCGGCCGATCGCTGCGCAGGATCGAGCGCGATGAACGCGTGCATGTCGAGTCCCGAGCGGAATGACCGAACGCTATTGCCCTCGAGAACGCCTGATGCCGCATCGCGGCCTCGCGCAAAGCTGACGAATCGCATACTAGGTTCGCGTGCCTTTCACGGGTAAGTGAGCCGTCGGAGGGTTCTACCGTGGCGACAATCGTCCCGCACGCAGCCGATTCCCTTGATCGTCTTCTTTCAGATGTATCCGCACAGGCGACGGCGCCACTCTGGACGGCGATGCGCGCGATGGTTCCACCTAAACCGGCACCAAAAGCCGTGCCGCACGTGTGGCGCTACGCGCAGCTGCGTGAGCTGCTCGGCCGCGCCGGTCATCTGATCTCTGCGGACGAAGCCGAACGCCGCGTGCTGATGCTCGTGAACCCGGCCCTTCGCGCGCCGTTCACGACCGACACACTCTTCGCGGGCCTGCAAATGATTTTGCCGGGCGAAACGGCGCCCGCGCACCGTCACACAGCGTTCGCGCTGCGCTTTATTATTGAAGGCAGCCGCGGGTTCACCGCGGTCGGCGGCGAGAAGGTGACGATGGAACGCGGCGACGTGATCCTCACGCCTTCCTGGGAATTCCACGATCACGGGCACGAGGGTGACGGCGCGATGATCTGGCTCGACGGCCTCGATCTTCCCGTCTGGCAATTCATCCCAGCGAACTTTGCGGAAGGCTACGCCGACCCGCGCTACCCGTCGAATCCGCAGAGCGGCCTGTCGCGACTGAAGTATCCGTGGGCCGAGATCGTCGCTCTCGTCGATCAGGGCTCGCAGTCGTTTGCGTCGGTCGACTACGTACTGCGCGATTCGCCGTGTCCGATCTCGCGTACGATCGGCGCCTCGGCCGAGCGCGTCAACGCTGGAACATCGTCACCGGAACGCCGCGAGACATCGAGCGCCGTATATCACGTAGTCGAGGGCTCCGGCAAAACGCGCGTCGGCGACGCGCTCCTTGAATGGAAGCGCGGCGACACGTTCGCGATTCCAGCCTGGATGCCGTACGTGCACACCGCGGATGAGAAAGCATATTTCTTCCGGTTCGACGATCGCCCGTTGCTCGAAGCCGTGGGCGCATATCGCACTGCGGGGCTCGAGTTTCCGGAAGCGGATCTGCGTTCGCATGCGCCGCGTTCGCCGCATGTGGAGCTCGGTGGACTCGTGTTGCTTGCCCGCACGATCGACAAAACGAAGGCAAAGCTGCAAGGAACGCTCGGCGGCTACAAAGTCACGCCGGGTCTTTCAGGTTACCTCTTCGAGTGGCTTGGCATTGCCGAAGACGATTTCACCCAAGCGGTGCGTGAGCTTCGCGACGATGAGAAGATCGCGAGTTGGGTGCACGCGAAGAGCGATCCGAACAAGTTCGCGGAAATCAACGAGAAGATGAAGTCACGTGCGTTCCGCGATGAAGAACATCGCCAACAGTTCGTGGCGCGCTATCCGTGTCTCGAAACACGGCGCGACATTGAGAAGTTCTTCGATCTCATCGACGTCGACGACGAGATTAGCTTCACGCGCTAGGGCGCCGCGTAAGGTGCCACTGCTTGCAATAAAAACACTCGTACGTGTACAGCACGTCAGCCATGCCGTTCATTGCGGCCACGGCGCGCGCGTGCGCTTCGGTGGGATAGGCGTCCTTTGAGGCGCACGAGCGTTCGAGATCGGCCTCGCTGCGCTTCTCGAAATGCTCGCGGTTGCGCAGGTAAAACTGCATCAGGTCTTCAGGCGTTGCTGCAGCCTCGCGTTTTTGCGGCTTGCGTGGACGCCGCGCCACGTTACTTGCCGGACGGTTGGCGTGAGACGATCTTGTTGAAGTCCGGCAGGTTCGAATTTGCTCCGGCAGTCGTGGCTTTCTTCGCCTCTTGGAGCGGATCGGGCGTAGCGCCCGGCTCCGCCTTGACCTTGGAGAGTTCGACCGTCACGTAACCTTTCGCATTCGGATCGACTCCGCCGGCGCGAACGAGCTGTACGTTACGGCGCACGTCTTTCGTCTTCGGCGAATAGTCGTACGTGAGTTTGTAGACGCCCGCAACGGCTGTGCCGTCAGGGCGGCGTACGAAGGCTTGCAGTGCGTTACCGCGCGTCGCGGTGTTGAAGCGAGCATCATTTGTAGCGTTGGCAGAAACGACGCGTACGACTTGTCCGAGCTTGTTCGTCTCGACGGTGTACGTCGCGTGCAGCGGAACTGCCGGTACCGGCACGGGCGCCGGAGATGCGCCGAGCAGCGCAAGGGCGGCACACAGAATTGCGGCGCGTGCGAGCATCACGATCAATTCCGCGCGATCGTCGCGAACGGGCGATGACAGGCTGCGCACAGCACGATCACCTGATAAACGTCAGCCTTACCGCTTGTTACTTCTTGTTCCGTCCCAGACTCAACTGAGGCCGCGTCGTTACCGCAGTAACGACACGGAACGGTCGCTGGTTCTGGGGTTGTCTCGTCACTCATGACTGAGAGCTTGTACCCGTTGATGCGAGGCGCAACCTTCGCGTTCCGCGAAGGCCGGGCGCATGCCCCGACGGATATCCGCAGCGCTGTTTGCGCTTGGTCTGCTGACCGTGGGATGCCAAGAGAAACCGACGCCGGCGAGCCTCTATTCCTCGGCTTCGGACATTAAAATTCTCGACAACCGTTTCGTGAGCAGCAATGATGCATCGGTCGGCACCGTTGGGGGCGCGTCGCAATCGTATTTGATCTTCAAGCTCGAATTGGACAATGACATTTCATCCCAGCTCTTTCCCGTCGCGACGCACTTCGTTTTCACCGCCAGTGACGGGAGCCGCTACGCCGGCATCGATAGCGGCTCATCAGCACTGATCGGAATCAGCAATGACTACTCGCCGATGAAACGCGGCGACGTTCGAAAGTTCGGCGTCGCGTTCAAGATGGCGTTCGAACAAGCCGGCACGATTTCGTACGAATACTAGAGCACTTTTCCGCATCGCGCTGATCGCGGTCATCGCACTGACGTTGACTGCACCGCCCGTGCGCGCCGCGCGCCCGCTCCTCGATACGCACAAGCTGGACGGCGTCTTCGCGCTGTATGCGCGCGATGTCATGGTGCCCTGGAAAGACGTTATCGTCCGGCTCGATACGTATTCCGGCGCGCCGGTCGATTTTGCAGCCTATGAGGTAGATCCGGCGGACGTGCTGATCGCGGGAAGCTCGCGCATGCACGCGATCGACACGTCGCATGCACGTGCCGTCGCGCGCTGGAAGTTCACACCGCCGCAAGGCTACAAGTTCGAATCGAACGACGTCAGCGTCCCCCTCGGCAATCGCGAAGGATTCTTCGTGATCGAAGCGCGACGCGGCGAAGCTTCGCAGCAGACGTGGATCAATCTCTCGCGCATTGGTCTCGTAACAAAAGAGACGCCCGAGGGTTGGATCCTGTACGGAACCGATTTGCGCAGCGGGCAGCCGCTGGCGGCGATGCGCGTCACGCTGCTCGTCGGTGGACGGTTCGTCGAGGTCAAGACTGGTGCGGATGGGATCGTCCGCGGCGTCGCCGGCGCGCGCTTTGCACTCGCCGAGTGGGGCCGCAGCAAAGCATTCATCTCGCTGACCCCGCAGCCGCCTTTGCCTGTCGCGATCGTCGGCGTGCGCGCCGATCGCGGCGTCGTTAGCGCCGGTGAAACGCTCCGCGTCGTTGGATTTGCGCGCAAGCGCGACGGTGCCACGTTCAAGCCGATGCGTGGAGATGTGCACGTCAGCGCGCTCGTGAACGGGCGCAGCATCGCGAACGCGACACTCGAATTGGAACCGAGCGGCGGCTTCTGGGGCGCGTTGCCCATTCCGCAGGACGCGCCCGCCGGTGAGCTTGCGATCATCGCAACTGCGGGTGGTGGTACGGGTGGCACGGCAGTTCATGTTGACGCGGCCGGCGATTACACGCTCGGCGTGGCTGCGTTGTGCGGCGCGAGCTGTGCGGCGTCATCGGCGGTTCCGCTGCGCGTCTCGTTGCGCAGCCAAGGCAAACCCGTTGCCGGCCAAACCGTGCAAGTACGCGTCGTTCGCACACCGCACGTCATCGCGCCCGGTGAAAATTCCGACGTTCCGCGTTGGGGAACGACCACGATTCAAAATACGTCGGTTCGCACGACTGCCGATGGAACGGCGCTCGTGACCTTGCCGGCGCCGACCGACGGATTGTCTTCGACCTACGGCGTCGTCGCTTCGACGCAAAGCGCAACGGCGACGACGCAGATTGTCGTCCCGAATGCCTCGACAGTTGTGTCGATCACACCCGATGACGCGCAACTCGACGTCGGGCAAGCAGCGGTCTTCGACGTCCACGCATTCGATGCAACCGATGGACGCCCCGCGGCCGGCCGGCAAGTGCACGTCGCGTTGACGAAGGGACCGAATACCTCGGATGAGACGGTCACGCTCGATGCGCTCGGACATGCGGAGGTCGCGTTCCACTCGACGGAGCTCGGCACAAATATCGCAATCGCGCAACTCGTTGACAATGCTGCGGCAATGGATGCAACCGCGGTGACCGTTGCGCCGAGCGCTCTCGGAGCGCGACTGTCAAGCCGCAGCGCCGACGTCACGTTGACGCTCGACAAGGATCGTTACAGGCTCGGCGATCACATTGACGTGAATGCGACCTTAAACGGTGCGTATGGCAGTGCGCTCTTCACTGTCGAAGGTGCGCGCATCGCGGATACACACGTGGCGAGTACATCGGGCGGGCACGCGTCCGCGCGTCTATCGCTTGCAAACGCGGCGGGCACGGTACGGATCGGGGTCGCCTTCGTTAAAGACGGCGCGGTTTATACGACCGACTTTCCCGTCGCAATCGATGGACCGGGCTATCCCCGCGTCACGGCGCTGAGCGCCGATCGCGGCAACTACACGCCGGGCGCCACCGCGCACATTTCGATTCAGGACGGCGGCGAACAAGGGGCTTCGCTGCTCGCCGTGCGCGTCTCCGACGGCCGGCCAAGCGCGGGTGCATCGTTCGATAATGCGCCCGCGATCTTGGCAGCGGGTGGAACGACGACACAAGATCCCGCGTCGACCGATCCAAGCTGGCACGCGTACGTCGCGCCGGCCGGTTCGAAGGCGCAAGATATTTTCGGCGCCGAGGGCACGCGCACGGTCGCCGCACCGGACAACAGCCTTGCGATCTCGGCGCCGCATGCCATTGTGTGGCGGGTCGGGCAGAATGACGGCGATGCGTTCAATGTCGATCTGCCGACGCAGCCGGGGCGGTACGTCGTCTCCGTGCTGAAGATCTCCGACGACGGCGACGTCGGCGCGGCTTCTCTCGCGGTTAGAGTGCAGTGACCACTGCCGCCGCGACGCGCATTCCGCCGCCCGATACGGCGACGCTGATGCTGCTCGATACGTACGGGCTCGTGTATCGCGCCTTCTTTGCGCTGCCGGTGATGACAACTGCGAGCGGCATGCCGACCAACGCCGCATACGGTTTCATCATGATGCTGCAGAAAGTGCTCGCCGACGAACGTCCGACGCACGTCATCGCGGCCTTCGATAAAGGCGTTCCACGTGCGCGGCTCGAGCGTTACGCGGAGTATAAGGCGCAGCGTCAGGAAACGCCCGACGATCTGCGTAGCCAATTTGCGCTGGTGCGCAAGGTTCTCGCCGCGTACGATATTCCGATCGTTGAGATCGACGGCGAAGAGGCCGATGACATCATCGCGACGCTCGCCAAAAAATCCGTTGAAGCGCATCAACGCACGCTTGTCGTAACCGGCGATCTGGATCTCTTACAACTCGTCGACGACCGCACGACCGTTTTGATGACGCGGCGCGGAATCACCGATCTCGGGCGATACGACGAAGCTGCGGTGCGCGAACGTTTCGATCTCGAGCCGAGTCAACTCGCCGACTATCGCGGGCTCAAAGGCGATCCATCGGATAATTTGCCCGGCATTCCAGGCGTCGGCGAAAAGACGGCCAGCAAACTGATCAACGCCGCCGGAACACTCGATGCGCTTGTTGCGAACCCGACGCTTGCCGGCACGCCGAAGCTCGAAGGTCTGGTACGCGAGTACGGCGCGCAAGCCCAGCTGTGTCGCGACGTCTCGACCGCGCAGCGCGATCTTCCGGTCGACGTCGATTGGGATCACGCGCACTTCAAAGCCCCAGACAACGATACGCTGTACGTTCTGTACCGCGAGCTCGAGTTCAAATCGCTACTGGCTAAGCTCGAAGCGCCGAAGAACGCTGCGGCAATCGAGGCTGCGCCCAAAGCCCTCGCCGGCAACTACACAGCCTTCGTCGACGATACCGATCTCGCCGCAACGCTGCGCGAGCTTGCGGAGAAGCCGCGCCTGGCTCTCGCGCTCAAGCCGGGGATCACCGAGCGCGGGCTCTTGCCGAGCAGCGAGACGCTTGGAGTCACGGCGCAAGAGGGCTCCGGCATCTCATTTCTGGTCACCGCACTCGAACGCGAGGATGTCGGCGCGGCATTTGCCGAGCTGTGGAGCGGCAAAGCACAGATCGTCGTGCACGATGCCAAGGCGCTGATTGCCGCGACCCGCAGCGACGTGCGGCACGTCGTCGACGATACGATGATCGCAGCGCACTTACTCAATCCCGCGCGTGCCTACACGCGCCTGGGCGACGCAGTCGAAGAACATCTGGCGCTCTCGCTTCCGGAAGAGGCCGCAGCCTGGTCCGACGCCGTTTGGCGGCTTTCGGAAAAACTGCGTCATGAGCTCGCGCTGCGCGAGCAGATTCCGCTCTACGAAGAGCTCGAGCTTCCGCTTGCGACGATCTTGGCGCACATGGAGCGTACCGGCATCAAGCTCGATCCGCGCGAGCTCACCAAGATGTCGAAGGAGATCGACGCTCGTATCAGCGCGCTGCAGGCAGAAGTCTACGAGCTTGCCGGCGAGACGTTCAATCTTGGCTCACCGCTGCAGCTCGGCCGCATCCTGTTCGAGAAGTTGAACATCCCCGGCGGCAAAAAGACAAAGACCGGCTGGGCGACCGGAATCGAAGTGTTGCAAGGGCTGGGACGCGAGTACCCGATTTGCGCGCGGATACTCGAGTACCGCGAAGTTACGAAGCTCAAGAACACGTACGTCGACGTCTTGCCGTCGCTGGCAGATGCAAGCGGACGCGTGCACACCGAGTTCAACCAAACCTCGACCGCAACCGGCCGCCTTTCGTCGACGAACCCCAACCTGCAAAACATCCCTGTGCGCAGCGAGCTCGGACGCCGCGTCCGCAAAGCATTCGTCGCGCCTGCGGAGCGATTGTTGCTGGCCGCCGACTACAGTCAGATCGAGCTGCGCTTGATGGCGCATCTTTCCGGTGATGAGGCTATGCGCCGGGCCTTTGCGGAAGGCCAAGATATTCACGATTTCACTGCGCGTCAGATATTCTTGGTGCCGAAGGGACAATCGGTCGATCACAATCAGCGTCGTATCGCAAAGTCCGTGAATTTCGGCTTGCTCTACGGCATGTCGGAGTTCGGATTGTCGCAACGGCTGGAAATCCCGAAAGCCGAAGCCCGCGCGATGACGGACGCCTATTTCGCGCGCTTTCCGAGCGTACGCGCGTGGATCGATGGCAATCTCGAGGAAGGCCGTGAGAACGGCTACGTGAGCACGCTGCTTGGCCGCCGCCGTTACATGCCCGATTTGCGCGCGCGCAATTTCGCACTGCGCGGCGCGGCCGAGCGCGAAGCGACGAACGCACCGCTCCAAGGCAGCGCTGCCGATCTCATGAAGCTGGCGATGGTCAAGGTCGATGCGGCGCTGCGCAAAGCCGGGCTGGATGCGATCATGCTGCTGCAGATCCACGACGAGCTGATCTTCGAGATTGCTGCCGAGCAGCGCGAGAAAGTCGCACGCCTCGTGAAAAGTGAGATGGAAGAAGCGATGCAGATTTCCGTTCCGGTTGAAGCCACGATCAAAGTCGGAAGCAACTGGTATGATATTGCTGCGTATGATCCCGATCAAGTCAATGCCGAAGGAGAGGAAGTCGCGTGATCGCGCTGCTCGCATTGATGCTCGCACTGGCCCGCACCATCACGGTGCAGGCCCCCAACGAACCGCTTACGCTCGAAATTGCGGATACCGAAGCGACGCGTGAATACGGCTTGATGTTCCGAACGCAGCTGGCGGCGCATTCGGGGATGATTTTTGTGAACGGAGCAGACATTCGCGATACGTTCTGGATGAAAAACACGCTGATTCCGCTCGACATGCTCTTCGTGCGCGCGAACGGCACGATCGATTCGATCGCAGCCGACGTTCCGGCTCAGACGGCGAAGACGCCGGGCGAAGAGATTCAACGTGCGGGCTACGGCAAATACGTGATCGAGCTCGCGGCCGGTGAAGCAAAGCGTGCCGGTCTGCATCCCGGATTCAAACTCACAATTCCAAAACTGGAGCCACGCGATTCCGGAGCTTCCTGAAGCCGAGACAATAGCACGCGGCCTCGCAAGTACGATCGTCGGGAAGACGATCGCCGGTGCGCGTGCGCTACGCCCCGAAATCGTCATTGCCGCGCGCCGGCCCGCATTTGGAAAACAGCTTGCGGGGGATCGCATCACGCGGGTCGGACGTCGCGGAAAATATCCGATCGTCGAGCTCGCGTCGGGACGCACGCTCGTCGTGTCGTTGCGGATGACGGGCCGGTTAATCGTGCAGCGTCAGACCGATGCGCTCTATCCTTATACGAACGTCATCATCGACTTCACGGACGGGACGCGTCTGGCGTTCGCCGACGTACGCCGGTTTGGGCGAATGCGGTTAGTTCAGAAGGATGAAATCTGGGATGCCGAGCTCGGCGTCGAGCCGCTTTCACAAGAATTTGACATACCGCGATTCGCTGCAATTCTTAAGGGACGCCCGACGCCGATCAAAGCTTTTCTGCTTGACCAGCGTCGCATCGCGGGTGTCGGAAATATCTATGCGGTCGAGGCACTCTGGGAATCGCAAATCAAGCCGTCGACGCCCGCGGGCAAACTCTCGCGTGAACGGATCGGGCGGCTGCATGGTGCGCTCCAAGCCGTGCTCCGCAAGGCGATCGAGATGCGCGGCACGAGCTCGCGCGACTACGTCGACGCCGAAGGGATGGAAGGCGGCTTCCAAAACGAGCTGACGGTGTACGGGCGTGCGGGCGAGCCGTGCCCGCGCTGTAAGAAGCCGCTCGTTCGGACGGTTTTGGCGCAACGCGGCACGTGGTGGTGCCGGAATTGTCAACGTTGAGCCGGGCGGAAACCCTTTGCGGCCATGGTGGATTTGACTAACGGAGCTTATATCGGTTAGGCTCCTGTGGCCACTTATTGTGATCGGCTCTCGACTACTTTGCTCGTCCCGGGCCCCGACGGGGTCCACCTCGTCCGGGACGATGACGGGTCGGGAGATTTCCGGGGCTCACGGCTCCCTGCCGTGATATTGATAGGAACATACAGATCTCTACAACTGAAATTGCTCCGCCGAAACCGGCGGTAACTGAAGAAGACCAACTCGCCCTCGAGCAACGGCTCTACGAAGAGAGCTTGAAAGTGCTCGACGAGGGTCAAGTCCTGACCGGCGTCATCGTCGCAAAGTATCAAGAAGAATTGCTGGTCGACATCGGAGGCAAGTCGGAAGGCACGCTTCCGTTCCGCGAGCTGAGTCTCGCGATCGAGCCGAAGACGCTGAAGGTCGGCGATAAGCTCGAAGTGATGATTCACCGCATCGATGATGATGGTGAGCTGCTTCTCTCAGAACGGCGTGCACGCGCGCTGAAGACGTGGGAGAAAGTCATCGAAGCGCACGAGAACGATGAAGTGATCGAAGCAACGGTCACGCAAGTCGTCAAGGGCGGTGTCCTCGTCGATCTCGGCATGCGCGGATTTGTTCCCGCATCGCAGATTCGCCGGCAGCCTGTCGGCAATCTCGACGAACTCGTCGGAAAGCGTCTCCGCTTGAAAGTGATCGATCTCGATCACAAGCGTCATCGGGTCGTGCTTTCACAGCGCTTGGTTCTCGAAGAAGAGCTCAACGCCAAGAAGCAAGAGCTGCTCGGTACGCTCGAAGTCGGACAAATTCGCGAAGGCGTCGTCGTTCGATTGGCAGAGTTCGGCGCATTCGTCGATCTCGGCGGCGTGGATGGTCTCATTCACAATAGCGAGCTGTCGTACGCGCGCATCAAGCATCCGTCCGAGGTCGTCAAGATCGGTGACGTGGTGCAGGTCGAAGTCATGAAGTTCGATCCCGAAGCGAAGAAGGTCAGCTTGTCGCTCAAGCACGCGCTGCCCGATCCCTGGCTGCAACATGCAGATCAGCTGGTCGAAGGCAACAAGCTCGTTGCGCAAGTCGTCAAGGTTACGCCGAACTATATCCTCGTCGAGATCGTCCCCGGTGTTCTGGCGATGGTCCCTAAGGGTGAGTTCGACCCGAGCGCGCAGTACAGCCCCGGCCAAGAAGTCGAGGTCACGCTGCTGACGATCAATCAGAGCACGCGACGCATCACGGGCTCGATCCAACACGTAGCCGACATCTCTCCGGAAGAGATCGCAGACTACACGCTCGACGATGGCGCTCCCTTAGGCAACGTCGCGGAGACCGTCGAAGTCGAATAAGCGAAGGGCGCGATGACCGAAGTCTACGGAACGATTACCGTCAAAGCGCCTTATTCGGTTGCCCTCGATTCGATTGTGCGGCGCTTACGCTTGAAGGAGCACCGCCTCAAACTCAGCGTGCCGCTCGCGACGCTTGGATTCGGTGCGAATCTCGGGATCGAGCGCGAGGTCGACGTGAAGTTCGTTGCGGTCCACGGACACAAGGGTGAGCGCATTTTGCACGACGAGCTGCAGTTCGTGTGGGAGCCCGAAGGTGGCGGACCGTTTCCGACCTTCACCGGGACGCTCAAGATGCATCCGCTCGGGAACGACAGCGAGATCGTGCTCAGCGGCGAATATCAACCGCCGCTTGGTATCGTTGGTGAAGCGTTCGATGCGGTGATCGGTAAGCGTATCGCTGAGGCCACGTGTCAGGTGCTGCTTGATACGCTGCAGCAAGAGCTCGAGGCGGATTTTTCCGCCGTTAAAGAGACGATCGAGGAATCGCCACCCCACTAATAATGTTGCGCGTGGGGCTCACCGGCGGAATTGGCTCGGGAAAGAGCGAGGTAGCGCGTACGTTCGCGCAGCTCGGCGCGACGATTATCGACGCCGATCAGCTTGCGCGTGAAGTCGTCGAGCCTGGGACACCAGGCTTTACTGCGATTGCAGCGCGGTGGCCACAGGTGATTCGTAATGGCGGGATCGATCGCGCGGCGCTGGCCGCAATCGTATTTTCGGATCAAGGCGAGCGCGATGCCCTGAACGCCATCGTTCATCCCGCCGTGCGAGCACGCGCGTCCGAAATTGAGACCGAAGCCGGCGACGACATCGCGGTGCACGTCGTTCCACTGCTCTTCGAGGGTGACTATTGGAAGCAGTGCGACGCGACGGTCGTTGTTATAGCGCCGGTCGAAACGCGGATTGCGCGCGTCGTGGCGCGAGACGGCGTAAGCCGTGATGACGTCATAAAACGAATGGCTGCGCAAATCGATCCGGAAATCGCACGCGCGAGAGCGACGTACGTCATCGAGAACGCGGGAGAGCGCTCTGCGCTGGAAGCGGCATCGCGCGCGGTATGGTCGTCGCTTCAGGATCGGAATTATCAGACGCCGGGGCAAACCGGTCGATGACGAACTTTCGCTGATTTAGTACCGTTTGCATGATCCCGCGGGCGATGAATGTGCCTTGCGGACGAATGCCCAGCGGTGCCGTGATCGCGACGCGTCCCGTGTCGTCACGCAAATAGGTGATTGCGCCTTCGCGTTCGGGCGTTCCGGAGATCGTCGCAAGAGCGGGCTTTGCCGCCGCAAGGACGGAGTCGATGGTTTGCGGCGCATCCAGCACCAGCGGAATGTCTGTTGAAAGCGTCGTCGAGGTGCTCGCCATCTCAACGTGTATCGTGTACCGCGCCGGCGCCGCAAGCGCTCGATGGTCGTCGGTTAAGCCGCTCCAAGCGTACGTCGCGATGTTCGTACGCCCAACGGGGAAGATCATCTTGCGATGTAGCTCGATCGGGTTATGTCCCGTTCGCGAATCGAAGAGAACCTGTCCGCCCGCATCGTGGATTTGAATCTCGAAGAGATCCGGTGAGGGAAACTCGAGCGTGATCGGCGCGCGCGTCCGGTTCGTCACGGTCAGCGAGACCGCCACGGGGACAAGCGAGGCTGCGTGCAACGGCGCGGCCGTAACGGTCAACGTCAGCGGTTGCGGAGTCGATGCTGCGAGACCTATTGCGAAAATGAGTGCGATCACAGTGGTCCCCCTCCGCGCAGCACGCGTCCTGGACGAGCCTGCGTCATTCTGCCGTCGCGCATCACGGGCGAGCCGTTCACAAAGACGTGTGCGATTCCTTCGGCGGCGACGTAGGGCTGCTCGTATGTCGCGCGATCACCGATCCGCGCGGGGTCAAAAACAACCAAATCGGCGTATGCGTTTTGCGCGATGCTACCACGTCCGCGCAGGTTGAAGAGTGATGCGGGCAGTGAGGTCATCCGCCGCACAGCCTCTTCATTCGTGAGCGTTTTGCGCTCGCGAACAAACCTGCGGAAGACACGCGGAAAGCAGCCGAATGCGCGCGGGTGCGGTACACCCTCGCGGGTGACACCTGAGAATCCACGCGTCGATGCGTCGCTTGCAACGGCACAGAACGACGCCGAGAGGACGCTCGCAACGTCATCTTCATCCATTGCAAAGAACGCGGCTTGTACGTGCAGACGTTCCTCGACCAACAGATCCAGTGCCGCGCGGGCGGGTTTGACGCCCCGCAGGTAAGCGATCTCGTCGATGCGCTTTCCGGCCAGCTCCTCGTTTCGTGAGCTACGCACGTCCGTGATCAAGATATCGTGCCATTCTTGCGGCGTGAAGCGCATCTCCAGCGCTAAGAGCACCGCAGTCGCAGTCTTCGGATCGTGCAAACGCTCGAGTGTCGCTTTCGGGCCACCGTCGCGAATGTCGTCCGGCAAAATCGTATCGAGATCGGTCCACATCGCGACGTAAGGATAGGCGTCGCACGCGATGCTCGCTCCGGCGGCGCGAGCGCGGTCGACGATCTCGAGGGTTCGATGGACCTTGCCCCAGTTGCGGCGCCACGCGGCCTTGTGATGCGAGAGTTGCACCATGACATCGGCGCGCGCACCGACTGCGAGTGCTTCTTCGACGGCCTCAATCAGCCGGTCGCCTTCATCGCGAATGTGGGACGCGTAGAGCGGCGCTCCGGCTTCGCGAGCGGCGATCGCGCAGCTTAGAAGCTCTTCCAGATCGGCGTAACGTCCCGGTTCGTAGATCAAGCCGCTCGAAACACCGACCGCGCCTTCCTCGATCGCTTCGCGCACCAGACGCGTTTGCGACTGAAGCTCGTCGCGTTCAAGTCGACGATCTGCAGGGCCGGCGATGCACGCGCGCGTCGTACCAAGTCCGACAAGCGATGCAACGTTAAGCGCAACGCCCGAGCGTTCAACTTCTCCAAAGAACTCATCGAATGAAGTCCATTCGACCTCAATACCAATCCGTTTTACCGCAGCGTTCTTACGTTCGCTCGCATAGCCGAGTAGCGGTGCAATCGAGGAGCCGCAATTGCCGCCGATTTCCGTCGTAACGCCTTGCGTTATCTTACCCGCAGCTGCGTCACCGATGAGCCAATTCTCATCAGAGTGCGAATGAATGTCGATGAATCCCGGTGCGAGTGCGAGACCGCTGCACGGAATACGTTCGAACGCATCGTGCGCAGAAAGTTCGCCAATGAGCACGACGCGATCGTCAAAGGTAGCTACATCTGCGACGTATGGTGTCTTCCCAGAACCGTCGTAGACGCTTGCTCGCTCAAATATGTACTTGAGCATTGGCGTTTAGTCGCTTGCTGCGGGGGGAACGAACCACGGAGTCGCTCGATGCGGGCCGGGGGAGTCAATGCCAACCGACAAGGGTAAAGACGTGACTGAACGCACACAGACCGAAAAAGAAAATGATGGCGGTGAAATGTCGGTGCGTGAAGCTGGCAAAAAAGGCGGCGACACCGTACGCGATCGCTACGGTTCAGGCTTTTACGAAAAGATCGGTCGCAAAGGCGGTCAAGTAACTCGCGAGCGACACGGCGCGGAGTTCTACGAGGCGATCGGCCAAAAAGGCGGCAAGGTCGTCAAGAACAAGTACGGCTCGGACTTCTACGAAGAGATCGGCCACAAAGGCGGTCAGAAAGTCAAGAAGCTGATCGCGGAAGCGAAAAAGACGCTCGCAGCCGAGGAACAAAAGAAGTCTTAACGGCACGCGCCGAGACGAACGAGCCGGCGCGCTTCTTCGAACGTATCGCGATCGGTAGCGCTACCGGCTGCGATGAGATTGAATGCGACGCGTCCGTTCGACCACAGTGCGCCTTGTTTTCCGGCTGCGCCGCCGTCGATGTCGTATGACGTGATCTGACAGTTGTCGATCGTCGCGACGTTGCGCGGGCCGGGTAATCCGTTGCCCGGCCATTGCCTGAGCACGTAGGCTTCGCGCTTCGAGACGTACTCGAATCCGATGCCGCGATTCTGACGCGTATCGTCGCCGCCGTTATAGGCGGGGATGACTGCGGTCTCGACGATTTCACGGGCCGGAATAAATGGGCGAAAGTCGATGCCTTCCAGCGCTGAGCGCAACGGCATCACCTCGCCGCGATGCGAAAGATACGTATCGCTCGTCGGTGTCGCGTCGGGCGAGGCGCCGCCGCCGCCTTTTCCGCTGCATGCCGACACCACGAGAACGAGAATGAAGCACGCGATCAACGAACTGCGCATGCCAGTCACGGTTGGGCGGCCCCCTGAATCTTCCCTATGGTGTACTGCCCTTTGCTCAGGTCAACCGTGACGTTGGAAACCGTGAGACGCTCATGGCCGCTGCCGACGGTCGCGTCGCCCGGGATGCTCAATGTCTGATTGGCTTCGGTCCAGACCGCGTAGCTTGCATCGAAGGTCCGGATCTTGCCGTGGTCATCGACGTCGAAATGCACGGGGCCGTTCACGGTGAAATCGTGGCTGAGCGAGTTGTAAATCGCGCGGTCCGCATGCATTCGCACGAAAGGCTTACCGTTTTTCAGATAGACGCCGTCGTGGATGCCGTCGATCTGTTGCGTGACGCCGTCCTGCAACGTCGTCGCGCTATTGTACGTGAATTGCCAGGATGCGAATTGCGCGCGCCGCCCTTGTGCTTGGCCCTCGTTCATCGTTTGCGTTTGGGTCGGCGGCGGAAGATCTTCTTCGCCGGCACGCCACAACGCAAAGCCGAGGCCGAGCAGCAAACCGATCGTAGCGATTAACGCGAGACGTTTGACCATCGCCGACCGATGATGAGCGCGAGGACGTAAAATCCGAACAGAGCGTACGCAACATTCCACGGACCGATCGTTGCGAAGAGCGTTGGAGCCGGCGGCCCAACAAACCCGCTCACGACGACTTGCTCGTCGAGGTTCGAGCGCTGCGTCCATCTTCCGTCGGGCGCAATGATCCCCGAGATGCCCGTGGCTGCCGCGCGCAGCACCCAACGTCCGCTTTCAATCGCCCGGATTTGCGCGATCTGCGCGTGCTGATATGGCCCGGCGCTTTCGCCAAACCAGCCATCGTCGGTTGAAATTGCGAGCAGGCTCGCGCCGCGTACGAGCTGATCGTGTACGACGTCGGAAAACGCTGATTCCCAGCAGATCAGCGGCGCAACCTCGAGCGGACCGGCTGGAATGACGGATGGTTCGCGGCCCGGAACTTGCCGCCCCATTTGATCGAGATACGGAAACCATGCGAGCAACGAGCTTCCGACGGGGATCCACTCGGCAAACGGCACGAGCTGGCGCTTACGATAGATCTCATCGAGCATGCCGTTCGGCGCGAAAAAGTACAGCGCGTTGTGCAGACCGTCGGTCGAGAGTTGGAGCGATCCAACCGCGATCGTCGCGTTTAAGCTATGCGCGAGCTCACCGAAGCGATTGCGGACCTGTTGCGCGGCCGGAACGTCTTTGGGCGCGAGCCCGTTATCGTCGCCGATCGCCGCGGTAATGACGGTTTCCGGCCACAATACGAAAACCGGATGTGAGGCCTGCGTCGCTTGCGTCAACTCGATGTAGCGTGAGAGCGCGAGGAGAAACGACTGCGGATCCCATTTTGTTTGCTGCCGGATGTTGCCTTGAATCGCGGAAACCGGAATCGTTGCCGGCGCGGCGTGTCGAGCCGGCCAGAAGATAAATGCAGCCAACGTCACGAGTGCGATTCCGGCCAGAGCGCCGAGCGTCTGCGCAGCACGCGTGCGGTTGATGATGTACGAAGCGATAACGGCGCCGATCGCGCCGACGATAAACGTAACGAAGATCGAACCGCCGTACGCGGCCAGAGGCGCGAAGATGCTCGATGCCTGGGAGTAACCGATCTGCGCGAACGGCACTCCGAGCATCCCGACTGAACGGAGCCACTCCGCGACCGCGAATGCTGCCGCTCCAGCAAACGCTCCCAGAAGTCCCGGGGCGCGCGAATAGACGAGCGACGCGAAGGCGCCGGCAAAGGCGAATGCGAGCGCGTCGCCGACCGCCGGACCCAGCACGGTCACGAAGCCATAGGGGCCGACCAAGCTCGCGGCGGTCACGCCAAACCACGAGTACATGATCGTGAAAAATAAAGAGCCGCTGAGAAGGCCGATCCAGAACGCGGTGCGAGCGGGAGTCACGAACCATGACCAAAAAAGCCCGGCCATTGCAAGCGGCGCGATCCAAGCCCAGTCCAGTTTTGGGAATGCTGCCGTCAACGCAACTGCGGACGCGACCGAGATCAAGAGTGCGACGGTACGCGTTGAGGACAGAATGTTACGGTCGATTGGTCTAGTTTTCTCTCTCGTTGCGATCATGCTTGCTGCGTGCGGGCGCCAAGTGACGTTCCCCCCTGCGGGCGAAATCGCCGGCCTGCCGGCGGGCAACATGCTGATCCGCTACACAGTTCAGGGTCCTTTCGACTTCACAGACTATACGTATGCCATCGTGTTCAATACGAGCGGCAACGGAGGTACTCCGTATGCGAACACGCAGTTCAACGGCGGCTTCTTGAACTATTCGTTCGCGTGGTTCGTCGGCGGAAAATTCGGCACGGTTCAGAGCCCGCCCGTCTTGCTGCAATACTATCTGACTCCCGGCAGTACAACCAACGTCGGGACGCAGCAAATCGTTGTCCCACTCAACCTGGCGACGCTTACCCTGAACAGTAACGGGCAGAACACTCAGTTTACCTTGCTGTTCTCACGCTCGCTCTTCGATCGCCCGCCGATCGGTTCGCCCGCGCCCTCGCCGACGGCGAGCGCAGCCAGCTCCTGCAGCGTGCAGTATACGTACATCTGTGACACCTGGTACGTCAACTTCTTCATCCTCAATTCGAGTGGCGTGCCGCTCGAGGCACTCGGACTCAACGGAGTCAACGACACGAGCTTCTCGTTGCAGTTGCCGACGAGTACGATTTTTGATTACGTCAACCAACTAACTGTTCCGGCAGGTGCGATTGGGCCCGGACAAGCCAACATCAGCCTCGCCGGCGGAGAGATTAAGAACGCATTTCCATGAGCAATAAAGAGACAATCGAGTGCGCCAACGCCACGTGCAATTGTATGGTTACGGAAGTGATCGACACGGAAGCGTTTTGCAGTGACTACTGCAAAGACGCCGACGAAGCCGAAGAGATGGATTCCTGCGCGTGCGGTCACCCGCCATGCGACGACCGCTAGTGGGACGACCGCTAGAACGAACCGGTGAGGTTGCCCGGTACGATCGAACCGACCTGACCTAGCCCGAAGTTGACGCCGTACGACGGGAATGCAAGCAAGTCGAACCCGAGGGAGACGAGCTTGAGATCCTGGTTGTACGAAATGCGAACGTCATAACAATCGCCGATGATGCGCCGCAAGTACACGACCTTGTCGGTGATCTGGCCTTTGGCTTTCCAATTCTGCGTCGCCGCAAATTGAAGGTCGGTTTTATAACCGAAGGGCGTAATGATCTGATATTGCGTCGTCTCGAAACCTTGCCCGGCACCCGGTGCCCAGGATCCGTTGACCGTGAAATACGAGCGTGTCGTTGGGCGTACCGTGAACGAATACGCAATTGGCTGCGCTTCGCGATTGAATCCCGTCCCGCTGGAAAGACGCAAGACCCAATCGTCTTGGTTGTAGAACTGTATGACGTCTTGCGCGCCGTGCGATCCGCCTGAAAGTAAGTCAAACGTTTGGAACGGCTCGCTCTCCGGGCCGTTCGAGTTTGTCTCGGTGTACGTGAGAGCATTGAGGACGTGATTGCCGAACGGCGTAGTAAACGACGCCTGCTGGTCGATTTCGGCTTTCATGTCGCCGGTGGCAAACGCGTACTGCTGAACGCGCATCGTTGCGGAGAAATCACTGCCCCAGAAGTGCGCAAGCGCGGGACCGAAGTTGAGCGAGAGGTCACCGGCGGCCGTTGAGAACGGCGTTTGCGGTTCCGTGTATTCGCCCGCGACGAACTGCGCCGTTATCGGAATGATTTTGTCGCTAGGGAAGAGCGCACGCGGCTGGATGCTGAACTCCGGCTCGATATCTTTCCCACTCGGTTCGAGCGACAGCGTCTTGTTGAAGTTCATGCTGTAGAGCGCCCAGGGCGTGGTGTAATTCAAGAGCGATTGAATTGTCGTCGAATCGACGTTGCTCGATTGTCCGGCCAGCGAGTTGAAATTGCGGGTCCAGCCGATGTTGAGCGCTTCCGTGATGTTCGAGCGGAAGTTAAGCGTCTCAGTGTAGCCGAGATTGTCGGAGCCCTGCTCCGTGCCTTGCTCGTAGTGCTGGAAGGTAAAGTCGTCGCTCGTGCGTGCGCCCGTGTACGAAATGCTTCCGCCAATCGTCTCCGAGGGAGGTTGTCCCGTAACGAGCGGACCGTAGTTGCTGATGTACTGCACCTGAAATTGCGCTTTGAGCTTCGAGCTCAGGTTCTCTTGGTCGTTCAGGCTGAAGTTGTTCGCACCGCCGCTGGGCTTGGGCGGCGAACGGTAGAAGTCGATCGTCGTTTGGCGCCGGTGATTGCGCGTGCCGATGACAAAGTTCGCCCCGAAACCGATACCAAGCTTCGAGTAATACTCGAGCCGGTAATAGCCGTAGAATTGTTGGGTATTCCCGAAACCGAATCGCGTCTTTACCCAGTAACCTTCGGCTTGGTCGTAACCGAAGAGCGGCAAGAATGACGTATGCGGCGGGCCCTTGTCGTGGATGAGACTGATGACGAGCACCGGTATATAAAAGATCGCGAGCGGACCCAGATAGACGGTCACCTTGCGCGCGATGATCTTGTCGTCCGGACGCATTTCGAACGTCTTGGATTCCATGTGGTAGCCGGCGTGCGGATTATCGCAGGTCGTCCAGCTCGCATTGGTTCCAACCGTATGTCCGTCGCTGGTCGTCACCATCTGCGCGGCCGAGAAGTGCAGCTTCCCTTTCTCGACGCCTTCGGTCGTGTCGCCGGTGCCATGGAATAAGGTCGCACGCTGCGTCACTTTGTCGAAGCGAATGAGTTCGGCCGAGAGTACCGTGTCGCCGGAGTAATTGCGCAGATACGGGTGTCCGGTGAAATCGAGATAGCGTGAGCCGTCGTAGTGCGCGCGATCGGCGACGATGACGCCTTGCGCGTAAAAGAGATTGACGTTACCCTCGAAATCTTGAGGCTTCGACTCATCGGTAGAGCCGGAATAATGATCCGAGAGCAGCAGAATTTGTCCGGGCTGCAGCGGCGCGATCGTCGGTGAAGGCCCGGGCGCCGGCGATCCGCTCGGGAACGGCGTCGGCGAATTGCTCTTTGGTGCGACAGTTGGAATGCCGCCGGTAGGCTGCGTGATCGGAACTGGACCCAGCGTTCCGCTGGCCGACGGTGACGGAGGCGGTACCGGCGGGGGTGCCGGCGCGGCGGTCGTTGGTGGCGTGGTCGGCGGCGGAATGACGCCCGGACCGATTGGAGGCTGCTGGCTGAACGGCGTTGCGGAGGCGCCGGGAATCGGCGTCCCGTTAGGTGCGCTGGTCGGCGGGGGAGCCGGCGATGCGGATTCTTCGGCTTGCGCGACCTGTTTGCTCAGATACGTGCTGCGTCGGCCGGCGCGATTCAGCAGCGACTTGATATCTGGCAAACGTTCTTTGGCCTCGGAATCACTCGAGCACGAATGATCCATGATCGCGAGCGCTTGTAAGGCCTCAGGCGTCTGAAAATTATTGTCGCCGCGAGCCGGAAGCGCGTAGACCGCGAACACCGCAAGCGCCAAGCAACAAGCTAACCATCCGCGCATCCCGCGACCGCTTTAGCGTTCGACTTTGCGCAAAAGCACCGCGCCCGCAATTCCGACGATGATATTCGGCGTCCATGACGCAAGCGTTGCGTCGACGACACCATTTCGTCCGAGCGCCGCCATCGCCGACGCCGCCAAATAGTAGACGAACATCACGGTCAGCGAAAGCGCCATGCCCAGCTCGCGTCCGCGGCGGCCGAAGACGACGGCCAGCGGCAACGAGACGAGAATTGCAATGAAACAACCAAAGGGCAGCGCACGGCGCGACGCCAGGATCAACTTCAAATTGTCGATCGCTTGTCCGCCGGTCCCGGTTTGCTGAAGGGCTCTGATCTGCGACGAGAGCGTTTTCGAATCGAGCGAGGTCGGATCGCCGCCGGATTGATTGAAGAACTCGTCGGCATTGATGTCGAGCGGTAAACCCACGACGATCTCTTCGCTGCGATTCTCGACGTCGACAAAACCGCTGGGCTTGAAGCGAATGATCGTCGGGCTTTGCAGGTGCAGCTTGCCGTCTTTGATATAGGCTTGCTTCGCGGTCATGACTGAATCGAACGGCGAGCTCGTGCCGCGGTCGAAGATCATAACGTCCGACATTTCATGCGTGATCGAATCGACGGTGTTCACGAAGAAGACGCGTCCGGTCGTCGGATCTTTGCGGAAGATCTGCGGCTCGATCGGCAACGCGGATGTGTGATAGATGATCTGATAAAAGGTTCGCGTTGAGAGCTGCGTCGCTTTCGGCGCAAGCGCTTCGTTGATGAACCACGAGAGGAGAAATGCGCCCAGGCCGAACAGGAGCGGGACGCGCGCAATACGCCAAAAGGAGATGCCGGACGTGCGCAGCGCCGTGATTTCGTTGTCTGCGACCAGACGTCCGAACGCGAGCATCGTTCCGAATAAGCATCCGAAGATGAACGCCAGCGGCGCAGCTTGTGGGACGCGCAAAATCAAGAAGCGCAAAACCAAGATCATCGAGGCATGCTGGTTGATGACGTAGTCTGCCGCAAGAAAGAAGATGTTCAAAAACTGAAACAGCAGATACGCGCCCAGGCCGATCACGAACGGCGGCGCCATCTCGCGGAAGATGTAGCCGTCGAGAATCGGCAGCGTTAGCTTCCGCCGCGGAGATGCGGTGAACGAGGCGCTCACAACGCCCGGGAATGAAGCCATAGAATGCGGGAAGACCCTTAGAGGCTTTGAAGCTCCGCGCTCACGCGAGCAACGTATGACCGCGTCTCGGCGAAGGGCGGGACTCCGTGATAATACGCCACCGCGGCTGGGCCGGCATTGTACGCCGCAAGCGCGAGTTGGACGTCGTTGTGATATTTCGCCAGAAGATCGTGGAGATAACGTGTCCCGCCGTCGACATTGGCAGCGGGATCGTAGGGATCGCAGACGCGGTAGTGCGCCTGGGTAGCGGGCATCAGCTGCATCAATCCTTGCGCCCCCGCGCGGCTGATCGCGAAGGGATTGCCCTTTGATTCGGTGTCGACAACCGCGCGAACGAGCCCAAGTGGCACGCTGTTTGCTTTCGCGTAGGTCTTCTCGAGACTCGCCAGCTTCTGCGGATTCATCGAGTACGATGAAAACGGCAAACTACCCGAACCCGAGCAGGCACACAAAAGAACAGCGATCGTGATCGGGATCAGCCGCGCAAAAGCTGACCGAAGGTGATTACACACGACCGGGCTCGCCTTCGACTCTGCGCGGCGTTCCGGCCTGCTGCGCAGGATGAGCGGAGGCTTAAGGTCTCCGGGGAGGGACGCCGCGCCCTCGAGCGCCGTCGCCTTCCTTAAATCCATCCAGCTCACGAAGCAATTCGGCTTTGAGGTCGTCGGGAATATCGAGATCTTCGAGCGCGACCTCGTCTTCCAAGCGCTCGATTTTATCGACTTCTTCCTGCTTCGGTTCGTTTTCCGGATGATCCATCGGCCTCTGTCTTAGCTTTCCACGATAGGCGGCCTACCGCCATTCGGCTCGAACGCTTGTTCGTCCCGCGGTCAATTGTGAATCCCGTGTTCGAGACGTTCTTCGGAGATATCGAGTACGCGCTGGAGCCGGCGCAAAACGGTATTGTCGATGCTACCTCGCTCGCGCAATTCCAGCAATGCATCCCGCTGGGCGGTAAGCAAGCGTTGCTCCGCGTCGACGAGCGCGCCGTCGCCGTCCACGTGGCCTTTTATGTCGTCGCGCCGATGTTCGTAGCGCCGGCGTAGTCGCGCCACGGCGGCCTCATCGAGCTTGCCCTCGCTTTGGATCTTGCTCAGCTCTGTGAGCGCCGCTTTCGACATGCCGAGCAATCCTTCGCGCATCTCGTCATCCTCTTCGCTCAAATCTTCGGGAACGGAAAGCAACTTCACGATCCACGGCAGCGTCAAACCGCCGAAAACGAGCGTCACCAAGATCACGCTGAAGGTAAGAAAGATGACGAGGTGACGATGCGGGAGCGGCGCGCCGCTCGCGAGTGAAACGGGAATTGCAAGCGCCGCTGCAAGAGACACCGCGCCGCGCAGTCCCGACCAGCTCGCGATGACGGCGTGACGCCAATCGCCTTTCGAATGCTCCGACGATGCGCCGACAAACGGGATGTATTCAACGCCGAGAATCCAGGCAAAGCGAACGCCGACGACGGCGACATTGACGACGAACGCGTACCAGATCACGTTCTGCCACGAATATTCGACTAAAACGTTGTGCGCGACGTCATGCAGCTGCATCCCGACGATCAAGAACAGCACTGCGTTGATGAGAAAGACAACCGTTTCCCAATAGCCGAACAACTGCAAGCGCGTCGCCGGCGTCAAGACGCGCGGCGTGAAACGATTGATGTAGATGCCGCCGTACACGACCGCGAGCACGCCGGAGAGCGCGAATCGGTCTGAGAGCAAGTACGCCAGGTACGAAAGATCGAACGAAATGACCGCTTGCAATTGCGTCTCTTTTATGCGCCGCCAGCCTTCGACTGCGAGCCGGCCCACGAGCACTCCGACAGCAATCCCGCCCACAGCCGCGACGACAAAGTGGAGCAGAGCGTTTCCGAAAATGAACGAACCTGTCACGACGGCGATGATCGAGAAGTTGTACAAGATCAACGCGGATGCGTCGTTGAGGAGGCTTTCGCCGACGACGATCGCGACCAAATGACGCGGCATGCGCAGCCGCTCGAGCACGGGTACGGATGCGAGCTCGTCCGTTGGCGAGACAATTGCCCCAAGAACAAAGGCCATCGCCCACGTTAGATGCGAGATCGTTGCATGCGCGACCGTGGCGACCACGGCTGCCGTCACAATCACGAGCCCGAAGGCGAGAACCCATATCTGCGACCGGTTCTGGCGCATCACGTCGGTCGGCGCGGTGACCGCTTCCCAATACAGAAGCGGCGGTAGAAAGATCACGAGCACGAGATTCGGATCGAGCTCGAGGTGCGGCAAACGCGGGATGAAGCCGAGCACGAGGCCGCCCAGCACGAGAACGATCGGATAAGGGATGTTCGCACGACGGGCGAGCGCGATCAGCGGTATCGCTGCGGCGAGCAACCCGACGAGTATCCAGAGCTCATTTTGTTCCAGCGCGGCATACCTCGCTCGAGTACTAACCTACACAAGCATCGCAGGCCATAACCTGAGAAGTCAATAAAGACGGCCGTCGCATGGAACGTGTCAGGGCGGCCGGGCCTATCGTCGCATTTGCGCTTTTGCTGGTCGTAGCCCTGACCATTCTTGCGATTGCCAGCGCAACGGTAAGTAGTCTTATCTCACGAAGTTTTGCGACCGAGGCGCAAATTCGCAGCGCGCGGTTACTCGCGGAGCGAGCTCTGGCGCTGCAGCTCGATGAAGAAACCGGAATTCGCGGGTTCGGCGCCACCCAAGCGCCCTTGCTGCTGCAGCCTTATCATGAGGCGTTGCCGGTTCTGCCGCGGACCTTCGATCAGCTTGACGACCTCTTGGCGAAGCTGGGCGTCGAGCAGCGTTCGGCGCTGAGCGACGCACGGGACGCGAACACGCGATGGCTGCAACTGGTCGCGCGGCCAGTTCTCGCCACTCCCGTCGGAACTCAAGCAATTCAGCGGTACGGAAAACAGCTCATCGATCGCTACCGCACGGACATCGCGTTGATCGAAGACGGGCTCGACGTCGTCGAACGCAAGGCGGACGTTGCGACACGCAGCGCAATAGGACAGAGCACGTTCGTTTCGGTCGGCGCCCTCATCGCGCTTGCGTTGACGGGCGTTATCCTCGGCATCGTGCAGGTGCGCTCGAACGAACAGATCGCCCGGCGTGAGGCCGAATCTGCGCGCCTGGGCGCCGCTTACGCCGCGGAGCGGCGCGTCTCGGACGCACTGCAAGAAGCGTTTCTTCAAAAGCCGTTGCCGACGCTCATGGGTGTCGCCTTCAGTGCGACGTACATACCGGCACATGAAGAGCGTAAGGTTGGCGGAGATTGGTACGAAGGCGTTGAGCTCGGAGAGAACCGCGTCATGTTTGCGATCGGCGACGTAGCCGGACACGGCCTCGAAGCCGCGGTTTCGATGAATCGGGCGCGTCAGGCGATCGTCTCCGCAGCGCTGTTGCACGCAGAGCCTGCCAAGATGCTCGGACGCGTCAACGACGAGTTGATCGCCGATCGTGGAGGCATGGTGACTGCGGTTTGCGGTATCGCCGATGCGAGCAAATTCTCGTTTACGTACGCAACGGCCGGACATCCGCCGCCGATACTCGTCGAGCCGGGGCGTCCGCCGCGGATTCTTTCGATGGGTGGTGTTCCGCTGGGCGTGCTGCCGTCGCGCGAATATCGCACGCACAGCATCCAAACCGTACCCGGTGCAACTCTCGTGCTGTATACCGATGGCGCGGTCGAATTCGCGCGCGATCCGATCGAAGGTGAGAGACTATTGCTCGAAGCGATACGTCTGGCTGTCGAGAACGGAAATCCGGAGCCGGCCAGCGCGATTCGCGATCACATTTTCGGATTTCGCGAAGCCGAGGATGACGTTGCGATCCTCACGCTCGCATTCGTTCAGCAGGAGCAGGGCGCCGGCGTCGGCCCGCATGAGGCGCAAATCGTTGCGAGCGCATCGCGCGGCAGTTCGAGCACGCCGTCGACGAGCACCGTGATTACGCGAGCAAACGCAGCATGAGCAGCGACTCCTCGGTCGCGGTCATCACGCTTTCCGGCGAGCTGGATGTCGGCCGTGCTGACGAAGTCGCGCGCGCTCTCGAGCTGCCGTCGCACGGGACGCCCGTGTTGCTGGATCTTTCGGAGGTATCCTACGCGGATTCGACCGTGATCTCGGCGCTTTTTGGATTCAGTGAAAAGGCAACCGAAGCAAAGACACGGATTGCCATATTGATCGTCAAGCCGCAGCTCGTTCGTCTTTTGGAATATGCCGGACTCGGCGAAGCCTTCCCCGTTTTCCGGGAACGCTCGACGGCCTTGACGTATCTACACAGTCATGAGTGATGGCGTCGCCGAGCTGCGGGTGACGCGGGCGGCTTCGCGTGCGAACGTGCGGCCGATGCGCCACGCTTTGCGTTTCTTTCTCGAAGCCCTCGATCTCGCTCCGGAAACGATCGACGACGTCTTGACCGCCGTTGGCGAGGTGCTGGCAAATGCCGTCGAACACGCGTATGTCGACGGTGCGGCCGGAAGCGTCGAACTCTACGCGCACGCCGCGGGGTCTTCGATGCTCGAAATCGACGTCAAAGACTCAGGGACATATATCGAGCGCTCGGCCCGCGCCGGACGTGGATTCGGCTTGCGAATCGCGCGTGCAATTGCGCGCAGCGTCGATATCGATCGTTCGGGCGGGACGCACGTGCACTTGTCGTTCGATATCGATCAGCGCCGGCGCCACATTCGCGCCGTCAAGTAAACGCTAGAGTTCGTTCGAGCTCTTCGTCGGAACCGTAAGCCCAGCTAGAGAATCCGCGCGGCGCACGCGCGCGACCGTGACACGGAGCAGCTTAAGCGCAAAATCCGGATTCTCACGAACGAGCTTGAGAAATTGTTTGCTGTCGATGCGCAGCAAGCTTCCCTTCGTGCGCGCACTCGCGGTTCCGGCACGCGGACGCTCGTCGATGAGCGCCATTTCACCAAAGAATTGACCGGGATTCACGACGTCGACGACACGGTCACCAATACGAATCTCGATTTGTCCGTCCAGAACGACGTACATGTGCGTACCAATCGAACCGTGCAAAAAGATCGTCTCGTCCCTGGCTACCGAGACGACGTCGCCACCCGCGTGACGTATCATCTCGCCATTAGTCATGCACGCATCTTAGCAGCTTCTTCACACTGCATAAGTGCCGCGGATTACACTTCGGGACTAATCTCGAAGATGGCCTCGATCTCCACGGTGATTTGCATCGGCAAGCTGCCCATGCCGACGGCAGAACGTGCATGGCGCCCATTTTCACCGAAGATCTCGACGAACAGATCCGAGCACCCGTTGATCACTTTTGGATGATCGGTGAATTCTGGGACGGCGTTGACCATACCAAGCAATTTCACGACGCGCTTTACGCGATCGAGCGAACCTAGGGCGGTACGTAAAATACCTAGGATGACGACGCCGACGCGCCGTGCATCCGCATAGGCATCCTCCGTCGTAACGTCGCGCCCAACTTTCCCAGTTTTGAACTGACCGTCCGGTAGCCGCGGACCGTTGCCGGAAACATACAGTAGATTTCCTGTGATGACGTACGGCACGTAATTGCCGGCTGGTTTCGGTGGCGGGCCAAGCTCGATCCCGAGCTCCTTGAGTCGCGCTTCAGGAGTCATTTGTTGCGCGGAAGCGTCGTGTCGGCGTCGGCGAGTCCGTATGCGAGGACTGCCATCACTGCCGAGCTTTCGGCAATCTCGCGCGGCACGATCTTATCGAACGTATCGGCGGGCGTATGATGGTAGTCGAAGTAGTGCCGGTTGTCTTGGAGCAATCCGATCGCCGGCGTACCGAGCTCGCTCAGCGGCCTGATGTCCTCTTCGGGCGATTCGTCAGCGCGCCGGATAGCGATGGCACCGATCGGTGCAAGGATGTTTATCAGCGGCCGTAGTTCGCGCTCGCTTGCCGGGGTGATGTAAGCACTAATGCCGAGTGGGTGCGACGCACCGGTGTCGGCTTCGATTGCAGCAACGTCGTTTTGCGGTTTGGCTTTCTCCGCGTCTGCGTAACCTTGGCCGCCTCGGGTTCCGTTTTCTTCGTTCATAAATGCGACCACTCGAATTGTCCGCTTTGGATGCAGTCCGAGATGTTGCAACAGCTGCGCCGTTTCCATCGCGATTGCGACGCCGGCGCCGTCATCGGTTGCACCGTCGCCGAGATCCCACGAGTCGAGATGGCCGCCGATTGTGACGATCTGCTCGGGGTGTTCGCGTCCAGGAATTTCCGCGATGACGTTATCGCTCGGCGCATCGGGCAGCGTACGCGGCGTGAGAATCAGCCGCAGACGAACGACGCCACGTTGGCTAAGTCGCGCAATCTTATCGGCATCTTCAGCAGCGACGGCGCCTGCCGGAATCGGTGTTGCATCACGGAAGTTGGTTTGACCGGCGTGCGGGATTCGAAAATCCGCGCTGCCTACGCTACGAACGAGCGCGGCAACAGCACCGAGCTTCGACGCCGCGGCGGGGCCGCGGCCGCGGTAGGCGACGGCACTTCCGTAGGCCTGTCCGGCGAGGCCGTCGTGGGCCATCTGCACGTCGAACTTCTCATCGAACAAAACGATCTTGCCGGCAACGCCGGCTTGACCGAGACGTTCGAGCGTCGCGAAATCCGGAACGACGACGACCGGTCCTTCGATTCCAGTTTGCGGAGTTGCCGGCGACGAGCCGAGCGCGGTGACGACGACTTTTTGCGTGAGACCTTGCGGTTGTCCCGGCCACGCCGTGAGTTGCGCAAGTTCCGCACCGCGGACCCAGTGCGGCACCATGATCGGCTGCAGCCGCGTCGTCACGCCGAGTGCTTGGAATTGTTTCTGCACGTAGGTTACGGCCGCGGCTGCGCTTGGCGAACCGGAAAGCCGAGGTCCGATCGTGTCTGCGAGATCCTCAACGCGACGGAGTGCGTAATCATCCTCGAGTGCAGCGTCGCGAATTTTTGCACAGGCGGCGAGCGTGGCGGCTGAAAACATCGAGGGCGCTTGCGCAACCGCGGGCGGACCGAATGAGGCGACGGTTAGAACGAGTGCTGCGATCGAAGCAAGGCGTACGTACATCGTTCAGCGTTCCGTCGGAGGTTCAGTCAATTCCTGGACTTCTTGCATCGAATCGATGTTCCGTAGCGCCGGGAACAACTTCATCCAAAGCCCGGCAACAACGATCGTACCGACGCCGCCAAGAACAACGGATGCAATCGTCCCAAGCAGTGCGGCCGCAACACCGGACTCGAATGCTCCAAGCTCGTTCGATGCGCCGACGAAAACCATGTAGACGGCGTTGACGCGTCCGCGCATCGAATCCGGCGTCGCCAGTTGTGCGAGCGAAGCGCGAATATACATGCTGATCTGATCCGACGCGCCCGCGACAACCAGCGCGATCACCGAAAGTACGACGTTGTGTGACAACCCGAACGCGATCGTAGCCACGCCGAACATCGCGACTGCAACGAAGAGCCGCGAGCCGATGCGTTGTGTCAGGCCGCGGTGCGCGAGAAATAATGCGGTGACGATCGCGCCGGCTGCCGGCGCGCTGCGCAAGACGCCCAGACCAATCGGGCCGACGTTCAAGATGTCGCGCGCATAGATCGGCAAGAGCGCCGTCGCGCCGCCCAGCAGTACGGCGAAAAGATCGAGCGAGATCGCGCCGAGCAGCACCGGACGTTTCTGAACGAAGCGAAGTCCCTCGACGACGCGCGCGATCCGGCCCGCGAGCGGAGCTGTGTCTTCCCGCTCGACACGCCGTCCGCCGAGCGGGAGCACGCCGAGTGCCGCGATCAGCGAGGCGGCGACACAGATAACATACGGCAGCTCCGGCGAGAGGGTGTAGGCGACACCCCCGAGCGCCGGCCCGGAGATGATCGCCGCTTCCATCAGCGACGAATTCAGCGCGATCGACCTCGGGAGCGCCTCGCGTGGGACCAGGAACGGAAGCACCGATTGCACCGACGGTTCGTAAAGAGATCGTGCGACGCCGAACAGCCCGAGCGTCGCGAAGAACGGCCATGCGATCCCTACGTGGGCCAGAGTCATCCAAAGGAAGACCGCCCCGCAGACGCCCTCCAGGACCAGGCTGGCCGCGAGGACGCGCTTCGGGCCGATGCGGTCGCATAGCTCGCCTGCAGGGAGCGTTAAGAGGAAGATGGGGATGAATTGGGCCAGCCCCGCGAGCCCGAGCGCGAGGGGCTGGTGGGTGATCGAATAGAGCTGCCAACCGACGGCGACGGATTGGACCAACGTCGCGAGCTCCGAGAGAACCCGGGCGGTCAGGAACAGGGGTAGGTCGCGGGACCGATAGGGCAGGCTAAAACCCCCTTTCCGGGAGGCCGATGAAAAAGAAGCGGGCCGGAGGGCAGTCCTACGTTTCTTTCACGTTCGTCTCAAGAAGCAAGTGCGCTGAAATGCTGCGGAAATCTCGCAGCTGACAAGCGCGCCGAAAATCCACAAGCGCTACGTCTCGAGCTCAACGCCGAGATCGTTGTTCATCTACACGATCACGGCCGTCAGGTCAAGATGCACCTCGTCGACTTGTCCGAAAATCGGGCTCGCTTCCGAACGGGTGTCGTGCTCCCTCCGAAAGCCGGTCTTACCTTTAAATGGATGGGCCCGTCGCGCGACACGCTCGTCGTGCACGGACACGTCTCCGAGACTCGCATGGTCGACAAGCGCACCGCTGAGTATGACATCGAATTCGCGATGACGGACGGGGTTCGCGATCGGCTCGGCTTCGAGCTTCACGAAGTGCATCGGCGCCGGCGCGACAAAATAATGAATGCAACGGCCGAGATGATGGGCGACTTTGCGTTCGAACGCGTCGCCGACCGCAAAGCATATCGGACTGTCGTGCAATTCCCGGTCACGGTGCAGGTCAAGAAGAATGGGCAGACGTGGATTCCGCTGCGCGGCGAGGCGCGCGATCTTTCGATCGGTGGCATGATGCTCGCGCTTCCGGACGAGTTCGAAAAAGGAACGGAGCTCGAGCTTTCGTTCTACCTGCCGTTCGACCACGAAGCGCACGATGCGCAAGGTAAAGTTGTCGTTGAAGTCACGCCGTTCGGCGAACGCCGCCGCACGTCGTCGGTTCCGGTACGCCCGTTCGAACAGATTCAAACGCGCGCGCGCATCATCAAAGTGATGGGCAACGCACGCAACGGCCAACCGCTCGTCGGCGTGCGGTTCGTTGGGCTCTCGGGCTTGCTCGAAGATGAAGTCGCGCGATGGATTCACTCGCACCAGCTGATTCAGCTGCGCAAATCGAAAGAACCGAAGAAGCATCGCAAGGTCCCACGTGCCGCGACGCCGGCTCGCCAATCGACGCTTGCGGCGAAGCATCGCGAATACACGGTCGCCGCGCGGACGATCAGCTTGCGTCAAGCAGTCGGTGAAGTGTTCGCGGCAGCGGCCCTTCCGAAGGTCGAGCACGAACGTCATCGCGAGCGGGTGCAAGAACGCCAAAGTCTTCGGCTTCCCGTTCAGGCTCCGCGTCTCGCTCCGGCAACGGAGGATATCTTCGGATTCAGCAAGCCGCTCGCAGTGACGACCTCAGCGCCTGAGCCGGCAGCTGCAGCGGCGGTCGACGAGCTCGATGTGTTCGGTCTCGGAAAGGTAAGCGCGTAGCCGACTCACGCGTCGAGATCGTTGAGTGCAGCGATCTTCCTGCGCCGCTCGGCCTATATTCGCACGTCAGTCGCGTTACATCGGGCAACACGATCTATATCGCGGGACAAGTCGGCGTCGATTCACAAGGCCGGCTCGTTGGTCCGAATGATTTGGCTGCGCAAATGCGGCAGACGTTCGTAAATCTCGGCGTCGCATTGAAAGCGGCCGGCGGTTCCTTTGCCGACGTCGCGAAGTTCACGACCTACATCACACGCGATACCGATCTCCCAACGTTCATGGAGACGCGTAAAGGGATCTTTGCGAAAATCTATCCGTCGGGCGGCTATCCACCCAACACGTTGCTGGTGATTAGCCGCCTCGTCAAGCCGGAGCTACTGATCGAAATCGAAGCGATCGCGGTCGTTTAAGCGGCCGCGCGAACGCGCGCATGGAGCTGCTTAACGACGGACCGCGCTGACTCGAGTGCGCCGGCTTGCCAGCCGTTCAGATAGCTCATGTGCTCGCCGGCGAGATAAAACGGACCTTCGCCTTCACAGAGCGCCGGGAAATACTGCTTTCGCGTATCGGTCGTGAACGATGCCCAGCCGCCTTCATTGTATGGAACGCGGTGCCACGCCACGGAAAAGCCATTCGCGAATTCGCTCGGATATTGTGGATGGATCTTGCCGCCTTGCTCGAGCGCAGTTTTGATGCGATCGTCCGGCGTGAGTGCGCCGAGGCGTGTCGCGGGTTTGTCGAATGCGTACGCGGCCGTGAGTATTCCGCGGCTCGAAAAGAAGTCGAAGTTCGGATACCAGACCTGCGTGATGTCGTCGTTCGTATTCGAGATGCCGCCGTAGATGCGATCGTCCTCTTCCCAGAAGCGCCGTTTGAATTGAAGGCCGACCTTCATGGTTTGCGCGTAAGAGATCGCGCCGATTGCGGTTTTCATTCGAGTTGAGAAATCCGATGGTATTTTTTTGAGCACGGGAAGGGGAATCGTGCAGATGCAATACCGCGCCTCGGCTGATTTCTCGGCGCCCGCGCTATCGCGATAGACGATTCGAACGCCATTTGACGCGTTCCGGATTTCGCGTACCTCGGTGTTGTACGTGATGCGATCGCCGAGAAGTTTCGCAAACGCCATCGGGAGCGCGTCAATTCCACCGACCGGCTGAAACATCGTCGGTTGCTGATCGATGTCACTCGTGAAGACGCTGTTCATTCCGAAGCGCGATCGGATGAGCGGGACGAGACCAAGCGGATCGATCGGCGTTCCGGGCGCATCGCATGCGCCGGGCGGCGTCGCGTATCCGGCTTGTTCCGAACCTTTGTAGATCATGTTCGGATCGAGATAGCCGCTCGCGCGCAGATAGCTGAGCAGCGCGTCTTTGTCGTCCTTGGTCATCCTGGCGTCGAGCGCGTCTTGCGAGATCGCTTTCGCGAGCAGCTCCGAGGTGTAGCCGAGCATGTCGAAACGCGCCTGCCGCGAGCGTACCTTCAAGCCGCCGTTCACCTTCGAGTTATAGTAGTACGCGTTGAAGTTGTCGTTCACGAACGGCTGAATCGCGATCTTCAGCTCGCGATAGTAGTCCATCGTGACGTGGTGGTGCGAGACGCGCGCCGGCCCAGGATTCCAGTACAACCCGTCCGAGAACGTCGACGTCTGAGGTTGACCGCCGATTTCGGTTTCGGTCGTGCCGCCTCGGATCGTCCACACACGTCCGCCGGGCCGCGAGCGCGCTTCGAGAATGTGGCAATTGTAGCCGTGCTTGCCGAGCTCATACGCCGCACACATCCCGGCAACTCCGGCTCCGAGAATGATGACCGTTGTACCATTTCCGGAGCCTTGGACATCGAGTGTCGCGGCGTCCGTCCGTTCGGGTGCTAGCAATTGCAGCGCGGCCATCGCCGAGTAGGCTGAACCTCCCGCGACGGCGACGTGCGCGACAAAATCGCGTCGTCTCATAATGAGCACTATTTCCGGAACGGATAGAAAAAAGCCCCGCCGGAGCGGGGCTTTTTGTTTCAGGTATTTCGACTAGTGTTGGTCTTTTTTATCCGCCGGAGGTGGAGCGGCTTTCTGCGGTGCCGCATGTTGTGCCGGTGCAGCGTGCATTGGCGCAGCGTGCTGTACTGGAGCAGCGTGCATTGGTGCAGCGTGTTGCGCCGGCGCCGCGTGCATCGGAGCAGCGTGCTGTACCGGCGCAGCGTGCATCGGGGCAGCGTGTTGCGCCGGCGCCGCGTGCATCGGAGCAGCGTGTTGTGCCGGTGCAGCGTGCATCGGAGCAGCGTGTTGTGCCGGCGCGGCATGTGCGGCAGCGGCCGGCGCAGCGTGGTGTACCGCCGCAGCATGTGCGGCAGCGGCCGGCGCGTGGTACGTGGCCGCAGCTCCGCGAGCCTTGACACTAGCTTGAGCCGCGGTGCGATCTTGCGCTGTCACCGGTTTGAAGTTCGCAGGCTTCGACGCTGTAGTGTACGGACGCGCGACGGCAGCCGTGGCTGGACGTCCGCCGTTGGCGCGCGCGTAATACGCGCGATTTTGCGAGGCAACCTGTGCATGTTGTACCTGCACAGAGGTCGGCGCCACGTGATTGCTCGCGTGCATGTACGCTGATTGCTGTGCCGTCGGACGCGTCCGCAATCCACCCTGGCCCCCAACGTAGCTGGTCTGTGTCCCGCTGCGTGCGTACGAACGAGAGTAAACGTTCCCCCCGACGACGGAGCGGTTTACGTTGTAGACGGACGTGTTGTAGACGAACGCATTGTTGCGCCAATAACCGCCGCCGTAGCCGTTACCATAATAGCCGCCGCCGTAATTGACGCCGCCGTAGTAACCAACTTGCGGACCCCAATATCCGCCCACAAAGACGAAGCCGAGTCCACTCCAATTCCAGTACCCGGGCGTCCAATACAGACCATTCTGCGGTGCGTAGACCCACGTGCCTGGAACCCAGTAGTAGCCGCCTGGCCCCCAAGCCCAGTACCCCGGCTCCCAGACGTAATTGGGTCCGGGTGGACCCGGAGCGTAGTACACGGGGATTGGAGGCGGCGGCGTCCCGATCGAGATTCCGACCGAAACTTGCGCTCGCGCAGACAAAGGAACCGCCATGATCGCGAGCGCCGCAACCATGACAAGAAAAAAGCGGAAAATCTTCATAGCATCCTTGTCCCCCAAACAAGAGGCCCACAATCGCGATTTGAGATAGATCGGCGACCCGCGGACGCAGCCGGAACAGGCCCCCCGCTGTTAGGGGTAACGCATGAAGGCGCTCACCCCCCGTATACACTACGGCCTGATCATCGTTCCCCTGACCTTTTTCGTGCTGCTGATCGCAGCCGGCGCACGCTCGACCCCGGGCGTCCTGATGCAGCCGATGGAGCACGAGATGGGCTGGACCGCGGCGACGATCTCGATCGCGGTCGCAATCAATATCGCCCTGTTCGGGCTGATGGGCCCGTTTGCAGCCGCGCTCATGCAAGGGATCGGCGTACGCAAGACCGTCCTGCTCGGGCTTGTCGTGGTCGCGATCTCAACGGCCTTGACGTCTTTTGTGCAGACGCCGCTCCAGTTGGTGTTGACGTGGGGCATCGGCGTCGGACTTGGCGTCGGCATGATCGGCATCGTACTCGCGGCGACCGTCGCGGCGCGCTGGTTCGTCAAGCGGCGCGGGACGGTGACGGGAATTCTAACGGCCGCAAACGCGACTGGCCAGCTCGTGTTTTTGCCGGTCCTCGCGCTGATTGCTCAGAACTACGGCTGGCGGAACGTCGGGCTTTTCGTCGCGGCGGCGGCGCTCGTCGCGGCGATCCCGGTTGCGTTTTTGATGCGCAGTCGTCCGGAAGACGTCGGCTTGCTCCCGTACGGTGCGACGGCCGCGGACGAAGCCGCAGATCCGCCGCTCTTACGCAGCGGCAATCCCCTTCGCACCGCATTTACGACGCTGGGCGAGGCCTCAAAAAAGCGCGATTTTTGGCTGCTTTTCGGGACGTTTTTCATTTGCGGCGCAAGCACGAACGGATTCATCGGCACGCATTTTATCCCGGCGTGCGGCGATCATTTGATCCCGGAAGTGCACGCTGCCGGCTACCTCGCGATGATGGGCGCGTTTGACCTCGTCGGTACGACCGTCTCCGGTATGCTGACGGATCGAATGAACAGCCGCTATCTGTTGTTCTGGTATTACGGCTTGCGCGGACTCTCGCTGATGTTCGTTCCGATTGCGTTTACGATCTCGGGCCCATTCGGATTGCCGTTATTCGCCTTGTTTTATGGGCTCGATTGGATTGCAACCGTTCCGCCGACCGTAAAGCTGACGATCGATGCATTCGGACGCCAAAAAGGTCCGCTCGTGTTCGGCTGGATTTCGGCGGGCCATCAACTCGGCGCAAGCGCGATTGCACTCATTGCGGGCGTGATTCGCACGACGCAAGGCAGCTACGATTCTGCATTCTATCTGTCTGCCGGACTGTGTTTGGTCGCGGCAGCAGCATCGTTGACGATCGGCCTCGGCCGTCGCCCCGCATTGAAGCCCGCGGCGGCGAGTTAGCCAACCTTCAGGCGCTTCTCGAACCAATGATCGGCGTAGTGCTCGTCGTTGAACGGTGGGACTTCACGGTAGCCCGAGCTGCGGTACATCGCGATCGCTTCGCTGAGCGCGTCGTGCGTCTCGAGACAAGCGGTCTTCGCCCCGGCCTCACGCGCCAGTCCTTCGAGCTCTTCGAGCAGGCGCCGACCGAGCCCGACGCCGCGAACCGACTCCGAAACCCACATCCGCTTGAAATACGCGCGCGAATTTTCGAGAAATACAATCGCGCCGCAGGCAATGGGCTCGCCGCGTAATCGCGCGACGACAAAGTACCCCTCGGGCGGCTTGAAATGGTCAGCCGTTCCGAGCACGCTCTGGGCCGGATCGAATCCGCCTGGAAAGCGCACCGCAAGCTCAGCGAAATATTTCGCCAGACACGACTGCGCATCGGGTGTGTTCGGATCCTCGACCGCAAACGAGACGTCGATGGCGGCATGGGTCATTTTCTGACCTTGGTCAGAGAATCGGGACAAGCCCTCTCGAGGGCCGCGATGAACACGCCCTAAAGAATTAGTAAATGAAGCCAGGATTCCCAAACGACGGCGTCATTCGCGTGAGCCGCGAACGTCGTCGCGCGAGCAGCGTCACCATGATCCACGGTCTTGCAGCGCACGAACTCGATGCAATGGCCACGTTGCTGCGCAAGCTCTGCGGTACGGGTGGAACGGCGAAGAACGGGGTCGTCGAGCTGCAGGGCGATCACCGCGATCGCGTTGTCGCGTGGCTTGAAGAACAAAAGCGAAAAGTGAAGCGCGCCGGCGGTTAGGGAGCTATTGCGCGAATTGACCGGCGAGATCGTCCCAGTCGCTTGCAAGCTTCGTCACCGGGTCGACGATCTGAACTTGTAGCGTTCCGAAGGCTCCGTCGTGTAAGAGATCGCCGGCTGCAAAGGTTACGTCGGCGTTCGATGCAGACTCGCGATGCACGTCGGCGGCGGGTACCACGACTGCCGTCGCGTCATCGAGCAGAGCATCACACGGCGTGGCGGCTTGTGGTGCTTGTCGGACTCGGACCTGAAAGCGCCGCGGCAGCGCTTGCGAAGTGAGATCGAGCGTCAACGCGTCGCTTGCGTGATGAACGGGAGCGGCCGGCATTACTCCGAGCGTGTCGAGCTGCGGGCGCTCGCCGCCGAGATGTAGCGCAAACGCTTCTCCGTTTCCGCCTCCTGACGGGATGAGTTCCGCAGTCACGACGCTTCCTTCGCGGACATCGTCACCGCCGATTGGCGTCCCGGTAAAGCACGCAGCGTCCGCGTGCGAGGCCGGCGTTTTCTTGTAGATGTTCGGGCCGATGCGCATACCGCTTATTCCGTCGAAGCCGCCACCCGTCAGTAAGATCTCGCGATCTCCGATGTATGCGACCTGGCCTTTCTTGGCGTCGACGTGCGCAGGTGTCGGCGCGATCGCAAGCGTCGTGTCATCCGCGATGCGGCGATGCTGCACGGCGTCGGATTGAAAGAAGTGAATGTGCGCAACGCCGGCCGGAATCGCGCCGAGCGAGCTCTTCAGCTCGACGCGTCCACTGTCGAGGTGATCGATCGTGAGTGGAATCGGCGTATTACCGGCCATCTGCAATTCCGCACTAGACAAACACGGTGCAGCTTGCGAGGATGCAATCGCGTCGAGCGTTCCGCCCGCGAGCGCCGGATGGTACGCAACGGTTTCGACCTTCCACGACGCAGCGCCAGGTACGGCAATGTGCGCAAGCGTTTGCTGTGAATTTCGCAGCGGCCCGAACCCGAAACGGCCGCTCAGCTTCACTTCGTAACCTTCACCGGCCTGAAGAAGCGCGCGATCGATAGTTGGCGCGGCCGCCGTTCGCGGATCGATCGGAACGTGGACCGCTGCGCCGTTTCCGGACGTTAGCGTCAGGCTCGTACCATTGACGTATTGCGACGTCTTGCTCAGATGCACCGGAAGCTCGACGCGCGATGACACCGCACACGACCCGCCGCCTTTGTCGTCGCTCACGACCGTTGGCGGACTGGCAAGCGCATCGGGATCGCCGATCGTAAAGAACAGCACGCTCGAGTAGGCGGCCGGCGGGCGAAGCGTCGGAACCTTGAGTCCCATCAAGAACTGCTGCGGCGTGCTTCCCGGCATGACCGGCTTCGTTAGCCGCAGCGCCGTCGGCAAATATTCGTACTCCTTGTGTCCGTCCTGCGAGAAGATCTTCCAGATCGCCAAGAGCGGCTCCAAGTAAAGCGCCAGTTGTACCGGCGTAGTGGCGCTTGCGACACCGCCGAAAAACTGGGCCTGTGTCGGCGCTTCGATATCGGTTTGATATTGTACCGCGAGCAAGCTGCTCTGCACGCAGTTCGCAATTTCCGCGTTTGTCGCGCCGGTTGTGTAGCATGCACTCACCGAATCGGGTGATGCCCCGAGGGCCGTCGCAATTGAGGTTACGCGCTGCTGATCGGAGATGGGGTCGACCGCGCCTTGCGCAAGCGAGGAGAGAAAGTCGCTAAACCAACTATAGCGTTCGACGGCATCGTTCGAGGAGACGGACATGTTTTTGAAATCAGTCGGATGCGCCTGAACATAGTCGCGCATACCGTCCATGCCGCGCGTCTTAGCGTCTTCCGGAACGATGAAGAAAACGGGAATACCGCGATAGTCGCCGCTGCCGTACACAAAATGCATCGGCGCAACGGTCGCGGTTGCGCGGCGCCCGTGCGGATTCGCGAAGAGCCGGTCGCTCGCGCCACTCCTCGCGTAGAGCCATCCGACCGGCGGCGTCTCCGTGATGAAGGCGACATTGACGTGGTAGTTCGCTTTCGCCGGTGGTCGCGTGTAGTCGATGAAGCGGACGAAAATTTTGTCGCCGGGCGCGAGCGCCGGCACGGCGGCGGCCGGTAACGTGAACGGCTTCCCGTCGACTGTTCGTGTTACGGTAGCATCGATTCGCGATGCCGCTGCCGGGCCGACGCTCGCGCCGAACGCGAAGGGCTGCGTCTGATCGGCTCCCGCCGCAAGTGGTCCGACAAGTGCGGCGACGAGAAACGCAACGGCGAGACGTTTGAATCGCATCTTCATGTCTAACGCGCGCATGCGTTCGCCTGTTCCAAACGAGCTACAACTGGACCGCGCTCCGATACGCATCGAGGACGTCGCGCCGCGTGATCATGCCGATGAAGTTACCCGTTGTTGGGTCCGCAACGGGGAGCGCGGCGATCCCCGGGTCGGCGAGGAGCGTTGCGGCGCGCTCAAAGCTATCGTCGGGTACGAGCGTTTCGGTCGCTCTCGCAATCGTGTCAATCGGGACGAGTGGTTCGCTACGCAAGTGTTCGATGAAGTCGGGAAATGGGACGATTCCGATGCAACGCCCGTCACGCAAAACCGGAATTGCGCCTTCGGAGCTCGTCGAAATGCCCTTCGCGACTTCCGAGAGGGGTTCACCCGCGTAACCAACCGGTGGAAGCTCACGTTGAATGGACGCAACGTTGCGCCGCGTCAAAAGGCGCGGATGTCTTACGGCTTCCCAATTGATGCCGCGACGCATGAGCTTGAGCTCATACACGGTTCCACGAATGAGACGGCGCCCAAGAACCGTCGCGATGACGGTTGAGACCATCAAAGGCAGAACGATCAAGTAATCGTTTGACATCTCGAACACGATCATGATCGCGGTGATCGGGGCTTCAGCAGCGGCTGAGAAGACCGCCGCCATTCCGACGAGGCCATAGGCGGCGCCCGTTGCAGTCCACGTCGGTGCAAACAGATGCACGACGCGTCCAAACGCATCGCCGAGCATCGCGCCCGTGAACAGCGACGGCGAGAAAACGCCGCCGCTTCCTCCGGAGCCGAGTGTCAGCGACGTAGCAATCGGTTTGAGTGCGGCGAGCAACAGCGCTTGTGAAGGGGGGACGTGTGAGTGCAGTACTTGATCGATGGCCTCGTACCCGACCCCGAAGATCTGCGGTCTCCACAAGCCGATGATTCCAAGTGCGCCGAAACCGATCGTAGCCTTGGCCCAACGCGGAACTTTAAGCCCGTCGAAGAGATCCTCGACAGCATAGAGTAGCTTGACGAAGCCGGCAGCCCAAAACGCGCAGATCACGCCAAGAATCGCATAGAGTAGCAGCTCGGCCGGAGAAACGAGATTGAAAGCTGCAGCCGTAAACGACGGATGGTTGCCGAAGTATGCGCGGCCGATTACAGCGGACACGACGCTCGCAATGACGATTGCGGCAAACGAGCGCGGCGCGAATTCTCCCAGGATTACTTCGCTCGCGAAGAACACGCCGCCGATCGGCGCGTTGAACGTAGCCGAGACTCCGCTTGCGGCGCCACAAGCGACCAGCGTGCGCGCAATCGGTGCCGGAACGCGCCCTAGTTGCCCAAGCACCGAGCCGATAGTCGAGCCGATCTGCACGATCGGTCCTTCGCGCCCGCAGCTTCCGCCAAATCCGATGCATATCGCCGACGCGATGCTTTTCACCGCAATAATGCGCGGACGCATTCGGCCGGCACGCAACGCAACGGCCTCCATCACCTCCGGCACGCCGTGACCACGCGCTTCGGGAGCGAATCGCGCGACGATCGCCGAGGTCGTGATGCCGCCGATGATCGGAACGATTAGGATTGCCAGGAAGCCAAGACGTCCCAACAGGTGCCCGCCGATGAGGTCGAACGCGAGATATCCCGCGCCATCGATCATATGACGGAAGATAACCGCGCCATATCCACCGCCAATACCGATCAGGACTGCCGCACAGAGCATGAACGTACTCTGACTGATGTGCACACGTCCGAAATGGATCGCATAGCCTTTATCGGTCTCGACGTACCTGGGTAGGAAGATGTGCGACTCCCTTACTGCTGTGGCCACGCTCTCTTCTAAGAATACCTTGAGCTGACATCCGACGTCAGACCGGAGTATTATATGCCTTGACAGGCATATGCTTTTTAAGGTATATCAGGCGTGTGGAATCTGTATTCGAAATTATCGCCGAGCCGAACCGGCGCGCGATACTGAGCTTACTCGTTTCCTCACAACAGACCGTTGGAGAGATCGAGCGCCGGCTTCGCATGTCGCAGCCGACGGTCTCAAAGCACCTGCGCGTGCTGCGTGAGGCTGGTTTCGTGGAATCCACGGTGGACGCACAGCGCCGTCTTTACCGGTTGAAACCAGAACCGTTTGCAGAAATGGATGCTTGGCTATCGCAATTTCGGCGGTTCTGGTCCGCTCACGTCGATGCTCTCGAGCGCCACCTCGACCGCATGGCTCAAACAAAACAAACAAAGAAGAAAACAAGGAGAAAAACCAAATGAGCACTCGCGAGCAATACGCGCCGGGTCCCGCCAACCTGGCGAAGGTTCAAAAAGACGGGGAGAAATGGACGCTGATCCTTGTCAAAGAGCTGCGCCACTCACCGGAAAAAGTTTGGCAGGCACTCACCGATCCCACGGAACTGCGCGAATGGGCGCCCTTCGAGGTTGATGCAAGTCTTGGCAACGCCGGAAGCACGGTGAACCTCAAATGGAGCGCAGCACCAACGCCGATCGAAACACGAGTGACGCGCGCCGATGCCCCAAGAGTGCTCGAGTATACGTCGGGCGACAACGAGATGCGCTGGGAGCTCGAACCTGTTGGTAACGGCACGCGTCTGACGCTATGGAGCGTCATCGATCGCCGCTTCATCTCGATGGGGGCTGCCGGTTGGCACATCGCATTCGATGTTCTCGAGCACCTGTTGAACGGAACACCGATTGGCCGGCTTACGGGTCCGGACGCGATGGGGTTTGAGGGTTGGCAGCGGCTGAACGTCGAGTACGCGCAGCAGTTCGGCATCGAACTTCCAAAATGGGGCGCCTGACTCAGACTATTTTGGGTACAAAGTGCGCATGGACGTACTCACTATTATCAAGAAAGAACACCGCGAAGTCGGAGCCTTAATCGACCAGGCGAACAAATGCAAGGCCGGCGACGCACGGCTTCGCGAGCTCGCCGAAGAAATCGCGACAAAGCTTTCCGCGCATCTCGCCATCGAGGAGCGGCTCTTCTACGCGAAACTCAAGGCGCGCGCGGACGAGGGAGAAGAAAAGGTCGACGTGTTTGAGGCGTATACCGAACACACGGCTGCGAGAAGTCTTATGCAGCTGTTGAAAACTCACCGCAAACCGGATGAGTTGTTCAAGGCCGAGGTCCAGGTCCTCGGCGAGAACGTCAAGCACCACGTTGAAGAGGAAGAGTCTAAGGTGTTCCACATCGCGCGACAGCTGCTGGAGGCAGACGAGCTCGACGAAATCGGCGAAACTTGGGAGAAAGCGAAGCAGCGGGCAGATCGAGTACACTCGTCGACTGCGAAGAAGCGCACGACGCGACCTCCGTCGCGCCGTGCATCACGCCGTTAGGCTGTTCTAGCTTCCTAACCGTCCGAAGTCCGGGTTGTCGTCGGAGTACGGTGCCGTGTCCACGATCAAGGTTTGCGGCGGGGGCACGCTCTGTGCCGTCGTTCCGGCTACATGCCCTTCGTTGTCTTGCGCCATAGCTGCAACTGGTGTGATCGCGAGCGCCGCGGTGACGAGTGCGATCTGAACGAGTTTCTTCATCAAAGGTATCCTTCGCAGAGAGGGTGTCTGCAGTCAGGCTATCTTCGGATGGTTGGGCTCACCCAGGAGCCGGCATGGATTACGCTCGGGAAAATTCCGAGGATTCGACTTCAGTCGGAACAATGAGCGCAAAAACCGTATTGCCGGGTTCAGCGTGTTCAAGCACGACGCGTCCGCCCGATCGCACTGCGGCCATCGACGCAATCGCAAGGCCGAGTCCAGAGCCTTCGATCGTCCCGCCGTAATCGCCACGGTAGAACCGTTCGAAAATGCGCTCGCGATCTGACTGCGGCACGCCCGGACCTGCGTCGGCGACGCGCACGTACGCATCACCGTCCTGCACGCCCACGTCGACGCGCACATCGCTGCCGCGCCCGTACTTCAGCGCGTTGTCGATCAAATTCCCGAGGGTTGCATCAAGTTCGAGTCGATCCGCCGCGACCATCGCGCGCCCGCTAACGCGAAAGATGACATTTCCAGGACGCGAGGCTTGCACGCGTGCGACCGCATCTCGGGCGACCTCGGCCAAATTGATGCGCGATCGGTTCGCGGCTTTATCCGGGGACAGCTTCGCGCACGTGATCAGCTGCTCGACCAGCAGACGCATGCGTCGCGTTTCCTTCGCCATTGCTGCCGACGCTTTGTGACGGATTGTGGTGTCGTCGTAACCGCCTTGTTCGAGCAGCTGATGAAAGCCGCTGATCGCAGTCAACGGCGTTCGCAGCTCGTGCCCGGCATCTGCGATAAAACGCCGCATTTGTTCCTCGACACGCTCGCGTTCGCGGAACGCGGCCGCAACCTGTGTGGCAGCCTGATTGTACGCGTCGGCAAGCTCTCCCAATTCGTCGTGATCTGAGATCTTGAGTGCGCGCGGTGTGAAGTCGCCGGTGGCGAAGCGGCGCAATTCCGCCGTTACTTCTTCGAGCGGTGAGACGGCGTGATGTGCAATCCATCTGCCGACGAAGAACGATCCGAGAAGCGCGAGTAAAATCGCACCACCCGCAAGCTTCGCATATTTGTAGACGAGAACGTCGGCGTATTGCGCGTCCGCGAGCACGAGTACGCCGGTGCCGCGGAAGGCGACGGTCTCAACGGGGAGACCCAAGGCTGCTTTGAGTTTGCCGCCGAGATTTGGTTCCAGTAGTGTCGTGCCTTGCTCCCTCACGGTTCTCGCAAAGCGTTCTGAGTCTCCGGGGGCGGGCCCGATGACGAGCGCACCGTTGGCAGCGGCGTTCCGGACAACACGCTGCATGAGTTCTTGCGTCGGCATTTGCGGATGGGCTGCGACGATCATACGCGCGCGCGCGGCGCTCGTTTCGACCGCGCGCATGATCGGGTGCGTCTCGACACGGAATGCGATCTCCGTGACGGCAAGGATGACAAGAATCGCGGCGACTGCCGTAAACACGCCGTACGTAATGCCGAGCCGTGCTCGCAGCGAGTTCAACGCTAGGCCTCGCGAAGCGCGTAGCCGACGCCGCGAACCGTGTGAATGAGCGGGGGCAGCGGCCGCGCGTCGATCTTCGTGCGCAGATACGAAATGTACGTTTCAACGGTGCCGATCGTAACTTCGTGATCGGAGCCCCAAACCAGATCGACCAGCTCATCGCGCGTGAAGACCCGACGCGGTCGCCGCGCGAGCGTCACCAGCAAATCGAACTCGCGTGTTGTCAGAGGAATGTATTGTTCGCCGCGTTTGAGCGTTCGCGCGTCAAGATCGATTTCGAGATCGGCAAATCGAAGAACCGTAGCCTGGGCGAGATTCGGCCGCCGCATTGCGGCCCGCACGCGCTCGACCAGCTCTTCGAGATCGAAGGGCTTGGCGAGATAATCGTCCGCGCCGGCACGCAACCCCTCGACGCGATCGCGCGCATCTGCGCGCGCGGTGAGCATGAGGATCGGTTTCTCCGTGATTCGGCGAATGAGCGGGATAACCGAAAGGCCATCGATCTTCGGCATCATCACGTCAAGCACGATGCAATCCGGGTCCCAATCACGCACGAGCGTTAGGCCGTCCGCGCCGTCGACCGCGCTGCGCGCTTCAAAACCGGCCTGCGACAATGTCATCTCGAGCAAGTCACGCAGACTCTGCTCGTCATCGATAATGGCGACGCGGCTTGGCTTCATGGTCCTATCGTGATGTACAACGCTTGGACCGGCTTGCGGTTTTCTCCCAGGAAGCTCTGAGAATCTGGCACGCCTGCTTGGCTAACTACACAGCTTCAGTTTTCCTGAACGAGGTTGATGTTTCCATCGGTCGTGTGAACGTCGAGACTCCCATTTCCGGTACCGACACGCACGGTCTCTGAGGACGAGTCATCATCGTCGTCCTTACGGGAGCCGGCGACGGAGGCGCCGGTACTAAAGCCGCTTGCCGTCGCTTTCCCATCGTCCGTAATGGCGTTGACGACGGTATTCGTTCCGGACGCAAAGCCAAGCGTTACGCGATCGCCGCTTTCAATGTTGCCGTCGTGAACGCGCAGCGCCGTACCGTCAACACGATCGTCCCGGGCGCTTGCATCAAGATGTTCGACCGTGACGGCGTGCATGATGATGGGACCTCTTGATGCGGTTAAGTGCAAAACCGGCCCATCATAATCTTCGACTCTGATAAAACCATTACCGAGACTCGACAGCGAGGCCTCGGCGCGTAAGCCGTTCGCCGTTATGTCGCCGGCATGGACAACCGTCACTTTCGTGCCAATGGGCACGACGACCGTTACCATACGATTGTCGCCGACGCTTAGCCCATGCTCGGGCGCTGAGGCGACTCGAACCGTTTGGACATCCTGGCGTGCGCTAATCGGTGCTCTCGAGCGGAAGAGTCCGTAATCGCGGCTCGGACTCACACTAACGTCAATCTGCGATGCTTTGCCGGTTAGTATGGTGAGATCGGCGTAGCCAATATCAACGGTAAGCGAGGGATGTGAGCCGGTATCGAAGATCTGGTGCGGACCACCCTCTATGAGGTGCGATCCGTGCGTGAGTTGCGCGAATCCAGGCGGCCCAAAGGACGGTCCCATCTGGTCGCCCCGAACGGCAGTAATAGCCGTCCCAACGATCGCGAGCTCGGCTACGAGGATCGCAGCGAGAACCGTTCCTCGTGATATCACGCCGCATGTACGTTCGAGTGGTCGGCAAGTTTCGCTTGTTTCGCCGTTCTCGAGCAGATTCGCGCCGAGGGCAGCGAATGGGGTTAGCGCTTTGACAATTGGCTCGAGGTTACTCGGCGGTCTCTTTATCGTCGTGGCTATGACGCTTTTCGGTGGCTTGGCAGGTGCGGCGCCTGCCAAACCTCCGCGTGTGACGATCCTCGAGGACGGCGCACGCATCGCGGCGGTAACGATCGAAACGTATGGTGTTGCGAGGCCTGACGTCGTGCGGCGCTATTTGTCGCTGCACGAAGGCGACCGGCTTGGGCAGAGCGCGGTCGACCGCGACTTCACGAACCTGAAAAAGCTTGCCGGCGCCCTCCCGCGCCTCACGATTTTTCAAGATCCCGCGACGCGTGAGGTCGCCTTGCACTGGGTCGTCATGTCGAAGTCGTTCGACGTCACGACACATCCCGTGTACGCGCAGCAACCCCTTGCGTTTCCGATCCAAGGCATCGGCTTTGACGCCAGCACGGTGCCGTTCGACCGGCACGGCTCGTCGCTTTCGATGTACACGCAATTTGCGCTGCGAGCCGACTTGGCGCAAATCATATACACGATGCCGCTTAATGTCGACGCGGCGACCGGCCGTCAGGAAACAGCGATCTTCGACTTGCTCGGTGCGCGCGGAACGGTGCGTGCGAGTCAGCCTATCGCAGAAGACATCCATAGCTATTTCACTGGAGAAGGCGCATCCTATCTCATAAGTGGTACGGACGGCACTCAGCTGGAATTCGGCCTTCGAGAACGGCACGCGACGAGCACTGTCTCGACATATATTCAGGCTCCGTCCGTTTATGACACGTATTACAAGCCTGCCAAGGTTTCGCTTTTAGAAGTGGGGCTGGACCACGCGTGCACGGGTCCGCCGACGCAATGGTACCCACCGTTTTGCTCCATTCAATACAAGCTCGAATTCTTTGACGGAATCGGTGCGCTCGGCGCAACGAGTGAATATCAAACGTACATTGCGGACATGGCGCATTACACGCGAGTCGGCGATTCAACCCTCGCGCTGCACGGCATGTTCTTGGCGACGGGCGGCGTTCTGCCGACGAGCAGTCTCGTCTGCGGTGTTGGAATTCGTGGTTATCCCAAGCCGTTCTGCGGCACCGACGCGCGCACGCTGCAGGCGGAATACCGTATCAACGACGCGCTGCCGGGGCCGTTCAAGGTGATCGTGTTTACGGAGGATGCGGCGGCTCGCGTTCGCGGCGGGCATCAGTCCTTCGCTCCGCCGAATTTTCATTGGTACGCCGACTCAGGGATCGGCGTGATGTATCACGGCGTGCGACTCAATCTTGCCAACGGGTCGCAAGGTAATCGTCTTACGTACGAGCTCCAAGGCCAGCTGTTTTAGCTGAAGCCGGCGCGTTGTGCACGTGTCGGAAGGAACTCGTTGCGCCTCGCAGCTAGCCGAGAAGCCGGAGGAAATTTGTATGAAGCGCTCCACTTTTGTTCGTTCCGGTCTTGCCACACTGCCGCTCGCAGCTGCGGCGCCTACTGCCGCGCTCGCTCAGGCACGCGAGATTCCAGTTGGGTCGATCCTGCCGCTGACGGGCCAGTTTTCGCAAACGGGTGCTTATCTGAAGATCGCGCAGCAGCTCGCGGCCGATCTCATCAACGCGCACGTTTATTATCCGGTCACAATGGCGGGATCGGACGGCATTCCATCGCTCGGCCACGCCAAGCTCAAATTGATCTTTGCCGATAGCCAATCGAAGCCGGATCAAGCGGCGACGGTCGCCGAGCAGCTCATAACGCAGGACAAAGTTGTTGCAGTCATGGGCGCGTACGCGAGCGCGGCGACGCAAACGTCTTCGTTGCGTGCGGAGCAATACAAGATTCCTTACCTCAACCCGGATTCGTCTAGCCCGACGCTTACCGAACGCGGCCTGCACTGGTTCTTCCGGATATCGCCGCACGACGGCGTCTTCACGCAGAACATGTTTACGTTCATGGCGGAGCTGAAGAAAAGCAAAGGCTGGAATCCGAAGAAAATCGCGATCGTCCACGAGGACACGCTCTTTGGTAAGAGCTTCGGCGACGTCGCTGAGGATATCGCGAAACGTGAAGGCTACACGGTTGTCGCGCACATCCTGTATCCGGCGAATACGAGCGAGGTCCAGTCCGAAGTGCAGAAAGTGAAGGCGTCCAACCCCGACATCATCCTGCAGGCCTCGTATCTCTCGGACTCGTTACTCTTCATGAAGACGTATAAACAGCAGGCGGTCGACGTGCCGATCCTCGCGCAAGATGCCGGATTCGTCGATGCCGGATTTGTCGGCGGACTTGGCAAGGACGCGAACTACGTCTTCACGCGCGACACCTTTGCCATCAACGTGAAGCAGCGCAACAAAGGCGTCCCGCTCATCAACGAGCTTTACAAGCTCCGGAGCGGCGGCAAGAATCTCGATGGGAACGTTGCGCGCGAGTTTACCGCCGTAACGGTCATGGCGGATGCGCTCAATCGCGCCAAATCGACCGATCCCGAAAAACTACGCGCTGCGCTCGCTGCCACGGATATCGAAGGAACGCGAACGATCATGCCGTGGAAGGGTGTGAAGTTCGACGAGAAGGGCCAGAACACGGAAGGCGCCGGGCTCATCTTGCAGATCCAGAACGGTCAGTATCAAACGGTGTGGCCGACGTTCGTAGCGTCTGCGCTACCGCAATGGCCGGTTCCACCCTGGGCTCAACGCTAACATTCCTGATCTCGGCCCACTGCCGCAGCTCATCGTCAGCGGCCTCTTGGCGGGGCTTGTCTTTGCGCTGATTGCAATGGGCCTTACGCTGATCTTCGGCGTGATGGACGTCGTGAATTTCGCGCACGGCGAATTCTTGATGATTGCGATGTACGTGACGTTCGCACTATCGCTCGTGGGTTTTCAGCCGCTGGCTGCGCTCCCGATCGTGGCGATTGTGCTCTTTGTCATCGGCGCGATCATCTATCGCGTCTTCGTGCGACGTCTGTTGGAGGGGCCGCCTGAAGCGACGATCTTCGGGACGTTCGGCTTGCTCGTGCTCTTTCAAGGTTTGGCCCAGTACTTTCTGACCGGCGACGTACGTTCGGTCAGCAACACCTGGTTCACGGGAACGCTGCAGCTCGGCCCGGTGCGCATCGGCGAAAGCGATCTCCTCGAAGGCATCGGCGCGCTTGTCATCGCCGTGCTGCTCTATCTGTTCATCGAATACACGGAGACCGGTCGCGCGATGCGCGCGACCAGCGAAGATCGGATGGCCGCGACGCTCATGGGCGTCAACGTGCAGCGCGTCAATGTACTCGCCTGGGGGATCGGAAGCGCATGCGCCGGCGCCGCGGGCGCGCTGCTGATGCTGACCTATCAAGTCTATCCGACGGTCGGTGCGGAGTTTGCGCTGACCGCCTTCGTCGTCGTCGCGCTCGGAGGGTTCGGCAGCATCCAAGGTGCGTTTATCGGCGCGCTGCTGGTCGGACTCGTTGAGGTGCTGGGCGGTTTCTATCTCTCGCCGGCGATCAAAATGATCCCCGTCTATATGCTGTACTTGATCGTCGTGCTGCTACGTCCGCAAGGATTGCTCGGCCGCCGATGACTTTTGTTGTCATCCCGAGCGAAGTCGAGGGACAGCGGTAATGAAGAACATTGCGGTGCTGGCGATCATTTGTATCCCCGTGGCAATTTTTGCATTTACCAGCGGGAATGCGTTCCTCCTCGATCTCACGTTCGCGGCATTGATCTACGCCGTTTTAGGTCAAGCTTGGAACTGGATCAGCGGATATGCCGGGCAAGTGAGTTTCGGACACGCGCTGTTCTTCGGTTGCGGCGCGTATGCAGCCGCGTTTGCGAACTGGCATCATTTCTCGCCGTGGCTCGGCATCGTTGAGGGAATCGTGATCGCAGCAGCGATCGCGTTGATCGTCGGGTTTCCGTGCTTTGCGTTGCGCGGTCACTATTTTTCGATTGCGACGATCGCAGTTGCGGCGATCGGTCAGATCTACGTCAACACCGCCGGCTGGCTGAACGGCGCGGTGGGGATCGAGTATAAGATCTTGCCGCCGGGTCTGGCCAATCTCCAGTTTTTCGATAAGACGCCTTGGGTGCTGATCGCGCTCGTTGCGTTTGCCGGCGTGCAGCTTGCAACGATGCTGCTCGAAAGTTCGCGCATCGGGTATTATTTGCGCGCGATTCGCGCCAATCAGGATGCAGCCGGAAGCGTCGGCATCGATGCACGCGCGTGGAAGCTGCGCGCGTTCGTCGCAAGCGCTGCAGTAACGGCGCTTGCCGGCTCCCTATATGCACAATACACGCTGCTGGTCGATCCGAGCAGCGTCTTTTCGCTACCCATCTCGATCTCGATCGCGCTGGTCGGCGTCGTCGGTGGTCTCGGACGATTGTGGGGCCCGCCAATCGGCGCACTGACGTACGCATTCCTCGCCAAGTACGTTGCGGCGCAGCTGGGTGGAAGCGGCCGCGGTCTGGACCTCGTCATCTATGGCGCGTTGATCTGCCTCATCGCCGCATGGCGCCCGAGCGGGCTTGCCGGCGCTTTCGAGCAGATCGTGTTGCGACGCACGTGAGCGCAATGCTTGTGGTAGAGGGTTTGGAAAAGCGTTTCGGCGCGTTGCGTGCGCTCGACGGTTTTTCGCTCACGGCAGAGCGCGGACAACTTACGGGTCTCATCGGACCCAACGGTGCTGGAAAGTCGACAGCCTTCGGATGCATCGCCGGTGCGATACGGCCGAGTGCCGGAAGCGTCTCGTTCGAAGGCCGGCCGATCGAGGGAATGGCCTATCATCGCGTCGCGCAACTTGGGCTCGCCCGCACCTATCAAGTCGTGCAAACGTTCGCTGATATGACGGTGCTCGAAGCCGTGACGGTCGGCGCGCTGATGCGCCGGCCGAGCTTGCGCGCAGCGCGCGCGTACGCAATGGACGTCGTCGAGTTCGCCGGACTCGGAGCGAAGCGCGATATGCGCGGTAAAAGCTTGACGATCGCCGACAAGAAACGGCTGGAAGTCGCGCGCGCGTTATCGACCGAGCCCGCGCTGTTACTGCTCGACGAGGTCATGGCCGGGTTGACGCCCGCCGAAGCGCAAGATGCCGTAGAGCTTTTGCGCGCGATCCTCGCACGCGGCACCACAATCGTGATGGTTGAGCACGTCATGGAAGTCCTGATGCCGCTTGCGGATCACATCGTCGTGCTCTCGGCGGGGCGAACGATCTTTTCCGGAACGGCAAGAGAAGCGACAGCGAATCCGGCTGTCTTGGAAGCGTATTTGGGGCCGCCGTTATGACGGCGTTGCTCGAGATCGATACGCTCGCCGTTGGCTACGATGGTGTCCCCGCGCTGCACGATGTAAGCCTCCGTGCCGGCAGCGGTCAAATTGTCGCGCTGGTCGGCGCGAACGGTGCCGGTAAGACCTCGCTGTTGCGCGCGATCAGCGGACTCTTGCGGCCGGAGCGGGGAACGATTCGATTCGAAGGCGATGACATCGCGCGCGTGCCATCGCATGAGATCGTGCGGCGCGGGATCGCGCACGTTCCGGAAGGTCGGCATGTCTTCGCCACGGCGACAGTACGCGACAATCTTCTTTTGGGCGCATACGTACGTCGAAATCATGACGAGCGACAACGCCGGCTAGAGTCTGCATTTGCGACGTTCCCAATCCTGCGCGAGCGTCTGACGCAACGCGCAAGCACGCTCTCGGGCGGCGAGCAGCAGATGCTTGCAATTGCGCGCGGAACGATGAGTGCGCCCAAATTGCTGATGCTCGATGAGCCGAGCCTCGGCATCGCGCCCAAGCTCATCCCACTGATCTATGCGGGCATTCGGCGCATCGCTTCGGATGGAACGGCGGTTCTGCTCGTCGAGCAAAACGTGCGCGACGCTTTGCAAACCGCTGACCGCGCATACGTGCTGCAAACCGGTCGCATCGTCGCGGAAGGCAAAGCGGCAGACTTACTCGACACCGAGCTTATAAAGAAAGCATTCTTGGGTTTGTAAGCAAAGCAGTCAACAGTCTTTACTCGGTATCATGGAGGATCCCGATGAAAACAGTTGGCATGCGCTTGCTCGCTGCGACGCTTATAGCCGTCGCGCTTTCTGCTTGTAGTCTCGGTGGTGGCACTAGATCGGGTGGATTGCCAACTGCGGTATCCCAACCCGAATCGAAAGTGAGCCTGACGCCGACGAACGAATTACCAATTATCGCTACGAATCTCGCCGCGCAGCAGCGTTCTGACGGCGCGATCCTTTATACGAGCACGATGATCAGTCCGTATTTCGCGAACACGGCGGCGATCGGAGCGGTTCACGGCGGCGTCGATTTAATCAACGTGCAACAGTGGATGAGCTGGTACGTCGCGCACAGCACCCTCCCCAATCCTTGGTCGCTGCCGGGCGTGATTACCGATTACAACGTCGCGTCGAATGGTTCGATTAGCTCGACTGGGACTGCCGACTCGGTCGACTCGTACGCGGCGACGTTCATCTCTCTTGCGGCAGCCGCGTGGCGCGAAGGTTCGCCGCAGCTTCGCTCCTACGTCGCGAGCTTGCAAACCAGCCTCGATCTCATTGCATCGGCAATCGATGCGGTTAGCGATAGTGATGGTCTCACGTGGGCGACGCCGACGTACAAGATGAAGTACGTCATGGACAACAGCGAGGTTTACCAGGGGCTGGTCGATTTGGCGTTCCTGCGCTCGCAAGTATATGGTGACGTAGCCGGTGCCGCTGCGGCCGCGGCGCACGCGGCGCAAATTCAGGCCGCAATCGGCACGAAGCTGTGGAGCGCGAGCCGCAGCCAGTACGCGGTCGCCCTTGATGATAGTGGTAACTTGACGTGGCCGCAGCGCGGCAACTGGGAAGACGCGACGACGCAGCTTTTTCCGGTCTTACACGGCGTCATCGCCGCCACATCATCGCCGGCACAGATCGCGTACAACAAGCTCTCAACGGAATTCCCGAACTGGCCGTCACTGAAGAAGCCGGATGAATATCCTTGGGTCTCAATCGCGTTCGTCGCGTTGCAAATGAACGACTTGACCCGGGCGAGCACGTATGCGAGCGCAATTCAAAAGAAGTATTCGCCTGGGTTCGCGTATCCGTGGTACTGCGCGGAGTCGGGTTGGTATATCCGTTTCCTGATGGGTCTGACCGCTCCGTCGACGGTCGCCGACCTCTAAGCGCGGCGGATTAAAAAGGTCCCGGATAGCCTCGCAGATGCCAGTGCTCGGCGTACCGGGATCGAGCTATTTCGAGTTCCTAGTGTCCCGCGTTGCTGGCCGGATTTCTTGGGCTGCCAACCATCGTTGCTCCCATGGCGTTCGCCTCTGACTTACACATCATCTTCGTTTGCATCTCTGCTTGCTGCTGCTGAGACGCCGACATGTTCGCCATTTTCGCGTGCATTTGTGACTTTGTCATATAGGTTTTCGACGCCACGTTGACGCCGACAACCGGATCGCCGGTCTTGCACTTAGCCGTCGCCATCGAATCGCCGTTCTGGGCAAATGCTGATTGGCCGGCTGTAGCGAAAACCGCCACCAAAAATGCGGCTATTGCGAAATTCTTCAAGATAGGTTCCTAACGGTGGCGGAAAGCCACGAGATGTAGATTGAGTGTGGACGCCTTACCGCTCATTGCACTTTGCGAACCAAGCTTGGCTGCTTTTGGAATGAGGGGTGCATGCCGCTTACGGAACGCCGGACTGCAGCGCTTGGATTGGAATTCCGCCAGAAATTTCTATCCGTTACGAAGTGTCCCGATTTATACAGACGTAGCCTCGAAGACGGCCTAGACTTGACGGCGGCGAGGTGAGGTTGTTCAAGTGACACACATACACGAGTGCATTCTAATCGAAAGCCCTCCCTCGATTGCGTTGCCCGCCATCGAGCGCTATCTCGAGAGCAAAGGCAACACCTTGAACCTGACGCTTCCATTGAAGTCTCTAGGATTGCCGACAGAGCTCGAGCTCTCGCGGGAAGTGAAGGTCGAATTCGTGCCGTTTGTTCAGAATAAGCTCGCGCCCGGGCGTCGTAACGAACGCATCGCACTCGAATGGCAGCCCGAAGGAAACGGTCCTTACCCTACGTTCAAGGGACAACTGATCATTCGCCCACTGAGCGGCGACACAGAACTCGAATTAAAAGGCGGATATGAGCCGCCGCTTGGCGGGGTCGGAAAAATGTTCGACAACGTCGCGGGAAAGCACATCGCACAAGCGACGGCTCGCGAATTGCTTGAAGTGCTCAAGTCCGATCTCGAGCATGAATTCGCACTATTCAAATCGGAAGTCGCGCCGCTTCCAACAGCGCCATGATCCAAGACCCGCCGATCGCTCGAGCGTTCTTTGAAGATGTCCGTTGGGCCTGGGTCTGGTTGATCCTTAGGCTCTACGTCGGATGGCAGTGGCTGAGCGAGGGCCTTAACAAGGCGCAGACACCCGCATGGTCAGGCGCTCACGCCGGTGCTTTTCTCACGACGTGGGTGGCGGCGGCCATCGCGAAAGCGCAAGGCGCGCATCCAGACGTGCAATGGTGGTATGCAGCGTTCCTCAAGACAGCGGTGTTGCCGCATGCCGCGGCTTGGAGCTATGCGATCACGTTCGGCGAGATTTTTGTTGGGCTCGGCCTGATGCTGGGGCTTTTTACGGGAATCGCAGCGTTCTTCGGAACCGTCATGAGTGGTAGCTACCTGCTGGCGGGAACCGTTAGCACGAATCCGATCCTGTTTGCCTTCGCATCCTTGATTGTTCTCGGCTGGAAAACTGCGGGATGGTGGGGACTCGATCGCTGGGTTCTCGCGCGAGTTGGAACACCGTGGGAGCCCCGATTCTTAAAAGGACTATCGACGCCTCAGCATTGAGTTCATCGAGCTCATGAGCGACCTTGGATTACAAAAACATGCTGATGCGATCGTCGCATCGCTGGGCTCCGTGTCAGGACTCGACGTCGTTGACGTTGGCAGCGGCGAGGGCGGAAATGCGCGTGTCCTGGCAGCACTTGGAGCGCACGTTACCGGCGTTGACCCTTTCATTGACCCGATGGATTGGAAAGACGAAGGAAGCGGACGATATCGTCTGCTCAAGGGTCCCGCTGATGGTTTGCCGCTCGAGGACGACTCAGCGGATCTCGTTCTGTTCGTGTTCTCGCTGCATCACGTTCCGAACGACAAACTGTCGAGCGCGCTAGCCGAAGCTCGGCGCGTTCTCAAGCCGGCGGGACGTTTGTATGTCGCCGAACCTCTGGCCGAGGGACCGAATCACTATGTCTCTGCAGTCTTTCACGACGAAACCGTCGTGCGCGCCGCGGCCCGTTCGGCACTCGACACATTCGCCGCGCCGCATTTCGCCGATCATCGGCGCCTCTCGTACTACGATCGCCGGCCTTACGATAACTTTGATGCGTACGCGAAGCGCATGATTGCCAATCGACGTTTTAACGGTTACAGCGAGGAAGCAGTCCTTGCTCCTGAAGTTCGCAGGCGCTTCGACGAAGTGGTCGCGAGCGGCTTACCCTTCGATCAGCCTGTCAGGATCGATCTCTTCTCCAAGCCCGAGTCTCAACGTTAACCGTGCTTGCGAGCCGGCCTCTTGATTGAAGCGTGTGCCGCTTCGCGTTGCTCGAGAATGGGACACAGCACGTCTGCGACGTCGAGGACGTGAGCGCGCAAACACTCCACAGCTGTTTCGATGTCCTTGCGGCGGCAAGCGCGTAAGATGGCACGGTGCTCACGCTGGCCCTGCTCGCGATAATTCGCCAGCGTAACGTGAGCGCGCAGATAACGATCGACATGCGCGTGAATACGCTCGATCATGCCGAGCAATAGCGGCCGATTCGATGCGGCGTAGAGGGTCGAGTGAAATTCCCAGTTGCGGTCGCCCCACGTTTGTACGTAATTTCTGTCCCGGTCAGAAGCATCCAGGATCTGTGCCGCGCGACTGAGAGTAAACCGACTGAGGTTGGGAATTGCCAGCCGCAACGCATGCGACTCGAGCAACACGCGGTTTTCGCACAGCTCGCGAATTTCGGCTGCGCTCAGCGTCGCCACAACGAAGCCGCGGTTGGGAAGAAAGCGGACGAGCCCTTCGCCTTCGAGCTGACGCAGTGCCTCGCGCACCGGGATGGTGCTCGTCCCATAGCGTTCGGCGAGGTCGTCTTGACGCAGTGGTTCGCCTTCGCGAAACGCGCCGCTCGCGATGGCAGCCCGAATTGCCGCAACCGGGCTTAGCGCAACTTTCCGAGTGGTAATTTTCTTTGCCACAACACTACTATATAAAATCCTATAGGATCATACAACCTGCTTAGACGAACCCACCCGTGTGCGTATAAGCAACATTCAAATCTATCGTGTCGACCTTCCGCTCAACGAAGGCGCCTATCGCTTTTCGGGCGGCCGGGTGGCGACGACGTTCGATTCCACCATCGTCCGAATCGAGACTGACGAGGGCATCTCGGGTTACGGCGAGTTCTGCCCGCTGCCGTCGTATCTGCCGGCGTTTCCAGAGGGTGCGCGAGCCGCGATCGCCATGCTCACGCCGATCCTCATCGGTGCTGATCCGCGAGAACTTGGCAATATCAATCGTCTTATGGACGAGGCGCTTCGTGGCCATGGATACGCGAAGTCGGCCATCGACATCGCCTGCTGGGATATCCTAGGGAAGGCGACGGACCTCCCGATCGTCACGCTGCTCGGCGGCCGCTGCGGCAAAGACTACGCACTCTATCGAGCCATTTCGCAAGAGTCGCCCGAAGCGATGGTGCGCAACGTCGAAGGGTATCGCAACGAAGGCTATCGCAAGTTCCAACTCAAGGTTGGCGGCGAACCCGATCTCGATATTGAGCGAATCACCGCTGTCGCTGCAGCGCTGGCTCCCGGCGACGTGCTCGTTGCCGATGCGAACGGCGGTTGGATGCAGCATGAAGCGATCCGCGTCGCCGATGCGATTCGTGCACTCGATGTTTACATCGAACAGCCCTGTGTCACGTATGAAGAATGTCTTGCCGTACGCGGCAAGACGGATAGGCCATTCATCCTCGATGAGGTCATCGACGGTATTGCAGCGCTTCTCCGGGCCCACGCAGACCACGCGATGGACGCGATCAATATCAAGATATCCAAGGTCGGCGGACTCACGAAGGCGCGAGCGATCCGCGATGTGTGCGTGTCGCTCGGCATCGCGATGACAATCGAAGATCAGTGGGGCAGCGACATCATCACCGCTGCCATCGCCCACCTCGCCCACAGCACGCCGTCGCGATTCCTCTTCTCATCGACCGACTTCAACAGCTACGTCACACTCCGCACCGCGACTGGCGCTCCCGTCCGAAAAGACGGTCGGCTCGCAGCGTCAACCTCACCGGGACTCGGCATAACGGTACTGGAGAATATATTCAGCGCGGTTTAAAACGACGGCCGCGGCGCGCACCAAGAAATTGATTGTCCCGGGCGACGACCTGACCGCCCTGCATCACCCAAGCGATACCCTTTGGCGAGCGTGCGGAATCCTGGTAGTCGAGATCGTCCGAAATCGTAGCGGCATCAAACGCGACGAGATCAGCCAGCTTGCCGGGAGCAATCTGCCCAACCTCGCCGAGGTGGAACATTTCAGCGGGCAAGCTCGTCATTTTGCGAACTGCCTCTTCCAGAGTAAGGACAGCTTTGTCGCGGACATAGCGCGAGAGAACTCGCGGAAAAGTGCCGTAGGTTCGCGGGTGCCATTTTCCAACGGTCCCCGGGAACGCTCCGTCCGTTCCGAACGCGGTGCGCTTGTTACGCATGACGCGTTCGATGTCGCCCTCATCCATCGAAAAAAGGATCATTTGTGGAGAAAGATCTTCAGTAACCAAAATATGGATGAGCGTCTCGAACTCGGACTTGCCCAAAATACGAGCTGCCTCGACCAACGTCTGCCCCTCAAACTTCCTGCTGTTGGTTGAAGCTATCAGCACGGATTCACCGCCCGACTCCAATAACATATTTTGAAATCTGCTCGACGGCTCGTCGAGGCGTTCTCGAATACGTCGCAGCTCCGACTCATCAGTTAAACGCGACAGCAGTGCGTTTTTGCCGCCCTCATGGAATTCGGGTGGTATGAGCGCCGATAGAAACGTTGAGCCGGCCGTGTATGGATACATGTCCTGATAGACGTCGACGCCGCGGTCGAGAGCGCTCTGCATTATTTCTAAAGAGCGTTTCGTCGCGCCCCAGTTCTTCTTGCCCATCGCTTTGTGGTGAGAGATAACGACGCGTCTCCCTGAAGACTCACCAATCTGCAATGCCTCAGAGACGGATTCCAAAAGAGTCGAACCTTCGCCCCGAATATGTGACGCGTAAATCGAGTGCGTTCGAAGATGCTTTGCGAGGTCGACAATCTCATCTGTCTTTGAGTAGACTCCCGGCGGATAGACAAGGCCGGTCGACATGCCAAACGCGCCGGCTTCGAGTGCTTCTTCCAGCAGCTCTTCCATTCGGATTTGTTCCTGCCGAGTCGGTTCTCGGCTGTCCATACCCATCGCGGCCAGCCGTATCGCGCCGTGTCCAACCAGAGGGACGTAGTTGGACATGTAACCACGTTTATCGGTCTCGTTAAGGAACTCCGCAAAAGAAGAACCCTCAAAACTGTGCGGCCATGCGGCAACCATGTTCTGATGCTCTTCACGCCATTTAGGCGAAACCGGCGCGAGACTAAAACCGCAATTGCCGACAACTTCGGTCGTGACTCCTTGCAAAATCTTCATCGTATCGTTCTCGTGAACGAACGGAGCATTATCGGCGTGAGAGTGTGTGTCGATGAAACCTGGAGCTACGGTTAGCCCCTGAGCGTCAATGACTTCGCAGCCTGCATGGTTGTCCGTATGGGGACGAAGATCATCAATGCGCGCGTCTCGGATATAGACGTCCCAGTCCTGGGCGGCTCCGCCCAGGCCGTCGAGTACCTTCCCACCGGCGATTACTGTGATGGAGCTTGTCATGCGTCCAAGAGCGTTATGTCGCTCAGTCCGCGCGTTGTGGCGAGCACGCGCTCCATCACGAGATTCGCAAGCATCCAGTCCTGCGCAGCGATGCCAACGGATTTGAATATGGTGATCGCGCCCCCAGGCGGGACGTAGGATTCCTTAAGCAGCGTCCCAAGCTCGATCGGACGGTCTTTGGTAAGATAGCCCTTCTCGATCGCAGCGATCAGATCACCGGCTTCAACGGATGATGCGTGAAGCTGATCGACTGCGACGACGGTCGCCTTTCCGAAAACCTCCGCCGGCAGCTCTTGCATTTCCCTTGCGTACGATCCAACGCCGATAACGTGCGTCCCGGGTTTCACGTAGGAGGCGTCAAAGACCGGTTCAAGAGACGTCGTCGCGCATGCGATGATGTCGGCATCCCCCACCGCGCTAACGAGATCCGTCGTCGCATCAAAACTGATCGCGGGCATCTCGATCGCCATCTGATCCGCTAGCTGAGAGCTGCTGCGCTTCGAGCGGCTTACGATATGCACCGTTCTGATGTCGCGCACCGTGCAAATCGCGCGAATCTGATCCGGCGCCTGTCGTCCCGCTCCGATCATAGTAAGGCTGGACGCATCGCGGCGCGCTAATATGTCGGCTGCAACACCCGAGGCGGCACCGGTTCGGATCGCGGTCAGAGTGCTGCCCTCGATGAGTGCTTCCAGTTCTCCGGTGTTTCCGTTGAGCCAGAGCACGGTCGAGTGGATCGTCGGAAGCGAACTGCTCCGGTTATGCGGATAGACGGAAACGATTTTGACAACGGTATCGGTGGCGGGCGCGACGCGGGCGACCATTGCCAGGACGCTGCCATCGTCCGTGCTAAGTCGCTGCGGTTGCTGTAATCGCCGTTCGGAAGCCGCGATAAAGGCTTCTTTCGTGACTCTGATGGCATCGCCGATTGGAACGAGGCGTCGAACCTGTTCGGCAGTTACAATGTACAATCGACGGTCAGCGTCGCGACGCGATCTTCGTTTTTACAGTCTTTACAGACTCAGGCTTACCGGCCCAAATGCCTCGCGTATGCTGGAGATGGTGCATCAGCGTCTCTGATGCTGCTTCACCGTCGCCTTCCTCAAGAGCGCTGAGAAGTTGGAGGTGCTCGCGCGCGGACGGCACGAGATTGCCAACCTCCGCAAGTTTGGGCAATCCCCACAACCTTGTCTGATCGCGTAAGCGCGCGACGATCGAACATAGACGATGATTGCCGCTGAGTTCCAAGAGGCTGAGATGGAACTGGCGATCCGACTCCAGGAAGTGCGGTAGATCGCCTTCAGCAGCGTATCGTTGACCTTCCTTGATGAGCGCCTTCAGAGACTTTGCGCTCTCGCCCAGGCCTTTTTGCGCGATCTTGCGCACAGCGGGAACCTCGAGCAACATCCTGAGCTCGAAGATCTCGTCAAGGTCGTGCTCCGTCAGCGTCAGCACGCGAAAGCCCCGGTTTTTAACCGGCTCGACGAGACCTTCGTTTGCTAAATCGAAGAGCGCCTCACGGATTGGAGTCGCGGAGACCTTGAGCTTCGCGGCAAAATCCGCAACGGTGTAAAGCTTCCCGGGCTCGAGATCGCCCGTCAAAAGCCACGCGCGAATAATTGAAGCCGCTTGGATCCGCAGATTTCCAAGACCGTCGGCGGCGCTCAAATTCAAATGTACCTCATCTCCGTGGCGCTTTCATTCGCTGTCGACACCATCTTGACGTCATGTTACATATAACATATTATACGGAAGCATAACGTTAGATTAAACATCTCGTCAAGCGGCCTTTGCTCGGTTTCCCGCGGCGGAAGCGGATTTTAAAAAAACCAACGTCCCTTTTACGGGGGAGCTTATTTTTCTATGCGTTCGAAGCGGTCTTTCTGGTTGCAGGCGCTGCTCATGGTTATTGTCCTTGCGACCTTCGCTCGCCCAGTGGATGCGCAGCCGGTTACCGGCGCGATCTCCGGCACCGTCAGCGCCGGCGACGGCCGGCCGATGTCGGGCGTGCATTTGGTCTTACGCGGCCCGGTTACGCAGACGACGTCGTCCGATAGCGCCGGTCACTTTCAATTCATCAACTTGCCGCAGGGCATCTTTTCCCTCGAAGCGTCTCAGCCAGGCTACACGTCGGTAACGCAAGAGGACATCGCCGTCGTCTCGGGGGCCAATGTCTCGCTGACGGTTTCTCTTAGCGCATCGTCGTTCTCGTCGTTGCGTGAAATCGGACGCGTTACCGTTAGCGGAAGCTCTATTCAGCTGAATACGTCACCGGCGGCAGTCGACGTGATCTCGAGCCAAACGTTCATCGATCAGGGCCAAATGCAAGTAATGAACGTCTTAAACGAGACGCCCGGCGTCATTACAACCACGTGTGGTTTTTGTCAGGCCAATTCAAACAATGCGGTGATGGGTGTGCAAAGTGCGGTCCAGATTCGTGGGGCTCTGCCGTACGAAACCGAGACGCTGCTGGATGGTCACCCTGTTAACGTTGGCTCCTCAGGATACTATACGCCGAACTTTATCAATCCGTACTTCCTGCAAGATGTCGAGGTAATCAAGGGCCCGGGTGCACTTGCTCCGGAGATCAATTACGCGATTGGCGGAAGCGTAAACTATCGGACGATCGACCCGACGAAACTGCCGCAGTTCGGCTTTGATATCGGCTCCGATCGGTACGGCGGAGTGACGTCGAATTACCGAGCGACAGGAACAACTCTCGGCGGCAAGCTCGGTTACGCGTTCGACTATGTCACGGGCGGCAGTCCGGGGCCCGTGCAAGGCCAGAAGTGGGCAGGGTCAACCGATATTCTTTCGGGGGCCACGATCAATGGGCAAACAATCTGCGGCAATGCCCCGGCTGGTGCAAATTGTCCCTACGCGTTTGGTGCGGGGAATCCCAACGTACAGAGCAGTTACATGGGGTCGTTTCCACTCGAGTTCTGCTGTACCGGGGTCCCAAGCACGTTCAGCGAGCGTGCCGAGCTGGCGAAACTCAGATTCAATTTCTCGACGTCGACCTCGTTGACGGCGAGTTACTTAGGGGCACAGGCGCTTTGGAATGCAGCTTCGACCGAGATCGACCCTACCAGCGTTTTCGATCCACCGGCCGGCTATGTGCCTTCGGGAAATCAACCCGTCGCCGGTAGCCTCATTCCCTACAACGACTACACCTACTATCCAGTCTGGCAGACCTCAAATCAAGGACTGTTTCAGTCTGAGTTGCGCACCACAATCGGTAACGCGACCTTGCTTGGTCGTTTCTATAGCGGCGCATCGAATGGCTTAAATTACAATTATCCGTTTGGCACGACGTTCACGTTTAATGCTCTCGCCAACGGCGGGATTTATCTCGGCAGTAACACCACGCCGACGATCTTCAACAACACGCCGGTGACTGTTTCTCAAACGGACACGGCTTTTTATAACCTGACGTCCGATCACTTCCGCGGAGAATCCGTTGAGCTCAACCTGCCCGGGGGAGAGAATCTCTATACGGTTTCATACGACCGTAATACGTATGACTCGTACGCTTTTGGGGCCGGACAGGCGAATTCGTTTTTTGATAACCCTCCATCCGTCACGATAGCCCCGGGGTCGAGCGAACTTTTTCAGACAATCTTGGCTCGAGGAATCTTTCAATTGAGTCCGACGCTGCAAGGCGTGCTCAGCAACTACTTCATCGACTACACCGTGCATTACTCGCCTGACGGCGGCGCCAGCTTTGCCGATTCAACGCATACCTTCTTTGGGCCGCGTATCGCGTTTACGTGGCGTCCGAATTTCAACACCTCATGGCGAGCGTCAGCCGGCTCGTCGATAGCGCCGCCGTACATTTCACTGCTCAGCATCCCGAGCGGACCACCGGTGGGCAATAACTTCGGCGCTGCGACGTTGTATACGCAACAAATCAGTTCGGGCCAGGTCGCGCCGGAAACCGCCTTTGGCTGGGATCTTGGAGTCGATCAACGGCTACCGAGCCTCGGTGGCACGGTCATATCATCCGATCTTTATCAAACGGTCCTTCGCAATCAGTTCTTGTCGGCAACGACAGCGGATGGAACCTATACAGCAACGTCTGGCGCAAATGCGGGTATTACGGCTCCGTTGTACCTCACTCAAACAGCGAACTTAGGTCACTCGCAGTACGCCGGAATCGAATTCTCCGCGCGGCGTGCGGTTCCAAAAGGTGTCGGTTTCACAGCGAATTTCTCGCTTATTCGCGCCTATCCGTACGACTTGCCGGCCGGTTTCTATAACACGGCCGGCGGACCCAACACGACGAACTTGGGCATCCTACCATACGTCAATTTCCAGACCAGCGGTAACGGCTACAACGGCATGTCCTACGGCAGGGTCCCTTACGCGCAGGGATATGGAGAGGTCAACTACACGTTCTCGAACTCGGCTCACCTGGCAGTCGGCATGACATATTATGGGAACAATAACCCGTACAACGAACCGGCCTTCGAAGTCGTGAGTGCCAGCTTCCGTTATCCGATCGGGCAACGCTCCTCACTCGTCCTCTCGGCATATAACTTGACGGGCGCCTATAGTGCGCTCACGCCGAATATTTTCGCGGGGATTCCGGTTCCGCTCGTCAATGGTCTTCAAGGGGCGACGCAAGCCGGGAATATCGGACCGACAAATGTTCGACTCGATTATCACTTGAAGATTGGTCAGTGACCTCGCCAGATAATCTCTGCCTGTGAGTTTTGCGGTCGAGTGGAATTCTCGCATTCCGATGCGCGACGGCGCGCTGCTTTCGGCGTCAATCTACCGACCCGCGGATAAGGGCGTCCATCCTACAATCGTCGTCATGACACCTTATGGCGTCGATCGTACGCACGCAAAGAGTCGCTACTTTGCCGAGCACGGGCTAAACGTCGTCGTCGTCGACGTCCGAGGACGCGGAGAATCTGACGGGGTCTTTGAGCCGCATATCCATGAGCGGCACGATAGTAGTGATGTCATCGAGTGGAGCGCAAACCAATCATGGTGCGACGGTAACGTTGCCATGTTTGGAGGTTCTTACCTCGGCATGGCTCAGTGGCTTGCTGCAGCTGAACATCCCAGTCATCTCCGGACAATTGCTCCGTGCGTGCCGTCCATGGCGGGCATTGACCACCCTGCTGTGGGCGGAAGCTTCACGCCGTTCTACGTGCAATGGCTGGCATTAACCGGCGGGCGTTCTCCTCAATTCAACGCGATCGACGATCAAGATTACTGGCTGGACGTCTATCGGCGCTTGTATCTCGAACATCGGCCCTTCGGCGAACTCGCAAACCTATCCGGGAATCCGTCTCGGATCTTTGATACGTGGATTGCGCATCAGACCATGGACGCGTACTGGGATCAGCAGATTCCGTCGAGGGCCGAATTTGAGGCAATCGCGATTCCGGTTTTGACAATCGGCGGCTTGTATGACGACGCCTTGGTTGCAACCGTGGCGTTTTACACCCGCCATAATGCTGCTGCCGGCGGTATAGCGGCCGATCACCATCTGCTCCTCGGTCCATGGGATCACGCCGGCGCTCAAAACCCGCGTCCCGAAGTCGGTGGCCTGAAGTTTGCGAAGGCGTTGCTCGATCTCAACGCCTTGCACGTCGCCTGGTACCAATGGGTCATGCAAGGACGCGCAAAGCCGTCACTTATGAAGCATCGCGTTGTTTACTATGTGACGGGCGAGGAGTCATGGCGTACCGCCGATCGAATCGAAGATGTTACCCAATCGCGAAAGACGCTCTTCTTACATTCTCGGAATGGCGAAGCCAATGACGTTTTCTATTCCGGGCGCCTCGACGAAACCGATTCCGCATCACCGCCGGCTACCTACAAAAACGATCCATTAGACACGCGTCCTGCTGATCTGATCGGCCCAATCGACTTGGTTACACCGATAACGTTGTTCGATCAGACGCTCGCGCTGAACACCTTTGGAAATGGGTTGATTTACCACACCGACCCACTCCCGGAGGCGATGTTCTTAGCCGGCTTTATCGAGATCCATCTGTGGATCGCGCTCGACGTGCCGGACGCCGATTTTCGCGTGTCCCTGTATCAAATTCTCCCGACGGGTGAGAGCCTGATTCTTGGGGAGACATTGCTTCGCGCACGCTACCGCCGGTCGTTCAGAGAGGCCGAGTTTCCGGAACCCGGCGTGCCGATTGAGTACGTGTTCGACCGGCTGGCTTTTCAGTCACGGCTCATTGCGCGGTATAGCCGCTTCCGCTTCGTCGTCTCGAGCCCGAACACACCATACAATCAAAAGAATTATAACTCGGGCGGTGACGTCATGTGGGAGACAGCGGCCGACGCGCGTGTCGCGAATGTGACCGTGTTTCACGAGCCGCCACATGCAAGCTACATACTTCTGCCTGTTGGGAACCCGAACACCACGGTGATCGCAGATGACGTTCTACGCGAGTGGCTGCAGTAGTTCGCCGCGTCCTCGCGCTGGTAGCGCTCACTCTGTGCAGCCTGCAATTCGGTTGCTCGAGACCCGCGTCTAAAGACGCCACACTGACCGTAGCAATGAGCATTGAGCCGACGTCGCTCAATCCTCTGCTCGTCACTGGCCAGTTGTCACCCTTCGTATCCGAACTCTTTTACTCGTACCTATTCATTCGAGACGCGCAAGGTAGGCCGGTACCCGAGGCAGCGACCGAGGTTCCGACGATCAAGAACGGCTCCATCTCGCGCGACGGATTAAAAATAACCTACCATCTCAGACCAGGAATACGTTGGCAGGACGGCTTCCCTCTAACCGCGGCGGATTGCGTTTTCACTTTTCACGCGATCATGAATCCGAGAAATAATCTACCAGGGCGCGAGGGCTACGATCAGATAGCGGCCGTCGCGGCTCCGAATCCCACCACCATCGTCGTTCGCCTTCGCCGATCGTTTGCTAATTTCGTACCAGCCTTTCTTTCTCTCGACACGAACTATCCGATATTACCCGCTCATATTTGGTCGAAGTATCCCGATTTAAATCAGGCCGATTTTTCAGCGCACCTCGTAGGTTCCGGTCCATTTAAGCTCGTCGCCTGGCGACACGGTGATCGCATCGAGGTTGCGGCAAACGACGATTATTTTCAGGGACGTCCGGCGGCTTCACGCATAAGCTTCAAATTTGTGCCATCAGAGACGACCGTCGTTAACGAGCTGCAAACGCATGAAATTGACATGGCACCGGAAATCCACGATCCACTCCTTGTCGATCAGCTTCAAAGGATTGACGGACTAAATATTGTCGCGACTCCACTGTCGGGGATCGACGCGGTTCTCTTGAATACTGCGTCGCTTACCAGCCGGCAACTGAGGTCCGCTATCATTGAGTCGCTCAATATCCCCTTGATTGTGGATAGAGCTACGCGCGGCCACTTTCATTCACGCAATGCACTGCGTGGATATTGGGGAGAAATGTATTCCCCAGCGACCGAGCAATCGTTCAATCCTGCGAAGGCTCGGTCGACACTTGACGACCTAGGATGGCATACCGGTGTAGACGGCATTCGCACGAAAGATGGACAACGACTTCAGATAACACTCATTAGCTCTACTGGATCCTTAGTCCAGAGTGTTATCGCGACGCAGATTCAAGCACAGCTCCGCAGTGTCGGAATCTTGGTAAATATCCGCCTCTACGACCGAATCCAGTTCTTTGAACCACCACCGGATGGGCCGTTTTTCGGCGGTAAATTCGATCTTGCGGTCGATTGGCAAGTCTTATCTCCACTGGAGGCGGGACTTACTTTTACATGCGCACAGAAACCCCCGAGCGGATTTAATGTCACACGCCTTTGCGATCCGAAATTTGACGCCGATTATGAATCCAGTCTAGGGTCTTACGACCCGGTGGCGCTGCGACGTGCCGACTATGCAATGGAGCGCGAGCTTGATCGGGATGTGACTCTTGTTCCGTTATATCAATTGCGAAATATAGCGGCTCTTTCAGCCGGCGTAAGTGGCTTTGAACCTTCTAACGAATCACCGTACGTAAACATGTGGAAATGGTCAAAAACATCACTCGAAAATGTCGAGCGGTAGGAACGCCGACGCCGTGAAGTTCGGCATGTCGACGATTTGGCTGAGATGCAAGTCGACGGCCACGCTGCAGATGCAATAAGCCTGCTCCGGCGTGAAACCGCGTCCGTCGACGAGATACGCGATCATGCTTAGCAGAGCGCTACGCGCGGCGAGGCTCATCTCCTCAGCCGAACCCGTCGTCGCGTAGTACGGTTTGCCGGGTGCGCGAACTTTATCGTGCGCGTACGCTCCAGAATACGACGGCTCGCGCTGCCCCCGTCGCTTTGCTTCGCCTCCGAGAATCTCGAAGCGCGCATGCAGGGTAGCAGCCATCTCGACGGCGGCCCCACACGATTCACCGTCGCCTTGCGCAAAGTGTGCGTCGCCGGTTGAGAAGTTCGCGCCCTCGACATGCACGGGAAGGTACAACGTTGTTCCGGCAACGAGTTGCTTGATATCGATGTTGCCGCCGTTCTCGCGCGGCGGAATCGTGCGCAGCCCTTCACTCGCGATTGGTTCGTCCGGCGGCATTGCCTCCCGCGAATCGGGGAGATCGACCGGGAATCCACGTTTCTTTAACTCGACTTCGCGCAGGGTCGCGCTGTTCAAGAGCTCGTGCGACGGCGCAACGCCCATTACGCCCATAAACGGCGCGCTGGGGATAACGACACCGGGGATCTCAGGCGAACGCGCGCGTTTCCCATCGATCTCCCAGTGCACGACTCCCTTATAGTTGAAGACATCGCGCAAGAATCCGAAATCAGGTCCGAAGAAACACGTGAAGCCGATTTTCGCGGGTTTGATTTTCTCGATGTGCACCGCGAGTAGATCGCCTGGCCGTGCGCCCTCGATGCGTAACGGGCCCGTCAACGGGTGCACGACCGTACCGAGAAAGTTCTCGAGATCCAATGTGGTCGTTTCCGGTTTGATCTCGCCGTTCAGCGCATCGCGCGTCTCAATCTTGACGAGCTCGCCTGGCTTGACGGTCGCAATAGGAGGAATGTCGGGATGCCAACGATTGTGCCAGCCGGCCCGTTGTCCCGCGGCTTCGCTCGGGATGATACGCACGTTAGGCTACCTCGAATACGACTCCCTGAGACAAAGACAACGTCTTGGCAAAGTTGATCGTCGTCGTGACGCGTCGCATATAACTCTTCCAACTATCCGACCCGGCTTCGCGTCCGCCGCCCGTGTCCTTTTCGCCGCCGAAAGCGCCGCCGATCTCAGCGCCTGATGGCCCGATATTGACATTGACGATGCCGCAGTCAGATCCGATCGCCGACATAAAGATCTCCGATTCGCGAAGATCGGTCGTGAAGATTGACGACGAGAGACCTTGCGGCACGTCATTATGCATGTGTATTGCGTCATCGAGGCTGCGGAACGAAAGCACGTACAGTATGGGCGCGAACGTCTCCGTGCGTAAAAGCGGCGACGGCGACGGCATCTCGACGAGCGCAGGTTTGACATAAAACCCGTCGGGATGCGCATCGATCGTCACGCGCTCGCCGCCGTGAACCATGCCGCCGGCCCTGCGCGCCTCTTCTAACGATTTCCGCATTGCTTCGAATGCTCTCGCGTCGATGAGAGGTCCGATCAGCGTCCGGCTATCGCGAGGGTCGCCGACCGGCGCGGCACTGTAAACGCGCTTGAGACGTTCAAGGAACGTGTCATAGACGGCTTCGTGAACAAACAGGCGTCGTAGCGTGGTGCAACGCTGTCCAGCGGTGCCCATAGCACCAAATGCTACGGCGGTCAGTGTTAGGTCGAGATCTGCGGATTGGCAGACGATCCCACCGTTGTTTCCGCCCAGCTCCAGAATGCTGCGTCCGAAACGAGCTGCAACGCGCGGCCCGATGACGCTGCCCATTTTTGTAGATCCCGTCGCGGAGACGAGTCGAACCGCCGGATTTTCGGCCAGCTCCACCGCTGCGTCACTTCCTCCCAGGATGACACACGATAAATTCGGCGGCGCCTCGCCGAATCGTGCACACGCACGCTCGAAGAGCGCCTGGCAAGCGAGCGCGCACAGAGGCGTCTTCTCCGATGGCTTCCAGACCATTGAATTACCGCAAACGACGGCGAGAGCTGCGTTCCACGCCCAAACCGCAACGGGAAAGTTGAACGCCGAAATTATTCCAACGACGCCGAGCGGGTTCCACATCTCCATCATCCGGTGCTGACTGCGTTCGGATGTGATAGTCAGCCCATAGAGTTGACGTGAAAGACCGACCGCGAAATCGCAAATATCGATCATTTCCTGGACTTCGCCCAGGCCTTCGGTCGTGATCTTGCCGGCCTCGATCGTGACAAGCCTCGCCAAAGCGGTCTTCGCTTTGCGCAGTTCCTCGCCGAAGAGTCGCACGAGCTCTCCTCTGCGCGGTCCCGGTACTTCGCGCCATCGAAGAAAGGCCTCATGAGCGTCTCGGACAGCAACGGCTCGCTGTTCGCGCTCCGTGATTGCGATCTCCGCAATCGTTTGTCCGTCGATTGGAGACGACACTTTAAGCGCGTTGTTGTCCACCGTTTTGAGACGCATTCCGAGATCGGAGAGTATTTGCGTTACCTCGGCGGCGATTTCGACTTTCTGCAGGGTCTCGGTCATATTACGTTTAGCTCCAGGAGAGGCTCGTTTCGCAAGATTCGCTCGTATGAAAGCGGCGTAAGATCCAACGTCTGATAATGGTCGTGAGCGATCAACTCCGCGATACCGCGCCCGACGGCCGGCGACTGCTGAAGCCCGTGGCCACTAAAGCCGTTTGCGAAATATGTGTTCGTCAACGTGGGATGACGCCCGACTATCCCGGTTTGGTCGAAGGTGTTCATCTCGTAATAACCGGCCCACGATCTCAAAACCCGGATGCTATCGAAACTCGGCACGCGCTCGGCTAGCGTCGGCCAGACAAAATTTTCAAACGCCTTGTGGTCGACTCGTAGCTCCATGCCATCTTGGTCATCCTCGGGTTCCGGCGTGAAACCGCAGACGATGCCGTTGCCCTCCGGACGAAACCAAACGCCCGACGTATCGATAACGAGCGGACAATTCGGCATCTCCTCCGCACACGAAAAATGATAGACACAGCGCCGGCGTGCGCGAACGGGGAGAGGTGTGTGCAGCATGTCCGCGATCGTTGCAGCCCATGGGCCGGCAGCGTTGACGACGACATCGAACTCGTGTTTCGTTCCGCCCGAAAGAAGAACGGATCGCGCTCGGTCGCCGGCCACCTCAACGTCGACGACCGTGCCGGAAATATATTCCACACCTTGGGCTATTGCTTTCTTGCGAAAAGACTGCAGCAAGAGATAGCCATCGAACCATCCCTCTCCCGAGAGGCCTAAGCTTCCTATCGCCAAACCATCCGTGGCAATCCATGGAAAGCGCTCGCGCAAAGTGTCAACGTCGAATAATGCGACGTCTACGCCGGCTTGGCGCTGAATCTCATAGTTTTGGCGCAGGGTCGCCACGCCTGACTCTGCGACTAAATAGAGATAGCCGCGCTCAACCAGTCCAACATCAGGCCGGTCGCCCTCAACTCCAAGATAGTCAGAAAGATTTCGCAAGAACTCAATGCCGAATTGCGAAATCTTTATGTTGATTTCCGTCGAGAACTGTTGCCGTATAGAGCTCACGCTAAGGGCGGACGATGCTATCTCGTACGTCGAGTCTCTCTCAATAACGGCGACTGAGCCCTCGAAAGTCGGATCCGCACTGAGGAAGTAAGCGATGGCGCTTCCAATGACGCCGCCCCCGATAATGATGACACGCGGCGTCATGTCCCAGCGATTCCGAATCGATAAGGATCATCGCTGTTAAGATGCAGTGTTGCTTCGCCTGTAATGTACGCGGTAGCGCGGATCTGCGGAAGAATGCTCCCATCTTTCTTGTGGAGGCTTCCGACGAAGAGACCTCCCGTAATGCTCTCTTGATGCCAAGGGACGTCGAGTTCAAGCTCACCGCGCTCGTACAGTGACATCATTTTTGCCGACATCCCAGTCCCGCAGGGCGAACGGTCGTAGCTTCCGCCGGGACACAACACGAAGGAGCGAGCGTCGGCGTCAGGGCGTAACGACGGTCCAAAGAGTTCAATGTGATCGATCTCGGCACCGTCGTCGCCCGTAATCACCGTACGATGAAGCGCTTCGCGAATCGCGAGCGACGCACGCAAGAGCTCCGGAACGTTCTCTAATCGAAGAGAGAGCTCTGGAACCTGCGCCATGAAAAACCAATTTCCGCCGTATGCGACATCGCCCGTAATTTTTCCGATACCGGGAACCGCGATTGTTACGTCGCGCTGCGTGCATTTGCTCGGAACGTTTTCGATCGTTACCTGATGGTCGTCGCTAAGTTCAGCGGAGATCGTGCCGACGGGCGTATCAATCGACACTCGGCCCGGCGAGATCCGACCCAGAAATTCGAGCGTGCGGACAACGCCGATCGTTCCGTGACCGCACATGCCGATATAGCCGATATTGTTGCAAAAGATTACACCGGCAACTGCGTTTGCGGTAACCGGTGGCGTCAGGATCGCGGCGACGATCGCGGAATGGCCGCGCGGTTCGAGAACGGCGGCCGCGCGAAAATCGTCCCACTGTCGCGAGCACTCATCCCGTCGCGCGGCCATCGTCGAAGCATGCAGCTCAGGCCAGCCGTCGATGATCACACGGGTCGGTTCGCCCTCGGTGTGCGAATCGACGACACGTAGGGTTGTCGACGCCATGAAGGACATATAGGAAATCCTATAGGATTTGTCCTGCGAAGGAGCTACGATGAACTGGAGCGGCGTCTTACCGGCGATCACCACGCCTTTCGATGGTCAGCTTTTGGTCGACCATTCAGCCCTGGCGAGTCATGTCGCCTGGCTTGTCGATGAGGGCTGTCATGGCATAATTCCGTTAGGGTCGCTCGGCGAAGCATCAACATTGTCGTTCGCCGAGAAGCTCGAGGTCTTGCGGACGTGTGTTCGAGCGGTCGACGGTCGCGTTCCGATCGTAGGCGGGATAGCGGCGCTGAGCACTGCCGAAGCGCTCGAACTTGCGCGCGAAGCGCAGCGGGCCGGCTGCGCCGGCCTCATGGTTCTTCCGCCATATGTCTACCGGGGTGACGAGCGCGAGACTGAAACGCATTTTGACGCATTGATATCGGCAACGCCATTGCCGTGCATGCTCTACAATAATCCGATTGCGTATGGCGTCGACGTCCTTCCGTCCCGCGTCGTCGAATTGACGAAGCGACATCCGAATCTCCGCGCTGTCAAGGAATCGAGTGGCGATATTCGCCGGATTGCAGAGTTGCGGCGACTGCTCGGTGATCGAATAGCAATTTTCGCCGGTCTCGACGATCTAGCCATGGAAGCTTTCGACGCTGGCGCCGTTGGGTGGGTAGCAGGGCTCGTAAACGCCCTCCCACGCGAAACTGTAGAGCTCTACACATTGATCAAAAACGGAGATCGTACGTCTGCGCGCGAGCTGTACGATTGGTTTTTGCCCCTTTTGGGGCTCGATACGAAGCCCAAGTTCATTCAGCTCATCAAGCTCGTACAAGCAGAGTGTGGTCGCGGGACAACACGTGTCCGTCCACCGCGTTTAGAGTTGGCAGGTGACGAGTTAGCTGTAACGCTCGAAGCGATTCGTCACGGATTGAAGCATCGAGCTATGCAGGGTAGCATGAAGTAACCTATGCCGGTGACCAAAGCCGAGATCGCAGTCATCGGAGGCGGAATTATTGGCGTGACATCCGCCTTAGAATTACAAAGAGCGGGCCGGTCTGTCGTTCTTGTTGAGCCACGCGAAATAGGCGTCGGAACCGCGGGCGGAAGCGCAGGTTATCTTTCCGACTCGCACATATTTCCAATCGCCACTGCGAATACCGTGTTGCGGATACCGCAAATGCTGCTGGATCCTTTAGGTCCACTTGTTATTCGCCCGGCGTATGCGCCGCACATGATCGGTTGGGGCCTTCGCTTTTTGAGTTCGTTGCGGCCATCTCGCGCACGGGCTGCAACATCCGCACTTGCGTCGCTGAATCGTGATGCGCTGCGGAGACTCTTCGAGCTTGCATCGACGGCTGGCGCGGGAGAATATCTATCGCGAGAAGGCGCTCTTTCGGTGTGTCTTGAGGCCGGAAACTTGCGCGAGCAAGCGGCGCACATCCCAGTCTACCGATCTTATGGAATCAATGTGGGCGAGGTTACGGGAAGAGAGATTTCCGATCTCGAGCCGGCACTCGCGCGCGACTTCATTGGCGGCCTGTTCTTTCCAGACGAAGCGCGTTGCTTAGATCCAGGAGCATTTGGCCGGCGTCTCGCGGCGAGCTTTATCGAAACGGGCGGCGTGACCGTTCCTGAAGCCGCGACGGAAATTGAATCAAAATCGGATGGTTCTTGGAACGTCCACTTTGCGAACAAGGACGTAATAAGCGCTGAATCAGTGGTCGTTTCTGCCGGAGTATGGTCGCGTCCACTTCTTGAGCGACTAGGCTATCGGGTGCCATTGGAAACCGAGCGAGGTTACCACCTCATGCTGCCAAAACCGGAGTTGACGGTGCAACGTCCCGTGCACTTTGTTGAGCGCCGCTTCGTGGCGACTCAGATGCTGGAAGGTTTACGCCTCGCCGGCACCGCGGAATTTGCGGGCCTGGATGCCCCGATGGATCCTCGCCGATCCGACGTGCTTTATCAGCTTGCAAGACCTTACTTGCCGGGATTGAGCAATGCGGGGGCCACGCGTTGGATGGGATACCGGCCTAATCTTCCGGACTCTTTGCCGGCGATCGGCAAGTCAACGAAGCATCGCAATTTGTATTACAATTTCGGTCACCAGCACTTAGGCCTAACTCAATCGGCTGCTTCCGCCCACATTTTGAGCAGCGTTGTCGTAGGAAGCGATCTCGATATCGACATTGCGCCGTTTTCGCTCGATCGGTTTACCTAGCATCGACTTCGCGACCATTCGAACTCCTTTTCTGGTTCTTGACCGGGCTCGTCTCGAGAAGAACTGCAAACGAATGACTTCGCTGGCTCGAACGCACGGTGTGTCTTTACGGCCACATCTGAAGACGGCGAAGTCGGCCGACGTGGCTGCAATTGCCGTCTCCGGAAACACGGGTGGAATTGCGGTTTCAACCATTGCGGAGGCCGATTACTTTTTCTCGCGTGGGTATCGCGATATGCTTTACGGCGTCGCGTTGTCGCCGCAAAAAGTTGCGGCTATCGCGGCCTTGCAGCGACGGGGTGCCTCGATGCTGGTTCTCGTCGATTCTCGTGCTGGCGTTGATCTCGTTGGAAAAGCTGCCGGCTCGAGTGATACGACATTGTCAATTCTCGTCGAGCTCGATTCAGGAGGCGGACGCTCCGGGGTCGGCGCTGACGACGCTCGGGAGATTAACGCAATCGCTGACGCAATCCAGAATTGCGCTGCTTTGAAGTTCGTGGGCTTTCTATCGCACGCCGGTCACGCTTACACGAAGAACGCCGAGGACGCGAGCGCAGCGGCCGATGATGAGACGAGCGCGGTACAGCGAGCCGGCGCGCTCCTTGCGAAACGTGGAATGCCGGCCGCACTATTGAGTGTGGGTTCCACGCCCTCGGTGTCGCATGCGCGCTCGTTTGAGGGGATAACGGAGTTACGCGTCGGGACCTACATGTTTGGGGACGTGCAACAATTCGCGCTTGGCACGTGCGCGTTTGACGATATTGCGGTCTCGGTCATCGCAACCGTCATCGGTCACAATTATCGCAGTAATCGGCTAATTATCGATGCGGGAGCGCTCGCGCTATCTCTTGACCACAGCGCAGAAAAGTGGGTGCCCGGCGCCGGTTACGGTGTCCTTGTAGATCTCAACGATCCTTCGGTGCGGCTCGGACTATCAGTCATTGAAATGTCTCAAGAGCATGGCAGAGTGGGCGCTCCAAACGGATCGCTGCCGTACGATCGATTTCCGATTGGCTCATTGGTGCGTATCTTTCCAGGTCATGTTTGTCACACCGTGGCGCCATACGATCGCTATTACGTGACGTCGGGTGATACGGCCATAATCGATACGTGGGACAAAGCCTCGGGCTGGTGATGCTACTTTGCAGCTCTTTCAACGTCGGCGAGATTCGCGTTGGTAAACGGTGCGCGCTTCGCATAGACGATGGCGCCCGTCGCGTCGCAAACGACCACGCCGATCGTGTTTTTGTCACCGGGCGGCACGAGCGTGAGCCAGCCGCTGCCGTTGAACGTGATCAGCACGTCATCGTTTACCTGCTGCTTGCTGCCGACAGCGGCGCCCTCGACCATCTTGAGAATATGACGCCGCGAAACGAACGCAGTCTTATCCGCGACGACCACGACATAGACGGCGGCACTTCCCGCGACCCGATCCGCCAACAGTTTGCCCGACCATAACTTTAAGTCGCCTTGAGATTCCGGCGTAAACGCGAGAAGCAGCACGAGCGGCTTTCCGGCGGCGGCGTCCGGAAGGACGACGTGATTGCCTCCCACGGCATCGGCTTCGAGCCGCGGTAGGTTTGCGGCGACGGCCGGTAATACGGCGGAGCACGTCAGTGCAAGCGAAAAAACGAGCGCAATTTTACGGGAAAACAGACTGAGCATCACGAGCGAGCCTTTCATTGACGGTTCCCGGTTCGTCTTCGACGACACCGGAAGATCGCCTCAGGAACGGGGCGAGAAGAAGCGCGAGCACGAGGATGCCTCCGATTACGATCCACGCCTCGTTGAACGCAGCGGTCGCCGCGGCCCGCGCAATGATCGGCTTGACGAAGGCGATATCACCGGGATCCGCGTGCGCGAGGTCGACGCCGGCCAGAAGATCTTTTGGTATGCCAACGAACGCGGCGGTCGCGGCGTTGCCCTTGACGAGTTCGTCGAGCAAGCGCGACGCGATGGCATGCGGTCGAATGTTCACGACGGTGTCGACAACGCCGATGCCGACGGCACCGCCGACATTTCGCATGAAATTCAGCAAGCCGCTGGCGTTTGAAAGCGCAGCGGCCGGCAATTCATCCAGCGCGACGTTGGTGATCGGCACGATACAGAACAGGAGCGCTGCACCGCGCAGAATTTGTGGGACCAGCAATCCCGTGAAGTCCGTTGTCGTTGTTTGAAAGGCATTGGCGAACGCACCGGCGGCGAAGAGCCCGAATCCGATTGCAACGACCCAGCGTGCAGGCCACCGGCGGTCGGCGAAAGTTGCTAGCGGAGCGGCAACGAGCTGTGCCATGCCCATAACCGTCATGATCTCTCCGATCTCGAGCGGTGTATGGAAGCGGACGAAGCCGAGGAAGAGCGGTAAGACGTAGAGTGACGCGTAGAGGGCGAAGCCGAGTGCAACATTTTGCGCGCTCGCGATCGTAAATGCCCGCATGCGCAGCGGCGCGAGATCAACGAGCGCATCCCGCGTATTCGTACAGCATCGGATGAACAACGCTCCGCTTGCCAGCATGACGAATATCAGAGCGTAGTCGCGGACCGCCGCCCAGTGATCCTCGGGCGCGAGCTTGAGCACGATCTCGAGCGACGCTAGGCTCATCGACAGGGCGACGAACGCGACGATGTCGAGGGGGCGCCACGCCGAGTTGTCCGGCCGATCGATGCGGACGACGGCAGCGACAATCACCGCAATCGCGAGTCCGATCGGAATGTTGATGAAAAACAGCCAATTCCACGCCAGCTTCTCGGCGACGTAACCGCCCACAAACGGGCCGACCGAGGGCGCGAGCATCGCAAGGCCACCCGCAATCAAGATCGCGCGCGCATGGACCGCCTTCGGAAACATTTTGTATCCGGCGGCAAAGACCGTGGGGACCATCGCTCCGGCGAAAAGCCCTTGCAACGTTCGCCAGATGATGAGCGCGACGAAGTCGTGTGAGAGACCACATCCAAGACTCGTCAAGACGAAACCGAGCGATGCGCCAGTGAACAGCCACCGGGTCGACATGGCTTGCGCCAGCCGGCCGCTGAGAACGATTGCTATGACTTCGGTGATCAGATACGACGTCTGCACCCAACTCAGCTGATCGAGCGGGGCGTGGAGCGATGTCGCGATGCGCGGTAACGCAGCGGCCACGATCTGGATGTCCAGGATCGCCATGAAGAGCCCCAGACACATCGCCGTAAAGCCGAGCCACGAGCGCCGATCGACGCGAAAGGGAGTCACAAAGCGCGTTTCACGTCGGAAAAGATGCAAGCCCTTTTAGCGGACAGAAGCCCCTTCGGATGGTTTTATCCGCTCCAAGCGTAGCGCCACAACTGCTTTCACTGGCTACTGCTGTACCGAGCAACGTTATCGAGCAAGCGCAAGCATCGAAAATGGCACGGGCTTTCTTCGGCCACCGAATGGCCGGTTATGAAGCCCTCTCAGGGGTTTTTGCCTCAACAGGCATCGAGCGCCGGTACTCGGTCGTGCCCCTAACCTGGTTCGAAGAACGCCATGAGTGGCCGGATCGCACGGCTGCGTACATCGACAGTGCAAGCAAACTCTTCGAGGAGGTTGTACGCAAAGCGCTCGACGCGGCGGGGATCGATGCATCCGAGGTCGATGTCGTCCTGACCGTGTCGTCGACCGGAATCGCGACGCCGAGCCTCGAGGCGCGGGTGCTCCCGCAACTCGGCTTTCGATCGGATGTTCGCCGGATCCCCATTTTCGGCTTAGGCTGCGCCGGCGGGGTTTCGGGGCTTGCCAACGCAGCGCGAATTGCAGCCGGCGAACCCGGCGCGACGATCTTGCTTGTCGCGATCGAGTTATGCACCTTGGCATTCAGGATGGATCGTGCCACCAAATCGGACATTATTTCGGCAGCGCTCTTCGGTGACGGCGCTGCGGCGGCAATTTTTCGCACTGGCGATGGGCCGGCAATCGGACGCGTGGGTGGCACGACCGAGCATCTTTGGGCGAATTCGATCGACATCATGGGTTGGTCAACCGATCAAGCCGGACTCGGCGTCATCCTCTCGCGCTCATTGCCCGATTTTATCGCGCGCAACTATCGGTCCGAATTCGATCGCGCGATGGCACGTCTTACGCTGAGCCCCGCCGATATCGACCGCGTCGTTTGTCATCCTGGTGGAACCAGGGTGATCGAAGCGATCGAGACGGCACTCGAGCTCCCCGCCGGAACGCTTGGCGTCGAGCGATCGGTCATGCGCGATTACGGCAACATGTCATCGCCGACCGTACTCTTTGTTCTCGAGCGTGCCCTCGCGAACGGCCTTTCAGGAACTGCCGTGCTGGCGGCGCTCGGCCCCGGCTTCACCGCTTCATTCGCGACTCTGCACGTTTCGGATGCCTAGCGGATTATTTCTTCTCGTCTACGTTACGCTGCAACGTCTCGTCGAACTCGTCATCGCGCGGCGCAACACGCGCGCGCTGCTTGCACGTGGCGCATATGAAGTAGGGGCGGCGCACTACCCGGCCATGATTGCGCTCCACGCGACGTGGCTTCTGACACTGTGGGCATTCGGCTGGAACCGCAGCCTGGTGCCAGGGTACCTTTCGCTGGTCGTTGTCTTGCAGATCGGCCGGTTTTGGGTTTTGCGAACACTCGGCGCGCGATGGACAACGCGCATCATCATGACACCGTGGGCGCAGCCGGTGACGTCGGGTCCGTTCCGATTCGTGCGTCATCCGAATTATCTCATCGTTGCCTTCGAGTTGCCCGCTATTTCGCTCGCGCTGGGACTGCTTTGGCACGCGCTGGTGTTTGGTGCGCTCAATCTCGTTATGATCGCGTGGCGCATTCGATCGGAGAACGCGGCATACGCGCGGATGGCTACATTATAGATGGAGGAATGAATGGACGAAGTGAAAGTCGAGCAGTCGAGCTATCAAATGCCGCCACAGGAAGGGTTTACCGTAGCGTACTTTCTCACCGTGGCCGACCTCAAGAGATCCGCTGAATTCTACAAAACGGTCTTTGGCGGAGAAATTGTGAGCATGGGCGACGGAAACGCGCCGCCGTACATCAAGATCGCCAACATTTGGCTGATTATCAACGTCGGCGGTGGTCCGACGCCCGACAAACCGACGGTGACGCTGCGACCGCCTCCCGACCCAAATGAGATCAGTAGTTTCATGAATATCCGCGTTGCGGACATCCAAGCGTGCTACGAACTCTGGCGAAGCCGCGGCGCAACGTTCCTTACGGAGCCGATCGAAAAATACGGCGAAACACGCTGCTACATCCGCGACCCCGACGGCTACATCATCGAGGTAGGGCAAAGCAAACCCGGGTTCGTTTACGGCTAAAGTTCCTGCCTCAATTCGTAAGTTCGTCCTCGTCCAAATTCATTATTAAGCCGCAAGGACGTCCTGACGTTCGATTCGTAAGCTAAGCAGAGTCGGCAGCTGGTACCCAGCGGCCCTTGTTTCTCTTTTTGGCTGATTTCAAGGAGATTCTCGTGCGATCTCACTTCAAGGCTCTGCTGTGTGCTCTGATGCTCTGCGTTTCGATGTCGGCGCCGGCGTGGGCGCAGGCTGGATCGACTGGCACCCTCATCGGCAAAGTGCTCGACGATGCCGGAAAGCCGGTCAGCGGTGTGAGAATCGGCATCTCGGGGCCGACGTCGACGCAAACGACCACGAAATCCGACGGCACATACAGTGTCGCGCTCGCGCCGGGCCTCTACAGCGTGACGATCTCGGCGCCGGGCTTCCGATCGACGCAGCAGGATGGCGTCACCGTCGTCAGCGGTGCGAGCGCCACGCTTGCGACGACCCTGCTCCCGGCGTCGCTCACGACGATTGCTTCTGTTTCGGTTGGCGGCTCGACCTCGGTCGCTGACTCTCCGGCCGCTTTGACCCAGATGACGGCGGCGACGATCCGTAGCCAAGGGCAGGATCAGATCGTCAACTTACTCGACCAGATTCCCGGCGTCGAGATCGAACGCGCCAACGGCGGTTCGAACGAGCCCGGCGCAAACGCGTACATCTCGATTCGCGGTGCCGAGCCATATGAATCGCAGGTGCTTATCGACGGCCATCCGGTCGACACGATCGGCAGCGGCGCCTTCGGCTTCAACGTCGCTTTTACGAACGCGCTGCTGCTCAGCAGCATCGAGGTCAGCAAAGGCCCCGGCAATATGCCGAATACGGTGGTTGACGCCGTCGGCGGCTCGATCAACCTCAAGACCGCGCCGATTACATCCACGCTCAGCACCGACCTCATGACCCAATACGACTCGTTCGGGGGCTGGACGTATGGTGTGCGCGTCTCCGATACGATCGGCAAGATCGGGTTCCTAGCCGCCATCGCGCGCGATACGACGCCGGGGTATATGTCACCGCAGAACATCTTCGGTTTTGGGCGCGCGAGCTTCTATTCTCCCTACACCTCGCCGACATTTCCCCTCACGGGCAACAATCAAGTTTATCCGTCCGGAACGAGCTACACGGGTGTTCTGAACTACTCGTACGCCGCAACGTCGGACTTCTCGAACGACGGTCAGCTTTTCAAGTTGGCCTACAACTTCTCGCCGGTTACATCGATCGAGTTGAGCAGTAACTCGACGCAGACATGGCTCGACGAGACCGGCAATAACGTCGGCTTCGTAAACGCGACGATTGTTCCGTGCATCACGAATGGCCTCGCCGAAGGTTCGGCACCGGCGGGACCGACATGCGCGCCCGGAACCAACCCGTATGATGAAAATTACACAGCCAACCCGTATCTGAAATATGTCGGCCAAACCGTACCGATCAATCTCTACGCAGGCTATCCGAACACATACGAAACCGACAAGGAGCCGATCTTCACCGCGGCTTTCCGCACCGTCATCGGTCCTGGAACGTTCCTCGCCCGTGTCTACGGTGGCAGCATCACTCGCGATATTATCCAAGTTACCACTCCGAGCGCGATCGGCCCATGTTACACGCCGGCTTGCCCCTGGGTCGGAAGCAGCCCCGCTCTTTCGACGGATGCCGGAAACAACTACGCCGACGATAACGGCTACGCGGGCGAGCCGTACTACGAGCTCACGACCGACACGCTGCATGGTGCCGACGCACAATACTCGCTTCCGCTCGGCGACCGCGGCAGCCTAATACTCGGTTTCGATTCGCACAGCGACAGCTTCAACTATACGGAGGCATACTCCAGCGGTTGGTACTGGTATGGAAGCGGGACCATGGCCGATCCGTATGGCGGATGCGGTTATCCCGGTCAAACGGCTGCACAGATATTTTCGTGCGCGTATTCGGTTGCGTACTACCCCAAACCGCAAATCCTCGTGCGTAGCACGACGGAAAATGTGCGCGGTACCTACGAGATCGCACCGAATTTGCAGCTTGCTTTTGGCGGCTATGTTTCGAATACGACGTTCGTTGGTTCGCGCATCGACCCACGCGGCGGCTTGACGTGGCGGCCGAACTCGAACTTCAGCCTACGCGCCTCCGGGGGCAGCGCGTTCGTTACCCCGTACCAAGGCTTGATCAACACCACCACGTACCTCGGAAGCCATAAGACGCTGTACCCGGCAACGGCGTTCAAGGCCGAGACCTCGACGGGGTACGATGTCGGCGGCGATTATAAGTTCAGCCGCGACAGCATCATCTCAGCCGATCTCTACTCGACGACGATCTTCAACCGCTACGCACTCTACCAGTGCGTCACCGCCGCGTGTACCGGCATGTTCAACGGGAGTCCGTACACTTCCGAGGTCATTCCAACCTCACAGGGGCAAACGGCCAACCGCGGCATCGAGCTCAACCTTCTTCACCAGCCGAAGTTCGGCTTTGGGTACCAGGCCGAGGTCGATATGCTTCGCGACTACTCGTACGATCAAGCCCCAGTGACGTCGGGCGGCAGCCTCTTTCTTGGACCGTTGCCGGCCAACGGAGTGCAGATTCCAGATTATCCGTACAACAAGATGCGCGGCAACATCTGGTACACGTTCGAGGATGGCAAGAGCATTCGCCTCGGCAGCACGACCTACGGAGCGAACAACGGGTACGGTCAACCCGGCTTCACAATATTCGACGGATCAATCAACCTGCCGGTGCACGGCATCAACGTCTCCATCGGCGCGTCGAACATCTTGAATAAAGATAACGGCATGGCGGGCGGCTTGTACTTCGGCGGTTACACCTACCCGGGGCTCGGCGCCAGCGGAATCGGTCCGACGAACTATGAATACGCCCCGCCGCGTACCGTCTACGTCCAAGTGAGTACGGCAAAGCACTAGTAACATCGCGCGTATTTAACGGGGATCACCGGCAGGCATCGGACATCGCCTGCTGGTGATTCTTCGCGTTCCCGCCGCCGGGTAGTCGCCTACACTTGGCGCCCGCTACATTGTCGGCTTCTAAGACTCGGTGAGACCCAGGTCGGGTCTCGGGCCGGAAAGTTGCTTAGGTGGTGGGACCCGTTATAGGAGTCGCTGAGACAATCTAGCCGCTTTTGCCAAGTCCATGGGACCGAATTTGCCCGTGGGAATGGCGCCTCTGGGGAAGGGGCTCGTTGGGAGCCGTTGAGCGAATTCGCTATCCAGTGTCTATTTCTTGACCCAGGATACGAAATAGTGATCTCCAGGAGATAAACTGTTATAATTGCGTTGACAAGGGGAGCGTAACCTCGCTCAGCACTGATCTGGAGGGCAGGCATGCCGCAAGTGACAGACGAGAGGCTGGAGCATGTAGCGGATCAGCTTTGGTCCGTGCTGTATGAAAGGCCGTTTCGAGGCAAAAAGCGCGGACGATACGCAATTAATCGCCTGCAAATGAAGCAAGCACTCGGCGTGGCAAAGTTGCATAACTCGACAATCCAGCGATTGCAAGATGTCGCGTTGAGGAAGGGCCTGATCATAGTAGACCTTGATGATCCTTTCGCGTGCATAGAAACGAAGGTGGTTAAGAAATATCGTCGACCGCCAAAGGCAATCTTCAACGATCTGTTCGCGCTTCACGTCGAGGATGCCGACGATGAGGAACTGGATTACGAGAGCGAGTCGGAGGACGAAGACTAGCCCTTATGCGCGCGAGCTTGAGACTCCGCGATCGAGCTGGTCAGTTCTTCAACAACCCGTTCATTTCGGAATCTATGCTGCCCCAAATCGCAGCGTCTTCGTTCGTCCGAATGCCATGGCATACGTTCTTTATGAAATACTCAGTGCTGCCCGCCGTTCGTACGTAGGATCGAGCGATTTCAGTGGGCGTCGCGTAGCGATCATCCTGCACAGTTGGTTCGTTGGCTGTGGCTAGTATTATGTCTACCCCAACGGTATCGGACTTGTCTGGCCACGCAAATTGGAAGAAGCCGTCCTCGTTAAGAATAGACGCCGTGTCCGGGCCTCGTAATCGTGAGGCAATACCCTCTGTGGAGAGAGCTCGAAAATACTTGGGCCAGTGTTGCCGGATCTCTTCAGCGAGTTTGGTTGCATCGTGGTTTTTGAGCAGCAATCCAACAACTCCCCAGTCCTTCCAGACACCATTTCCGACAAGGCCTTCGGCCGCCGCAAGGTGGCTGACCTCAGTTTTGAGATCGTCAATAGACGAGATCGAACGCTGGCATGGAACAAGAACCGCCAATCCCGGCTCAATACTCTCTGAAAACGTCATCGTATACATGCCGCGGCGGGGACCCGTTGTAGAAAGTCGTCCATATCGTATTCTAGAAGGGACTCGATGTGCGCGTGCGAGTTCCAACCTTCCCTTTCGCCATGCCTCTCTTCGGTATAGCCCGTCGTCCCAAAGTAATGAGCCTATAATCAGAATGCCGACTCGTAAGTTCTCCAAGAACCTCTGCCTCCGCAGCATTTTAGCTAAGCCCGGGGTTCTTAAGTGTTGTCCCGCTTCATCGACGATCCTTGGTTTGATTCGCCCGGAGCGTGACGACGGATGCAGACTGTATCACTAAGGCTTCCAGTCGATCCGAAGCTCTTTGAAGATCGCTTTTCGATACCAGTAAAGCGTGACGCTGCGTGTCGCTTCGCAGGGGAGCTCGAAAAGCTCAACGACGTCGAGACCATAGAAGTGAGCATGAATGATGTCGTCAGAGCGTCTGCGCGTCATCTCTATGTTGCAGGGAAGTCGCCGAATAATGATGCTCTCGTGGATGGGTGGTTCGAGACGCTCAGATGGCATATCGGCGCCTTCTGGGACCTTGATCCCGGACGGAGTTCCATCAGCGCAAAGAGCAGCAAGGGCTTGACATTTACGGGCGAACACGGAAAGTTCTCGGCGGAAATGATGGCCGAGGGCTTCGGAATCAAGTACCTTGAACAAGCAAAGATTGGTGCCAACAGACTTTTCTTCTTCGACGGTGGTAAAGGCGCTCGTCCCGATTATTTGATCGCGAAGAACGATGCTCAAGCTATAACCGCTGCCGTGTTGCGCGACGGACTCTGCGTGGGGCTGGAAACTCGGGCGCGATCGCTGAAGAATATTCCTGACTGCAATGAAGACCTAGGCGCGAAACGTGAGGGATTGTCGCAGCTCGTAGCCGTCTATTTTATCCATGCACCGCCGTACAAGAGTCCAAAAAAAACAGAGCAGCGCACGCGTCTAATGGTCTTGGACCCCCGGGGGGAAGCCTCTCCACTCGGCATGGCGGAGATATATCTAACATCAGTTTTGCACTATAAAAGAATTACGTCGCAGATTGGACTTTGGCCCGAGGCAAAAGAACTTAGTCGAATGGAAAAGGAATTAAGGGCGCGCAGAGTTCCGCTACAGGTTGTTTCGAGCGGGACCGGGGGACCTCGTAGCGTTGGCGCACGCGATCGATTTATCGGAGAGCATAAGTACCGGGGGCGTGATTTCAACAGCATTCTCTTCAGCCTTACTTCTATGTCTAGAGTCGAAATACAAAGGCATTTGGATGACGATAACCTTGGCATGTCGTTCTTCTACGGCATCCGCACGGATCTCGTCGACGCGATCTGGTCGCGTGACCTTTCAACGATGTACGAGTTCTTCGACGGCAATCGCCCTAGCGAGGCAAACTTCTCAACTGGTGGGGATGGTGTGGTATGGGGGATTGTCCCAACGGATGATCAGGAGCGGAAGTACTTGCGCGCTTCTTTGGAATCCCGGCTGAAAAGCGTTGCGTTGAAACTAATGGAGCGCAAGATCTAGCCCTTGGTGCCCTAGTGTCATCCTTCAAGGCCATGACGATCTGAGCACGAATCGCCACATCATAACCGGAACTCCCTTTGACAGGTTATCGCGCATCGATAATCGAGCCGGCGTGGAGAGCAGATGTATCTTTCGACACTGCGCATTAAGGATTTTCGGCGCTTGAGAAATGCCGAGCTGAAGTTTCAGCGTGGGCTTAACGTCATCGTCGGGGAGAACAACAGCGGTAAGACGGCGATCGTCGATGCAATTCTCACCGTTCTCAACGATCGACAATCAGAACTCGACGACGTCTTCAAAGAGGGCGAAAAACGGTCCGCTGGCTTTTCCATTGAGGCATTCTTTGATGGAATGGAGGTCGCCGACGAGGCCGCTTTCGTAGAGGCGCTCGTGCCGAGCGAAACGCCGGGCCAATACCGGGCGCGTTTATCCGTCAACGTCACTGTAAAGAACCAGGAGCTCTACCGGACCTCTGAGGTAGGTTCGGGCTCAAAAGCCGGCATGTATTATGAAGTACTCAACGCGCGTCGTGTCGAGTATCTTCCAGCCTTACGCGACCCGAAATCCACAACGGGCCTCCGGGCCGGCCGTCAATCAAAAATCGCCGGCCTACTCCGTCGAACATCGTCCGAAGACGAGCAAAAAACTCTTTGTGGAATTGCTGAAACGGCAAACACCGATATGAAGAAGAGCCCAGCCGTTGGTCGCGTAGAGAACATCGTCCAACAAAACATACGCGACATGAGCGGTCTAGCGTTTCTTCTCGAGACCGATCTAAATTTTGTGATGCCTGACTTTGACAGGCTTGCTGGGCAACTGGAAGGGCTCGCCGATGGTCTCCCGGCCGTAATGACCGGTTTAGGCTACGGCAACTTAATATATATTGCTACTGTCCTTGGCGACTTGGCACGCGGCAAGGATACTGAAAAGCGATATCGCGCCTTAGTTATCGAAGAGCCAGAAGCCCATCTTCATCCGCAACAGCAGATTCTTCTACTGCGCTTCCTTGAGTCGCAGCTGGCAAACAATTCACGCAACATTCAAGTCTTCGTAACAACCCATTCGCCGATTCTGGCAAGTCAGGTCGCGATGGACTGCCTGCTTCCGTTAATGGATACGATCAAGCGGGATGCGGATGACCAGCCCGTCGTGATTACGTGCACGAAGCCTATAAATGTCGCGGCGAACAGTGAAAATGTTGCTCGAATTGCGCAATACCTCGACGCAACCCGCAGCGAGCTATTCTTCGCTAAGAAGCTCATCCTTGTCGAAGGTGACTCGGAACGCATGTTGCTTCCAGCATTGTTTAAGCATTGGCGCAAAGAGTCACTAGAGAAAAGCGGCATCACCGTAGTGTCAGTAGCTGGCTTGAACTTCCACTGGTTCGTACCGTTCATCAAGCAGGGTGTGCTCGATATACCGGTTGCCATTCTTACTGACGCCGATCGACCAAAGCGAGTGCTGGATAATGAGGAATTGAGTGAATCGGCGTACGTCACTAAACTGAAACTGCTCGTAGATAAAGAACCAAACATAGAAGTTTACTTCGGCCAGAAGACCTTCGAATACGATCTGGCTGCTCCGTCGCGAAATAAGGAAGCCATTCTCGGAGCTATCGAAAGGGTTCGCATCAAAGCCGGCCCTCGGTTTAGGAGCGAATCTTCAGATAGAGTAGGCGCCGGCTTTGCTGCCGCGTTTCAGGAGCAGTTTTTTGCGGACAAGAGCACCTCCAAGACAGTTTTTGCCGTAGAGCTAGCCCTTCTTCTGGAAGGCGGGATCGATTTCGAAGTTCCAGAGCATATCATCGACGCTTTCGAGCACGTTCTGAACGCGAAGGCACCAACTCCTAAAGCGGGCACCGGAAAAGCCAACGGAACGGAAGTCCCGGGCTGAATGCCCTTCGCTCCAACACGCCAGCAGAGCGCCTTTATAGATGATCCCAACCTTGAATTAGTTTTGGTTGCGTGTCCGGGGAGTGGGAAGACGCATACCTCGGTCCTGCGATTTATTGATCGCTGCAAGGTTAAGACCAACTATGGAATCGCGCTTCTATCTTTTACGAACACCGCCGTCGACGAGGCCTCGCGCGTCGCTCGGGAAGGTGGAGGCGCTGGTTTGATTGGCTACCCAAACGTGATTGAAACGATTGACGCATTCTTCCAACATTACGTTTTCGAGCCTTTCATCAGTGTGACAGTTCCAGATGCTAAGCTGCCGCTTCAGATTATCGAGGAAGACCGCACATACCCGTCTCTTTCAAAGGACAACGGCTGTAAGGTGCGCGGTCTGACGCCGAACCTGCCTGGACAGTCTTACGGGACACCCGTAGATGCATGGGATGTTCGCGCCTCTATCGATTTCGACGGGAACTGGATCTGGCAATACGACGCCGGACGACCCGATCGCTGGACCAACATCGAAGGCTCACGCGGTCAACTTAAAAATATTCATGTTGGCAAGGCCCGCTGCATCGAGCTAGGGTATGCAACCTTCAACGATGTTCTGCTGTACTGTTTTGAACTCCTCAACAGTAGCAAGTTTCGAGTTGCCGATATCGTCGCCCATCGCTTCGGAGAAATCATTGTCGACGAGGCACAAGACACGTCGATGCTCCATCAAGCTATGCTCAAGATACTGGCCTCTGCGGGAAGTAAGATTTCTTATGTGGGGGATCCGCAGCAGGGCATTTACAGATTTAATCACGCGAATGCGAAATATCTGGAATACCTTGCTGAGACGAGCCACGTAAAGCATGAGCTTACGGAGAATTACCGCAGCATCAAGGCAGTAGTAGACGTGGTGAACAGTCGCTTCGGAAGGAAGATGGTTCACAAACGCGAGCGGCGTCATGACCTTTACGGAGCGTATGTCTTTGTCGGCGCCGAAGAGGCGGCGACAGAAGCCTTTGAGTCGTTTCTTGGAAAGGTGGGCCTTCATGTCAAGGGCGCAACTGTTGTCTCACGACATTGGGATGATCATGGAAAGGCACTTCGCGCCTCTGTCATGGATGGCTGGCGGACGGCTTACAAGCATGCATTGACCGCCTGGCAGAGCGAGAGACTCCACAAAGTGGAGCAATCTCTACGTTCGTCAGTCTCCCTTATGCGGCTCGCAATTGATGATGATACTCTAAGCGCCATGGACGGAACACGGCTAAAGGAGTTGGCGTGGACGTTTGTCCGATGCGGTGCGTTGCCAGCGCCTAGAGACGACGAAACACCTTTCGGCTGGGCGGAAAGGGTGAAGCTTGAGATCACGAAGTTTCTTCTAGAGAGTGACCTGAAGAAGCACTCAAGGTTTGGTCAACGATTTTCAGTCCAGAAAATATCAGACAGGGGTTCAGCAAAGAAAAAACTTGAAGTTTCACGGCCACCGCTAAGGACGACCGTTGTTCATCGAGTCAAGGGCGAGTCGATCTCGGGGGTGCTCGTTATTGCTCCGCATGAGCAGCATGCGGCGTGGCTCAAAGAACCGACTAATGAGGATGAACTAGAAGAAAGTAATATCTGTTACGTTGCCTTTACTCGCGCAGCTGATCTGTTGGTGGTCCAATGCCCCACTGAGGATGTCGCCGCCCGGTGGCGGAAGCACGGATTTAAGAACCTGACCGTGTAGCTGACGATGTTGCGTAATCGCACGCGATCGCTCTTATGGAAGCCGAGATGGCATCCAACCTCGCCGGATGGTAGATGCGGCAGAGGAGTCGCCAATCGCGTCACGTGCTCTCCAAGTAAAATGCGTGCCGCGTGTATTGTGATCGGCAGGGCTACGGAATGCTAGATTTAGCGGACTCGGCGCTACGGGAAAATGGGCCCTTTAGGTCCCGACCTGGACCTTGGATATAGAGATCCTTGCCCAGCTACAAGAGGATCTGCTGCGCAAAGGTAACGGCGGACGGGAACAAGCCGCCCAGATCGCGGCTAAGCCAGATCCGAACCTCTTCAAGCGCTTCCCGCGAGATCCGAAAGTATCCCCAGCCTGGGCCGCCGCTATAGACGTCTCGGCCGAATGACCCTGAGCCATGCGCTATGGCGTTGCGTTGTTCTTCCAGGCGGGCCCGTTCAGGATCGTTCTTCGCACGGTATAGGCCAAGCGTAAATGGATCTAGTGGATAGGCAGCTTCAAACGAATCGAAGACGCCTTGGACGCTTTCTGCCCATGTTGTGAGAGTGAAGGGCACGAACTTTGGCGGCCGATCAGGAAGCGGCGGCGGTGGCTTTGGCGGATGTTGCGTCGCAGTCATCGCGTAAAAGGCCATAAAAGCTGCTTCTACGCACGACAACGCATTGACAATGAAATTAAAAAGGTCGCGCTCTTGAAAGTAGCGTGGCTCCGCAGGCGACATTTCGGGATTACCTAGTTGGTCCCAAAGCCGTATGTATTGGTCGTTTGACTCCGAACACGCCCTGTAGCGGAAAACTACCGAATTCCACGCGCGAACGAAGCGCCCGACACAGTATCTCTTGTGATTGTCTTCCTGATGTCCATCTCTATATTGGTTGAGAATAGAAAGAAGCTGCTCCCATGCGTCAGGTGGGAAGTCACCGTCGATCGGAAAGCCAATGCTTAAGTCTCGCATGTTGATCCGGACGAATCGCTTATTTAGGTTTTCGCCGGGAATAGACCGTTGAAGCGGACGATGCCCATGTTGACCAGACGATCATTCGTCTTCACAGCCATCACGTAAGCATTCCCTCCGGCTTTAATCGTGGTCGCTAGAATCTCTTCTAGCTCCTCGTTGGCCATAAACAACGTACTAAAATTACCAAACGTCATTTCATACAGTGCGTTAGCCGTCAGTTCAGGGTAAATTGCAGCCGACGCTCGCAAACCATCGAGGACCTGCGCCTCCAGCGAAATCCGTCCGCGCGTGAGCTTCAATATTTGGACAAGCCTTGTCAGGCGCCATTCATCGGGTAGCTGCGTAGACTGCGCCCAGATGCCAAAGTTCGATAAGGCACCATATTGCTCATCGGGCGACTTGTCTTCGTATAGAGAAAGGACGAAATCGAGTGCCGCAATGCACCGATCGACAAACACTCTATCCAGCGTCTCGTCGGCACTGAGTGCATTGCCGGCCGCCCAGAGCATTCTGCCCACGTCCTCCGCAGCTGCGTCGCGTACAAACGATTCCAGCGCCGAGTGTCTCAAGTCGATGAGCCCCCGAACGTACGCCGTAAATAAATGGATGCCTAACATCGCGGTAACGTCCCATTTAGCTCGCTCGAAATCTGCGCTCGCCATTTTGCTTACGGCCGATTCGTAGTGGCCATTTAGGACGCCGTATATTTCATCGTAGGCTCGGTTGTGAACGAGGTACGCAGTCCACGCAGCTTCTCCGGGTGGATCTTCGGAGAAGATACGATCAGCGCGCGCTATTGTCCATCCTCTCGACATAGCGAAGATGCCGACGAAGTTTTCTCCAAACACTGAACGTATCGCTCTTGTAGGGTCGACAGTGCGATCAAGAAAGTGATCGAGTAACTTAAACACTTCGGGCGCGAGTATTTCAAGTTCGATATTATGCGCTCGCGCCTCTAACAGAGCATAGATCCAGCGCGCATAGTCAAAGATTGCGAGCATACCCGCGCCTCGCGCAGAATTCAAGGCGAGTTGCCAAGGAGGTCCGTAGCCAGAATCTGTCCCATATTTATTGTCTTGCTCTATCGTCGGGTCGGAGTTCTGGACGATCGAAGTGAGCAACTTCCACGCATCGCCGCGAAATCGAGAAGGCAGCATCTTGGCCTTGAAGAGATCGCTTAATGCAAAAGCGATGGTCTGTTGTACGTGCGCCCAACTCGATCCATCGTCGGATTCATCGACGCGGGTTTTATCTCGCCTAGGTCGACTTTCGGGAAGACCAACTTTGAGAATACGGACGTACGCGTCGATGTCGAAGCCTGGCTCGTGTACTTTCTGCCGTAACGCTGAAATTATGTGTCGAACGTAAACTTCGTCCAGAGACGAGACTTCCTCGGCAAGTTTTAGAAACTCGGCAGCGCGCATAGCAACAACGGGCTCGAGCGATCGTCCCAATCCCTCAGCCGTGTGCTGAAACCATCCCGGTTTTGCGACCCAGCTCTTTAGGTACGAAAGAATCTCGATGGCCGGCATCTGCGCCATTTCTTCGGTTGATCTTGGAGAGGTAGGACCGACCCAAACTTCGCCTCCGCTTGGCTGCAGATCGTCATGCGCAAAGCGGTCGGAAAGGTCTAAAAACTCAGCGCGATCCGCGCCTTCTAAGAACAATTCCAGTGGTTTAAGACCTTCATACAGATCTGCCGATTGTGCGTCGCGGATCGCGTTCTGGAGTTCCTCGCCGCTAAGGGCCGCGAAGTATTCTCGAAGGAATCCCTCGTCTACAACGGAGGCGTGGATACGCGCAACGATGCCCCTCTGCTCTTGCGGCGTCAGGTTTGGATAGAAGTGCGCGAGAGACAGCTCCCGCTCCGCGGCTAGCTCGGGATTACGGAAAAAGTCTTCCTGCGCGAGCAGCAATCGATAGAAGCTATCATCGTCAAGATCCGTCGCTAACGCAACGGCGATGCGGCGAAAGACATCCGTTGAGCCACGGTTGATGATGTCGTAAACGCGCTCTCGGGAGATGCCACGTTCAGTTATGGCCGATCGTGCGCGAAGCAACAGCGAATGTGCTAGATGTTCCTTGACCCCGCTTCCGATGGGTTCTTTGCTGAGATCCTGACTCCAGATGGATGAATAGTCCCGCCCCGCTTCCACTCCCTCAATGCCGAGTGCATCGCGAAGCAAGCGAACCAGCATCTCCAGGCACCGTTCGGGAATGTGCTCGAACGTACTCCCTAGCACGCGTTGCAACGCGTAGTCATAGAGCGGATCGCCGATGCGCGATACTGCCCTTATGTGGCGCAGGCCGATTCTCTCCAAGTGTTTGTCGTCGTTCGGGACGACCGACAGAAGCTCTACACCCAGCTGCAGCGCCGATGCACGTTCCTTTCCCTTTGCAAGATAATCCACGATGTCGAGCATTTTGTATACTATGGAATCACCATCGACTCTGGCCCATGAACGCAGGCGCCTTAGTAGAGTCCTTAGGCGATCAACCGGCAGCGAGACGGCAACTTGGCAGAGATCGAAGATAACGGCCGGATTGTCCGTTTCGATGTCACGCAATAAACGGCTCACTTCGTCGGGAATGGTTGCAGCGACATTGATAAGATAGTAAAGTGGAGGCCAAATTGGAAACACGCTTTGCCCATCCACGGTGTAAGTAGATGGCGGATTTGAAAAGACATGGATCTGCTTAAGCTGCTCGAAAAGTTTTGGGTTCGTCAGTCGCTGAAAGAAGAACAGGCGCTGCTGGGGATCTACAAGCGCTCCGATGTGGTCACGTAGCTCGTCGTTAGTCATAAACTGTTTAATTCTTCAAGCGACGCTTCTATGCGGCGCTAAATCTCATGTCGCGGCGCACTTAAAGCAAAAAATCGCTCCTCGACCTGGTCCCAAACTCTTAGCGCGTCCGATTCGTTGTGTAACTCGGCGGGGGCCGGAACGTGCGCATAGGCGTGTGCTTCAATGTCGAGAAATGATCCAGCGATGTCATGCATTTGCGCTGCTGGCATGTTGCGGATGGCACCCAACAACACCGCAAACGTCCGGCGTCGCATTTCCTTGACCCCAGTCTCGTACTCGATGAGTTTGTTCAAAGATGTCGCGAGTGCCAAGGGTATAGGTACGAGTTCACCCTGCAACGGGGGAGTCGCCCTTTGTAGTCGACCGAGATGCGGTGCAACGGCGGCGGACCACTTGTTTGCGAGGTCCCTAAATTGCGTTGGCTTTTTAGTCCTTCCGATGTTTCTAGTCGCAGAGTGATACAGATCGAGCTTCGTGATTACTTCCCGCGCGGCATGGGCGGCAAAGTAACTCCTCGCGGGAAACGTTGCGTCATTACGGAATCGCGCGCCAGCCTCAAAAACGAGCGCGAGCTCACCTGCGTCGCTCTCCTTGAGGAATTCGCAGATAGCCTCTTGACGTGATGTCACAGCGATGCCGGTTTGAAGGCCACCTTGGGAGGTCGCGCTTGCGCCGAGGAAACTAGCTCTTCCTTGAGCGTGCGCTTATGTATTTGACGCGCACAGCGATCTTGTACCCTTTGGGTAGCGCGCAAGCAATTGCTTTCGATAGATTAGCGTGCATATGCTCGCAGGCGCTGACAAGCACACCTGGGTTGCCGTCAAAGTAACCAAGATCCCGGCACGCTCTGTAGTGCGTCCGCTCTTTACCTGCGTAGGGACGACGGCAGTGTGCAGCACGATTGCGCCTGACTGATCGTTCATTGCTCAACGCCCATCTAGCTTGGCCTCTTCGAATCGAGTCTTCTCCGTTCCGTCTAGGTGGCGTAGATCAAGTCGGCTCTGACAAAGTGTCGACAATCCCGTCCAGCCGTGCGCCGAAAAGGTAGCCGGCTTACGCTCCGAATGTCTTCGTCAGCGGGTCTGTTCTCGTCATCTTTATCAAATCGTGATTGAGGAGCGGCAGTGCCTCAGGATGATCCCGGGATATAATGTCGAGCTTTGTCAAGCTCGAATGGCTGGACCCGTATCGGGAATTTGCTTCTAGACTCCGCCTTTCACGTCGCGCAATGACCAGGTCATACGACGAAGCGTTTCGTGCTTTCGAACACTGTCACGAATTGCTAAAGGAAGAGCGATGGAGCGAGTATTCAGGTGCCCCGCTCGACTGGTTCCTAGCGGAGGCTACTGGCGAGCACCGTGAACTCGTTCAGCCGGAAGAGATCCCAGATTATCACTATGAGGCACAGGTTGAGAACGTGCTGGCAGATCACCAAGCCTCGAGCGTCATTCTCTTTGCCGACGACACGCTGCAAACGTTTGCGCGGGGGCTGTTAGGAAAGAAGCACAAGACGCTCGATCCGTATGGTCCGAGATATGAGGATGTCCGAAGTCGATCGAATCCCGTCGCACTGTCGACGCTCTTGCGGGCAGCGACAAATGCGATTCGCCATCTTTCGGAATGGGACAATCCGAAGTTCCCATTTCCGTACCCCACACTTGATGCTTGCCAAGATGGTCGTTGTCCATTTCATAAGGCAATCTCAAACATCGATGTCATACAGCGGGCGTTCGGAATTGGACTCTACGAGCGCATAAGAGACGTTGTTTCGATGAGAGTACTCATCCGCGTCGACGGCGGATTTGGGTCAGACCCCGGGCCTAGTTATCAGAGTTTCGAGGGCGCAGTTCGGGATGCAGCTACTCAAATTGCAGAACGCGCTGGTGCCGATGCACGTGATCGGCTCAGTAGAGTTCTCGCCAATGGCACTTAGCATCACCGCCATCAACTCCACGCATTAATCCCGTTGTCTATACAATTGATGCACCGTCGCCGTTGCCATCAACCACAAGAAGCGGTTTGCCAATAAGTTGCTCCATTGTGCACTGGTACGCCCGCCGTGCCGTCGTATCGTTGACAAGGACATTCTCAGCCGACAATTGGTATTTCTGTGGATCGTCGGTCACGATCACGCCAATCGTGTGCGCGTCAAACAATCGGATAATGAGCATGAGGCGCCCGAACGCCGGCGACAGGAAAGCGATGTGCGTCGTCCTCGGGTTCAAGCCGCCCCTCTCCAAAATCTCGCCCAAATCCATGGAGGCGTTCAGGGTGACGTCACCCGACGCCGTGAAATCACCGGCAAGAATCCTACGCATTGCCTGTGCCGTCAGGTCTTCGAGCCAGAGGTCGCCCAACCACAACCATGCGAGCTCGTAGGCGATCTTGAGCAAACCGAGCTGATGTCCACCCTTGCGAATCGGCACGGGAACCGCAACGGTAAGGCTCTGATTGTGAGTCTCTAGACTTTCGATTAGATCGCGTGTTACCGCTTCTATAGTTGCTTCATCTCGGATTCCGATCTTCCGAAGCGCGCTACGCGACAACATCGGTACCGAGTCGGAGTCGCGAGGATTGATTACGGTGTTGCTTGAGGCTTTAATCCACCGGCGACCATTCACAATACGACCTGTTTCGTACTCGATGTGGGTTACTGACTCGATGTTCGTAGATCCATCGTCCGAGCGGCGTATCCTGACTCGTTGCCCCGGCTCAGTCGGATGAGGCAACGGTCTCTTTATAGCCTCCGCAATGGGATCGGGTACTGTTCGCCGATGCCCACGTAACTTAAATTCAATACGGCGCTGTTCAACATCGAACTGCTGTTGTAGCGGCGAGTCAGCGAAATTTCCGAGCCGCGAATCGCAATCTTGACAGACACGTTTAACGGTAAAAGCGCCACCAATCCCGACCGGGAAAATATGTTCGCCGCCGGATTTACGCTCAGGCTTCTCGTACATGCAGAAGATGCATAACATTGTTTATTACCTCTGACGGTCTGCGGCCCACGAGCAACGCTGGCGACGACTGCCGAACGGAGTCCAAGAGCACTTGCTCTAGTATTCCACACCGATCACTTAGTTCTTCGACCTCGCCAGCTACGTACGGTCACGCAAGCGGTATCCCGATGCTGCAGCACGCTCGTGTCTCGAATGGGTGTGTACAACCACAGGCGAACGCAAACACCGCATGGAGCCCGATCAAATTCATGAAAACGTCTGGTACGTGTCGCATCGCGCAGTGTGGCGCGCAATGTCAATCGTCGGCTCGATAGTTAGCTACGAGGACTCGGACGGCAACCTGGGAGAGATGGACATCAAGGAATTTGCACGGAAATGCGTCATCGAGGCCTACCCCGAAATCGCGTTGACCGGTTACGGCTCAGAGAACGGACCGCGTCTTGCGACGCTAGAAGCGATGACGACAAATGCAACTTGGAATGACAAGTTTCCCCAATGCGTAAATTGCAGTAACAACATCCGCCGGCGTGCCAGCTTGGGTTTCTGTAATCTGTGTTGGCGCGTAGAAAAGCTACGTCGTAGCGTCAACCGATGGAGACCACACGATCTCAGCAGCTTCGTCGGAAGTCTCCGATCGTTCGCGACGTTGCACCCGTCAATGCGGGAAGAATTCAAGGTAATCGCTGCAAGACTGCTCCAAGGCGATCTTGATTCGTTGAAGCAGTCCGAAGCGATGAGTCGGGGAGAACTCCCTGTTACCCCGTACGAACTTGAGCAATGCTTCAAACGAATCGCTGAGCTCGCGGGATGTCGTAGCGGACAGCGGCTGTTTCAGAACCGCGCGATTTTCTTTGATGGGCTTGACGAAGACGGGAAGAGGAAGCTCCATCGAATTTGCGCGCGGATTTTCCAGGATATTCCCGCGCAACCACTGTTTCGTCGTGTCATGCTCGCATATCGCGCGAGGTTCGTGTAGGTCCGAGCCATCTAGACCGAGCGCTCTTCTATTGCCGTTTACGCGGATGCTTTGTCCGCGGAGACGATGCTCCGTAGCTCTGCGGGACTGGTAAAAAGTCGCAAGAACAGGTCGGTTGGTATCGCCTTGTCGTCAGCGGTTAGGCCTTTTGTGTAGACGAGCGTTGGAAGCCCCATGTGACAGAACCGCAGGTCGGGATTTGACGCTGTGTCCCAACGCAAATCGTAGGCGGCAATTCTTTGAGACATGAAATTGATCGGGTCTGTCTGATCGGTGATTTCGATGACGCGTCCGTGTTGTGGATGAATTCGGTTTAGCTCGCGGATCCAGTAGTTGATATGCTCGTCGCCGCCCCCGTATCCAATCACGATCAGGCGTGGATTTCCGGAAATCGCCTTAGCCAGACCAGAGTAATAGTTTGCATACGGACGGACGTTGAGTTTTTCAGTCTTGCGAAGCCCAGACACGATTGGCGATACTCCAAAGAAGTTCGCGCTCTCATCATCACGGGCGACGTCGTGAAAGTCCTTCCAATTAGCTCGAGCAAGCTCGATCGACTGTGCGCTGACAATCTCGATGGGTTCGGCATATGCCATCGGCGTGTCGTCTATTCTATAAGCAAAACGAAGCGATCCGTGGATGTGAGCAAGTGTGATATAGAGTGGTGTCTTGTCCCATCCGGCGTATTCGTCAGAGCGGAAACCACAGTTGAGATCCATGTCGATCGGTCTGCCGAATCCATCGAACCAGTGCTTGCCGCTTAGCAAGGAGAGAGCGTCCGCCGAGACATCGCCTACAAGGTCATAATTCAGCGTAAAGATATCAATATTGTGTGTATCAAGGAACGGTCGTAGAAGTCTATACAGCGGCTGCCAGCTGGCGTCATAGTTGATGCCATTGAATGCCGAAGCAATATCTTCGATAAGTGCAAGCCGTTCGCAGCGCGCGGAAAGAACGTCGGGAAGAAGGGACCGCAGTGGGTCGGTCAGAGTTACGAACGGCCGAGTGGCGACATGCGCGCGAGACGGCGCAACTGAATGGTAGAATTCAACCTCCTCCAAAACGTGGAGGACATCTTCGAAATTAGGCTCCGTTGATGGAGTACGGGAACGCAGGTCGGCGAGAATCTTGCCGCTGATGGGACGTCGCGCCGCAAGCGCGGTCAGGTCGTCTGTGGAGGGCGCGCCGGCGAACCTGGAAGCACCAGCGCCGAGTAAAATCGTGATCCGATTCTTTGGATCAGGCGTCCCTTCGGGCGCTACCTCAGAGTCGGCCAGGGCAACCGCGCTTGGGACAAGAGACGGTACTCCGGTTGCTTTGGGCGTCATTGTTCGTCGCGTCCGATGGAGTTTTCTGTAACGCGCGACATCGACCGCGGCGCGACTATTTGGGGGATTCGGGTGAGGCGGATGTCGTTGAACCATTGGCTTCGTTCCCTTTCCCAATTGCGTCGAGAACGTCGAGATCGTTCGATGTCGCACGCTGATGCTCGTCGGCACACGGAAGGCAATACACACGGAGATTGTCGTCATCTTTGGGATCGTCGTACGCGTGAATGAGAATAAGGCGCGTTCGATCCGCGTTATGACCGCTGACTGCGACCGCCGTGCTGCACCCGTTTTCGGTGAGAATGCGACCGCCATCGTGTAGCGTTCGTGTATGCGTCGGCACGGTGCATCCAACCCCATGACATTCGCAATGTCCATCGACTCGTTTGAATCGCTCCGCTCGTGCTGCTTCTTCGGTAGAATGTAGCATATTGTGCTCCCTTACGCTGCAGCGCTCGTGGCGGAAACTGACGCATCGACGACAAGTCGCAAGCGATTCGCAGCAACACTGATCGACGCTTGTGCGCCGAAGCCGAACGGAATCCGATCGTCCTCGATGCCGTCCCCGAAGATGACTCCGGCGTCATCCATTTCGGAAGTCACTACGACGCTCTCGTCTCGGTGTACGACTGTCTCTGTAAGCGTCGCTTGAAAACCGCTTCCTGGGAACGCCTCTCGTACGAACAAGGCGAGCTCGGAATCCATGGGTTTAGGCAGTTGCACTGACGATCGTCGCTCGGCGTTGATCGACCGGGCCCAACCCGTACTGCCGGTTCCGGTCGACACAATCAAACCGGAGGACGATTGGTGCTCCGCTCGCTGCCCGACGCGCAGTTGATACCTTGCCGACTGATGCGACCGGTGACCGATGAATATCTCATTGAGTGCAAGAAGTTGCTGACCGTCTTCGAGGGTCGCCTGCACCATCGTGCGATCTTCGAACGCGATAGCTCCCGAGCCCGTTGCGATAACAAGGCGCGCCGCGTCAGCAGGATTATTGCGAACTAACACGCCCTCGTAGATTTGTGGATCGGGATTGAATCCGATCACGAATTGACCAGTAAGATACTTCGCAACGTTGGCGACCAGGCCGTCTTGGCCGACAGCTAGGACGACATCGGACGGTTCGAAGACGAACCGATCGAGCTCGGAGCGCTTGAGTCGAACGACGCGCCACGATGACGGCACGCCGCGTGCTACCGACGCGAGTGCATCATCGAGCTTACACTGACGCTGGTCGTATGTCTCTAGGCTTTCGCCCGTTTCTTTCAATGCGAATCGCGCTTGTGCCCGAGTACCGTATCGAGCAAGGAGCAACTCGTAATCTGTCGCCCGTGTAACGATAACTGCTCGCGGAATAAGTGCCGGCATCGTCAGGACTCCTGAAGGCGCTTCGTTCCGGCCGAGACCAAGGTTGCGAGCATCGGACTCAGCATGTCTGGCGCAACGTTGAGATGTTCGATCGTTCGGATCTTGTTCGCAAATTCACGCGCCGCTAGTCCAAGGATGATGCCAGGATCGGTGTCGCCATAGGCGGCCAGCCGTTCGCGCTCCACCTGGTTGCGTGCGCCCTCGACCGTGCGTACATTGCGGGCCTGCGCGTCGCCTTCGATCGTACTGGTCGCGGCGGCGGATTCAGCTTCGATGCGCTGTGTCTCAGCGTCGTCTTGGGCCTTTCGGCGCGCATTTTGACCCTGTTGCTGCAAGAGCTCTTCCTCGCGCTTCGCGAGCGCGATCCGGTTCTGCAGCTCGTTCTCGGCGATCGCGCGCTCTTTCTCGACAGCGAACGCTCGGCGAGAAAATGTGGCCTCGTCAGCTTTCTGCTTAATACTTTCTCGCGTCGGGGCTTCGATTGCTTTTTCGAGATCCGCGGACGGTCGAATGCTCGAGACACGAACAGAGGCCACTGCGATACCCAGTGATTTAAGGTGCGCGTTGTCAGTGAGTCCGGCGTCGACATGTTGGCGCAAAGGTTCAAGCCCGTTGGTAAGCAGCTCGCGGATAGGGTTGCGAGCCACATATGCGTTCGCGAATTCTTGCGCGAGCTGCGAAAGCATGAGCTCGAGTGATTCAAGTGGTTGGTTGACATGATTTCCGCCACGTAAATCGATCGTGAAGTCGACGTGATCGGCGAGCGCCCTGGGGTTCTCGGCGCGATAGATAACCACGCCCTGGATCGTGACGTCTTGGAAGTCCTGGGATTTGCTGTGAATAACGAGCGTCAGCTCGCGGTCATCTATCGGAAGCTCGGCGATGCTATCGCTGAGAGGTTGGAACCAGAATGAGAGACCACGGCCACTCTTGATTATGCGAGCGTTGCGGAAGTGGATCGCGTAGGAACTCGCATCGAGACGTGCATGTCTCCAGATCGGGAATCGTCGAATTTCAGCCATGAGAAGTACTCCTAGTTTTTCTTACGTCGAAAAAGAGCCGGCTGACGGTGCGCGGTGCCTTCTCGCGCTTCGCCTGTCGGTTCGAGTTGGTCAGACGCCAGCATCCGCCGGCGGAAAGAATCTTTGTTCAGATGCCGTCCCGAAACGATCTCATGGACGTGCTGCAGATCGCTCAGTGTGAACTCTTGCGGGAGCAGTTCAAATCCGATGGGTGTGTAATCGAGCTTCCCGCGCACACGCTTTACAGCCATTCCGAGAATCTCGTCATGATCGAAAGGCAACGGAAACGATTTTCCATTCGCATCCTCGGCGACTACGGGTCCGCCGGTCTCGCCCTCCCAAGGGACGTTGATGCGCGCAAGCTGCGTACTCTCCGCCGCTCTCGCGAGTTTTTCTGGTGGAATAAGCGCGTAGTATGCGACGCTTATGATGCGCATGCGCGGATCGCGTTCAGTCTCTCCAAACGTAAAGAGCTGCTCGAGAAAAATTCCTTTGACGCCGGCTTTTTCGCGGAGCACGCGCGCTGCAGCAGCATCAAGAGACTCGTTCATTTGAATGAAGCCGCCCGGTAGGCCCCAGGCATCTTTGAACGGAGGCTCCTGCCGTTGCGCAAGCAGCGTCCAGAGTGCGCCGTCCTTCGGTGAAAGCAATGCGACATCAACGGTAACCGAGGGTCGTTCGAACGCCGACGGATCGTACTGCTCGAGGAATGCTTGGTCGGTCTTAGATGCATGTCGCATGTATGCTCGAAGCATATATGCACTATGCATAAAAGTCAAGCCCGATCGAGAAGCTTGAAATTCGGGATATCTATTACAATTAGTTTTCAAAGTTTTCGAAAGGCTGCTATACTGCCGCGTACTTATGGAAGACAAGCGTCGCGGTCGTCGCCCCAGGAAACGCGGTCCCAAACCGGATGGGCGGCCGTTGGTGAAGTTCAAGGTTGAGCCTGCGGTCTACGAGACGCTGGCTGAACTCCAGCCGGCGAACGGGATGAAGCCCGACGCGATAGCTGGGTTGATCCTCCATATCGTGATCAACGACCCGGACAACGCAGTAGCGCGACTGCGCGCGTTGCTCGCTCCTGCGCCACCGGCCGTCGCCCGAGCGGCGGCTACCGATACGAAAAGCGCCGCCGTGCTGGATTTGGGTGCCGAGCGTCGACGCGCCACGAACGCCAAGCCCGGCGACTAGTTGAAACGTTGAGTAAGACCCCCCTCAAATGCCCCCTGCTTTGGCCCCCTCCCGTAGATATGTTGAGGCCTGCCCCCTGCGAAGATGTCGAGGCCTCGATGATGTCGGCGGCTTGCAGCACTTCCGTTAGGCCTCCACTTGTGCGACACTAACACTACAGTTGAATGATGAACCTTCACCTTGAACGCTTGAACGTTCAACTTTGAGATCGCATTCGCAACGAGATCAACTGGTCTTGGCGAACTCTAGCATTGCGATTAAGGACGCTTTGACCATTTGATTGAGACGCAACGCGCCGGGCGAAAACCGCAACGATCGAACTCCCGCGGTGTGCTCTGGCGAAGTCCCGCAAGATTTCAAAAGCGCGTCGTCGACAGCGCAAAAGCCTTGGGCCTTACGCAAAATGCGTATCTGACAACAGCTGCTTTGTTGCTTTGCGCGGTTGCCTTAGACACAGAAAGGCCTTCTAAAGAAAGCATTGCGCCGTTGATCGAGCAGATGAACTCCGTAAAAGCCGATCAGAATATGCTCTGCAGTTGTGGTCCTAACGAGTGGAAACGCATCAAACAATTTATTGATGTGTTAGAAGATGCCGGCATCGTAACGGGACTCAATAGCGAGGGGGGCAATGGAGGGGGGACGCCGCGGACCACCTACACCCTGCGCTTCACCCCTGAAGGACGAGCGATGTGGCATGCGATCGGACCCCGCATTGCCCGTCTTCTGAATTTCAGATAGCAATATATTCGATCTCTGTGGGCATTGTGGATATCACATTATGTGCCTGGAAGGAGCGTAACGTGCTATCCATCGAATGCTCTCGTCGTGGGACAGGCGAAGGCTTGGTTTCTAAGGTCTAAGCTCCCAAGGCCAGACTGCGGCCGGCTCAGCCCGTCGATTGGCGTCTCCCTAGTCGTTGACATAGCAGCGACGCGCCGACGGACTATCGAAGCCTTGGCGAACGCGACTAGACGCCTGGCGAAAGCTCAGCGATCTTGAGCGTACGCCGCATCCCGGCTAGTCGGAGGAGCGCGACCGGCGTCTTCGCGACGGTCAAGGCCGACGTGCTCATCCCCTACGAATCAACGCTCGAAGGCGACTTTCTTCTAGCAGCCGACTTTGATGAGTCCATCACGGCGATCGAAGCTCAACCGCTCCGGGTGCCCTATAGAGCGATAACGGGACGTCGCACCGCCGCGGTCCCGGATTTTCTCATCCATCGCTTTGGTCAACCGCACGCGCTGTGTGACATCCACCCGCGTGAACAGATTGTTGCGGACTGGACGCGCATGCGCCCTCGATACGTGGCAGTACGCGATCACGCAGTCAAACACGGATTGCGATACTACATCAGAACTGAAAAGCACATCCGCATCGACTCTTTGCCTAACCTCCGCTTCTTGCATCCCTTTCTTAGGCGTCACCCCGATCAGAGAGACGTGTTCGAATTGTGTTCGCACCTGAGCAAAAAAAAGCTAACGATAAGAGAATTACTAGAACGGTGCGCTCGCGACGTCGAGCGTCAATCTGAGCTCATTCCAGTGATCTGGAATCTGATCGCGCGCAAGCTTCTTGTCGTAAACTTGGACAAACGCTTAACGATGGAGGTGGACATTTGGCTTCCAAACCTATCGCAAAACCAACAATTACAGCTGATGCCATCGCAAACAGTCCGCCGAGGGTAAGTCGTGATGCGATCATCAGGCCATCCTGTTCACAGCTGATCGATTAGAGATATGTTCGCCGGCCAACCAATAAGACCGGAGTTCTCAACCAACAGGGGTGCCACCGTCGAAGCGCACGGCCGGTACTATTCAATCCTCGACGCTGATCTGATCCGTGTTAGAGCGCGTGACATGATAACCGGCGAGGTTCGCGAGCTGTCCATCGGCGATCTCAAGCCCTTGAAAACTGACAACAGAAAACGGCGCGAACCCGGTGCTATTTCGGACGAAGATTGGGCAAAGGCCCGCGAGCGGCGCGACATTCTTGACGCGCACCTCGCAACTCCCAGGCCACCAAAGGCCGAAGTTGCAAAGGTTGCCTTGGCGTTGGACTGTTCCGTTAGCAGCGCCTACCGTTTGATCGCCGACTATAAAGAGTTGGGTACGCTAGAAGCGCTCCTTCCCAAACATCCGAACGGCGGAAGGGGCAAAAAGCGACTGAAGCCTGAGTCCGAAGAAGTGCTCGAGCTCGCCGTAGCTTTTTACAAGAGTCCGTTGCAACGCACGATAAAAGATACAAAAAGTCATCTTGATCGCATGTGTCAGGAACGGGATCTCAAACCGCCCCATTTGCACACTCTTAGGGCACGGATAAGCGAGATTCCGCCGAAAACGAAACTCGAGAAACGCGCTCATAAGAAGAAAGCCGCGGATACCTATCATCCTCACGCCGGACACTTTGATTTGGCGTCGGCGCCACTGTCCGTGGTGCAGATAGATCACACGCTGCTGGACGTTCAAGTCGTCGATTCAGAAAATCGTGAAACGATCGGAAGACCCTGGTTAACGGTAGCCTTTGACGTTTGTACCCGAATGATTCTCGGGTTCTTTTTGTCGCTCGATCCGCCATCAGCGAACAGCGTTGGCATGTGCCTTCTTCACGCAATTCTTCCCAAGGAAGCGTGGCTAGCGGAACGCGGCATCGAGCACCAATGGCCTTGTTGGGGATTCCCGACGCTGATCCATGTAGACCATGGAAAAGACTTTAAGGGCAAAATGCTCAGGCTCGCAGCTGAGATTTACCACGCCACGATTCAATGGCGACGCTGCAGGTGGCCACCCGATGGAGGCCACATCGAACGCTGCCTTGGCACGCAAGCAATTGGCGTGCACGCCTTGAGGGGAACGACCCAGAGCAATCCGATCCAGCGTGGTGACTACGACGCGGAGAAAGAAGCGGATAAGACGCTGCCGGCTCTTGAGAAATGGCTCGCTAACCACATCCTCGGCAAGTACCACAATAGATATCACAAGGGCATTAAGAAGCCGCCGCTGCAGCGCTGGAACGAATTAATTCTCGGCAACGGAAAGCGACCCGGCATCGGAATCCCGCCCCGGCCGGCGGACGAAAAGCAACTTCGTTTGCACCTGCGCCCCTTTCAAGAACGAACAGTGCAAAAGGACGGCGTTCACATCGGAAACATCACTTATTATGACGATGTCCTCTGCTCGTTCATCAACGCTCGGGACGAGAAAGGGCGAAAGAAGCGTTTCATTTTTCGAACCGATCCGCACGACGTGAGAACCGTTGAAATGTGGGACGAAACGACTAGTGAGTACTTTACGATTCCTGCGACGCAGCGCATCGATATCGCGATCGCAAGAAGCGAAGTTGAGCAGCTTCAGCGCCAGGAAATGCGAGCCGGTCGCAAGCTCGAAGATCTTGAGGCGATCGAGCGTGCTGAACGTGCGAACCGCGAGATTGAAGAACAAGAACTTCAGAAGACTCGCGTCGTGCGCAAAACGAAAGCTATCCGGCGGAAACAAGAAGGGCGACGACTAAACGCACAGCTACGCGTTGTGAATGCGGACTTTACTCCTGCCCCAATCGTACTGCCGGCCACGGCGCGCGGCTATGCGATCGAAGAATGGTGATTGCAGCTCCCGATAAGCGAGCACGGATCGCGGAGTTGGGAAAACGGAAATGGATAAAGACCGACATCTCAGAGCGCGCCCTTGAACAACTCGAAGATCTGATGCACGAGGATCATGATCAACGGCCGAGATGTATGCTCCTCGTCGCCGAGTCAAATATGGGTAAGACGGCGATCGCGATGCGGCACGCCAAACGATATCCTCCGAAAAGCGACCCAAACGCGGAGAGCGACATCGTTCCGATCATCTATAACCTCATCCCGCCTTCGCCCGATGAATGGGCATTTAATGATAAGCTTCTCACAATGTTGCATGCGCCTCGTCCTCCGCGTCAGAGAACATCAGAAGCACGCGAACAATTCATTCGCGTAGCAAAGAAGGCCCGTGTGCGAATGATTATCCTGGACGAAATACAGTACATCCTCGCCGGCACCGAAAGAAATCAATCGCATTTTCGAAATCTCATCAAATACTACAGCAATGAGCTGCGCATTCCCATCGTTGCACTTGGAGTCGATACCTCTATCCGTGCCCTGCACGCAGACGAAGGGCTTAAAAATCGTTTTGAGTTGATGCGTTTACCAACTTGGAGCTACGACGCCGATTTCTTGAACCTCCTGGTCAGCTTAGAAACATGGATAAGTCTGCACAGACCGTCCAACCTTACGGAGGAATCGATGGCCAACAGGATACTCAAAAAGACAGAGGGGCGAACCGGCAGGATTTGTCGCTTACTAAAGCTCGCGGCGATTTCAGCAATTCGCGATGATTCCGAACGAATTACACTGCAGACACTCGATAACTGCGGCTACGATCCATGAGATTGGGTTCACGCGAGCGCGAGCCAGACGACGAGCTTCTTAGGATAAATCTACTTCCGTTTGTAAGACGATCAGTTCGCCCGACGGGCGTCACGCTGAACGGCATTCGCTATTACTCGCCAATCCTGGACCGCTACATCGGCAAAGTAAATCCGGACGGATCGAAACCCGAATATGTCGTTCGCTTCGATCCTTGCGATCTTAGTACGATTTACTTTTTTGATCCGACAAATCAGTAGTATTTTGAGCTCGACTATCATACGCCGCATCCGCCAATTGGTCTCCGGGAAGTTCTCAAACTCCGGATTGAGTTGAAGGTGCTTCGACGGAGGCACAGATCTTGAGTGTACCGAGCTCTTCCGCTTCCCTCACTTCTTCCAGTTCGGCCGAGGATTAAGAATGGCGAGCTCTTCTCGTCATGGCTGAGAAGAGTTGCGACAGAGAATGGCCTGTCCATACATCAATTGACGACGATTCTCGGTGGCCCGGTGTGGAATGCCGATCTCGACGTCGGTGAGCGTCACGATCTCGTTGTGGCGCTCGCTCAAGTCACAGGAATCCCAGTTGGCGTCGCGAGCGCCGCAACGCTTCTAGGCCTACAGGGCCCACTTTTTCGGAGTCATGACATTCGGAGCTCTCCCTGGCTATTGAAGATGGAGAGTCGGGAAAGGCAACGGCAGCGTGCAGCCCTTCAGGCATGCTCACAATGTTTGGTAGACCGTGGCTACTTCTTTAAGCTCTGGCGGCTAGGATTCGTAACAATTTGCGAGACACATCGAACGATCCTGATCGACAGGTGCATGTTGTGCGAGCAACCCGTGAGAGTGTGGAATGTGGCGCGGCAATCCTTACCGCCCCTTGGGCATTGCGTCCGTTGCAGGTCGGAACTCGGACGTGGGGCCGCCGCGTCAATGTCGGTGGTCGAATTGCAAGCGAAGCTTGTGGGCTCAATTGAACCACCGTGCTCTGTTTTGCAGGCGCACGACGCGTCGGTGCACGCAGCTTTCGAAAAGTTGCTAATGCAATACGTTGCTGCGCTGAAGGTCGGTACGCGCAAGTCCTCGATTGACGTCAGCCGCCTCTCGATCGAGCAACGTTATGCGATGATGGAAAGTATTGCCGCTCGTATGTGAAAGTTGGCGATGCCATCCTGATGGCATCCTGAAGCGATAGGGTCGTTATGGCTTGCAGGACTTCGGAATTACATCTCCTGATCGCGTGCCACCCAGGTCCATGTTTCCGTCATCGGATCCTGTGGATCTGGAGAAGTGGCGGCTTAGCCGTCTTATTCTTTGGCCGGGGCGGCCAAAGCCACGTGATGGCGAGCTACTTTCTTCCTGGATAGCGCGCCTCGCTGAAGCGAATGGCCTCGATTTCGAGGAGTTTTGTGACGCTGTCTTCCGAGTCAAGGCTTCTGCAAAGTCATGGTGGACGATCGACTGGATGGTTTCCGCACTGCATTTCGACTCACTGAGTCTTGGCGCGTTCGTCCCTTCAGAAACGATTCGTATGATGTCATTGGGACCTTGCGCGCGTCTTTTTAAGCTCAGACAAGGGCATAGCCTCGGTCGCAATCTCTGGTTTGTTCCGAACCGGCTCAAGCGTGACAACCACGGAACGCAATGGTGCCCGCAATGTGTCTCGGAGTTCCCTCACGTCAAGCGCGACTGGCAGTTGTCGTTCGTGACAACTTGCTCGAAGCATCATCGACTACTCATCGAGTGCTGTGATCGATGTCGCCAAAGGCTTATCTGGCTTCAAAGGGTCTCCGGGCCTCGCCATCCGAGCTCTCTGCCAAGCTTCATTAGTTGCGTCGCGTGCGATCGCCCCGATGCGATATGCGACGAACGAGAGGTAGCGCGACTCCAGCGAACGCTTCTCACGTACTTAAATAATGTTCTGCATCAGTCAGACGAGGAGGCTACGAACCAGGCTCGAGCGTTCTTCAAGGGTTTTCGGGTAGCGATAGATTTGATCTCCGCGAATGACATTGCTGAATGGTCGGCGTCTACCTTTTCGCATCGAAGACGCCGTCGGATCGCGTTCGTGGATTTCGAAAAACAGTCAGTCCGATGGCGTTTCGAAGTCTTGAGCGCATTAAGCTTGGAAGTCGGTCATAATATCACCAAATTCTACGAGCATTGTGTCACGATCGGTATGCATATCGGATGCACTGACGCTGACAGGCGGCAGAAGGCCATTGCTCTCCTTGATGAGATTACCGACAGTGTACTGTCAAGTCCGTCTCCGCCAATTATAAGCTGCAATATCATGGAGGACTTGCACATGATGGCTGACGGGATATCTCTTCTACGATGTCTGTCGTATAAGCGACGACGCGCGAGTAAGGAAGCAATTGTGGCAAGCATCATATCGCGGCTTAAGAGCCGGCCGAGGCTTGAAACGGGCGGGGGCGGTCTGATGCCCGTTTGTTGATTGAGTGAAGAAGGTCATTGATCCCGGATGCCAAGCTGCAAGAATCTGCTGTATCAGTTGTTCAGGACAAGTCTGCATCTTCCGACGCGGCGGCTTCGTTCATTACCGCCCTCTCAACAACGTTCTCTCCGCCGATCAACACGTCAACTGCCATCGTACTTCGATCGAAGACCATGAGTGCGTAGTCACCCTCTTCTGCCCCGGTTGCCTCAAGAAGATTACCGCGCAGTCGAATCTGTCCCACGGAGACGCTCGCTACATAGGAGGTCGGCGTGGCATCAATTGCGACCTTGTATTCTCCGTCTGCGATGTATTTGCGGACAGAGGTGGGTTCGTAGATGAACCGGTGGTCCAGGTCATATTCCCTAAGGCGACTCTTCAACCACACGCGGCCATCTGCCATGTGCCCATAGTCTCGCTCAGGTTCCCGCTGCGTACGAGATCCAGAATGCGCGGCTAACGCTTCGATTTGACCTGGCGTAACGGCAGCTCCTCGCAAGCCGTGGACGCCGCGGCCGTACGACTGGATGATGGGAGAATTCCCCAGCATGATTTCAAATGACGTCACGTTCATTCCACGAGTCTTCATCTCTGGCAGCAGCTCCGCTCTTGCCATCACCCCGCCGTTTGCCGTAAAGACTTCGTAGAATGTGAGCTCAATCCGAGGCAACACCTTATCCGGGGACTGAGGCGCGTTTGCGGTCATCACATCGCCGTCAACGGTAATGCCCCAATCCGGCAATTCTAGGCTCACGATCTGCGCCAATGCAGCCGAAGGCGGAATTGCCTTCACCCGATAGTTGCGTTGTATCCCGCGTCTCAGTTCGGTTACGTGGATGCAAGGTGACACGGAAAGAATCTTCCGTGCCATGAGTGCAATCGTGTACGCGTGACCCAGATGGAACCATTCCCGATCTCCAAGCCGAATTGTCCGAAGACCCGGTATGCCGCCCAACACGAGAGCAAGACGATCTGCATCCGCTTCAGAGGAATGGCCACGTTCGGCGAGTGCGCCCTCAAGTAAAGGCCGCGAACACGCACCGTGGTTCCGTGTTTCCTCCTCTATCACAACTGCGGCGATGGATTCGGCAATCTCGATTCGTTGTAAGTGTTTTGCAAAGCCGACGATCTCTTCGCCTTGTCGGCGATCAAGCTGACAACCGTCGTCGCCACGCAATTCAGCTAACCGAACGATCTGTCCGATACAATCGGAATCTTTGAGAAATCCCTGTTGCCGTAGGTCATGCTCTACGTCATTAACTTTCCGCGCACCGCTCATGACAGCGTGATTTAGTGCAGCTTGAGCTGCAGCATAAACGGGCATGTATGGGCGAGACAGGATGGCGGCTTCCCTCTTGACCTGGATCTGCCTAATTCGTTCACGAGTAACGCCGACAGTGTCGGCCGCTTCTTGAAGAGTTGTCGGTCTGCCGTTTAGTAAGCCAAGGCGATAGAGAACGGCCTCATGCCCCGCTTTGCCGTCTGGGTTCAAGACCGTTGCAATCTCTGCGCTCAAACTCTGACGCTTCGCGCTTTCGATCGCCTGTTTAAGGTCCTCGATACGGCTGAGGATTTCGGAAGGATCAAGTCGACCGCGTATTGCGTTCGGATTTCTCGCTATCTCATCTAGAGATTCCGCCTTGGAACTCAGAGCGTCTACAAGATGACCAAACCTCGTATCCGAACTCCGTATCCCACTTAATGCTCGCTGCCCTAACTGTTTAATGGCATGAGCACCCTCGAGACGAGCGCGAGCCCTGGCGGCATACTTCTCTCTGGCGTCAGGGATAGCAGGATCGCCCTCGGTTGCAGTCATCGTTGCCGGCTACTAAGACAGTTGGGCCGCTCTGCGATGAATCTTGTTGATGGTCGCGCGAATCTCAAACAAGACGTCGGATGGGTGGAAGAACTCAGAAGTAGTGATGAGCTCCGTGCAGAGGGCCATCGCATACTCCGCGACCGCCACCTCATTCGACAGGCGTCTGAATTCAACAGCGTCCTGACCGTCCTTTTTTGCGAGCGCGATTTGCGGGAAATCCAGGTTGATGATAATCGAACGAGTATCGCGATCGTACTTCGCTCGGTTCTCTTCTTCCCCGAGGTTCTTGTAAGTTACGGTGAAGCCACCCCCGGATCTACGCGGTTGCTTTTTTCCCTGGATGACGTCTCCGAGTGGGTCGCCGTCCTCATGCTTCTCGACCGTCGGATTCATTCGCAGCTTATCTGGATCTGGGTTCGGCGAACTGACGTGCCTGCCGCCCTCCCTTTGACCGCCTTCTCCATCGAGGCCGGTCACTTCCACCGAATCATCGCCGCCGAAGACTGCTGCGAGGTCATCCAAACCCTGAGAAACCCGATCATCCTCACCACCAGTCTTCGTCAAATCCGTGACGGTCGAGCGTGTCCGCTTAACTTTATCGGAATACTCAGAAAAATGCTCGTTAAGCAGTTTGGCGATTTCGTCTGCCTGTCGCTGCAACCGTTTCGATTCTTCGCTCTGTCTCCTCGCCCGTTCATCTGCAACCAGTTCTTGCCGAACGGCTTCGACGTTCACGCTTATGAAAGCGTGAATCGCCTGCACAAGGGGGTTTTCGAGATTGAGCCTCATGTCGCGTGCCATTGTGAAGGCTGGCGTTGGTTCGCGATTCTCAAAACATAGCGTTGGCACTTCCAGCGCACCAAAGAGATACTGCGACATCTCTTTGCCTTCAGACGTACCGAGGGTTGTCTCGTAAAGAACGCCGGCCGACGTGATGTCGATCCCTCTCCGGCCTTCGTCGAGAGGTGATGGCGACACTTTGACAACCAACTCGACGGGACCGAGTGAAGACAACGCGCCACCAGTCGCGGTGAAGCGATGCTGCTTCACGCTTGACGGCTCTTCGTACGAGACAACGTGGTTATTAACGATGATCTCCGCGTCCTTAAAACCGTGAGCCAGGTGTCGCTCAATGAATTCGATGATGTCATCGACGTTGCACTTGGCTTTGACGCCTTCGATTGTTACGACCGTCCCGTTGCTCTCGTCGGTGGGTTCCTCGTACTCGATCGTTCTCACGGGAACGGATGTCACGTTCCCTTTTGCTTCTTCCTTTTTAATTTCTTCGAGCGTAAGAGACACGATTGTTCTCTTCCCTTCGCTCACGGTACGCAGGTCGAGCTTCGTCCCCACTCCGAACGCGGCTGACTTTCCGGTTCCGAAGTTTCCTCGGCCCGGCCGGCCAGCTTGTCTTTCGAGGTTGTGGCCGTGCATGGTGAAATAGTTCTGGACACCGGCACCGTCCATTCCGCGACCATTGTCGGCGACGATTACACGCTTCTTTGCCTGATCGATCGTCACGGCGACCTTTGGAGAAACGCCAGCATCGACATATTGTAAACTATTACTGACGTACTCCCAGACGGCGTTCTTTAGTGTCGTAAAAAACGCAGCGGACTGAAGTATGTCACGCGCGGTGTTCGAAACTACATGTACAGATTTCTCCGATATCGTGCTCATGACATTACCTCCGAGATCCTTGCACTAAGGTGTCTTACCATTGGCCCGAGCTTGTTGTCATCGTGAAAGGCGGCCGACAGTCGATCGAGTTTTTCCTTGATCACCGTCTCGGTCATATACTCGTCAATCCGGAAGAACTCGCGGATCTCCATTTTCGAGATCGCGGCTGTGTCGCCAGATTGGTACTTCTTGAAAGCGCTGGTATTTGCTAAACGCTTGCGCTCAGCGGCAATCCACGCACGATCCACTTTTCGCACAGACTGTTTTGATGTAGGTGTTTCGCCGTCATGACTCTGTGCGAGCGGAACAAGCCGATCCCGGACGTACTCAGCACCTTCCCGAGTAAGGCGCCAACCTTCCGAGTGCAGCCCCGCAAGAAACCTTTCAACCCTGGCTTGAGACAATCTGACGCGAACGCGTTCGAGGTCGATCTGCTCGGGATACTTCCGCCAGCTAAAACGATTGGCGTCGATCTTGTGTGCGTGAACCGCAATGTCTTCCGTGTCTACTGCGCGTAGGGCCGCGCCTGCATAGTAGGCAGCCAATAAGACGATGTCGACATTGTTCATTCTGCCGTTTCGGGATTCCGCTCCCTGCTTCGGTAATGACGCCTTCATGCTTTCATCCTTTGCGCGTTGCGCTGCTCACCGTCAGCTTGATCTGTCAGAACGAAAGAATTCTTCGCAACTTGCCTATATCGACCCGGAAAGCGCAGCAAGTGGCCCAGGATCGTGAGGTCGGAGCGACGTCCCTTTATCTTCATCTTGCTCGCGACATATTCGGTGAGCATCTTTAAGGATTGCGGTTGATTCATCTCAAGCGCGTTCCGAATGTGGCCGTGAATCGTTTCAGAGTATTCCGACCCATTGGGCGGTTGTGACGATACCTGCGTAAGCTCGGCAGCACTAACGTAATTCAGCCATTCGGGGTGCTGGGTTGACACGCAATCCACGCAAAGCGGCTCCGCGGCTCGAACGTCGGCGGGCTCGATAACTTCATCTTCGAGAGCAAGACCACTGAAACGGTCGATCTCGCATACCTTGCCACAATCCACGCACACAAATTGCGCTTGGCGCTCTCGCATCTCGTAGTTGAATCTATTGCGGCAGCTCTGATTGCAGAACTTACTTCTCGCAGATCGGAGCGCTGGTAGGAACCAATTGCCGTCGTAAAAGCAGCGCCGAAGTTGCACCGGGGGATCGGAAGCGCCTAGTAGATCTAAAGCGATAGTCATCGCGGGGTCCTCGGGAATAAGTTGCAGCTGCTCGACCCCCTCAACGGCCGCAATCCGCAGCTGAAGGCCGTCTACGACGCCGAGGACTGCCTCGCGCTCCGCTCGAGCGCCGTCGCCTCGCGCGAGAGCGCGCACAAGCGCGCGCGACGCGAGTTCTACCTTGCTTCCGTTTCTTCCGAGGCGAGAAAGACGAACGAGGAAGTCCTCGTCAGCCTGAAGCCGAAATCTCCATCGCTGCGTCGTCATCGATGTCGGCATGCTACATCGTTGAGATGGCTTGAGTCAATCCCTGGTCGCAGCGGGCCTGCCAAATCTATGTGCGTTTCTGCCTAAGATTGTTATAAAATCGAACGCTTGATCGGTGAATGCCCTAAGCGGAATGCCGCCCGTGGGGCCCGCCGCAGCCGTTCACCGAGCGGAAGTACTCACCGACGCTCGTCGCACTCCGGCTTAATCGGCTGGACTCCCGCGTTCTACCACTCTCAGTCTCAGCGACTAATCGATATTCTCATCCACTCCTAGATTCCGACATACATAACCCGAACGTATGTTCGGCGTTGCCCCACAGAGCATGGTGGCGTATAGTGGTTCCGAGTGGTAGCTAATGGCGCCGTGTGGGGTATTCCGTGCCAGGCGAGGTTCCGCGTTTTACCGGGTCCGTGGAGCACGCCCTTGACGATAAGGGACGCCTTGTCGTGCCCGCCCGGTTCCGCGAGCGCCTCGGCGCCGGCTTCTTCCTAACGATCGCGGAGCCGGAGCCATGTTTGGCGCTCTATCCCGCCGTCAGCTGGGCCGAGTTTTGCGCCAGGCTGGAAGCTGCACCCATAAAGGATGGCCGCTATCGCCGGCTCGTCCGCCACATCTTTGCGAACACCGAGGAGGCGACGTGCGATCCGCAAGGCCGCCTCGCGATCCCCACGCACTTGCGCGGCTACGCGCACATCAAGCACGACATCGTGACGGTCGGCTCGTTGACGCGCGTCGAGATCTGGGCCAAAGAGAGATATCCGGACCGGGTCGAGGACCCCGACGACTTCGCCAAGTTCGTCTCCGAGTTGGGACTCTATTGATTGCACATTCCTGTTCTCTTAAAGGAAGCAATCGATGGGCTCGCAGTCCAGAGCGGCGGGACATACGTCGATGCGACGTTCGGTGCGGGCGGTCATACGCAAGCGATCTTGGAGCGGCTCGGGCCGCGCGGGCGCGTGATCGCGTTCGACGTCGACACGACGGTCCACACGCGCAGCGATTTGCCGAGCGATCCACGCTTCTTGCTCGTCCAGGCGAATTTTCGCACGCTGGAAGCGGAGCTTGCACGCCGCGAGATCACGCGGATCGACGGCGTGCTGTTCGATTTGGGAGTCAGCTCCATGCAATTTGACGTCGGCGAGCGCGGCTTTTCGCTAAGCGTGTCCGCTGCGGATGCAGCACTCGATATGCGGATGAACCAGAGCGAAGGGTTCACTGCCGCAGAATACATCGAGCGCACCAGCGAGAGCGAGCTCGCCGACGTCATCTTCACCTTCGGCGAAGAGCGCAAGTCGCGCAGGATCGCACGCTCGATCAAGCAGCATCATCCGCAAACGACGGGCGAGCTTGCACGCATCGTTAGCGCCGCCGTCCATCAGCATGGAAAGCGCGAGCGCATCCATCCGGCCACGCGGACGTTTCAAGCGCTGCGCATCGCCGTCAACGACGAGCTGGCTGCACTCGAAGAAGGCTTGGAAGCAGCGACGACGGTGTTACGTCCCGGCGGACGTCTCGTCGCAATCGCGTTTCACTCACTTGAAGATCGCATCATCAAGAAGAAGATGCGCAGCGATCCGCGCTTGAATCCAATCACGCGCAAGCCGATGGCCGCAAGTGATGAAGAACGCGCGCGCAATCCACGCTCGCGCAGCGCAAAACTTCGTGTTGCGGAGCGCCTAGCATGATTCAACCAAAACCCGCGCAAGAAGTTCAAGCCCGTCCGCGGCCGCCCAAGCACGGGCGCTATCGCCGTCGACGCCGCTCGCTGCTTTCGCATTACGGAAGCACCGCGCGCGTGCTGAGCATCGTCGCGCTCGTTCTCGCTCCGGTCATGGTGTACGTCATGCTTACCTCAAACCTTACGAGTCTGAACTACTCGCTTGCGAATGCCGAGAGTCAGCGTACCGTCATGCAGCAAGACGTGCAGCGCCTCGACGATCAGATCGCGCACTTGGAATCGCGCGAGCGGCTCTCGCAAGTGGCAGCTCAACTTGGGATGCGTGATCCGGCACGCTTTGAGATCGTGACGCTTGCGCCTGCGGTCCACGACGAAGGACGCGGCGGCCTCGCCTTTCTCGGCTGGCTTCGGAGGTAGAAGTGCGAGCGCGCGGCGCGCTCGTGCGCATCTCCCCGGACCGCGCGAAGATCACATTTTGGCTCTTCGCCGCGATCGCGTCGTTTTTGACATGGCGGCTGTTCGACATTCAGGTGCTGCACGGGCGCCTTTACTCGACCGAAGCACTCGAGCAACGCGCGCAGACAATCGACATCTTTGCGCGGCGCGGCACGATCTACGATCGTACGCGTACGGTCTTGGTCCGTTCGCTCAAGTCCGAAAGCGTCTACGCGGACCCAACCCAGATTGGCGATAAGGCCGAGGCCGCCGCAAAGCTCGCGCCGATTCTCGGCTACTCTCCCAGCGAAATTACCGCTGCGCTCAATGAAGATACGCATTTTCGCTGGCTGAAGCGCAAGGTCTCGCATGAGATCGCCCAGAGCGTGCGCGCGCTCAATCTTCAGGGCATCAATGTCGTGCAAGAAGATACGGGCCGTCGTTTCTGGACGTCGGGGCGTCTCGCATCGACGGTGCTCGGCTTCGTCGGCATGGACGAGAACGGGCTCTCGGGCGTCGAGTATTCGTACGATAACATGCTGCGCGGAACGAGCGGGAAGATGATGCTCGAAGCCGATCCGTTTCAGCGCGCACTACCGTTCGGACAACAGCACGTTATCGAGAAGGCGCATCCGGGGAGCAGCCTCGTCTTGACGCTCGATGGCTACTTGCAGTTTGAAGCCGAGCGGCTTTTGGATGCGCAAGTCAAAGCCTTTCACGCCCGCAGCGGTTCCGCCGTGATCATGGATCCGCGCACCGGTGAGATTCTGGCGATGGCCAACGCACCGGACTTCGATCCCGCGCACTACGGCTCGGCAAAACCCGATGCGTGGCGCGATCGCGCACTTACCGACGCATACGAGCCCGGATCCACATTCAAGCTCGTTACGGCGGCTGCGGCGCTCGAGAGCGGTAAGGTGAATACGAAATCGCGCTTCCCGGCGCGCGATCAGATCAAGATCAATGGCAGCGTTATCCACAACGCTGAAGACGAGATGCCGCTCGCGTCGAGCACGGAAACACTCGAAGACATCATCGCCTACTCGCACAACGTCGGCGCAGCCGAAGTCGCGATGCGTATCGGCGACCAAGCCGAGTATCGCGAGATTCGCAAATTCGGGTTCGGCGACCAAACCGGCGTCGATCTCCCGGGTGAGAGCCCAGGAATTCTCCTTCCGCTCGATGAGTGGAGTGGCACATCGCTTCCGACGATCGCGTTTGGTCAGGGTATCTCGACGACTCCCGTCGCGATGCTGCGCGCCTATTGCGCGATCGCGAACGGTGGCATGCTGGTGAAGCCGCACATCGTGCGCGCCGTACTCGACGAAAGCGGGAAAACCGTTCGCACCTACGGGCCCGAATTCGAAGGCCGCGTGATGTCGCAGCAAACGGCCTCAACGCTGCGCGCGTTCTTGCGCACGGTCGTGGTGCGCGGAACGGGAAATCCGGCCGCGCAAGTTCCCGGCTACACCACCGCCGGTAAGACGGGAACGGCGCAAGTCGTCGGCAACGGGGGCTACGTTTCCGGCGCGTACATCGCGTCATTCATCGGCTATATTCCAGCCGACCATCCGCATTTCGTCATCCTCGTGAAAGTCGACGAGCCGCGCGGCGCCTACTACGGCAGCATCGTCGCCGCTCCCGTCTTCGCAAAGCTCGCGCAAATCGCGATGATTCACAGCGGAGTCTATCCCGCGCCGCCACCTGCCCGCTTGGTTCCCCCAAAACACGGCGCGAAGGTCGCTGCGCGATGATTCCGCTTGCCCGCTTACTCGAGGCAATTCCGGATGCCGAGATTGACGGCCCGGTCGATGATGTCGCGATCACGGCGCTGTCCGCTGATTCACGTAGCGTTGCACCCGGCGCAATGTTCGTTGCCATTGCGGGCGAGCACGTCGACGGGCATCACTTCGTCGCGAGCGCCATCGCTGCCGGCGCACGCGCGGTGGTCGTCGACCGCAAACCGGACGACGCTGGCGCCACCTGCGTTCGCGTCGCGGACACGCGGGTTGCGCTCTCGCGGTTAGCTGCACGATTCTACGGCGACCCGTCGCACAAGCTGCGCGTCATCGGCATCACGGGAACAAACGGCAAGACGACGACGACGCACATGACGCGCGCGCTCTTGGAGGCTTGCGGCATCCATTGTGGTTACGTCGGAACGCTTGGCGCGTCGTACGGCGAATGGACACGCGGGCTGCAGAACACGACGCCGCTACCGATCGAGCTGCAAGAGACACTGGCAACGATGTTCGAGTTGGGCGCGAAAGCCGTCGCGATGGAAGTCAGCTCGCACGCGCTCGCCTTGCATCGCGTCGAGGATATTCGCTTTGCGGTCGCCGCCTTCACGAATTTGACGCGCGATCATCTCGATTTTCATCTGACGCTCGATGCTTACGCCGCTGCCAAGCGCCATCTGTTCGATCTCGCCGAGCGTGCCGTGCTCGACGTCGACGATGCCCGCGGCGCAGACTGGGCCAAAGGATTGCGGGCGCGCGGCACACCGGTCATCACGTTCGCGCTCGAAGCACAAGCCGATCTTCGCGCGAGCGACGTCGAGCTGCGTCCGGATGCGAGCGCGTTCTCAGTCGACGGCGTTCGCGTCGAGGTTCCGCTGCCGGGACGCTTCAACGTGCGCAACGCGTTGTGCGCGCTCGCGATCGCGCGCTCGCTCGATCTCGATTTAACCCAGGCAGCGAAGGCACTGCACGCGCTGCCGCCTGTCCCGGGACGGATGGAACGCTATGCTCGCGATGGGGTCGTAGCGATCGTCGACTACGCGCACACGCCGGATGCCCTCGCCAACGTCTTGCGAGCGACGCGCGAAACGATGGACGGCGGGAAACTCTTCGTCGTCTTTGGCTGCGGCGGCGATCGCGATGCGGGAAAACGTCCGCAAATGGGGACGATCGCCAGCAACTTGGCCGACGTCGTCATCGTCACGAACGACAATCCGCGCTCGGAAGATCCGGAGGCGATCGCGCGCGAGATTCTCGCGGGCGCGCCGAACGCGGAAGTCGAGCTCGATCGTCGCGCCGCCATTCGGGCTGCAATCAAACGCGCGCGCAAAGGCGACGTCGTCGTCGTGGCCGGCAAAGGTCACGAAGACTATCAGATTATCGGTGGGGCGCGCACGCATTTCGACGATCGCGATGAAGTTCGCGCGGCGCTCGCATGAGATTTTCATTCGGCGAGGTCTGCGACGCCGTTGGCGGCCGTCCGGTCGGCCAGCCTCCGTCGCAAACTCTTCGCATCGTAACCGATACGCGCCAGATCGAGCCCGGCGACGCGTTCGTTGCGCTGCGCGGTGAGAATTTCGATGGTGGCGATTTCACGGGCGATGCGTTTGCGAAAGGCGCGGTTCTCGCAATTGTCACACGCGAAGACCTGCTGGCCGGCAAGCCGGGAATCGTCGTCGAGGATACCTTGCGCGCCTATATGGCATTGGGCGCCGCGGCCCGCGCGCATTCGAACGGGATCGTCATCGCAATCACCGGCAGCACCGGCAAGACAACGACGAAGGCGCTGCTCGCGCAGCTGCTGTCGTTTTCGGGGAAAAAGCTCGCGGCCACGCCGCAGAACGAAAACAATCAGGTCGGCGTCAGCAAGCTGCTGCTCGCGCTCGACGGTGACGAGCAGGTCGTCGTCGTTGAGATGGGCGCACGGCACGCCGGCGAGATCGCCGAGCTGTGTGCGATCGCGATGCCGCATCTCGGCATCTTGACGAACATCGGCGAAGCGCATCTCGAAGTGTTCGAGACACGCGAACGCCTCGCGGATACGAAATGGGGGCTGTTCTCGACCGGTGCGATTGCGATTCTCAACGTTGCCGATGAAGAATCGCGCCGGCGTTTCGGAACGTTACCGCGCGCGCCGGGATGGTTCGGCGCAGGCGAGACGGTCTTTGCGAACGTCCTGCTGCCCGCGACCTTGATTCCCGCGCGCGATGGAATTGTTTTCGCTGATGCTGCCGGTTACGAGACATTTTCGATCTCGACCTCATTGCCGGGCGATCACAATCTTTCGAATCTGGCTGCGGCCGCGACAGCGGCACGTGCTGTCGGAATGACGCCTCCGGCCATCGTCGAGGCGATTCCCAAATTGACGCTTCCGCCTGGGCGCTACGAGCGTATGTCACTGCAAGGCGGCGTCCATCTCGTTTATGATGCGTACAATGCATCGCTATCAGGGACGCTGGCGACGTTGCGCGCGTTCTCGTCGGAGAACGCGGAGCGCCGCATCGCGGTCCTGGGCGGCATGGCTGAGCTCGGCGTCGAGTCCCCGCAAATGCACGAAGAAATTGGTGCATCGCTACCGGGTTGCGGGATCGACGTCGTGCTCATCGGCGGCGAGCATGCGGATTCGACGATTCGTGGTGCGGTGCGGGCCGGAATGTCGCCGCTCGCGATCGTCCCGTACGAGAGCAATGCGCATGCCACGCAGTGGCTGCGCGTGAACATGCGCGAAGGCGACTCGATTCTGCTCAAAGGGTCGCGGATGTATAAAATGGAGGAGATCCTTGGCGGCCTCAAAGCTCTCCGTCAGTGAGCGCGAGCTCCCCGAAGGCCTCGTTGCGCTGCCGATTCGCACGCGTCTGGTTGCGCGCGGTGACGATCTCGCGCGCCTCGTCGCAGAAGCAACTGCCGGGATGGTGCAGCCTGGCGACATCGTCGCAATCAGCGAAACGGCGCTCGCGATCGCGCAAGGCCGTTTCATCGGGGCCGAATACGTGCGTCCGTCGCGGCTTGCGTACGCGCTCGCACGGCGAGCCGGAGCAATGGCGACGCTCAGCCAGCCGGAATCGATGCAGCTGGTGATCGACCGTGTCGGAACGCCCGCCGTGCTCGGAGCGGTGGCAGCGCACGTCGTCGGAAGAATGCGCGGCAAGCGCGGCGTGCTTTACGAGCGGTTGGGCGAGGCGATTTCGGAGATCGACGGCTACACCGGAACAATGCCGCCATACGAGCAAGCAATCGTTCTCGGACCCGAAGATCCGGACGCGTTCGCGCGCTCCTGTGCAGAGCGTTTGGGCGCGGGCTGCGTCGTCGTCGACGCCAACGATTTACGCATCGCAAAGGTGCTGGGCGCATCCCCGGGCATCGCACGCACGGCGGTCGAGCATGCGTTGCTGGGAAATCCACACGGAAATTCGGATCAGCAAACGCCGATCGTTATTCTCAAGTGGCGCGGGCAGGGAGCAAATCCATTATGGGAATGAGCGCGGCAGCAGCATTCGGTGGTGCGCTTGTCGCGGCGTTCGCGCTCGGGCGTCCCTTGATCAACATGCTGCAGGCGATGTCTGCGAAGCAAACGGCGTACGAGGACGCGCCCAAGACGCATCAAGCGAAGACCGGAACGCCGACGATGGGGGGCGTGCTTTTCTTGCTCGGGCCGGTGGCAGCGTTAATCGCGGCGCCGAGTATGGTGACGTTTGCGCTCGTCGTTCTGGTCGTGGCGTGTGCCGCAATCGGCTTCGCGGACGATATGATGGGGATTCGCCTGGGACGGAACCGCGGGATGCGCGCGCGTACGAAGCTTCTGTTGACGGGCTTTGCCGCTGCGGGCTTCATGTGGCTCGTCCTCGCCACGCAACCGGGAACGCCGTGGGCTATCTTCGGATTGGGTGAAGTCTCGACGGCGTTCTTCGTCGTGCTCAGCATCTGCGCGATCGTCGCGACGACGCACGCCGTCAATCTGACGGACGGGCTCGACGGGCTCGCCGGCGGAACGATCGTGCCGCCGCTTGCTGTCGTCGCCTACATCGCGTTCGCACGCGGACAGAACGACGTCGGCGTTTTCGAGCTTGCCATGATCGGCTGCGTCCTGGCGTTCCTCGTCTACAATTTCCACCCGGCTAAGATTTTCATGGGCGACACCGGATCGCTGGCGCTCGGTGCCGCGCTCGCAGGTGGCGCGATCCTAACCGGAATGCAGCTCGTGCTGATTCTGATCGGCGGCGTTTTCGCTGCCGAGGCACTCTCTGTGATTCTTCAAGTCGCTTCATTTAAGATGACGAAGCGACGTATCTTCCGTATGAGTCCTTTGCACCACCACTTCGAGCTTGGAGGCTGGCCGGAAACGAAAGTGACCACACGATTTTGGATCGCTTCCGCGCTGTGCTCGCTGGCCGGCGCCGCCCTCGTAACGGTGCGCTCATGATAGCCGGCTTCGAGCGCGTCCTGGTCATCGGTCTCGGCAAAAGCGGACGTGCGAGCGTGCGCGTGCTGAGCGAGCTGGGTTCGAAGATTTGGGCGACCGACGAAGGCTCCGAGGAAAACTTGACGTCCGCACTCGCCGAAGTCAAGAAACTCAAAGCAACGTTCGTGGCGCCGAACGACATCGATGAAATCCTCGGCGAGCTCGATGCGGCAGTGCTCTCACCCGGTGTTCCGCTGAACTCGCAGTTTGTGCGCCGCGTCCAAAGCGCGCGCGTCCCCGTCTACAGCGAGATCGAGGTTGCATTCCGTCTGTGCAAGGCGCCGATCATCGCGCTGACCGGCACGAAGGGCAAGACGACGACAACGGCACTCGTCGGCCACATTCTGCGAGGCGCGAATAAGAAAGCGCGCGTCGGTGGCAACATTGGCAATCCGCTCATCGAAGAAGCGTTCGTCGCGGAGCCCAATGATTGGGTCGTAGCCGAAGTTTCATCGTTCCAGCTCGAGTCGATCCGCAGCTTCAAGCCGCGCATCTCGTCGATCATCAATATCTCGCCGGACCATCTCGACCGCTATTTTTCGATGGACGAATACGCGGAAGCCAAATTCCGCATCTTCGCAAATCAGAACGCCGGCGATACGTTCGTCGGAAATCTCGACGACGAGCGCATCGGTTCGCTCGCGGAAGGCGAGGGTGCGGTGCGCGTCAAGTGCCGCGCGCTCTGGTATTCGCGCGAACCACATCGCAACTCGACGCTTTACCTGCGTAATAACGAAAAAGTCGTCTATGCTCCGCCAACGGGCGATCCGCGGCCGATCGATATCATGGACGTCAATGAGATCCCGTTGCTGGGGGAGCACAACGTCGACAACGTCATGGCCGCGACGCTCATGGCACTCTCGGCCGGAGTGCCGCCCAAGAAGATACGCGACAGCGTGACATCTTTTAAGGCTCTGCCGCACCGGCTCACGGAAGTAGCTGAGATTGGCGGTGTGCGTTATATCGATGATTCCAAGGCGACGAATCCAGGTTCAGTTATCGCTGCACTCCGCACGTTCGATGACGGCCACATTGTCTTGATTGCGGGCGGCAAAGCAAAAGGCACGGATTTTGTTGAGTTTGGGAAAGCCGTTTCATCGCGTACCCGCGCCGTCGTGCTGATCGGAGCGGCCGCCGACGAGATGGCATCGGTCATCAAACGCGCCAAAGTCGTGCGCGCGCATTCAATGGAGCATGCGGTTGAGGCGGCGGCGGAGCTCGCAAAGCCCGGCGACGTCGTTCTGCTGTCGCCGGGATGCGCGTCCTTCGACATGTTCGCATCGGCGGAAGCGCGCGGCGATGCATTCGTTGCCGCCGTCAAGCGGCTCGAACGCGGGACAGAGGCGGTGCATTGACCGCAGGTCCGGACACGCCACGTCCGCCTGACGCCGCGCTGGTCGCGATCGTCGGTGCGCTCGTCGCCCTCGGTCTCGTGATGGTCTTCAGCGCCTCGAGCGCAACCGCGTACGCGTTCCATCACGACACCGCATATTTTCTGAAACGACAGCTGATGTGGCTCGTCGTCGCCCTGATCTGCGCTGGGATCGCGTACAAGCTCGACTATCGTGTCTTGCGAAGGATGGACGCTGCGATCTTGATCGCCGCTATGCTTGCGCTCGTCGCCGTGCTCGTTCCGCACATCGGCATTGTTTCCGGCGGAGCGCGCCGCTGGATCGGTGCCGGCGGATTCACGTTCGAGCCTTCGGAATTTGCAAAGCTTGCGCTGATCGTCTATCTGGCAGCTGCGATCAGTCGCCGGCAAGACCGGATTCGCTCGCTCACGCGCGGACTGTGGCCGCTCTTGATCGTCACGTTCGCGCTCGCGGCACTCGTGCTCGTCGAGCCGGATATGGGAACCGCGACCCTGGTCGTCTTCACCGCGTTCACAATCATGTTCATCGCCGGCGCGCGCGTCCCGCATCTGATTGCCGTCGTGCTTGCGACGGCGCCGTTCGTTATCTTTGAGGTCTTTGCGAGTCCGTACAAGCGCGCGCGTATCCTTGCGTTTCTCGATCCATGGAAGGATCCGCAGAACACGGGCTTCCACATCGTGCAATCGCTGCTCGCGCTCGGGAGCGGCAGCCTGTTCGGCGTCGGACTCGGACTCTCACGCCAGAAGTTCTTTTATCTCCCGGAGCAATACACCGATTTCATCTTCGCGATCGTGGGTGAAGAGCTGGGTCTGCTCGGCGCGCTATTCGTGATCGCGCTGTTCATCTGCTTTGCGTATCGCGCGATCCGGATCGCGCTTGCGGCGCCGGATCAATTCGGATTCTTCTTGGTCGTCGGCTGCACGGCGCTGATCGTGATTCAAGCCTTCGTCAACATCGGCGTGACGACGTCGTCGTGGCCCGTAACGGGCGTGCCGCTGCCGTTCATCTCGTTCGGCGGCAGCTCGCTGATCGTGAGTCTCACCGCTGTCGCGCTGATCTTGAACGTCGGCCGGTCTCGCCGCGCCGCACCGTCGCGGTGAGGGTCGTTGTAAGCGGCGGAGGAACCGGCGGGCACATCTATCCAGGTTTGGCGATCGATGCGGCGCTGCGCGACGATTGCATCGCGCGCGGTGAAGACTACGCCTCGGTCTTTTTCGGAACGAAGCGCGGGCTCGAAGGCACGATCGTTACGAAGGCCGGCGTACCGCTCGAATTGATTCCGTCGCGACCGCTTGCGCGTCGACTCTCGCCGCAGCTGCTCGCGACCGTCGGCGAAAATGCTCTTGGCATCGGTGTTGCGAGCCGCGCACTTGCGCGTTTTCGTCCCGATGTCGTGATTGCAAGCGGCGGATACGTTGGCTTTCCGGTGGTCGCCGCCGCGCGCGCGATGCGAGGGGCGCGTCGCATCAATCCGATCCTTACGTTGCTGGAAGAAAATGCATTGCCCGGACTTACGAACCGGCTCTTGGGACCGCTCGTCGATGAAGTCTGGACCGCGAGCTGGACGTCGCCGAGCGCGTTCAAAGGCAAAGCCGTCGTCACCGGGATTCCGGTGCGCGCCGAATTCAAGTCGCTCTTGCCCAAGCAACGCGCGCGGGAACACCTCGAAATCGACTCGCACGCGCACGCAATGGTTGTCCTCGTCCTGGGTGGGAGCCAGGGTGCGCGCTCGATCAACGACGCGGTGCTCGACATGGTGACGAGCCGCGGCGTGCCGGCACCGTGGTGGATCGTGCACATCAGCGGCGAGCGCGACTATGAGGCGATGAAGGCACGCCTCGGCGAAAAGCGCCCGAGCCGTTTCACGCTCATCCCGTATCTCGACGATCCATCGCCGGCCTACGCTGCGGCCGATCTCGTCGTTGCTCGTGCAGGCGCCTCGACGCTGGCGGAGCTTGTGGCCAGCGGTCGAGCTTCGTTGCTGATTCCGTATCCCCACGCATCCGAAGATCACCAAAACGCCAACGCGCGCTTCTTTGCGGAAAGCGGCGCCTCGCGGCTTCTGCATGATGCAGAGCTGAGCGGCGACGTTTTCTTCTATGCTCTTAGTGAAGCGCTCGTCCCCGAGCGAATCGAGGCGATGGCGAAATGCGCCGCGGCGCTTGCGCCTGCCGATGCGGCCGCGATGATCGTGCGCCGCGTCCGCAACCTGCGCGAGGGCAACCGCGCTTTGCGCGCAGAACCCAACCGCTCGTGACCCATCTCGTAGGGATCGGCGGAATCGGAATGAGTGCAATTGCGCGATTGCTGCTCGCACGTGGTGAGAAGGTCACGGGCTCCGACGTCAAGGGAACGCCGCTGATCCAAAAGCTTCGCAACGAAGGCGCGTTCATCAACATCGGTCACCGTGCCGAGAACGTCAAAGGCGCGACGCGCATGGTCGTGAGTTCCGCGATCGACAAGACGAATCCGGAATATCTGCGTGCAGCCGAGCTTGGGATTCCGGTTACGACGCGCGGACAGATGCTGGCCGAATTGACGAACGGGAAGAAAACGATCGCCGTCGCGGGTACGCACGGCAAGACGACGACGACCGCGATGATCGCGAAAGTCTTGACGTACGGCGGCCTCGATCCGACGGTCGCGATCGGCGGCGAGCCAATCGATTCGGGGATGAACGCTCGCTTCGGAAAAGGTGAATGGTTCGTCACCGAAAGCGACGAGTCCGATGGTTCGTTTCTGTATTTGAACCCGACTGTCGCCGTCGTGACGAACATCGAGAACGACCACATTCGCTTCGAGAGCGAATGGCAAGCGATGCTCGGGACCTTCAAACGTTTCGTCGCCAAGGCCCCAAGCGACGGTTTGCTCGTCGCGGGCGTCGACAATCAGTACGCCGACGAGATCGCGCGCAGCCAAAACACCGTCCCGCTTATCGCCTACGGTATTAACGCCTGGCAGGCTGATCTGCACGCGACGGTCGAGACGTACGAAGACTTCGGAACGCGTACCACGATCTCGCTGCGCGGAACGACGCTTGGCACGTTACGATTGCGCGTGCCCGGCGAGATCAACGTGCAAAATGCGTTGGCCGCGATTGCAATCGGCATGCATTTAGGAATGTCGTTTCAAGCGGTTGCTGACGCGCTCGATGAATTTCAAGGTGTGCGCAGGCGCTTCGAGTTCTTGTTGCGGGAGAAAGATCTCAGCGTCGTCGACGACTACGCGCATCATCCGACCGCCGTGCGCGAGACGATCAAAACGGCGCGGCGGTATCACAAGGGTCCTCTTATCGTTGCGTTCGAGCCGCATCGCTACTCGCGCACACGCTATCTGGCGCGCGACTTCGCCGACGCGTTGGCTGGAGCGGATCACGTCATTCTCGCACCGATCTATGCTGCGTCGGAACCTCCCATCGACGGCGTGAGCTCACGCTCGATCGGCGAGCCGCTGGCGGCGCGCGGAACCGACGTGACGTACGTCAAGGATGTCAAAGCGCTGCCGGAAGCGCTGAAGATCACTGCACCCGCGGGTTCGCTCGTCCTGATGTTGGGCGCCGGCGCGATTACGGAGAGCGCGCAGAAGTTCGCAGCGCGGTGAGCCGCATCGGCGAGCGCGAGCGCAAAGAGCTCGCGGATCGCTTCGGGGACCGCGTCCGGTTCGATGAACCCCTGGCGCCGTTCACGTCCTGGAAAATCGGCGGCCCGGCCGACGCGCTCGTCTCAATCGAATCGACGGGCGAGGTCGCGTTCGTCTTGCGCCTGTGCGTGCGCCGCGGCATCGCCTGGTTCGTGCTGGGCAGCGGGTCGAATCTGCTCGTCGGTGACGGCGGTATTCGCGGAATCGTCCTGCGGCTGGGCGGCGAGTACGCAGCATTGACCGTCGATGTCTCGTCGGAACCCGGGACCGTGCTCGTCCGGGCCGGAGCCGCCGCGTCGCTCTCCCTCTTGACCGCGCAGGCGGCATCCGCCGGTGCACGTGGGATCGGTTCCCTCGCGGGCGTTCCTGGGAGCGTCGGCGGGGCGCTGCGGATGAACGCGGGGACCGATCGCGAGATGGGCGACTTTGTCCGCGACGTATGGATTCAAACGCCCTCGAAACCTGACGCGCACGCCGTGACGCCGCAGTACTATTATCGCCGTACGTCGCTGGCGCGCGACGCCATCGTCACGCACGTCACGCTCGCATTCGAACGCGCCGAGCCTGTCGACGTGCGCACCGAGATGCAGCGGCGGCTGGTGCGCCGCAAAGAAACACAACCGCTCCAATTTCCGAACGCCGGCTCCTGTTTTCGCAACCCGGAAGGCAACCACGCGGGGCGCTTGATCGAGGAGGCCGGAGCTAAGGGGTGGCGAGTCGGGGGAGCCGAAGTGTCCCGCCTGCACGCGAATTTCATCGTCAACGTCGATGGTGCGACGGCCCAAGACGTCACGACGCTTCTCGCGCGCGTGCGGCGTGCGGTGCACGAACGTTTCGCCGTCGATCTCGAATTGGAAGTGCACTTGGTAGGCGAGTTCATATGCCCGTAAAGCGACCGAAGGTCGCCGTCGTTATGGGCGGTGCGAGTACCGAACGCGAGATCTCAATCGCGAGCGGCTCAAATGTTTTACGCGCACTCGACAAACTCGGTTATCCGGCGCGCTCGCTCGATTTCGACAAGAATTTCATCGAGAATCTTCGCGAGCTCGAACCCGACGTCGTCTTCAATGCACTGCACGGTCCGGGCGGCGAAGACGGTACGATTCAAGGGATTCTCGATTGGCTCGGCTTGCCGTATACGGGCAGCGCAATTCTTGGTTGCGCCCTGGCGATGGACAAGCACGTTACAAAAAAGATTTTATCGGCCGAAGGCTTGCCGACGCCGAATTGGGACACCTACGATCTCGGTGGAGGCGCGCTTCCACTCTTGCCCGGTTCGCTTGATTTGCCGCTTGTCGTCAAGCCGCGCAACGAAGGTTCGAGCACCGGCGTGACGCTCGTGAAAACGCACGAGCAGTGGACGCACGCGATGGTCGTCGCAAGCACGCGCACGCACAACGCGCAAGTGCTCGCCGAAGAGTATATCGCGGGGCGCGAATTTTCGTGCGGCGTTTTAGGCGACGAGGCGCTGCCCGTCGCTGAGGTCGTCTTTGGCGACGAGTTCCTCACCTACGACGCAAAATATTCGCCGGGCGGAAGCCGGCATTTGTGTCCCGCACCGATCGACGACGATCTGGCCGCACGGATACGAATGCTCGCGCTGACCGTCCACCGCCTGATCGGACTGCGGGACTATTCGCGCACCGACTTCATCGTCTCCAAAGAGGGGCGGCCGTATATCCTCGAGGTCAACGCTCTCCCGGGGATGACCCAAAATAGCATCATTCCCGACGAGGCGCAGGTAGCCGGAATCTCGTACGAAGCGCTGGTCGACCGGTTGGTAGGGTACGCCCTGGGCCGCCGGCTGAAGGGCAAGGTCCCTCAAACCAACGTCGGGTAGAGGGTAGATGGAAAATGCCTCTAGATACGGAAAACCGCTAGGCTATGGTTGAAGCACGGCGTGCTTCGGTCGAACGGAACACGAAGGAGACCCAAATCACCCTCCGCCTGGACCTCGCGCCCGGGCCGATCGAGGTAGACACAGGGGTCAAGTTCTTCGACCATATGCTGACATCGCTGGCTACCCACGCCGGCCTTGGCTTGGTCGTGGTCGCTAAGGGCGACGGGATGGACCACCATCACCTGATCGAGGATGTTGGGATCGCACTCGGCCGTGCTCTCTACGAGGCCCTCGGCGACAAACGCGGGATCGCGCGTTTCGGTTCGATGATGATTCCGCTCGATGACGCGCTCGTCGCGGGGAGCGTTGATCTCTCCGGGCGTGCCTACCTTAATTTTGCCGTCAAGTTTACGGCCGAAGATCTCGGCGATATGAAAACCGAAATGGTTTCCGAGTTCTTCCGAGCCCTTACCGATAATGGCCGCTTCAATCTCCACCTGGTGCAGATGAGCGGCCATGTTAATCATCATCTGTGTGAGGCTGCGTTTAAAGCCTTCGCCCGCTCGTTCGCGCAAGCCAAGACGATTACGGGTAGCGACATTCTTTCAACCAAAGGCGTTCTCGAGTAATACGGAAGGAGATCAAAGTGCCTGAGGAAACGCGAAAATTCAAGCTTGTTGACGAGCGAGGCAATTTGATCACCGATCTGCCCGTCTACAAGGGGACATACGGCAACGATGTCGTCGACGTGCGCAAGTTACTCGCCGATACCGGCTATTGCACGTTCGACCCGAGTTTTGGCAGCACGGCGAGCTGTCGCTCGACGATCACGTACATCGACGGCGATCAAGGGATATTGCTCTACCGCGGCTATCCGATCGATCAGCTTGCAGAGAAGAGCACATATCTCGAAGTCTGCTATCTGCTGCTCTTCGGCGAGCTACCCACCAAGGTCGAGCTCGAGCACTTCCGTTGGGAGATCAAGCATCATACGATGGTGCACGAGCAGCTGCTGCGCTTCTATGGCGGATTCCGTCGCGATGCGCATCCAATGGCGATTATGCTCGGCGTCGTGGGCGCGCTCTCAGCCTTCTATCCGGATAGCACTGACGTCTTCGATCCGCAGCACCGCATCATCTCGATCTATCGCCTGATCGCGAAGATGCCGACGATTGCGGCCGCGGCGCATAAGTACGCGCTTGGTCAGCCGATGGTCTATCCGCGCAACGATCTCACCTATCCGGCAAACTTCTTGCGCATGATGTTCTCGGTTCCGGCCGAGGAATATACGGTCAATCCGGTTTTCGCGAAGGCCGTTCGGGCGCTGTTGATTTTGCAAGCCGATCACGAGCAGAACGCCTCGACCTCGACGGTTCGCACCGTCGGTTCGAGCCGCGCGAATCCATTCGCCTGCGTCGCAGCCGGCATCTCGTCACTTTGGGGACCGCTGCACGGCGGCGCCAACGAAGAAGTGATCAAGATGCTCGAGATCATCGGCGAGAAGAAGCGCATCCCCGATTTCATCAAGCGTGCGAAAGACAAAGACGATTCGTTCCGCTTGATGGGCTTCGGCCATCGCGTCTACAAGAGCTACGATCCGCGCGCAAAAGTCATGAAGCAGATTTGCGAAGAGGTGCTCAAGGAAATCGGGCACGAGCACGATCCGCTGCTCGAAATCGCGGTCGAGCTCGAGAAGATCGCGCTCAGCGACGAATATTTCGTCTCGCGCAAGCTCTACCCGAACGTCGATTTCTATTCGGGCATCGTGATGCGTGCGATCGGAATTCCCGAGAACATGTTCACGGCCGTGTTCGCAGTCTCACGCACGGTCGGTTGGCTCGCGCAGTGGAAAGAGATGATCGAAGATCCGGATCAACGCATCACGCGTCCTCGCCAGCTCTATTGCGGCCCGGAAAAGCGCGACTACGTTCCGGTCGACAAGCGAGCCACCGGAAGCGATGGCAGACCCATGACCAGCGGCAAACCGATGCCTTCCGAACCAACGGTCGTCGGCGGAACCTAAGCCGCCAACATCTGCGGCTGGTCCCCAGTCGGCGTTCGCCTTTGCAAGCGCCGGCTGTTGAGATCGGTGGGCTCGTTGCTGAGTACGCCCGCGCGCCGGCCATAGGCAGCGATCGTTTCACGCCGATGGCCGGTCTCGGACTCGATGCTCCGCAAGCTTTTGCCTTCCCTGAGCAGTGCAAGAATGCGGTCGCGCTGCTGATCGGTCAACGTATTCATGGGACGTGATTTCCACAGGCAGATGCGCCCAAGCCTCTGACGCGTGGCCGCTTTTGAGGCGCTAACGCTCGCACGCGAAGCCAAAGCCGCTATACTCGCGGCATGACTTTGGTACCGATGGTCGTCGAGCAAACAGCGCGCGGGGAACGTGCTTACGACATCTATTCGCGACTCTTGAAAGAGCGGATCGTGTTCGTCACCGGACAGATCGACGATGGCATGGCCAATCTCGTTATCGCACAGCTGCTCTTTCTCGAACGTGAAGATCCTGACCGTGATATCGACATGTACATCAACAGCCCCGGCGGGAGCGTAAGTGCCGGGCTAGCAATGTATGACACGATGCAACTTGTTAAGCCGGCAATCGCGACGATTTGCGCCGGATTCGCAGCTTCGGCCGCGTCGGTATTGCTGACCGGAGGCACCAAAGGCAAACGGATGGCGCTTCCCTACAGCAAAATCCTCATTCACCAACCATCGATCGGGCAAATCGGCGGTCAAGCCACGGATATCGAAATCCATGCACGCGAATTAATCCAGACGCGCAAGATCATCGCCGAGATTTACGAGAGGACGACGCACAAAGCTGCGGACGAGATCCTCCGTGATCTCGAACGCGATTTCTACATGAGCGCGGACGAAGCGCGCACGTACGGAATCATCGATGAAGTGCTCAATGCCTCAGCGCGTAGCGGCCTCAGCCAAGCGGACGCGACCCCAGCTTCACGTTGACGGTTTGGGTTTTGCCCTTGCGCCAAATGCGGAGCTTCGCAATTTCGCCGGGCTTCAGTCCGCCCACGATCTTGATAACTTGCGGTGGACCTGAGACGTTATGGCCGTTCACGGCTTGAATGACGTCGCCGGTGCGTAAGCCTGCGCTTGCGGCCGGTGAGTCGGAGATTGCGCCGAGAACGACTGCGCCGCTGCCCTTGTAGTGCAGGGCCTTGCGGACCTGATTGTCGATTCCAATCAGCTGCACGCCGAGAAATCCATTCGGTGCGGTGTTGATGACGCCGGGATGCGCTTGGATCGACGCAACGCTCGTCTTGATGACGCTCGCGGGAACTGCGAAACCAATTCCTTGCGCGGGCGCCGCGACGGACTGATTAATGGCGATGACGCGAGCGTCAAGGTCGATCAGCGGGCCGCCGGAGTTACCGGGATTGATGGGCGCCGAGGTCTGCAGCAAATTGCGGAACGTGCGCGCCACGCCGTCTTCGCCTTCGATTTGCTCATCGCGGCCGAATGCCGACGCGACGCCGACGGTGACTGTCTGCGATAGTTCAAGCGGTTCACCGATCGCGATCGTCCACTCGCCTTTTTGTACGGTCGCGGAATCTCCGAGCTCGAGGGGCGGCGGCAACTTCGCATAGTTATCGACCTTGACGAGCGCGATGTCGTCGTTGTAGTCCTCGCCGAAAATCTTGGCGGGAATCTTGTCGCCGTTTTGAAACACGACGGTGATCTTTTGCGCGCCGTGCACGACGTGATCGTCGGTGAGAATCAAGCCGTCTTTGTCGTAGACGAATCCCGAGCCGGACGCGACTTCATGAAACGGCACGACGCGTTCACCACTGGGCGCACCGAAGAGCAAACCGAGCGGATTGGTCGGCGCGATACGCGTGCCGTTCGCCGTGACGTTGAGCGCGACGACAGACGGTTCGGTGTGCTTAACTGCGTCGATAATCCGCTGCTGATCGTCCAGATTGTCGGCAAGCACGCGGTGCGGCGCAAGATTGAGGGTGGCGACCGTTCCGGAAACACCCCCGATAACGCCGGCCAGGACCGCGACCAGAACGATGTTGGGTTTCATGTCATGCTCTCTTCCTACTTACCTATGTACCGTACACGATAGACTGCGCCGGCGAAATCGTCTGCCACATAGAGATCACCATCTTTGCCGACCGCGATGCCGGTCGGCCGGCCAAAACGCTCGCTGTCGGCATTTTGGAATCCGCCCACGAACTCGCGCCACTGGTGATTTGGATCGTCCCACGCAACCGGGATCGCCGGCTCGTCCCCACGCATCGCCACGAACACGACGCGGGGCGCGCGAAGTGGACGATGCCACGAGCCGTGGACACCGATGAAGATGCCGTCGCGATATTGGGCTGGAAACGGGTGTGCGCCACTCACCGCTTGCGGATAGATCGCCATACCGATCGGCGTGACGTAGGCGGGAAGTACGACACGCGCGACGGTCATCGAACGGCAATCGTGGCTTCCGTCGGAACGGTGGTCTTCGAAGCATCCGGGCCAACCGTAATTCGGGACGCCGGCATGTAGCGTGAACGGATCGAGGATCTCATAGGGATGTCCATCCGGAAGAAAATCTTGTCCGGCCGCGCCAAACCAAACACTTGGGGTGTTGGGGTTCGGTGCAAGTGCGATCGCGTTGCGAATGTGAACGGCGACGGGATGCATTCCTTTGCCGTCCGGCTGCATTGCCTGGATCGTCGCGCGCGTGGTGTCGAGCTCGGTGTCACAGGCGTCGCACGACGAGCCAACGCTGGCGTACAACGTATTCTTCGAGAAGGCGACCGTCGTGGTGACATGATCGGACGAACGTCCGCTCGTGCGGACCGTCGCGATCTTGCGCGGCTCGGCCGCAGCCTTTTCGTCACCGTCTTTATAAGGAATGCTCCATACGCCAAACTGGGTTCCGACATATAAGGTATTCGGTCCGAACGCGACGCCTGCAGCCGGGCGATCTTGGAACGACACAAAGACTTGCGGAGCCGACGGCGTCGTGTCGGGATGCGTGATGATATACACTTCGCTGCCGGACGTGCCCACGAAAAGATCCCCGTTCGGCGCGACAGCCAGCTCGCGTGCGACGGGAACGGTTGCGATACGCGTGATCGTGAAGCCGGCCGGAACCGTAAACGTCGGCGCAGCTGATGCCACGGTGGCCGCGACCGCGAGCATAACGATCAAACTGAAGATCCCGCAAAGACGTAACACCGTGTTCTTCCTCGTTCCCTAAGCAGGGGTCGGACAAGCCTCCGGCTCAGAGCGATATGTGCTTGCAGTCGTCGACTACGGTGGCGGAAATCTGGGATCGCTCGTTTCGGCGTTGCGACGAAGGAACGCGCCCTTCGAAGTAACGGGTGACCCCGCGCGGCTACACGACGCCGACGCGGCTATCCTTCCGGGCGATGGCGCATTCGAAGCCACAATGCGCGATCTTCGCGCGCGGGGCTTAGACACGGCGCTGCAGCAGTTCATCGGCGAAGGCCGTCCGTTCTTCGGTATCTGCATCGGAATGCAAGTGCTCTACGAGCGCAGCTTGGAATACGGCGACCACGCCGGTCTCGGTGTCTTTGCCGGGACGATCAAGCGCCTCGAGGATGCGCCGCGTGTACCGCACATGGGCTGGGACGAGCTTGAAATCTTAGGAAATCATCCGATTCTGAGCGGCATTTCGAGCGGTGACTTTGTGTATTTCCTACACTCGTATTGTGCGCCGGTCGGCTCCGAAACCGTGGCAGCATGCACATATGGCGAACGGTTTTCGGCGATCGTCGCGCGTGAAAACGTCGTCGGCACGCAGTTTCATCCGGAGAAGAGTCAGCACGTCGGTGGCCGTCTTTTGGATAATTTTCTTACGCGATATCTCGCAGCGTCACGCTGACGCTGTTCGTTTGACCGTTATGCTCAACGGTGAACACATGCGTCGTTCCAATCGGATCGCGTAACAGCTGCCAGAAATCGTTTTCAGTCACTCGCGCCGCGGGAATACCGTCGATCGCCGTGATGCGATCGCCGGTTCGTAAGCCCGCCTCAGAAGCGGGTCCGCTCGCAAGCACGTCGACAACGTCGAAATAATTGCGGTCGTCGTTCTGCACGTACATGCCGGCGCGATTCGACGGCGTCGGAACATTCGTGCGCGAGTTGGGCTCGATGTAGACGACATGATGCCGGTAGTCGAGCGTCATCGTGAGACGCCGGAGAACGTCGTTACCGAGATTGCCATCGATCCAGTGCGATGCGAACGCGCCGGCAGTATCGGTTGAGAGTTCGATCAGTATGTCGTCGATTTCGAAGGTTCCTATACGGAGCCGTTTACCGCGCGCGAGGTCCGCACGTGAGTAACCGCCGATGCCGCGCCCTACGATCATGCTCCCGGCGGTTTGATACGTCTCGCGGAGGTTGTGTGCATCGACGAACGGCGAGGAGAGGATCAGCGATGCCGATGACCCGGTGTCGATCATGAACGAGCCGGCCAGCCCATCGATCGAGCTACGGACGATCGCCTCCGATTCTCTGAGCTGAAGCGGAACGGCAGCACCGGAGCCGTCATAGTGGAAGTCGTTGCTGGGCGTGAACGTCAGCGCTTGCGCGTCGTAATCGATACGCGTGACGTAATGCGCCAATATCTCTCGCCCGACGATTGCGTTGATGGTGACGCCGTTTCCGTGCGTCAGCGCTCCCGGCAGCGGAAGCACGGCAAAGTCTTGATCGCGCATTGTCAGTCCGCCGAAACCCAGCGCATCGACGTGCGTTCGCGAGGCTTTTATCGTGGCTTCACCCGCACCCACTGCAGTACCACTCGGCTGCACGCGGAGCCCGAGTTTCCGCGCAAATTGCGGATCGATCGTATTGCCTCCGCCCGTGTCGAAGATTGCGTATGTCGGCGTGCCGTCGATTGTGATCGGTATGACGAGGTGGTTGGCTTGAAGAGAAAACGCTAAACTGAACGCAAGCGCGAGGAACACGCGCGCTGTTTGCGGGAAAATGTGGGGATGGACCTGCTCGCGCGCACCATCCTCGTCGTCCCGGCAATCGACTTGCGCGGCGGACGATGCGTGCGTCTGCTGCAAGGCGATCCGTCCAAAGAAAAGTCATATGACGCCGATCCGGTCGCGCGCGCAAAAGCCTTCGTTCGCGCCGGTGCGACGCGATTGCACGTGGTCGATCTCGACGGCGCGCTCGGCAGCGGCGAGAATCTTGCGGCGCTGCGCGCGATTTGCGCTGCGACTGGCGTCCGGGTCCAAACCGGCGGCGGCGTTCGCCGCCCGGCCGATATCGAAGCGCGCCTCGCAGCCGGCGCAACCGAAGTCATTATCGGGACGCTGCTGGTCGAAGATCCGCCGGGCGCGCGGATGCTGATCGAACGCTATCGCGAGCGATTGATCGCGGGCATCGACGCGCGCGGCGACCGCGTCGCTACGCGAGGCTGGCAGCAGCAGTCGCACGTCTCACGCGATGCGCTGGTGCGCGACGTTGCCAGCTGGGGCGTCGAACGTATCATCTATACGGAGATCGCGCGTGACGGTATGGGGAGCGGCTACGATCTGGCCGCGCTCACCCACGTCGCAAAGCTGGCGCCCGTGCGGATATCAGCCAGCGGTGGCGCGCGCACCGTCGACGATTTGATCGCGTTGCGCGAAGGCACGCCCTCGACCGTCGATCATGCGATCGTCGGACGCGCGCTTTACGAGGGAACGATCGATTTAGAGGAAGTGATTACCGCCGTCGGGACCTGATCGTCGACAGTCGTGTCGTCATGGAACATTTCGACGGTTTGACTGAGGCGCGCCGCTTCGATGTGCAGCGAGAACGTCACGTCTTGGAATTGTTCGGCAGCGTTCGCGACCGCGCGCGTGCCCTCGGCAAGCGCTTCGACGTTGCGCGTGGTGCGATCGGCCGCTAGGCGTCCGCGCTCGGACGCATCGACGAGCGTTTCGATCGTTGAGTCAAGGACCGCACCCAGATCGCGATTGCGTGTAGTCAGGGTCTCGAGCTCGCGGCCGGCCGCGCGCAACGCGTCGCGGATCTCGGATTGCGAGCCGGCGAGCTGCGCGGCCGTTGCGATTTGTGCGCGCATCCCGTCGATGTCGGAAACGATGCTCACCAGCGCGTCGGAGGCCGCAATCGTGCGCTGGCGTCCCCGTGCGACGGCGGTGCTGCCTGCGCGCGTTTCCGTAACTGCACGCTCCATGTCGGCTTGCGTCTTGCGAATGAGTCCGGAGATTTCTTTGGTTGCCGTTCCGGAGCTATCGGCCAGCTTGCGAATCTCATCGGCGACGACGGCGAATCCACGTCCGTGCTCACCGGCGCGCGCTGCTTCGATTGCGGCGTTGAGCGCAAGCAAATTCGTTTGATCCGAAATCTCTTCGATCGTCACCGCGATCGCGCCGATCTGCGCAGATGCGGCAGCCAGCGATGCCATCGCTTCGTGCGTCCGATCCATCGCCGTCGCGGCGGCACCTGACACCACGCTGGCTTCGGTGAGTGCGGCCGTGGCTTCGGCGGCGTTCTCGGCCGCGCGTTCGCTCAGAGCGGATGCGTTGCGTACGACTCCGTAGCGCTCGGCAGTGATTTCTTCGAGACGATTGAGCGACGTCGCCGTGATCGATGCAGCATTCCCGAGCTCGCCCGCGATTGCAAGCGATTCACGCGCGACACGCCGCACGGTCCCCGTGGCGTCGACAACTTTGCCGAAGGTAACGTCGATCTCGCGCATCGCGATGCCTGAGGAGTGCAGATCGTTCGCGGTAGCGGCCGACACCGCCGAGAGCTCGGAGGCACGCTCGCGCAGCGCGGTCGCCTCGCCTTCGAGCGCGCGTGCGACACGGCGCGCGTCGCCGAACGCGCGACGCACGGTTTCAACCAAGTGACGCAGGGCGAGGCCGAGCGAATCGCCGCGCGAACGCGGAATAACTTCGACGCCAAGATCGCCGTGCGCGATGCGAACGGAGTCTTCCGCGAGATGCGCAAGCGCAACGTTGGTTGCAACGAAGGCCGCGACGAGGTTTCCGATTTCGTGCGGTGCTTGCGGTTCGTAACGCATCTCTTGCGCAGCAATTGTGTCGCCGTCCTGACCGCGTCGCAGCAGTTCGGCGATTCGGCGAACGGGCTGGACGATGCTCAGATTCAGATACCACCCGATCACTACAGCGAAGACAATTGCTGTTCCGCATGAAGCGACAACCGTCAGGATCGCGAACCGGTAACCCTCGCTCGGGTCGCCGCCCATTCGCACCATGGATGCCAAGTGCAACATCCCGGATGCCATGACGAGCAAGATGACGACGACGATTGCGCCGACCGCTACGCCGAGCCGGCGTGCGAGGCCGCCTTCGCGGTGATCGTCGGAGGGAACATCGATTGAGACGCTTTGCGCGACGAGCGCGACCAAGGCTGCTCGCGCCTGCTCGCTGCTGAGATATGTCGGCACTGCGACGATAATCGTCGCGATCGCCAACAGCAACGGTGTTCCCTGAAAGTTACGGTCAAGCGATTCACCAGCTAGCGCATTTCCGAGAGGTACGGCGGCGAGAATGACGATGTCGTAGAGCGCCGCCATCAAAACGGAAACAAACAGCGGAAACCATTGAAGTCGCGACCAGACTTCGCCGAGTCGACGGAAGTCGCGTTCGCCGCGCTCGAATAACTGCAGCGCCGTGCGCACCGGCGAGAGAAAGCGCCGCAACGCAAGTGTTCCGACGAACGACGACACGAGTGCCGCCGCGATGACGCCGGTAACAGGCCATCGCCCTACGCTGTAGTCACCGAACGCAAGCGCGACAACGACGAGCAGCGGCGCAGTCGCGAGCGTAATGACGTAGCGCCGCATTGCGGCCGCCGACAATAGTTCATGATAACGCGCGAGCATTCACGTCGTGGCTTCGCCGCTACGTAACGAACACCCGCGGCGTGTGAAGCGGCAAACGCGCGACGATTTCGTAATCGATCGTCCCAGCCCAGTTCGCCCAATCTTCTGCGCTCAAAATTGCGTCGTGGTCGCGTCCGATAAGTGTGACCTGCATCCCCGGCGTTGCAGAAGTGACGCTCGTCACGTCGACCATCGTCATATTCATGCACACGCGACCGACGATCGGACAACGCTTGCCGTCGACCAAAACCGCACCGTGATTGCTGACTGCGCGCGGAATCCCCTCGGCGTAACCGATTGGAAGCACGCCGATGCGAGCATTTGATGTCGTTCGATACGTGCGACCATAACCAACCGATGTTTCCGCGGGAACATCGCGAACGGAAACGAGACGCGTTGTCCACCGTAATGCGGGGCGCAGCGGAATTGCGTCGCCGAGTCGCGCTTGTGTTTCCGGCGACGGCCACAAACCATAGAGTGCAATGCCGATGCGCACCATATCGAGACGCGTTTGCGGCCACAGCATCGCTGCCGCCGATGCAGCGATGTGACGCAGGCCGGGCGGCGCGTTCTTCACGGCTTCTTGAAAGCGTGCCAGCTGCACGAGCGTGAAATCGGAATCGAGCTCCTCGGCAGCGGCGAGATGCGAGTACGCGCCTTCGAGCGTGAGCTCAGGCGTGCTTGCGTACGTCTTGATTGCATCCGGCGCAGCGCTGGGCGAGAGACCGATGCGCGAGACGCCGGTCTCGATCTTCACGTGAACGGCGAAGCTCTTGTTGCGGCGGCGCGCAACGCTCGCGACGCGGCGCGCGTACGCACCGGTATCCCAGAGGGTGATCGCCGCATTCGATGCATGCGCGAGGTCGAGGTCGCTCGATTCGATCGGCCCCATGATGAGAATCGGCGCGCGAATACCGGCTTCGCGTAACGCGACGGCTTCACCGACCTCGTAGACGCAAAAACGCTCGACGCGATCTTCAAGGGCGCGCGCAACTTCAGCGATCCCGTGTCCATATGCGTTCGCTTTGACGACGGCTCCGAATTTCGCGGGTCGCACGAACCGCGAGATCGCATCGACGTTCGCCGCGATCGCGCCAAGATCGATCTCAACCTGGGCTTGCATGCTTTCGAGGTTCGTCGCGACGCCGGTGTCACCCTGAGCGAAGTCGAAGGGCCGTTCCGATGACAGTAGCAGTCGTAACCGGTGGCGGGAGTGGAATCGGAGCCGCACTCTGCGGTGTTCTCGGCGAAGCTGGCTTCCAGGTCGCGGTCGCTGACCTCGATCTTGGCGCCGCGGAGAAGATCGCAAAAGAACGCGGAGGCAAGGCCTTCAAGGTCGATGTCGGCGACGAAGCCTCAGTCGTTGCGTTGTTCGCTGCGGTGAACGATGCGTTCGGGCAACTCGACGCGCTTGCGACGCCGGCCGGAATCGCTGATACGACGCCGTTCACGGAACTGAGCGTCGAGCGTTGGATGCAAGTTTATCGCGTCAACGTCGTCGGCACGTGGCTCTGCATTCGCGAAGCAGTTAAATATATGAAGCCCGGCGGCCGAATTTGCACGGTCTCGAGCGTTGCCGGCAAACGTGGCGGTGGTCTCGCGGGTACGGCCGCCTATTCCGCGAGCAAAGGGGCGGTCATCGCACTGACGCGCAACGCCGCGCGTGTCTTCGGGCCGAAGGGGATTGGAATCAACGGCGTGTGCCCGGCCGGAACCGATACGCCGATGGGCAAGCAAGTGATGCCGAACCCCGAAGCGCGCGCGCTCTCGATCGCCGCACATCCGATTGGGCGTCTCGCCGAACCCAAAGAAGTCGCCGAAGCCATCGCGTGGCTGCTCTCGCCGAAGTCTTCCTATGTATTAGGCGAGATGCTGAACGTCGACGGCGGCGTCATGATGGATTAGTTAGGATGACACGCTATGACAAGAAGTCTGCGACGTTGAGGCAGTAGGTCTTGATATCGTCGAGCAGTTCGGGATGCTCGGCGATCATCGTGCGTGGCGCTTCCGCAACGAAGCTCGGGCAGCCCATCTTGGTATCCCAATTGTAATCGGCGAGATGATGGAACGTCGATTCGGCAATCGCGTTCCCTTGGGGTCTGGTTGAATTGAATGCAACGACGAGATTGAAATCGCGCCCCGTTACTTGACTGCGTCCGCGTGCAATCACGCGCGCCGTCCCGTCCTCTTTCGGTGCGCTGACATCGCCTTCGTGCGGATGCGAAGGAAAATAACGGAGCGCCGATCCGTCACGACGACGCATCACCGGATGCACGGGGTCGACGACCGCAATCGTTTGGACATCGCCGTTCGAACCCGAATGAAAGTTCGGCCAGTCGATACTCGTCGTCACCGCGTCGTCGCGGGTACGCAACGATTCATCCGGATCGGGATTGCGTGTATGAAAGTGATGTGCAAGCCCGATGCCGTCGAGATCGCAAATCGAGCTGCCGAGATCCATGTGATCCCGCGTCACGAAGAGCCCGCCGCCGCCGCGCCGGAAGTTGGAGATCGCGCGGCATTCATCCGGCGTAAGGCCATTGCCCGTATCGACGGCGATCAGCCAGATTTGGTCGTAATCGGTGCGATCGATCGTGGCCAGTATGGGATCCGAACCGGTTGTGCTCTTATTCCGCGCGGTGACGTCGTGCTGCGTCGCGAGCAGGTTCCGTAACAGGCTAAAGCGGCCGACGTTCCAGTCGTCTTCCGTATACGGAATGGTCGTTTGCAAGAGAATTCGAGCCATGGCCGCTACCGTTCTTAGAAGAACGCGACTCCGGACTCGGGGTCGAACGCGTGAGTTTTCGCGACGTTGAATGCGAGTGCAGCGTTCGAGCCTGCAGCGAGTGGAACGTCAGGCGACGCGCGCAGCAAGAGATTTTGATCGCCGACGACCGTGAAGGCAATCTGCTCGGCGCCGAGCTGCTCGACGACGTCGATGTGGCCGCTCGCGTTCGAATCGCCGTCCGGGGCGCTCGTGACGCGAACGTCTTCCGGCCGCACGCCGAGGACGATCTTGTTGCCGTTCGCGCTGAGCTTCGCGGTATGCGCAGCCGGCAAGAGCGTCTTGAACGACTTGCCGTGAGCATAGACGCGATCGCCGTCGCGCACAACGTCGGCATCGATGAAGTTCATCGGCGGCGAGCCGATGAACCCGGCCACGAAGCGGTTGACAGGATGATCGTAAAGTTCTTTGGGTGCAGCGATCTGTTGAATGAGTCCGTCGTTCATCACGACGATCCGATCTCCCATCGTCATCGCTTCGACCTGATCGTGCGTGACGTACACCGTCGTCGTCTGCACGCGCCGATGCAGCTGCACCAGCTCGACGCGCATTTGCACGCGGAGCTTCGCATCCAGATTCGAGAGCGGCTCGTCCATTAAGAACACAGCAGGATCGCGAACCATCGCCCGGCCAAGTGCCGCACGTTGACGCTGTCCGCCCGACATTTCCTTCGGTCGCCGCTGTAAAAGATGCGTGATCCCAAGAATCTCGGCAGCGCCATTGACGCGACCCTGGATCTCGCTCGACGGCATCTTGCGCAGCTTGAGCGAGAACGCCATGTTTTCGTAGACGCTCATATGCGGATAGAGCGCGTAGTTCTGAAAGACCATCGCGATGTTGCGGTCGCGCGGTTCGACGTCGTTCACGACGCGGTCGCCGATGAATATTTTCCCGTCGCTCACCGTTTCGAGACCCGCGACCATCCGCAGTGTCGTCGTCTTACCGCACCCGGATGGTCCGACGAACACGAGAAACTCGCGATCCGGAATATCCATCGTCATCTCGTGAACGACAACGTTCTTTCCGAATCGTTTTGACACGGACTCGAGGCGCACGCCAGCCATGCGCCCAGACCGTTCAATTCGGCGAGATGATCACCTTTGCGGAATCGCCCTTCAAAAGCTGGATACCTCGATCGAATTCCTCAAGACCCAGCCGGTGCGTAATCATCCCCGAAAGATCGAGCCGTCCCGATTGGATCATCGCAAGCAGCATCTCCCACGTATCCCAAATGCGTCGTCCGAACGTCCCTTTGAGGACGATCATCTTCTTACTAATGAAGGCGGCGATGTCGATTGGGATTGGCTCGTTCGGAAGTCCAACGCACACGATCGATGCCTCGCGGCGAACGGCGCGCAGTAGCGTCTCGAGCGTCCCTGGCGCGGCCGAGATCTCGAATCCGACGTCGAAGCCGCCGTGGCGCGAATAGTCTTTGCGCACGATTCCCTCGAGATCGAATCCCGGCGCAAGCGGATCGAGCGCGCGTGCGCCGCGGTCTTCGGCAAGCTTGCGGCGGAACGGATTCGGTTCGAGCGCGACGACCGAGGTTGCACCCATGACGAAGGCAAGCTGAATCAGCGTAAGACCGATTGGGCCCGCGCCCGTGATCAAAACGCTACAGCCATCCAGATTTCCGGCGCGCTGTATCGCGTGGACGGCGACGCCGCTCGGCTCGAAAAGTGCGCCTAGCTCGAGCGGTAGATCGTCCGGCAGAGGAAAGCAAACGCGTTCCGGCAGCGAGAGATATTCCGCAAACGCGCCCGGCCGGGTGACGCCGAGCAGCTTCATCTCAGAGCAGTTGTGGGCGTTGCCGGTTCGGCACATGTAGCACGCGCCGCAAAAGATGTGCGACTCGGCGGCGATGCGCTGACCCACCCGCAAGTTCCTCACGTTCGAGCCGATGCGTACGATCGTTCCGGCGCATTCGTGTCCGATGACGAGCGGCAAGATGGGGTCGAATGCCTGGGCGCTCTTGTCCCAGGCGTAGAGGTGGGCGTCGGTCCCGCAGATCGAGGTCGCGGCCACTTGGACCAGGACGTCGTCGGCGCCGATCTCCGGCTCGGGCTGCTCTTTGGTGAACTCGACCCCGGCAGCCGGCTTCGATTTAAGGATGGCGCGCATATCTCAGCCTTGGCCCAGGGGCTTCGGAGGCCTTTCTCAGCGCCGGCGAGCTACGATTGGGGCGGGAAAGGAACCCCTCAGGAAGCCCAAGAGCGGCCTGGTTGCCTCCACGGCTGCCCTTACTGGGGAGGGTCAGTTAGCCCGAGACCCCTCTGCGAGCAACAGACCCTCCCCTCAACGCTTGTCTTAGGAGACAGCGGCCTGGCTGACGGGACTTGCACTCTTGTGCCGAGTCTGCTAAATTTATTCGGCGCCTGGCAGTCTCCGACGCCAAGTGCCAAAAGCATATTTGAATTTGCATTTGTTTGGGAGGAAATTGTGATAGGTAAGCCTTTGGGCGATCGCGTGGTCGTCGAACATGTCGAGCAGGCCGACAAATCGGCCGGCGGTGTGTTCCTACCCGACACGGCCAAAGAGAAGCCCCAAGAGGGCAAAGTCATTGCCGTTGGTAGTGGCCGCATTCTTGATAACGGCACCAAGGTCCCGATGGATTTGAAAGTCGGCGACCGCATTTTGTATTCAAAGTACTCGGGCTCCGAAGTCAAAATCGAGGGCAAAGAGTACCTCATCATCTCTGAAAAGGACGTGCTCTTGATTCTGAGCGGCGTCCCGGCGGGGGTGTAAGAAAGAAACATGGCAGCTAAAGAACTCGTATTTGATGAGAGCGCGCGTCGCGCGCTCGAGCGCGGCGCGAACATTCTCGCCGACGCGGTCCGCGTAACACTCGGACCCAAAGGACGCAATGTCGTCCTTGACAAGAAGTTCGGTTCTCCGACCATCACCAACGACGGTGTGACGATCGCCAAGGAGATCGAGCTTCCTAACACGTTTGAAAACATGGGCGCGCAGCTCGTCAAAGAAGTTGCGTCCAAGACGAACGACATCGCCGGCGACGGCACGACGACCGCGACGGTACTCGCGCAAGCGATCATCCGCGAAGGTCTGCGCAACGTCACCGCTGGTTCGAACCCGCTCCAAATCAAAAAGGGCATCGACGAAGCGGTTGAGATGACCGTCAAAGAGATGGAAAAGCTCGTCCAAAAGGTCGACACGCGCGAGAAGATTGCGAACGTCGCATCGATTTCGGCGAACGACAAAGAGATCGGCGAACTGATCGCAATCGCGATGGAGAAAGTCGGCAAAGACGGCGTCATCACGGTTGAAGAGTCGAAGTCGATGAAGACTGAAGTCGAGACCAAAGACGGCATGCAGTTCGACAAGGGCTACATCTCGCCGTACATGGTCACGGACTCAGAGCGGATGGAAGCGACGCTGAGCGATCCGTATCTTCTGATCACCGAGCGCAAGATCACGGCAATCGCCGACATCCTGCCGCTCCTCGAGAAGATCGTTCAAGTTCAGAAGCCGCTCGTCATCATCGCGGAAGATGTCGAAGGTGAGGCGCTTGCGACGCTCGTCGTCAACAAGCTCCGCGGAACGTTCACGTCAGTTGCGGTTAAGGCGCCTGGCTTCGGCGATCGCCGCAAGGAAATGCTCAAGGACATCGCCACCCTCACGGGCGGTACGGTCATCAGCGAAGAGCTTGGTCTCAAGCTCGACAAGGTGACGCCGGATCTGCTCGGTCAAGCCAAGACGGTCAAAATCACCAAGGAAGAGACCACGATCGTCGACGGCGCAGGCAAGAGCGATGCAATCAAAGGCCGCATCGAGATGATCAAGCGTCAGATCGATGAGACCGACAGCGATTTCGATCGCGAGAAGCTGCAAGAGCGTCTTGCCAAGCTCTCGGGCGGCGTCGCCGTGATCCAAGTCGGTGCAGCTACCGAAACCGAACTCAAAGAGAAGAAGCATCGTATCGAGGATGCGCTCTCTGCAACGCGTGCAGCGGTGCAAGAAGGCATGATCCCCGGCGGCGGTGCCTCACTCATCCACGCGCTCAAAGAGCTCGACAAGAAAGTCGCGACTCTTGCCGGTGGCGAGCAACGGATCGGCTTCGACATCATCCGTCGTGCGCTCGAAGAGCCCACGCGGCAGATTGCGGAGAACGCCGGCTTCGAAGGCAGTGTTGAAGTCAACCGCGTCAAGCAGTCGAAAGTCCCGATGGGATTCGATGCGATGACCGGCGAGATCGTCGACATGTTCAAGGCAGGCATCGTTGAGCCGTTCAAGGTCACGCGTTCGGCACTGCAAAACGCAGCGTCGATCGGTTCGCTGATCCTGACGACGGAAACGCTGATTGCCGACAAGCCCGAACCCAAGAAAGACGCCGGTGGTCCTCCAGGCGGCGGCATGGGCGGCTACGACGGAATGATGTAATCTCGCGCCAGCGAGAACATCGAAGAGCCTCCGAGAAATCGGGGGCTCTTTTATTTACGTGCTGAGCGGTAGCTCCCACCATTCATCGAAGTGATCGCTGCCGAACGCGTGCGTCTTCGTCGATTCGATCAATGTGAATCCGGCTTGGTCGTAGATCTTGCGCGCCGCGGATAAGATGTCGATCGTCCACAACAACATCTTCGAATATCGGCATTGGCGCGCGAAACGTATGCACTCGTCGACGAGGCGATGTCCGATCCCAAGCCCCCGCGCTTCGGGGTCGACGATCAGCATGCGCAATTGCGCGACGTTATCGCCCTTGTCGAATAGGAACACGCTGCCGACGTTGCGTCCGTTGCGTTCGGCAATCCAACAGCGTTCGCGCTTCGGGTTGAAGTCGCGAATGAATTTCGCGGTCGTGTCGGCGACGTATGCTTCGAACGTAATGTCCCAACCGTATTCTTGTGCGTAGAGCGCACCGTGACGCGAGATCACCCAACCCATATCGCCGGGTTGATGCGAACGAATGATGTACGGCTCGCTGGCAGTAGGCGAGAACGCCACTTGTATCTCGCGCATCGCAGCGATCGCGCGTTCTTGGTCGCGTTCGGGAATCTCATCGAGCATTGCGGTGACTTCCGCGATTTGGCGCTCTTGCAGCGGGGCGAAGGCTTGGCCGCCGCGCGGCGTCAGGGTGAGGATCGTTTGCCGTCCGTCCGTTTGCGATTGCCGCCGGCTGACGAGACCCTTCGAAGCGAACCGCTGCAAGATACGGCTGAGGTACCCCGGGTCCAAATCCAGGTCCCCGCAGAGCTCCGCTGCCGTTGTAGCCTTCCGATGAGCAAGCTCGTATAACACGCGTGCCTCGGTAAGCGAGAACTTGCTCAGGAGGACGGGGCCGCGCAGTAGGCCCATTTGCTTGGTGTAGAAGCGGTTGAAGCTCCGAACCGCCGCTATCTTCGTATTTCCGGCAGTCACTGACTAAATTGTCAACTATTTAATTGATGTAGTCAAGTATCCGGAATCACCTCGTCTACGTCGAATTCTGTCGACAGTTTGTTCGTCCCCACGAAAGCTCGGTGTGTGTATGCCCAAAGCCCCCCACCGTGCGCTCCTCACGGATTTTCTGAAATCCAGGCGCGCGCGGTTGAGGCCTGATGATGTTGGTCTGCCTAATGGAGACGTCCGGGCGAGACGGACACCCGGGCTGCGGCGCGCCGAGGTTGCGCGACTCGCAGACATCAGTACCGAGTGGTACACGCTGTTCGAAATGGGACGCGATCGCGCGATGACGCAACGCATCATCGAGCCGGTCGCACGAGCATTGCGATTAAATCGCGTCGAGCGCGACTACGTGTACACGCTCGTGCGCGCGGAACCACCGCCCCCGCGCGGTGTTCGGCCCATCCATCCATCCCTTGAATACTCCCTGAAGCATACGCACGAAGCCGCAGTGCTCATCTACGATCCTTGGTTGACTCGCGTTCGCGCCAACGGCGTTGCGGAGAAAGTATTCTTACACGGCAATGACGAGTGGGTCGCACGCAACGTCGTCTGGCGAACGTTCAAAGATGATGCGTTGCGTAAATTAATGGGCAGCGCTTGGGAAGAGCACACGCGATATAATTTGGGACTTTTCCGGCGAGCACTCGCTCGCGATCCGGAAAGTCCGGCCGCAAAGCTGGTGTTAGACGCGCTTCGCGGTCAGCCGGATTTCGAACGCTTGTGGGCCGCGCATGACGTGTGCTCGTTCGACGAGCTCAACCAGGAGAACCTGACGAAACCGTACTCGATAACGCATCCGACATACGGTCAATTAGCCGTGCACGCGTTGGTTTTTCCCGTGGGCGGATGGCCCGGAGCGCACACTCGCTACCTTACGCCTGCCGACGATGCAACGTTCGAAGCGTTTCGTATCGCGAGCGGGGGCTATACCTTCTAGTCTTCTTCCGCGGCGCGTTCGGGCGTGCTCTTGCCGCGCGATTCATCCCACAACGCTTTGTCGAGCGACGCCATACCGCGATCGGTCGTCTTCGGATCTTCGAGGATGCCCGTCAGCGGTGAGCGTTGCGGATCTTTCTTCGCACGCGGCTTGCCTGCATAGCGGCCATTCTTGTTTTCGTCGGGGTTCCGCATGGGAAAGCCGTTCCCGGTCCGGCTGGGCACGAAACCTATGCTTGGCTTTTTAAGAACGCAAGCAAACGCTCTGCGGTCTGCTCGGGAACTTCTTCGGCGAGATAGTGTCCCGAGGGCAGCGCTTCACCACGGACGTCGTTAGCGCGTTGCTTCCACAGCGCGATCGGGTCGAACATACGGTGCACGACGCCCTTCGAACCCCACAGCGCTAAAAGCGGTGCTTCGACTTTTTTGCCGCCGTCCGCGTCGTCGTGTTCGATGTCGATGGTCGCCGCAGCGCGATAATCTTCGCAGCTCGCGTGGATCGTCTTTGGATCCTTGAAACAACGAATGTATTCGTCGAGTGCTTCAGGCGCGAAGATCTCCGCGGCGAGGCCGCGTGACCATGCGCGCATTTTCTCGCGCACGTAGTATTCCGGATCGGCGCCGATCAAGCGCTCCGGATAGTCGAACGGCTGCGCCAAGAAATACCAATGATAGTACGCCATTGCGAATTCAAAGGTCGTCGGCTTGAACATCTCGCGCGTCGGCGCGATGTCGAGCACGGCAATGCGCTCGACAGCGCCTGGATGATCGAGCGCCATGCGGTGCGACACGCGCCCGCCGCGATCGTGTCCCGCGACCGAAAAGCGCGCGTAGCCGAGCGAACGCATGGCGGCAACCTGATCGTTCGCGGTCGAACGTTTTGAGTAGACGAGATGCGCTGTGTCGCTCGGCGGCTTATCGCTGTCGCCGTATCCACGCAAATCGGCTGCGACGACGGTGAAGTGCTTTGCGAGCACCGGCGCGACTTTGTGCCACATGACATGCGACTGCGGATAGCCGTGCAAGAGCAGCAGCGGTGGACCGCTCCCGCCGACGACTGCATTGATCTCGAGACCGTCCGCGCCAGGGAGGCGCCGTGTTGCGAAGCCTTCGAACATAACGGCATGCGCGTTATCGGAGGCGGCGGCGCCGCCCTGCACGTTGTCGACGAAGGCAACCCCGCAGGTCCTCCGATTCTCTTCATCCACGGCTACTGCCAGTCGACGTTTGCCTGGCGTAAGCAGTTCGGGAGCGATCTCGCGCGCGATTTTCGGTTGATCGCCTTCGATTTGCGCGGGCACGGCGAGTCCGATAAGCCCGCTGAACCTGCAGCGTACACGGATTCACAGCTGTGGGCCGACGATGTCGCCGCCGTCATCGAGACGCTGAAGTTGCAAAACGTGACGCTCGCCGGCTGGTCCTACGGCGGCTACGTCATCTCGGATTATCTGCGTTTCTATGGAACCGATCGCGTGTCCGCGGTCGCGTTCGTTTGCGCGTTGACGCTCAAAGGAGGCGAGAAGGCCCGCGGATTCACCGGCGCACGCTTCGCAGAGCTCTTCCCTGCGCTGTTCTCGACCGATCGCGACGTGCTTCGACCGGCAATGGCGCGTTTCGTTGACATGTGCGTTGCCGACCCGGCGGTCATCCCGGAAAACGATCGCGTCAGGTTGCTCGACATCGGCGAACAGTGCTCGGCCGTCGCGCGCGAATCGACGGGGCGTCGGAAGCTCGACAACGACGACATACTGCAGCGATTGCAGATTCCGGTCTTGTGCGTGCACGGCGATCAGGACGCAATCGTGACGGTTGCATCTTCCGAGCACAACGCGCGTACAATACCCGGGGCGCGGCTTTCGATGTACCCGGGAATCGGGCACTCGCCGTTCTTTGAAGACACCGATCGTTTCAATCGAGAGCTAATGGAGCTCGCTCGTACGTGAAGAACAAGGCGCTGCGCTTCGTCTTTCTGATGGGGCTCGTCAATCTGTTCGCCGACATGGTGTACGAAGGCGGACGTGGCGAGGTTGGCGCGCTATTGGGTTCGCTTGGCGCGAGCGGCTTCACGGTCGGTGTCGTTGCGGGAGGCGGTGAATTAATCGGCTACGCCGTGCGCTCGATTGCGGGCGCGATTGCCGATCGCACCGGAAAATATTGGATCGATATTTGGGCCGGTTATTTCATCAATCAGCTCTGCGTCCCGGCGCTCGCGCTTGCAGGCAGCTGGCCGGCGGCCGCGGGTCTCGTCGTCGGCGAGCGGTTCGGTCGCGGTGTGCGTCGCCCGGCGACAAGCGGACTCATCGCAGAAGCCGGACGACAGCTCGGCCGTCGCGGTTGGGCGTTTGGAATGAACGAAGCGATGGATCAAACCGGCGCTACGATTGGTCCGCTGCTGCTCGCCATCGGCATCGCGCACTCAGGGATTCGTCTCGGTTACGCAATTCTGCTCGTCCCCGCGATCTGCACGTTCATTGCGCTTGCCGTCGCCCAGGCCGCGAGCGGCGGATTGACGCCGAGCGTCGGGCGCTCAACGCTGCTCAAGGATCCGGCGATGTTTAAACGTTACGCGATCGGCGGCGCGCTCGTTGCGGCGGGTTATGTTGATTTCGCGCTGATCGCATTTCGCTTTGCGCGTGATAACGTCGTATCGATTCCCGCGATCTCGATTTGGTTCGCCGTTGCGATGGGCGTCGCGGCCATCGCGTCGTATTTTCTCGGAACCTGGCTCGACAAATACGGCTCGATCGTCGTCGTTATCTCACTGATCGTTACTGCGGCAGCCTCGCCGCTCGCTTTTCTTGGAATCGGCGCCTACGCCCAGGCCGGCGTCGTTCTTTGGGGACTGGGCACCGCAGTGCAGGATGCGTTGCTCGTCGCACTAGTTGCGCGCGTGATCGGTGAGAAACGCGCGACCGCGTTCGGAATCTACGACACCGTTTTTGGGATAGCGTGGTTCGCGGGCAGTGCCCTGATGGGATTCCTCATCGATCGATCGATCGTTGCGCTCGTCTCGTTTTCGGTCATTGCGCAGCTCGCCGCGATCCCGTTCTTCATGGGCGTACGGGCTCAGGAGCCGAGCTTACACTGACTCTCCGACTGCGGAACGGGATACGACGCGGAACCGAGCGTCTCGACGAAATCCCACTGGTTCTGCATCGCTTTCTCGCCTTTTCCGCGCAAGAAGTAATACGGCTTGATCACCTGGTGATCGAATCCGCGAATCGTTTCGCGCCCGGTTGGGCCGATATAGCTGTAGCCTTGCAAGGCCTTCGCTGCCGCAAGCGGATCGGTTGATTTTGCGCGCTCGATTCCGGTGAGCGCGAGCTTGGCTTCGATGTAGGCGCTGGCGCCGACGTAGCCCATCGGCTCACCGTACGCTTTCTGATACGGCTCGCTGGCTTTGCGCGTTTCGGCGCCCGCGTCGTGCCAATATTGACAGCCGACGTACAAATCTTCCATCGCGGCCGGACCAATGCCCTGATAGTCCAGCAGCCCGCCGCTCCACACGTATAGTAGCTTCGCGCTGTTCTTGGCGCCGAATTCTTGCGCCGTCTTGATCGTCTTGATCGCATCGCCCCCGAAGTTGAGCAGTGCGATCACATCCGGCTTCGCCGCGACGGCGGCCGTGACGATCGACGAGTATTCGGTTGCGCCCAGTGGATGATAAGCGTTTCCGATGACCTCGAGATTGTGTTCCTTTGCGACATCACGCACGTTGCGCAGAAGCGAATCACCGAACACATACGACGGTGTAATTGTGTACCAGCGCTTCGCATTCGGAAAGCGCTTGATAAACGGATACATCGTCGCGCGAACGGCACCGTAGGTCGGAACGGCCCAGCGAAACGTGTACGAATTGCAGGCGCTGCCGGTCACGTCGTCGGCACCGACACTGGTCAGGAACATCGCGTGCTTCTGTCCGCAGACTTGTTCGATCGCAAGTCCAACCGAACTCGAAGCGACGCCGACAAAGTACTTCGCGCTCTCGTGGTCGATCGCGTCGCTCACTTGTTGAACGCCGACTCCCGGATTCGTTTGGTCGTCGCGGACGATGTAGCGAACGTCGTGTCCGAGCGCTTTACCGCCGGATTCCGAGAGTGCGAGCTTGATCCCACGGTCCGTGTCGCGGCCGAAGACCGCGTACGCGCCGCTTTCCGGAAAGATGCCGCACAGGGTGACATCGCCTTCGGCGGCGCTCGCGCGTTGCAACGGCGCTGCGAGTGCCGCACCGGTCACACCGGCTCCGAGCTTGAGTACGTCGCGTCGCGTGAGATGGTGTCGCATGAGTCCTCCCTTTTGGAGGCCTTTATCCCACCCCGAGATAGTTCGCCTGCAGGTCGCTGCGCGTGCGAAGATCGTCGACGGATCCGGCATAGACGAGCTCGCCCGTCTCCAAAATGTAGACGTGCGACGCCAAGTGCAGCGCAATCGAGACATCTTGCTCGACGAGCAAAATGCTCAAACCCTCCGAACGCATCCGCTCGACCGAATCGATGACCGCGTCGACGATCACCGGTGCGAGCCCCTGCGATGGCTCATCGAGCAGCAGCAATTTCGGACCGGTGATAAGTGCGCGAGCGATCGCGAGCATCTGCTGCTCGCCACCGGAGAGAAAGCGTCCGCGCCGGTTGCGCAGCGCGCGCAATTGCGGGAAGAGCTCGAAGATCCGCTCGAGCGGCCACTTTGTGTTCACGTGCTGCGCGATTCGCAAATGTTCGTCGACGGTGAGCTCAGAGAAGACGCGGCGTTCTTCGGGGACGTAGGCAATGCCGGCGTGATTGATCTCGTGCGGCGTGCGTCCATCGATGCGCGCACCATCGAACGCAATCTCGCCGCTTCGCGCCCGCACGAGCCCCATAATCGTCTTGAGGGTCGTGCTCTTTCCCGCGCCGTTGCGGCCGAGTAGCGCGACAACCGAACCTTCACCGACCTCGAGGGAAAGATTGCGGACGACGCTCAGATCGCCGTATCCGGCATCGACGTCGCGCAGTACGAGGCTCATGTGGTGCGCTTTCCTAAGTACGCCGCGCGCACGCGTCCATCCGCGCGAATCGTTTCGGGCGCTCCCCGCGCAAGCACGCTGCCGAAGTTCATGACGGTAATCTCGTCGGAGAGCTCCATGACGAGATGCATGTTGTGCTCGATTAACAGGATCGTGTAATGGGACGCGAGCGCGCGAATTCGTGTTAGCAGCGCGCGCGCATCCTCACCGGAGAGCCCTTGCGAGGGCTCATCGAGGAGCAGCAGCACGGGATCCGTTGCGAGCGCAATTGCAATCTCGAGCAGCCGCTGATCGCCGCCGGCAAGCTCGCCCGCGCGCCGCTCCGCAAGCGTCTCGAGACCGAGCTCTGCGAGGACGGCACGCGCACGGGTCGCGACGTCAGTCAGGCGCTGCGCCGAATACCAGAGTCCGAAGCTCGCGTGCGTCCGCGATTGTGCGGCGATGCGAACGTTTTCGAACGCGCTGAGATTGCGAAAGACATTGGTGCGTTGGAAGCTTCGTCCGATTCCGAGCTGCGAGCGTTCGCGCACGTCGAGTCGCGTGATCTCACGGTCCTCGAACGTGATTGCGCCGCTACTCGGCGCCAGGTCGCCGGCCAGCAGATTGAAGAGCGTCGTCTTGCCCGCACCATTCGGACCGATGATCGCGTGCAGCGTTCCTTTGCGCACATCAAGGTCAACGCCATCAACCGCAACAGTCCCACCGAACCGCTTCGTGAGGCTACGCGCGCTTAGCACGTTTTGTCATCCCGAGCGAAGCCTGTGCCCCGGAGGGTATCGAGGGACCGAGAAAACGAACGAGGTCGAGAATTCCGCCGCGCTGCACCATCACGACCGTGCAAAACAGCAGGCCCAGCAAAAGCGGCCAGTGCGCCCAAATATGACTGAGCCGGTCGGAGAGAAAGGTGAAGATCCCGGCGCCGACGATCGCGCCGTACGGCGAACCGATTCCGCCGAGGATCCCCATGATGACGATGTTTGTGGACGTCGTGAAGTCGACGACCTCGAGCGGCACGAAACCGTAGAGCATCGCGTACAGCGCACCGCCGATTCCGGTGATCGCTCCCGAGATCACGAACGCGGTGACTTTGAATCGGCGCGTGTCGTAACCGATCGCGCGAGCCCGCGCTTCGTTCTCGCGGATCGCGCGCAGCACGTGGCCGAAGGGTGCGTCAACGATGCGCAAGAGCGCGTAGAACACGATCAGAAAGACGGCCGCGGTGAAATAGTAGTACGCAACGTTGCTGCTCATGTCGAGTCCGAAAAATGTCGGGCGGACGATGCCGCGCAGTCCGTTGTCGCCCCCCGTGACGTCGCGGAGCTGAAATGCGAGATAGTACGCCAGCTCGTTGAATGCAAAGGTCAGCATCACCGCGTAAACGCCGGCGCCTTGGCTCGCAAGCAAACCGACAATCGCGGCGCCGATTGCACCGCATAGCGCCGCCGCGACGAGCGCAAGCAAGACCGGAACGTGTGCGATGTGGACGAGCAGCAGTCCGGCTGCGTATGCGCCGAGCCCGTTGAAGACGGCTTGACCAAACGAAAGAAAGCCAAGCTCGCCGAGGAGCAAATTGAATGCGGCGGCGAGCAGTCCGAAGATCAAGGCTTGCGCCAGAAGCTCCGGATAATGCACGAGCAGCGGCGCGACCGCGACGAGCGCCACGAGAATTACGAACGTCCAGCGCCGCGCGCTCATCGCCGTCCGAAGAGTCCTTGCGGCCGCACGAGCAGCACGACTGCCATCGCAACGAAGATCGCGACTTCGTCAGCGGCCGGAAAGACGATCGACATCAGCGATTGCACCAGGCCGACGAGGATGCCGCCGACAACCGCACCTGCAAACGAGCCGAGCCCGCCGATCACGACGACGACGAACGAGAGTGCGTTGAGCTCGTTCCCCATCCCGGGTTGACCGCCGCGTAAGGGCAAGATCAGCGCGCCGGCGATCGCTGCAAGCGCGACGCCGACACCGAAGACGATCGTGAAGAGCCGCTCGACGTTATACCCGATCGCATCGACCATCTCGGGATCCTCGATCCCAGCGCGAATGATAGCGCCGAGTTTGGTTCGCTCGAGAACGATCCAGATTGCCGCAATCAGCAGCGCCGCAACGGCGACCAGGAACACGCGATAGTATGGAAACGAGATGACGCCGAGCGCGATGCCGCCGGTCAGGCCATGCGGAATCTCGACGCTAAGCGGATCGGGTCCCCAGATCAGCACGATCGCTTCTTGCACGATGAGCACGAGACCGAGCGTGAACAGGATCTGATACGTGTGTCCGGCGCGGGCCAGCCGGCGAATGAACAGAGCGTCGATTGCGATTCCGACGAGTCCGACCGCGAGCGGTGCGGCGACGAGTGCAAACGGGAAACCGGCGTGCGTCATCGCCGTGTACGCGACGTACGCACCCAGCGCGTAAAAGGCCCCGTGCGCGAAATTCGGCACGTCGAGCATCCCGAAGATCAGCGTCAACCCGGCGGCGACGAGCGCGTAGATGACGCCGAGAACGATGCCGTTCAAAATCTCGATAGCGACGAGCGAAGGCTCCACGGTCTTACGCTCTACGACGCCGCCGCGAAGCTGACCCTGAAGGCATCGGCCACGGCCGCGCGAGGACGCCGACGAACGTGATCGCGAGCGTCGCGGCACCGGCCACCTCGAACATCACACTCGTCCCCGAGCGTTCGCAGATCCACCCGACCAGCAACGAGCCAATTGGACCGGATGCCAAAAACAGGTACGAGTAGAGTCCCGCGATCCGGCCTTGCAAGAACTCCGGCGTCGCCAGCTGCACCAGTGCATTCGTCGTTGCCGTGTACGTCGTGTAGAAGATACCCATCACGAACAGCGTCGCGCCGACCGCAAGTGTGTTCGTCTGCGGCGCCGTCACGAATTGCATCACGCCGAAGCCTGCGGCCGCGGTCAGCACGACAATCGGCGCCGCCTTGGAACGTGCCGCCGTGAACAGCGCCCCGACTAAGGCGCCGAATCCAAAACACGCCGTAATGAAACCGTAGACCTCGGCGCCGCCATGCAGTGTCTGGCGCGCGAGAATCGGCAACAGGACTTGAAAATTGATCGCCGTGAGCGAAATCACGAACAGCATCGCTAGTGCAATGGCGATCGACTTGCGGCGGCGCGCGTAACGCAAGCCTTCGACGATTGCGGCTCGGAACGACGCGGTCTGCGGCTGTCGCCGCGCACGCGTGTGGAATTCAGAGCGGCGCATCATAGCGATCGCGATGATGACCGGAATGAAGCTGAGCGCATTAAGGGCAAAGCACGCGGCCGTGCCCACCGCCGCGATCAACACGCCTGCGATCGCCGGACCGATAATCCGCGTCGCGTTGTTCAGGCTCGAGTTCAGCGCGATGGCGTTGGCAAGCTCGCGGCGTCCGACGATCTGCACCATTAACGCCTGCCGGCTCGGATTGTTGAGGACGAGCACCGTTCCGCGCGCAGCCGCGAGTAAGTCGACGACCCAGACGCGGTCGATGTGCAGCACGACGACGAGCGCCAAGATGGCAGCCGCTAGCGCCATCGCGCTTTGCGTGACGATCAGCGTGCGTTTGCGGTCCAGCCGGTCGGCGAGCGCGCCGCCAAAGAGTCCGAGCAGCGCATACGGACCGTAGAGCGCAAAACCCATCACGCCGACGGCTTGCGCCGAGTGCGTGAGATCGAGCACAAGCCAGGCTTGTGCCGCGTTCTGCAGCCAGGTGCCGATCTGCGAGATCAGCTGGCCGTAGAAATAGAGCCTATAGTTCCGGTGTCGTTGTAAGCTCGCAAAGGTCGCGGTCAGGGCCGGGGGGACGCGCACTCATGCGTAAGCGTCGATGTGTGTTCCCAGACCCTCTTGCGGTGCGGCGGCTGATACAGCGGCTATCGCTTTCGGCGCGCTCGCGGTGATGGTTTGCACGGGCGCGGCCCAACTGGCCGCCGAGGCACCCGTTCAGGAACTGACTGCTGCGATGCTCATGGCAAGAGCGTAGTACGTGCGGCTGCCCGGCGATGTAGGTTGGCTTACAAGCTGGGTAGGCGTCCTTACCGACGCCGGTCAGATTCGGGCGTAGGCTACCTCCGGACGATACGTTCCAACTCTTTTCGGAGGTTTGCTTATGTTTGCCAAGTTTCTCGTGGCGCCGGCGTTGGCGCTCGGCCTTGCGTGCCTCGCCGTGCCCGTAGTGGCGCAGCAGAGCATGAACTCCATGCATTCGATGGCGGATTGTACGCCGGACGCGATGCATTCCGCCATGTCCAAAATGGGCGCGCAACTTTCGTCGATGCAAAGCAGCGGCGATATGGACAAGGACTATGCGCATGCAATGATGGTGATGTCAAAAGATCAGCGCGATATGAGCGCTTGGGAGATGAAGTGCGGAAAGGAATCCAAGACCATGGGTATGGCCAAGGGTTCGATGCACAGCGCCGACACGCAATACAAAGCTTGGGGTAATATCTTCGGCGGCGGTTAGTCCTTGAGCGATCCGGACATCCCTGCCACGTAGTACTCCGCAAAAAAGAAGTACGCAAGGAGTGCCGGGATGATTCCGATCAACGCGCCGGCCATAAGTTCGCCCCATTGGAAAACGTCGCCGCTGATCAATTCGGAGGTCATGCCGACCGAGATCGTTTTGTTCAGCGGCGACGACATGTAGACGAGCGCGTACAGGTACTCATTCCACGATAATGTGAACGAGAAAATCGCGGACGTAATGACGCCCGGCACGGCAATTGGCAAGATGATCCGCGACATGATCATGAGGTTGCTGGCGCCGTCGATGCGCGCGGCTTCCTCGAGCTCGCGTGGAATCGACTTGAGAAACCCGATCAGCACCCAGGTGCAGAACGGAATCAAGAAGGTCGCATAGATCGGAACGAGCGCCCACAACTTGTCGAACCACTGCAGCCTGATCAGTACCTCCGCCAGTGGGATGAACAGGATCGCCGGAGGCACGATGTACGCGAGGAAGATCGCGGTGCCGAATGCCTGGCTTCCGGGGAACCGCAAGCGAATGATCGCGTAGGCGGTAATGTACGAGACGGAGACACTGAGCAGCGTTGCGCCCAGCGCGAGCAGCATCGTGTTGCGGAACCAATCGAGATACCGCGTCTGCGTCAGCAAATTGACGACATGCTCGAAGGTCCAGTGATAGATGAGGAACGGATTGGGCGTTACGAGCAGCTCCTGATCCTGCTTGAACGTCGTTACGAGCATCCAATAGAACGGCAAGAGCAAGAAGACGGCGTAGAACGCGAGCGGAACGTAGATCCGAAGCGCGCGGACGCGGCTCATACGGTCGCCCGGTCCTCGCGTACCGAACGCACGACGAACCACGCAAAGACGATCATGAACACGATCGGCGAGATCGCGACCGCCGCGCCTTGACCGAGGGAGCCGCCGGTGATTGCACGCTGATATGCAAGCGTCGTGAAGACTTGGGTCGCGTCGGTGGGGCCGCCGCGCGTGATCGTCCAGATCAGCTGGAAGTCGGTCAGTGTGAAGATCGCGGAGAACGACACCAGAATCGTCGTAACCGGCAAGAGCAGCGGCCAGGTGATTCGCCAAAACGATTGCCACGCCGATGCACCATCGATCGCTGCGGCCTCCAGCAAGTCTTTGCTGATGCCTTGCAAACCGGCCAGATACCCGATTGCAAAGTATGGTAGTCCGCGCCAGATGTTCACGACGATGACCGAAATCTGGGCATGCAACGGAGAACCGATAAAGTTGATCGCGGAATGGATCAGTCCGAGCTTGATGAGCAGCCAGCTGATCGCGCTGAATTGTGGATCGAACAGCCACAGCCACGCGAGCGCACTGAGAACGGTCGGAGCGACGTACGGCATCAGCATCATCGCGCGCGCGATGCGGTAGCCGCGGAAACGCTGATTCACGATCAGCGCTAAGATGAGTCCTAGGCTGAGTTTACCGATTTCGGCAAAGAACGTATACGCGATCGAGAACGTCGCTGCACCGCGATACACCGGATCGGAGAATAAATCGACGTAGTTTTTCAGCCCTACGAATTCGCCCGGCGAGCCGAGCACGGTGTTTGTGAGGCTCAGCCAAACGCCGAGCAGCAGCGGATATGCGAGCAGGCCGCCCAAGATCAGGACGGCCGGCACGATGAGGATCAGCCCGAGAACGGGCGGCGAGTCGAGACGCCGGAGCAGAGACGCTACGCCGATTTGTAGATTTGCGTGAGGCGGTTTTCGGCTTTTTGCATGGCAGCGCGCGGCGCCATCTTATTGATGCAGACGTCGGCGTACATGTCGATCACGACGAACTGATCCGTGGCCTGCGCCGCAGCGCGTCCCGGAATGCCGGGCCATCCGTCGAAGCGCGCACCCTCGAGCACGTCGCGGTACGGTGTGATATTCGGATCGGACGTCCAAATGGGAAGGCTCTTGAAGCCGCGGTACGCCGGCGTGATATAGCCGAGCATCGCATCAACCCAAGGACCGGCTTGCGCGCGATCCAGCATGAAGCGGATATATTCTTTGGCTGCGTTCGGGTATTTGCTGTACTTCCAGATGAACGCATGCGTGAAGGTGCTGAACTGCGTGCGCTGCTTGATCGGTCCGAGCGGCGGCAACGCGTTGTATGTCACCGGATAGAGTTTCGGATACTGTTGCTTTGCAACGTACCAAATACTGATGCCGTTCATCGTGAGCGAGATTTGTCCAGCGAGGAAGGCCTGGTTGTTGGACGGATCTCCCCACGACGCAACGCCGTCGATCATCGTTTCATAGAGCTGTTGCGCGAAGTCGATGGACGCCGCCGTTTCGTCCGAGATGATCGCCGGAGAATTGTCGGCGTTGACTTGACGCCCGCCGTGTCCCCAAAGATTCCAATGTGACCAGCCCTGACTGTCGCCCACTGCATGTCCAAGCGAGAAGCCGCACGGGTGTCCTTGCTTTTTCATTGCACGCGCCAGCGCGATGAAGCCATCCATGTCGTCCGGAAACGCGTGGAATCCAGCTTGCTCCATCCAGTCTTTCCGATAAACCATCGCGTTGCCGGGCACGCCGATCGGGACGCTCAGCCACTTCTTGAGGGCCTCATCGTAGCAATATGAGCGCCCTGCCGGATAAACGTAACCTGATTTCTTTTGAATGTAGTCGACGAGATCACCGACGTCGACGAGCTTATCCGGGAAGAGAAATGCATCGCTATTCCAACCCATGATCAAATCCGGGCCGGAATTGATTTGTGCGGCGAGCGCGGCTTTCGGCGAAACATCCGGCCAATTCAGCCACTGAATTTGGACCGGGATGCCGGTAAGCTGCGTGAACTTCTTGGTGTTCTCTTCCCACGCGGTGCGATCGCCCTTGACGAACTCCGTCCAGCGTAGGAGCTGCAGTTGCGCGCCCTTTTCAGGTTTGAACGGTGAAGCCTCAGCGGCGGCGATAGCCTCGGCCGGAAGTCCGGTCGCGGCGGCTGCGCCGAGACCGGCAGCCGAGAGCTCAAGAAACGAGCGACGATCGAGACGCGCCATGAAAGTCCCCTCCTTCAATTAGCGGTCGAAAGCTGTTCCTAGTCGCTCGACCAGACCCTTTCGGCGCCAACATATGTTGCGCGAATGGGAATCGATGCTATGCGGGAAGGCGCGGCCGTCAACGGGTCGTCTTCGAGCACGACAAAGTCGGCGAGATACCCGGGTGCGAGACGGCCTTTGATTTCCCGATCGCCGGCGGCCTCGGCGGAGCCGAGCGTGTAAATCGCCAGCGCTTCTTCCGGGCTAACGCATTGGTTAACGCCGAGCTCAGGCCCGTCATCGGCGCGCCGCGTCACCATGCTCTGGATGCCGTAGAGCGGCTCGAAGGGTCCGCACGGATAATCGCTCGATCCCGCAACCGTGATGCCTTCGCGCAAAAACCAGCTGTGTGCGAACATCCGCTCGAGCCGCTTCTCGCCGTACCACTCGATCAGCTTGCTGCCGTGATACGCGACGTAACCGGCGAACGGTATTGCGCAGGCGTCTAAGCGTTTGATCCGCTCCAGAATCTCTTCGTTGACGACGCTGCAATGCTCGATGCGGTGCCGCAAGCCGGGTCGCGGGAATTCGTTTGCCGCGTCTTCGAAGGCGTCGAGCAAGATGTCAAGGGCGCGATCGCCGTTACAGTGGACACATAGGCGATTACCGTCCGACTGTGTGCGGCGCACGATGTCGCGCAGCTCATCGGTCGGCGTCGTCTGCATTCCGTGATAGTCCGTCCCTTCGAACGGCTCCGCGAGCAGACACGTCCGGCCTCCGATGGCTCCGTCGACGAACGATTTGATGCCGCCGATCCGCAGATGCGTGTTTCCAAAACCCGTCCCGATGCCGAGAGCGTGCAGCTTCTCGTAATGATCGACGGCTAGCATCGCATTGAGCCGTAGCTTCAGATCACCGAGACGCTCGGCTTCTGCGAACAGCGCGATATCCGTAGGACCACAAAGCGCATCGCCCATCGACGTGATCCCAGCCGCGAAGAACATCGTTTGCGCGCGGTTGAGCCCGTGCAAGCGTTCGGCGTCGGTGCTTGCCGGTGCAACGCTCGTTCCGCCCTCTGCGACCGACGTGTAGGCGAAGTTGAAGATCGCTTGTTCGTAGAGAATGCCGTTGAGTTTTCCCGCGGCATCGCGCCCAAATGCGCCCCCTTCGGGCGCCTCCGTCGTTTCGTCGACGCCGCCGAGTGCGAGCGCGCGAGAATTCGCGACCCCCCAGTGACCTGCGACATGCAGCACGAGCACGGGATGATCGGGTGCGACTTCGTCGAGATCGGCTCGTGAGAGTATCCGGTCTTCGACCATCTTCGCGTCGTCGTAGCGACTGCCGCGAATCCACTCGGACGTGGGACGAGCTGCGGCTTCCGCACGAATGCGCGCTTTGATCTCCGCCAGCGAGTGTACGGACTTGATCGAGAAGTCGAGATGTAGGAGATCTTCGGCAGCCATCGCCAGATGCGCGTGCGCATCATTAAAGCCGGGGACAACCACACCGTCGAGCTCGACGATCTCGGCGCGCGGATAACGGTCTTGCAGTAACGCGAAACCGCCCGAATCGATGATCCACTCGCCGAGCGTTGTGAATGCTTCGGGTTCGACACGGCGGTCTTGCGCAACGATCCGGCGCGCGGCGAAAATCTGGAGCCGGTTAGAAGTCACCCGCCGCTTGCGAGTGCCTTTTCGAGATCACCGAGCGCGCCGTCGAGTGCTTCCAAGCCGCGGTCGAGCTCGGCTTTAGAGATCGTTAGCGGTGGTGCAATCGCCGCAAAGTTGTAACGCACCAGCACCCATGCGCCGCGTTGCCGCAAGCCGGCGTTGAACGCCGACATCGCGCTCGGCTGCATGCTCTGCCACGGCACGACCGGCTCGCGCGTCGTGCGGTCCTTGACCAGCTCGATCCCAAAGAATGCGCCGACACCGCGGACGTCGCCGACCGATTTGTGCGTCTGCGCAAGCTCCTGGAGACCCTTACGCAGGGGGCCTTCGAGTGCGAGCGCCTTTTCGAACACATCTTCGTCGCGATATGCGTCGAGCGTCGCAAGACCCGCCGCCATTGCAATCGGATGGCCGGAATACGTATGTCCCGCCCAAAGTACGCTGGTGTCGAAGTATTTCGCCAGCTCTTCGCGCAGAATTACGCCGCCGAGCGGTATGTATGCCGACGTGACGCCTTTCGCAAAAACAATGGCATCGGGCATAACGCCAAAACGATGCGCTGCGAAAGCCGCGCCGGTCCGTCCGAAGCCGGTCATGACTTCATCGAAGATCAGCGCGATGCCGTACTTATCGCAAATCTTGCGTAGCCCAGCCAGGTACCCGTCGGGATAGACGATGATTCCGTTGCTGCCGACGACCGCTTCGATCAGAATCGCACCAACGCGCTCAGGATTTTCGTACGCGAGGATCAGCTCGACGTGCTCGAGGGCGCGCTTCGTTTCTTCGAGGGGATCGTTCGTCGAGAATGGACTGCGATACGGATACGGCGCGAAGAAGCGCACCACTCCGGGGATGCCCGGTTCTGCGGCCCAATGCCGGCTCTCGCCCGTTAGTGAACCTGCACCGGCGGTCGAGCCATGAAACGAGCGGTATGCGCTCAGAATTTTGTTGCGACCGCTGACGAGGCGCACGATCTTGCTGACGTCGTCGATCGCGTCCGCACCACCGGTGGTGAAGAGGACGCGGCCGCCATTCGGCCATCCAACCATTTCGACGAGGCGCTCGGCAAGCTCGGCGCGCTTATCGTTCGCCCAGTTCGGCGGCGAGAAGGCGACACGTTCGGCTTGTTCCTTGATCGCATCGATGACGCGCGTGTTGCCGTGTCCGAGGTTGACGGCGACTAAACCGGCCGTCATGTCGATGTACTCTTTGCCGTCGGCATCGTAGAGCGTCGAGCCGCGTGCACGCACGATGACGGGCGGTTGGACGCTGTTTTGGACTACCCAGGGGGAGAGAACGTAGCGAGCGTGCTTTTGCGAGATCGATTCCGACGACGTGGCGAGCATTGAAACCTCCGAGGCGCTAGCTTCGCCTCCGCCCGTCCGGCTCACTCTCCTGGACGTTAGGCCAAAGCGGCCTGGTATGGGGGGCGCGAACCCCCGTCCGGTCATGCAAGGGCTCCTAGACGGATATCTCCCCCAATCCCCGGTCTTCGACGAGTTCGCTCACGAAAACGGCGACCCGCGGGCGCACTATCGTCCGCTCGCCCAGTCGCTTTCAACGCTCGCCGAGACGGACATCGGTCATCGGCTCGCGGAGATCGACTCGACGCTCCTGCAGCGCGGCGTTACCTTCACCGTCTACTCGGATGCACGCGGAACCGAGCGTGTCTTACCGTTCGATCCGCTTCCGCGAATCATCCCGGCCGGCGAATGGTCGCGTATCTCCGCCGGGCTCGAGCAGCGCGTTCGCGCGCTGAATGCGTTCCTTTACGACATCTACCACGAGCAGCGCATTGTGTTTGCGCGAAAGATTCCCGCCGAGATCGTCTTCTCGTCGAAATTCTACACGCGTGAGATGATCGGTCTCGAACCGCAGGGCGGCGTCTACATTCACGTCTCGGGGATCGACTTGATTCGAGACGGGGCCGGCGAGTATCTCGTGCTCGAGGACAATCTGCGCACGCCCTCGGGGATCGCGTACGTCCTCGAAAATCGCGAGATTCTCAAGCGGACGTTTCCGCAGTTCTTCCGCGATTACGTCCCGCGGCCGGTCGACGATTATCCGTCACGTTTGCGCGAAGCGCTCATGAACGTCGCGCCTGCCGGTGTCGACGATCCGACGATCGTGATTCTCACGCCCGGCATCTACAACTCGGCGTACTTCGAGCACGCGTTGCTCGCGCGGCGCATGGGTGTCGAGCTCGTCGAGGGTCAAGATCTCGTCGTCCACGACAATATCGTCTACATGAAGACGACGAAGGGTCTCGCGCGCATCGACGTCATCTACCGGCGGATTGACGACGATTACTTGGATCCGCTCTACTTTCGTCCCGATTCTGCGCTCGGCGCGGCCGGTATCTTCGATTCGTATCGCGCCGGAAACGTCACGCTTGCAAATGCAGTCGGTACCGGCGTCGCTGACGATAAAGCCGTCTATCCGCACGTTCCGGAGATGATTCGCTTTTACTTGGGCGAGGAGCCGTTGCTCTCGAACGTGCAGACCTTCGATCTCACCGTCGCCTCTCAGCGCCAACACGTCATCGAGAATCTCGAGCGGCTCGTCGTCAAACGCACGGCGGCGTCCGGCGGTTACGGGATGCTGATTGGCCCGGCTTCGACCAAATCCGAACGCGAAACGTTTGCGGAAGCAATTGAAGCGCACCCACGCGACTTTATCGCCCAGCCGGTTATCGAGCTTTCATCGCACCCGACCTTGATCGAAAATGACGTGTCACCGCGGCGCATCGATTTGCGGCCTTTCGTCTTATACGGGCGGACGATTGATTGTCCGCCGGCTGCCCTCACGCGCGTGGCGCTCGAATCGGGCTCGCTCGTCGTCAATTCTTCGCAAGGCGGCGGCAGCAAGGACACGTGGGTTCTGTAATGCTGAGCCGTGTCGCCGAATCGCTGTGGTGGCTGAGTCGCAATCTCGAACGCGCCGAGACCTTGGCGCGTATTCTCGACGTCAACTACTCGCGAACGATGGATCGTTATAACGGCCGCGAGTCTCTTCGGCATTGGAAAGTCGTTCTGGACGTCGCCGGAATGCAAACCGATTTGGATCTGATCCCCGAAGCGAGCGTGCCGGCCACGGCGCTGCACTATTGTACGTACTCGCGCGAGAACCGTACCTCGATCGTCTCGTGCATTCAGATCGCACGTTCGAATGCGCTCTACGTTCGGTCCGAGCTTTCCAGCGAGATGTGGGAAGCGATCAACGGACTCTATCTCTTCGTCGAAGCGTCGTCGCCAAAAACCCTGGCACGTGAAGGACCGTCATCATTTCTTCGGCACGTACGGGACGTCACTCAAGCATTGAGCGGCATCGTCGACGCGACGCTGGTCCGCGACGAGCTCTGGGATTTTTTACATATGGGCCGTCACGTCGAACGCGCCTACGTTACGAGTCGCGTGCTGCGAGCCCAAGCCGGTAGCGATCTCGCGCAAGAAGTCCAAACCGTTTTGCAGATGTGCTGCGCCAGCGAACCGTTCGCACGCGTTCCGCATTCATCGCCCGAACCGGATCGCGTCATCGCCTTCCTGTTGCTCGATCCGGCGTTCCCGCGTTCCGTGCGTTATGCGTTGCGCGAGGTCGACAGCTCGCTGCACCGTGTGTCCTCAACGTTGGCCGGTACGTTCAGCAACGATGCGGAGCGGGTCTTGGGACGCCTGCTGGCGATGCTCGATTTCGCGCACGCCGGCGAGATCGCAAGCGAAGGCGTCGCGACTTTCGCACAAGTGATCTGCCGCAGGCTTGAAGAGCTCTCGTCAGCGGTCGAGCACATTTACTTCCCACGTATTCCGGTGGCATCGTAGACGGTGCAATTCACGATTCGTCATCAAACGACGTACCGCTACGCGGAACCGATTCACGAGAGCTATACCGTTTGTCATTTGCAGCCGTTCAGCGACGTCGAGCAGTATTGCACCCACTTCGAGTTGAGCAGCGTTCCGCGCGCGAAGGTATTTACGTACAACGACCGTTTCGGCAATCGCGTCCACCATTTCTCCGTGATTCCAGAGCATCCGATGCTTGTGATCTCAGCGCGTTCGACCGTCGTCACCGCGCGCGCGGAAGATGGAACGCACGCGTCAGCCGACGCATCACGGCGGGCGTTGCTCGCCGACGCTCAGCTCGTTTCGCTGTATGATTTTCTGCAGCCGAGCCCGCTCATCGAATTCGGGCCGGATCTGGCCGCGCTTTCGAGTGAGATTGGCGAACCGTCCGAGGATTTGCTGGCGTGGTACGTGCACGCGGGGACGTACATCAAGGAGAATTTTGAATACATCAAGCGCGCCACCACCGTTCGCACCACGGTCGCGGAATCGGTTCGGTTGCGCGCCGGCGTCTGTCAGGACTTCGCGCACGTGCTGATCGCACTGTGCCGGCACAACGCGATTCCGGCGCGCTACGTCAGCGGATATATTTTCAGCGGCCAGCCTGATTCGGTGCTCGGAGCCGAAGCTTCGCACGCATGGTGCGAGGCCTATCTTCCGCCCTTAGGCTGGGTCGGCTACGATCCGACGAACGCGAAGCTGGTCAACGACTACTTCGTGAAGATCGCCCTCGGCCGCGACTATCGCGATGTCAGTCCGGTGCGCGGCGTCTACAAAGGTCTTGCGCAAAGCACGATGTCCGTCAACGTTGCCTTGGACGAGCTTTACGACGCCGAGCGCGAGATCGAACTTGAAGCGCTTCACGAGCAACAACAGCAGTAGCTAGCGCGACGGGAACGTTTGACGTTCGATCGTCATGCCCGGCAGAATTGCAAGCTCGACGTCATCGCCGAGCGCGCGCACCGGTCCAGGGCTGAGCTCACGTGGGAGCGTGGCAGGGTCGATCGAGAGCGTCGCATTTTCCGGAATCGGTTGCCGCGGGAAGAAGAACGTGCCGTCTGCGTTCGTTTGTACGGCGATGTCGCCCGGCTCGATCAGCACGGTGATTCCGGCCAGCGAGAAATCGGAGGGAACGATCGCGGTTGGCGCGAGCGTCACGTGGCCTTTTACGGCTTGCTCCGGATAGAGCGGGAGCGAAACGGTATCGCCGGCGGCTTCGACCGTTACGTCCGTGTCCGGCGAACCCGCCGATCCATCGACGCTCTCCGCGGAAAAACGATGCGGCCCCCTCGTTACTTGAATCGTGAACGACGATGTGGCGCGCGTTCCGGCCGGTGAGCCATCGACGAACACGCGCACAGCGTGCGCCGGCGCGCCTTCGAGACGAATGTTTGCGGGCACCATCGGTTGGCTCGATGTGCGGCGACGTCCAATCGACGCCGCGAGCCCGAGATGCAGCCGATATGGACCCTCGGCCGACGGCCGCAGCGTCGCTTCAACTGAAAACATCCGACTCACCGGAACCGAGACACCGCCAATTGGGCCGGCTTTACCGCCGCTCGGAAATCCGACGCCGGTCACGAGATTCAGTCCGGGACGATTCGAGCGCGCTTCGATGAACGATTCGGCGTCGCCGAGCGCGTTGATCGATTGTGCATCGATCGTCACAGCCGGAAAATAATACGTACCTTCGAGTCCGCTGGCGCGAGAAACGCCCGGGACGGTGTAGCCTTGCACATCCGCGTTCGTGGTGTGATACGCGACCGAGCCCGAAATCTCGTGGTTTGTCGCGGTGATGCCGGCAACGAAATTCTGCGAGTGCGTCGAGATGCCGAGATACGGCCCGAACGGTGTCAGCGGCGTCTCTTCGAAACCGGCGACGACGGTCGTTGCATTGCTGAGCTGATGCCCGACATCGACGCGGATCGGCGCGTCGTTCGGTCCGAGCGGCAAGGTGCGCGACGCATACGTCACGGCCGTTTCGAGGAACGTGCGTCCGCGCGTGCGTGCGCCGAATCCCATACCGAAGCCGCGACTGCCGATGATGAACTCACGCGAGTAATCACCCCACGGTTCGTGCCAGACTGCGAAGCGGCGCATCAACATCTCGGCGTAGGAAGAACCGTGCATCAGCACGTCGAGCGTGTCGCTCGTTCCGTTGCTCGGATTCGAGAGCACGGTGCCGAAGCTGGAGTAACCGTCGTCGAGGCGCCGTCCGATGAACGCGTCGTGACCGGAGTTTCCGTCGTGGAGATCGACGCCTTCGTAAACGCCGCCGCCGAGGATCAATCCCGCAAGCGGATCGCTGATATAGCCGATGCTCGCGTTGCGCTGCGCGTTTCCGACGATGATAGTCGCGTCCGGCGGACCGACTTGATTGATGCCGGATGAGTCGAGCCGCGTCGCAAGAAACGAGCCGTTCGTTTCACCTTGAATATTCAGCACATTGGCCGAACCGATGCGATCGAGCGACAGTAGAACGCGCCCGGCATTTGCCGCGGCGCCGTCCCCGCCATTGGAATTCGTGCGATTAACGCGTGGCGTCGCGGTCGGATGCGGCGTGGGCGAAGCGGGTATTTCCGTTATTTGCGTGTCGCTCGAAAGATCTCGCGGACGACGAAAGACCAGCTTTCCCGTGTTGGACGCTGAGAGGCTCAATCCGAACAGTTTTGCCGCGTCGGGCGCGTCGAGATAAACCTGTCCATTGCGGTCGATCGGCGACTCCGCGAACATCGCGTGTGAGTCCCCGTTCTCGTCGACGGTGCGCGAACCAATCGTCAGAGTCAAGGCGCGATCGTGTCCGCTGATGATGGTGGTAGTGCTCGTGCGGACGACCTTCCAATCCAGTGCGCGCGCGAGCGAGCTCAGCGCAACGAGCGGCGCTTTTCCGCTGCGTTCGACCGCAGTTCCCTCGAGTCGCGTGTCGTCCAGCCAGACAAGAGATTTTGTCGTTCCCTGCGCGCCGGCGGGCGCGATGCTTCCGAGCAGCGCGATGCTGAGTGCAAGGAGTGCGGCAAGTGCACGCATCTTACGGCGCGTTTGCCGTGACGGTCAGACTCGTTGCGGTGTACGAAGGATCGCCGGGGAACGCGGTTGCGTCGGCGGTATCGTCCAAGAACAGCGAGACGCTGAAGGTGACCGTCTTGTTGTTCGAATTCGAGGCGATCGTCGCGCATGTAACGGCGCTCGAGCCCAGCCGCACGGTACCGGAGGACGAAAAAATTCCTGAGGGATCGGAGCTAGCGCTGCAGAGCGCATAAAATGCATTTTGCGAAATCGTCGCGCCCGTCGATCCGGTGACTTTGGGTGCGGTGACCGTAATTGAGCCCTGGTTTGCGTTCGTCGTGATTTCAAGCGAAAACGAGCAGCTTTCCGAGCCGGGGAGTTGCGAGTGCGTGATGTCGACGACCGAAAACCCGATGCTCCCGGTGCACAGCTTCGTGAACGACGTAATCTTAGCGGTCGCTGCGTCGGCGTTTCCGAACGTCGCGGCGGAGATAAGAGCTATCGTGAAGAGTGAGACGAGCAGCCGGCGCATGCTATCGCACCGTAAACTGCGTCATCCCCTGAATCAACGAACTGCCGCCGTAATCGATCGTGAGCGCGAGCGCGTAATTGCCCGGCGTCAGATCTGAGAACGTGCGCGTGTAAAGACGGGGATTTCCGGCGAAGATCGCCGGGGTGCTGTCGTCGCGCGACTGGACGATGCGTCCGCCTTGCGCGATCTGAAGGTGAATTTGGGGACGAAGATAGGTTTCGCCGTCGTTCGACATGCGCGCGACGAGCCGAATATTGCCGCCGCCGGCGTCTTCCACTCGCAGCGTCGTGAGTTTCAGATGCTTGCGCGCGCTACCGACGGTTTCGTAAACGAGAATGTTGGCGCCGACGCCGAACGATCCGGCCGGTCCTTCGGCGCTTGTCGCGCGAATAAAGTAACCGCCCCAATGATCGCCGATTGCCGACGGAAACGTTGACGGAAGATCCAGCGTCAACGTCATCTCTTGCGTCTGGCCCGGTGCGAGCGTGAACTCGTTGCCTGATAGATGAAGGTACGGGTCGACCGACGAGACGCCGGTGAGGCCGGGCTTGCCGGTTTTCACCGTGCCGTCCACGTTTGAAGACCAATCGATTTGGTTCGCGTTGACGCGTGCAGCTTGCGTTCCGGTGTTCTTGACGATCACGTGGGCGCTGGCTTGTTGGCCGGGCGCGATTGCAAACTGCACGATCAGCGGTTGAACCGAGATCTGGAGGCCGGGCGCGGTTTGCGCCCGGACCCCCAGTGGTGCAAGCGCGATCAATGCGACCGTGAGCGCGCTTACGATGCTGCGGCGCATCTTAGTTGGCGGTTGCCGTCGCCGTGAAGTTGCTCGCGGCGTAGGTGTCGGCGGGTACGAGGCTCGCGTCGAGCGATAGCGCGACGGCGAGGCTGTAGTTGGCGATGATCTCGCCGGTCCACGATTGGCATGCGACTGCCGACGTGGAGAGCGCCGTATTGCTGGCAAGCGTTCCAGCCGTTCCCGCGTTCGTGGGGCTGCCGGTCACGCCGCCGGTGCAGGTCATCTCCCAGGCCGTGGCCGGGATGACGCCGGTGCCGGTGCCGGTGATCGCCGCAGCCGTGATCGCGACGGACGTCCCGCCGGTATCGGTCTTGGAGCTGCGAAATGTGCCGGCCAGGGTCGCGGTATTCGTGCAGGCGACGAATCCGGAAATCGCCGCGCCGACGTTGCAGCTGATGTTGCTGCCGGTGGAATACGTGACGCCGATGGTGGCTTGAACGCCGGCCGTGACGGCGACTGAAACGTTTGCGGTGTTGGAGGCTGCCGCTGCCGGAGCGCAGAGCGTTCCGAAGGCGAGCGCAACCGAAGGGACGATCGCGAGGCCTAGTTTGGCGAGCCCACCGCGCTTGCGAGGAAGCATGTCTCTCCTTTGTGTGAAGGGGCGGAAGCTATCGGGAAGCGTCCGGCCCGGATGCTCTACAAGCGAGCCTCCGGTGCAGAGCCCAGACTACGCGGGGGCACCCGTTGCTGCCAAGTGATTTAGAACGTGTTCGATGAAAGTTAACTCAGTTAATGTTGTGTAACGTTTGAAAAGTCATATGGCATAAGGGTTTTTCGATGATGTAAATTTTCGCATCACGACAAATATCGGTTTGTAAAGCTCGTGCAAAACAAGTAGCAAATAATATTTGTCGCTCGAGGACGCAACCGCAAAGAGTGCGGGAACGCCCCCGAACGGGTACTAAGTTGGAGGTCAGCCGGAGGTGCCGACGAGGGGCGCATCCGAGGGGCTTAGCAGCGTGTTTGGGAGAGTGCTAATGCACGAAGACCGATTTTTTGAGTTGGCGCGCCGCTGGCGTCCGGGGCGGTTTAATCCCAATACGGACGTCTTTCTAGACGCGGAATCGCGACGGGTCGTCGTCCAGGTCGAACTGGCCGGCGCCGACCCCGAGAGCCTAACCGTCTGCGCAGACGAGACCTCTCTTTATATCAGCGGGCACCGGTTCGACTACTCGGCCGAGGCTTGCCGGACGCTCTCCATCCTCCAAAAGGAAATCGAGTACGGCGAGTTCGCGGCGCGCATACCGCTGCCGGGCCCGACCGATGTCGACGAAGCGAACGCCACCTACAACGACGGCATCCTAACAATCACGCTACCGCTTATGGCGCGTGAGCCGCATGCGCTGCGCACCGAGCTGCGCGTGACGGTCAGAAAGATAACAACGACATGACCACGACGACCAACCTCCCTATATCTGAGACGCTCGGCATTCTGCCGCTGCAAGAGGCGGTGCTGTTCCCGAACACCGTCATTCCGCTTGCAGTCATCAAGAAGCCGGGCATTGCGCTCGTTGAGGAAGCGCTGCGCGAAGGCAAGCCGATCGGTCTCGTCGTTCTCAAAGACAAAGATATCGAAGATCCGGGTCCCGACGACATTCGCCGCGTCGGCACGATCGGCACGATTCAAAAGATGCTCAAGGTACCGGACGGGACGTTGCGCTGCATCGTCGCGGGTTCGAACGTTTTCCGCATCGACAAGATCGTAAAGACCGAGCCGTACATGTCGGCGACCTTCATCGAGCTCCCCGACATCACCAAAGAGTCCGAAGAGCTCGTTGCGATGCATCGCAATCTCGCGACGCTGTTTCAGAAGCTGCTCAGCTATCTGCCGCAAGCACCGCGTGAGATGGAGATGGAAGTCCAGAACATCCAGGACTCCAACTTGCTCACGTACTTCGTTGCCTCGACGATGCGTCTCGACACGGATGATCGCCAAGCGATCCTCGAGGAACGCAACACCGAGAAGCGGCTGCGCAAGCTGACCGTGCTCCTCACCAAGGAGCTCGAGGTCGTCGAGCTTGGACATAAGATTCAGTCCGAGATTCAAAAGGAGATGGAGAAGAACCAACGCGAGTTCTACCTCCGTCAACAGCTGCGCGCGATTCAGGACGAGCTCGGTGAGACCGATCCGCAACAAGCCGACGTCAACGAGCTGCGCAAGAAGATCGATGACGCGAAGCTTCCCGAAGACGCGAAAAAAGCCGCAGATCGCGAGCTCGATCGGCTTACGAAAGTTCCGCAGGCTTCGCCTGAGTACAGCGTCATTCGCACGTACTTGGATTGGATCGTCCAGCTCCCGTGGAGCCAGACGACCGATGACAACATCGATATCAAGAAAGCGCGCGAGATTCTCGACGAAGATCACTACGATCTCGAGAAAGTCAAGGATCGCATCATCGAGTACTTGGCGGTCGGCAAGCTGCGTAAGAAGCTGACCGGCCCGATCCTGTGCTTCGTCGGTCCGCCGGGTGTGGGCAAAACCAGCCTCGGACAGTCGATCGCACGCGCGATGGGCCGCAAGTTCGTGCGGCTCTCCGTCGGCGGCGTTCGTGACGAAGCCGAGATTCGCGGACATCGCCGCACCTACATCGGCGCGATGCCGGGAACAATCGTGCGTTCGCTGCGCGATGCAGGAACGAAGAATCCGGTCATGATGATCGACGAGATCGACAAGGTCGGAAGCGATTTCCGCGGCGATCCGCAATCGGCGCTGCTCGAGGTTCTCGATCCGGAACAGAACAACAACTTCCGCGATCACTATCTCGATCTGCCGTTCGATCTGTCGTCCGTGCTGTTCGTCTGCACGGCCAACGACCTTTCGACGATCTCGCCGCCGCTGCGCGACCGTATGGAAGTGATTCAGCTGGCCGGGTATACCGAGCAAGACAAAGTCCAGATTGCGCGCCGATATCTGGTTGCCAAACAACGCAAGGCCAACGGTTTGAAGCCGTCCCAAGCGCAGATCACCGATGCTGCGATTCGCTCGATCATCGGCGACTACACGCGTGAAGCCGGCGTGCGCAATCTCGAACGCGAGATCGGCACGATTTTCCGGAAGATCGCGCGCAAGGTCGCGGAGGACTCCAATTTCCGGCAGCGAGTCAAACCGGAGACACTAGTCGACTACCTGCAGAAGCCGCGCTTCTTCAATGAAACGAAGAAACGCGTCGCATCAACCGGTGTCGCGACGGGTCTAGCCTGGACGCCGGTCGGCGGTGACATCATGTTCATCGAAACGACGACGATGCCGGGCACCGGAAAGCTCACGCTCACCGGTCAACTCGGTGACGTCATGAAAGAGAGCGCAACGGCTGCAGTCAGCTTCCTGCGCTCGCGTTCGAACGAGCTCGGGCTACCCGAAGATTATTTTGCGAAGCACGATCTGCACATTCACGTTCCGGCCGGCGCCGTTCCAAAGGACGGTCCATCGGCCGGTATCGCGATCGCAACCTCAATCGTCTCGCTGCTCACCAATCGCAAAGTCCACAGCGACATCGCAATGACGGGCGAGATCACGCTGACGGGGCAAGTGCTGCCGATCGGCGGGGTCAAAGAAAAAGTTCTCGGTGCGAAGCGCGCGGGAATCCGCAAGGTGCTCTTGCCGCGCCGCAACGAGATCGATCTCGATGACGTCCCGAAAGAGGTTCGCGACACGATGGAGTTCGTGTCGGTCGACGAGCTGAGCGAAGTCTTCTTGCAAGCACTGGGGAATCGGACCATCACGCCCGTCTACTTGGGCGTCGATCAGGTTCGCCAGCGTGCAAGCAACGTCGTCGCTCTGCGGCCGCGTACCGCGGCGAAGCGCGTGCGCGTCACCAACGGCAAACGCGCTCGACAAGTCTCACGTAAGAGATAGCGCTGACGAAGCGCGACTGGTTCCACCTCGGGCTTCTGTGGCTCGTAGGAATGGACTTGCGCTTCACGATGCTGGCGGTACCGCCGGTATTGACGCAGATTCATCACGACCTGTCGCTCGACGAGACAGCGGTCGGCGCACTCACCTCGGTTCCCGTGCTGCTGCTCAGCGTCGCGGCGATCGGGGGATCGCTCTTGATCGCGCGCCTCGGCGCGCGTCGTGCGACGATCGTTGGTCTTGCAATCATCGCTGTTGCCGGTGCATTGCGCGGCATTGGCCCGAACGAGTCGATGCTGTTTGCGATGACGTTCATCATGGGCGCCGGCGTCGCAATCTGTCAGCCTGCCGCACCGACGCTCGTTGGCGAATGGTTTCCCGCTCGAATCGGACTCGCGACGGCAATTTACGTCAACGGTATTATAGTTGGCGAAGCGATTCCCGCGGATCTCGTTCCCGTTATTCTTCCGCACATCGGCAACAGCTGGGAGATCAATCTTGCGCTGTGGTCGATTCCGGTGATCTTAACGGCGGTCGTTTTCAGTGTGTGGGTTTCGGACGTCGCTCCCCACGCGCAGCGAGGTTCGGTTGCATGGTGGCCGGATTGGCATAAGTTTTTGACCTGGCGGCTCGGTATTTTGCAAGCCGGAATATCCGTTCTGTATTTTGGTCTGAACGCGTACGTACCGGACTACTTTCACGCGCTCGGCCGTCCGTGGCTCTCACCGATCGCGATCGGCGCGCTGAACACGGCGCAGGTTCCCGGTTCGATCGCGACCTTGTTTTTTGCTCAAAAGCTGGCCGGTAAGCCGCGTTTCTTTTTCGTGATTCTGCTGGTAGCTCTGCCGGCGATTGCGATGTTGCTGACCGGTTCGGACGCGCTTGTCATCGTCGGCGTCTCGCTGCTTGGAATCTCGTCGGCTGCCGGCTTGACGATGATCGTCGCGTTGCCGCCGATGCTTTCCCAGCACGGCGACGTGCATCGGCTCTCGGCCGGCATGTTCACGATCGCGTACCTCGGCTCGTTTCTCCTGACGCTGCTGGGCGGCGCGCTCTGGGACGCGACCCATGTCCCGGCCACCGCCTTCATCCCGGTCGCGGTGGGCGCGGTGCTGGTCGCCTTCGCCGGCGGCACGCTGCCCAAGTCGGCCTTCGCCCGCGAAAATCTCTAGCCGACGCTTATGCCGTCGCCGGTGAGGACAACACCGATGATGTGAGCGGACGGCCCAATTGTGGCGACGAGTTTCTTCGCGTTTTCACGCGGCACCGAAATCAGCAATCCCCCCGACGTCTGAGCGTCGGAGAGTGCCATACGCAACGCCGGATCGATGTGCTCTGCGAACCGCGTGAACTCCGCATGGGCTGCCGCATTGTCTTTCGTTCCGCTGGGGACGCAGTCGTTCCGAATCAAATCGAGGACGCCGTCGAACAGCGGAATCGACACGGCGTCGAGTGCGAACCCGACGCCTGAGGCCTGCATCATTTCACCCGCGTGACCGAGCAGGCCGAAGCCTGTGATGTCGGTCGCGGCGCTAACGCCGACCTCGACCATCGCCTGCGCTGCATCGGCATTCAGCGTCAGCATCGAATCGATTGCGGGCTGCAGGGCCGCATCGTCGATCAAATCGCGCTTGCGCGCCGTCGTCAGAATTCCGGTGCCGAGCGGCTTCGTGAGAATCAGCAAATCGCCGGGACGCGACCCGGCGTTCGTGATCACCTTGCTGGGGTCGACAATGCCGGTGACGGCCCAGCCGTACTTGGGCTCCGCATCTTTGACGGTGTGGCCTCCCAGCAACGCGACGCCGGCCAGTTTGGCAATCGCGGCGCCGCCTTCGAGAATGCGTCCAAGAATTTCAGTATCGACGTCCTCGACCGGAAATGCACATATGTTCAGAGCCGTTAACGGTTTCGCGCCCATCGCGTAGACGTCGGACAGCGCATTCACGGCGGCGATGCGTCCGAAATCGAACGGATCGTCGACAATCGGGGTGAAAAAATCGACCGTTTGTACCAGCGCGAGGTCGTCGTGCAAGCGGTAAACGCCGGCGTCATCCCGCGTCTCAATGCCGACCAGGACGTTTTTGTCTTCACTCACGGGTAAGCGGCGCAGGACCTGCGCCAGGTCGGCGGCCCCGACTTTGCTAGCTCAACCTGAGGTTGAGGAGAGCGTCGTCAGCCGAATCTGTGACGTCATTTGCAAGGGCCAAGTTGTGCCGGTGGTTCGCGGGATGCCTGCAGGCTTAAGAGGAAGGAATTACCATGGACCGGCGTATCGCGAGCGGAAAACAGCTCTTGTTCCTACCGGGCCCGGTGACCGTCGCCGAGCCTGTGCTGACGGCGATGACTCGACCGCTCGTCGATCATCGCGGTCCTGAGTTCAAACGCACGCTCGAACGCATGAACTCCCGCCTGCGTCCGATCTTTGGTACGCGGCATGACGTCTTGATGCTCGGCGCATCGGGAACCGGCGGTCTCGAAGCTGCGGTCGCCAATCTCTTCGGCCCCGGCGAGAAGGTGTTGGCGGCGCCGATCGGCGTGTTCGGAAATCGGCTCGCATCGATCGCGAAGATGTGGGGCGCCGACGTCGAGATCTTCGACACAAAATGGGGCCGTGGCGTCGATCATCGGCTGCTCGCGGAGCGCTTGCGCGCCGACGAGAACGCTGAGATCAAAGGCATTCTGTTGACGCACAACGAGACGTCGACCGGCGTCGCAAACGATATGCACGCGCTTGCGACCGCGATCGGCAAACATCCCGCGCTCGTCGTCGTCGATAGCGTGAGCGGAATGGGCGCAACGCCGTTCATGATGGACGATTGGGGCTACGACATCGTCGTGGCTGCATCCCAAAAAGCATTTGCAGCGCCGCCGGGCCTCGCGATGATGGGCGTCTCGGATCGCGCTTGGGAAAAGATGGAGAAAACACGCAGCTCGCGGTTCTATTTCGACTTACGCCGCGCGCGTGAGTTCGCCAAGATCGGTCAGACGCCGTGGACGCCGCCGATCTCGATCGTCTATGCGCTCGAACGCGCGCTCGATCTCTTCGAGCGTGAAGGCGAGAAGAAAGTTCACCAACGGCTTTCGCTCAATGCGCACGCGATTCACACGTTTTGCACGGCAATCGGATTGCGCGCGTTCTCGCACGCGCCGCATCATTCGAATACGGTCGTCGCAATCCACTGTCCGGAACGCGTCGACGCGTCGGCCGTTCTGCAAACCTGCCGCGATCAAGGCTATGTCCTCTCGGGCGGTCAGCAACAGCTCAAGGGCAAGATCTTCCGGATCGGAACGATGGGCGATATCACGCGCGACAACTTTCTCTCGATGCTCGGCGTTTTCGAAGACTCAGTCGACCGTCAGGGATTCCCGATCGACCTCGGCGCCGGTGTCGGTGCCGCACGCGAGGCCTTTAAACATGGCCTAAACTCGGTTGCTCTTTAGAAAACCCTGAACGAACGGCCGTGCAAACCACGGCAGCGACTCGACGACTGCGGCGTCGACTTGCGCGTTGGGCTGCGTCGCCATTGAAACGAGCGATGAATGCCGCAAATCGGACCGGACGTCATTCGGTAACGGAAACAACAGCGCAACATAAATAACTGCCCACACCAAGACGGCGGCTTTCAGGATCCCGAGCGGAATTCCAATAAGGTTATTTGCGAGACCGAGCACCGGAAGCTTCGCAAACACCGCGAGCACGTTCGAGAGCACGAGCAAGACGATGTAGATCGCGATTGCGAACGCGATCGCCGCGATCACGTGCGCGGAGCCGGGTGACGTGTTGGTCACGTGCTGCACCAGACCGTCGAACGCACCGTTGTAGTGGAGCCCCGCCCAGAACGCGAGAACGATTGCTATGAAGCCGCCGATCTCAGCAACGAATCCGCGCTTGAAACCTTTGAGGGCACCGATGAGAAGGATGGCGAGGATCAAGATGTCTGGCCAGGTCATCGCTAGCTAAAACCCCGCGCCGGAAGATTCGCTCCGCGCTGAAGCCAATTCAGCGCGGAGTATTTGGCGTTCGCATCGACAGCGTGCAATGTGTAAGCGTGCCGTGACGATGCGGAGCGGTTGGGCGCGCTGTAGTGCGGCAGCAAACCGTGAAAGATAACAAGCGTCCCTTCCTCGACCTCGAGCGGTACGGCGGCTTCTTGGGTTGGCCACGGCGTGTGGTCGAGATTTCGAACGTGCGCGCCACCGTTCTCGACGACGAATCGCTCGCGCAGCGGCGTGCGGTGTCCGCCGGGCTGCGCCCACAGGCAACCGTTGTTACGATCGGCATTCTCGAGCGCAAACCAAAACGTCGTGACCGAGATCGGCTTTGTCCAGAAGTACGTCGCGTCCTGGTGCCAACGGACTTCACCACCAATGTGCGGCTGTTTGAAAATGTACATTGATTGATAGACGCGCGCATCGGCTAAGCCGACACTGCGCGCCACGTCCGCGAGCGCGGCGCCGTGCGAGAACGCTTCGAAGACCGGATCGAGATCGTGCATGGCGTGTCCGATCTTGTTGATCGAGAGCGCTTTAGGCTGGCGCAGGCGGCCTTCCCGATCGAAAGCCTCCTCTTCAAAGAAACAACGGATCCGCTCAGCGGACCCTAAGAAATAGTCGTCGTTCTTTGTCGATTCGTCGCGCGTCGTGAAGATCGAGATGCTCTCGGTTGGATCGAACTCGTCGACGATTGCATCTGCACGCGCGCGCAGCTCGCGGACCGCTTTCGCGGATTTGAAACCGGGGATGACGAGATAGCCTTGTTCTTCAAACGTGCTCATGCCGTTAGCTGCGTATCGTCGCGCCTAGCTGGGAGCGCAGTGCACCAAGAATCTTTCCGACCGCTTCGTCGGCTTCGGTGTCGGTCATCGTCGTGTCATCACGCTGCAGGATCACGCGGACGGCAAGACTCTTCTTGCCTTCGCCGACTTGCGGACCGTGATACTCGTCGAACGTGCGAATCGAGCGCGCGAGTCCGTCGAGCGCTCCGCCGATCACGTTCTCGATTTGCGCCGCGCTGACGTCGAGATTCACGACGAGCGCGAGATCGCGCGAGATGCTCGGATAGCGCGACGGTGCAATGTAGCGCGGAATCACCGGCTCGGGCAGCGTTGCAAGATCGACTTGTGCTGCATGCGCGCGGCCTTCTACGCCAAGCGCGACCGTCAACCGGGGATCGAGCGCACCAACGATCGCGACGGGGACGTCGTCGAAGACGAGCTCCGCGCAAATCCCCGGATGCCAACCGGCATGTTTGGCCTCGCGCACGATTGCATGGCGACCGGTTGCCGCGCGCACAAATGCGAGCGCATCGGCTTTGAGCGCGACGAACTCTTCGTCGCTCCACGAATCTGTTTGCGGCACCGCAGTCCGGCGAATGAACGTCGCGTGCGTCCGCTCGACGATCTCGCCTGCTTCGGCGAAAACGTCGCCGATCTCGAAGATCTTATTGGTGCCGAGCGCTAAAAGCGCGGGCAGCAGCGAGAACCGCATGAAGCGCTGATCTTCCGAGAGCGGATTCATGATCTCGACGACCTTCGCGCTCTGAGCGATGCCGCTCGCACGCCAGCGTTCGTGGATCGAGGCCGGCTGCAGCGCGAGCGTAACGACCTCGTGGTAGCCCAGCATCGCGAGCGCATTCGCGACGCGTTCTTGGCGGCGATACGCGGTGCTGGGCACGTGCTGCTCGGCGACCGGCGGCGTTGTCGCTTGCACGCGATCGTAGCCGACCATGCGCGCAACTTCTTCGACGAGATCGGCTTCGATCGCGATGTCGCTCCGCCACAGCGGGACCTGGACTTCGAACGTCGTGCCGCCCTCGGCTGCAGATACGACACTCTCGAATCCGAGCGAAGCCAGCACGCGGACGATCTCCGCATCCTCGAGATCGAATCCGAGCAGGCGTGGAATCTCGCGTTTTCGCAACGCGATGATCGCCGGTGCCGGGATCGGAACGCCGAAATCGTGCGGCGCATGAATCGTCGCGCCTTCCTCTGCCAGAAGCTTGGCCGCGCGCGCCGCACCGGCATCGGTGAGCGCAAGCGGCAGATTGCGTTCGTGTCGCGACGACGCATCGGAGCGCAGCGCCAGCTCGGCGCCCATGCGGCGCACGCGCGGGCCCGAAAAATTCGCGGCCTCGATAACGATCTCGCGCGTCGACGCGCTGACCTCGCTCGCCGCCGCGCCCTTCAATCCGGCCAGACATTGTGTCTCGCGTTCGTCGGCGATCACGAGCGCGCGCGAACTGAGCGTGCGATCGATGCCGTCGAGCGTGCGCGTCTTCTCGCCGTCACGAGCATCGCGCACGATCAGGCGATGTCCCGCGAGCTTGTCGTAATCGTAGAAGTGCAACGGCTGTCCGGTTTCGAGCATCACGAAGTTCGAGATGTCGACCAGGTTGCTGATCGGGCGCTGCCCCGCCAGCGCCAGACGGATACGTATCCCGGTTTTTGCGGTCCGCACGGTGACGTTGGAAGCGCGCTGCGCGACGAAGCGATGAACGTCCGGACTTTCGAGTGTGACGTTGAAGTCGCCGCCCGGCGCGTAGGTTACGACACTATCCGGCTCGCGCACCGTCGTCCCGAATGATGCGGCCAGCTCGCGCGCGAGCCCAAGCATCGACATCGCGTCCACGCGGTTCGACGTGATCTCGACTTCCAAGATGTCTTGGTCGAGACCGAACAGTTTGATGACGTCGGCGCCGAGCGGCGTCTGGGGATCGAGCTGCAAGATGCCGTCCTCGAACCACTCGCCGTCGAGGCCCAGCTCGTTCGCCGAACCGAGCATGCCCTGCGAATCGAGTCCGCGCATCGTGCGTGGCGCGATGACGAGGCCGCCGGCGAGCTCCGCGCCGATCTTCGCGACCGGTACGATCTGTCCGGCGGCGACGTTTTCGGCCGCCGTCGCGATTTGCAGGTGCGGTCCGTTCCCGATGTTGACCGTACAAACTTGCAGCCGGTCGGCGTTCGGATGCTTTTCGACGCGCTCCAGTTTGCCGACGACGACACCCGACATCGGTTCGCGCGTGATGATCTCTTCAACCGGAAAGCCCAGCATCGCGAGGCGGTCGACGATCCTGTTCGTGTCGGGTGGCAGATCGACGTATTCGCGCAGCCACGCGAGCGGAGTTCTCACGCCAGCTGTTCCAAGAACGAGGGCTCGTTCCAGATGAATTCGCGAATGTCGCCGATTCCGTAGCGGATCATTGCCAGGCGCTCGATGCCGCAGCCGAACGCCCAGCCGCTCACGACTTCGGGATTGTAGCCAACGTTACGCAGCACGTTCGGATGCACCATCCCCGAACCGCCGATCTCGATCCATCCCGAGCCGCCGCAGGTCGGGCAGCTCGCGGTCGCACCGCCGCAACGCGGACAGGTCGTATCGATCTGTGCCGACGGTTCGGTGAACGGAAAGAATGAAGGTTGAAAGCGGACGTCCTGATCGGGTCCGAAGAGCTCGCGGCACATGCCGATCAGCATCCCCTTGAGATGCCCGAAGTGAATACCTTCGCCGACCATCAGTCCTTCGATTTGGTTGAACTGATAGAGATGCCGGGCATCGACCGCATCGCGGCGGTAGCACTTTCCTGGGACGACGATTGCAATCGGCGGACCGTACTTTTCCATCGCGCGAACTTGCATCGGCGACGTGTGCGGACGCAGCAGCAAATCGGGGCGAAGATAAAACGAATCAAATCCTTCGCGCGCGGGATGATCGGGCGGAATGTTGAGTGCGTCGAAGTTGTGACGCGTCGTATCGACTTCCGGTCCGAGCAGCACCGAGAAGCCGTGCGATTCAAAATATGCACACGCAGCTTCGGTTGTCTTACGAATCGGATGAAGCGTGCCGATCGTCGTTGGAATGTTGCGGAGCGTGACGTCGACGTTGTTCTCGAGCTCGCGTTCGATCTTGAGCGCACCGAGTTTGCGTGTAGCTGATTCGAGCTGCGCTTCGAGCCCTGCGACTGCGTCGTTGATCGCTTTGCCGGCTGAAGGGCGTTCCTCCGGCGGCAATTTGCCGATGCCACGCCGGATTTCGGTGATTTTCCCAGAGCGCCCGAGATACGCAACGCGCAGCTCTTCAAGCGTCCCTTCATCGCGCACGCCGTTCAAGGCGGCTTCAAGCTCCGACGCAAGCGTCGTCAAGCTTTCGCTAAGACTCATCGCGATTGCGGTCTTACGCAAAAACAAGACGCTCGGCCTTTTGCCGAGCGTCGAACATCACATAGGGAATGTCTCGAGGGTCAGTAGGTAACCGGTGAAGGGTTCAGTTTCCGGTACATCAAGTACGCGTTTACAGAACCCGTGTTGGCGAAAAGTTTCCAGAAAAATTCGGACGTTCGCAAGGGCGGTACCCCGTATGGTTTCCGAGACTGACGTGGATTGTATCACTGGAGTAGTGGGCCGCCAAGACTTGACAAGAGACTTGACACGCCCTCAAAATTTGGCGCGAAAACGGGGCGAAAAGGACCATTCATAGAGGACGATTGCACCGGCGATGCCGGCGTTGAGGCTCTCGGTGGGACCGGCGTGCGGAATGGCTACCCGGGCGTCTGAGCGTGGCAACCAAGCCTCCACACCGCCCCTCTCCGATCCAATCGCGACCACGGGATTCGGGGGGAACGTAAACTCGGGCAACGGCGTCCCGTCTCGGTCCGCCGCAATGATCGGCCGGGCAGCCTGTCCGGCGCCCGCCGCGAGCTCGGCGGCTCCGGCAGTACCGTGCGGAAGCCTGAAAAGTGACCCCATTGCGGCGCGAACGACCTTAGGATTGTACGGTTCGACGCCGCCCTCTCCGAAAATGACTCCGGCAGCACCGAACGCCTCGGCCGTGCGGACGAGCGTCCCGGCGTTTCCGGGATCGGCCACCCCCGCGAGCAAGAGCAGCAAGCCTGGGAGGGCCAGGAGCTCATCGAGCGGTTGCGACCGCATTCGGGCCACGGCGACGATCCCCGGGGGCGAGTCTAGATCGGAAAGCCGCTCGAGTGCCCGCGTCGAGACCTCGACCAGCTCGGCTCCGGCCGTCCGGGCGCGCTGGACGAGCGGGGCCGCAGCCTGCGCTGCCTCGGCCGTGGCGCGAATCTCAAGCAATTGGAGCCGGCTGTCGAGCGCCTCCTCGAGCAGCGACGGACCCTCCAGCAAAAACAGGCCGTGCTCGCGCCGGCCCTTCCTTCTAAGGAGGCTGCGGACGACGTCAGTCGATAGGGGCACGGATGCGGCTTAGCGCGGATCTCGTCGAAGGCCTCGCGCTCGTGGCGATTGCGGTCGGATTAACTGCGGGCGGCCGTGCGCTCCTGGCCGAGCTGCATCTCTTCGAAGCGCCGGCCTTCGTGCTGCTGGGGCTGACCGTTATCGCGCTGGTTGCATCGATGCGGCGCGTCGACACGCGTGTCGAGATAACCGTTCGGGCTGCGTATCTGACCGGCGTGTTCCTCGCGATCATCGCGGTTGTTATTCCGGCGCGCTGGAGCTACGGTTCGGCGATCGCAATGATCGACATCGCGATCGTCTTCGATTTATTCACCCGGTTCACAAAGGCGAAGGCGTGACGCCGAAATCATTGTGGTCGCGCTCCGTGTATCGCGGCAAAGTCGTCAGCTTGCGGATCGAGGAGCTCGAGTTTTCATCTCGCCGCGACATCGTCGAGATCGTCGAACATCGCGGCGCCGTCGTGATCGCGGCGCAGCCGACACGCGATACGATCGTCCTCGTCGAGCAGTATCGTTATCCGATCGGCAAACGTAATTGGGAAGTTCCGGCCGGATCGATCGATCCGAACGAAGGGCCGGATGAATGCGCGGCACGCGAATTGCGCGAGGAAACGGGCTACACTGCCAAACGGATTCGCAAACTCTGGTCGGCGTATTCGGCGCCGGGATTTTGCACCGAGCTCTTACATTTCTATGCGGCGGAAGATCTAACCGCGGGCGAACGCGATCCCGACACCGGCGAAGAAGATATGGTCGTGAAGACGTTCGCGCTCGACGAGGCTTGGGCCATGGTCGAGCGCGACGAGCTTCGGGATGCGAAAACGCAGATTGCGATTGCGTGGGCTAGAACGAAATTGTAGTGGGATCGCCGCCGGCACTCGACGTGATCGTCACGGTGCAGCCATCCGTGTTACCGAGATGGTAGAACGTGAACTGTCCGCTCGAGGTGATGTAGCCAGAGAACGGCGGTGCGCCGGGTTGCCCGCCGCCGACGATTTGCAACGAACGAATGCACCGCGGGCTGCCGCCCGCAATGAAGTATGTCCCGGACGGCGCGTCGTTTTGTGACGCGGTGACCGTGACGGATTGACCGTCGGATAAAGCCGGCGGCGTGTAGGATGATTGTCCGTTTAAGAGGACGGGTCCGAAGGCCAGCGCTACGGCTGCCATGCTAAGGAACGTTTTCATGCTCCCCATTTTCCCCAGCGAAGGCAGTTTTTAGACGGCTGCCCCGAGCGAGTCTTTCGCCAGAGCGAGCAAACGTGCGAACGCTTTCTGATCGCTAACCGCGAGCTCGGCCAGCGCCTTGCGGTTCACCGCAACGCCGCTTTTCTTGAGGCCCGCCATCAGCCGCGAATACGAAAGCCCCTCACGCCGGGCTGCCGCGTTGATGCGCGCAATCCACAGCGAGCGAAAATCACGCTTGCGCGTGCGGCGGTCGCGGAACGCGTACGCCAGCGAATGCAGCAGCGCTTCGTTCGCAACGCGATAATTGCGCCGGCGGGCCGCACGAAAGCCCTTGACGAGCTTCATGACCTTGCGGCGATTTTTGATCTTGTTGACGCCGCGCTTAACTCTAGCCATTTCTTACGTTTACCTCCGGCCTAAAATAGATAGGGAATCTGCGGGCGAAAACGCTGCAGGTCGCTCGGCGAAGTCTGCTGATCTTTGCGGAACTTGCGTTTGCGATTGCGCGACTTCTTGCTGAGGATATGACCGCATCCGCTGAACTGATGACGATGCAGCACTTTACCGGTGCTGGTCACCTTGACGCGTTTGGCGGTTCCCCGATGGGTCTTGATCTTAGGCACTGGAGGCACTTTCTATTTGCGGCGTGGGTTGCGTGGGCGGTTCTTCTTCGATGTCTTCTTCGTGCTCGGCGTCTAGCCGTTCGGAGGCTTGTTTGTCGGCGGCGGCTTGTTTCTCGGCTACGTGCTTATCGTGGTGCGTGAACTTCGGCGGTCCGAGCGGAGACTGTCGCGGCGAGAGGATCATGAACATGTTCTTGCCTTCTAGACGCGGCTCACGTTCGACGGTTGCGAGGTTCATGAGATCTTCCGACATGCGATCGAGCAGGCGGCGTCCGAAGGATGTGTATGTGATTTCGCGTCCGCGGAACATGATCGTTACTTTGACTTTTCCGCCGTCCATGAGAAGCCGCTCGGCCATGCGGGCTTTGACTTCGTAGTCGTGCGTCTCGATTTTCGGACGCAATTTGACTTCTTTGAGTTCAAAGCCGCGATGTTTCTTGCGTGCGTCTCTATCTTTCTTGGCTTGCTCGTACTTCAGTCGTCCATAATCGGTGATGCGGCAGACAGGTGGAACCGCAGTCGGTGAGACTTCGATCAAATCGAGTCCGCGTTGTCGCGCTAGGTCCAGCGCATTTTCAGTCGGCATCACGCCGAGTTGCGAACCGTCATCGTCGATGACGCGGACGCTGCGAATTCGTATCTGCTCGTTTATGCGAAGTGGTCGAGCTGCTATGAAGGACCTCCCAGAAAAACAAAAGTGGCGATGCCGAAGCATCCCCACGTATCGAACCTGCCGACGGTTCGTCGCGCGGACCGGATCGCCCGCAGGCATCCGGTGAGGGGCCCCAGGCCCCTACTTCGGCGACCCCGAGCATACCAGAGGCCGGGCTTGGGGTCAAACTGTTGGCCCAAGGCACTAGTGAAGAGTAGCCAAGCTGCCGTAATCTTAAGAAGATGATTTCAGGCGTCCAGACCGTCGGATACCTTAGCCCCGTCGTGAACAGCATCGGTGCACCGTCCATTGCTGCCACCGGTCACATCGGCCTCACTGAGGCATCCGTGCCGCAGACCTCACTCGATGCATCCCAAGTGGCCCAGTACTCAAAGAGCGTCTATTCGGTGCTGCTCAATGGGCTGGTTGCTCGCCTTGGTGGCACGTCGGTCGGGGGTTCGATTGCCCAGGAGAATCTTGTAGGACCCTTTGCCAATCCGCCGGCTCCCGCCGGTTCGGTAGCCGGGATCCCCATAGCGCCGGGAGCAGACCACAACGAATACGCCGCCCAGGTGATGGCGTCACTTCGCTCCCTGGCGGGTAATGGACAGATATTCCAGACAGACGGTTCTAAAAAGTCGTGAGCATGATCTCCGCGGTTTCCGTTAGCTCGATTACACAGCCGCTGTACGTCGCACCGGTTAGCCCGAGCGCGCTCACCGCTTCGAGCTCATCCTCGAGCGCGGACGCGAGTCAATTTGCGGCCTCGTACCCACCCCAAGTTTACGCCGTCTACTTGAACGGCATCAGCTCGGGAGTCTCAAACGCGAACGTGCTCGAATCGGACGTTTACGCCGCGGCGGTGACGCAGCCGGGCGGTTCACCGCCCGAAATACCGAGCTTACCGCCCATCGACGGAGCACAGCAGGTCATTCAGTCGCTCGGGCCTCTCGCCGGCACAGGCCGCATTTTCAGCGGGTCGGGACAAACGGTAGCGGCAGGTACGGGCGCGGTTCGAAGCTCGGCTTCCCATTCGTCTGCGCACGTAGCGTCGCGATAAGCTCGAGCGCCTTTTCCATCTGCGGGTCCGCGCCGGTGCGCGAGTCGTGCGGCGCGATGTCGACGTCGTAGTCCGGATCGGTTCCGTAATTCTCGACGCCCCAACCGACGTCGACGAACCAAAATGAAAACTCCGGCTGTGTCGTGATCGTCCCGTCGACGAGATGATGCAGCGGATTGATCCCGATGACGCCACCCCACGTGCGCTTGCCGACGAGCGGTCCGAGTTTGTACAGCTTGAACGCGTGCGAGAAAATATCGCCGTCGCTGCCTGCGAACTGATTTGTCAGCGCGACCATCGGTCCGGCGACGGATTCCGGCGGATACGGAACGGGCGCACCATAACGCATCACGTCGTAACCGATGCGCTTGCGGGCAAGCTTCTCGAGCAACAACGGTGAGACGTGGCCGCCGCGATTGTAGCGTACGTCGACGATCAAGCCGTTGCGATTGAACTCGGTTAGAAAGCCGCGATGAAATTCCGAGAATCCCCAGGGGCCCATGTCGGGAATGTGCAGATAGCCGACGTTACCGCCGGTGCGCGCGTGTACGTAATCGCGATTCGCGCTGACCCACGCGCGATAACGTAACGTCGTGTCGTTTTCGAGCGCTTTGACTAGAACGCGGCGGCGTTCTTTTTTCTTGCCGGATAGTATCGTCAATATGACTTCGCGATCGGACGCGTTGGTCAGCAGCTCGTCGACGCTGACGGTTCTTTCGACGGGATGCGCACCTACCGCGAGGATCGCGTCGCCGATTTCGATCTCGAGTCCCGGCGCAGCGAGCGGTGAATCAAAGTTGCGTTCCCACGAATCGCCGCGATAGATCTTTTCGATCCGCCAGCCGTCGAGACGCTCGTCCCACGTCAGGTCGCAGCCGAGAAAGCCGCGCTTGTAGCTCGGTGCGACGCGATAGTCGCCACCGATTTCGTACGCGTGCGACGTTCCGAGCTCGCCTTGCATTTCCCAAATGAGGTCCGAGAGCTCGCCGCGCGCACGTACGCGCGGAAGAATGCGCGCGTAGCGTTCGTAGACGACGTCCCAATCGACGCCCGACATCCGCTCGTCCCAAAAATGCTCGTACTGTAAGCGCCAAGCTTCGCGCAACATCTGCGCCCACTCATCGCGCGGCTCGACGAGCACGCTGATGCGTGCCAAGTCGATCCAGCCCGTTCGTCTCCCGGGGTCGGCGCCGGGTTTGTGTTCCTCGGCATCATCCTCGGGGAGATCGCCGCCCGCATCGATCGCACGCAAACGCTCCTGCGACGAATAGACCAAGGTGCGATAGTCGGCAGCAAGGCGAATTTGATCGACGTCCTGTGCGAGCGTCACCAGCCGCTGCGAATCGAAATCGTAGGCCTGTAGATCACCGAACTGCGATTCCTCGTCGCTCCAGCGCTTGGTCGGAACTTTGATGGCTTTGAGCGGAAAGCGCGTAAACAGCACGCGCCGGCGAACCGCGGCAATGTCGTCGTAACGTCCTTCCTCGACCGGAAACGCGATCACACGTCCCTGAATGTCGTCGAAATCGATCTCGATTTTTTGCGCCTTTGGTTTCTTGCCGATCTCGTCTTCGGAACGATGCTCGCGATGCAGCGGCGACGGCTTCGGAACGAACGGTGAGGGGACGTCCTTGCGCAATGCGATTGCAAAAGGACGCATCGCAAACGGGAAGCTCAGATCGAATTGCAGCGCGTCGTAGACCGGATTGAAATCGCGCGCCGAAAGAAAATACAGATAATCGCCGTCAGGGTCCCATGCGACGTTTGCATCAACGCGCAGCGGCGCGGTTACGTCGTGTTTCTCGCCTGACTTCACCTTGCAAACGCGAATGATTCCGACGTCATGGGACGGTGACCACGTGTACGCGAGATAACGGCCATCCGGAGAGAATGCCAAACGTGAGGTCACGTCGCCGGGACTCTCGTCGATTTTCCGCGGCTCGCGTTTCTCAGGATCGAGGATAAATATCTCGCGGCGGTGGTTCGTGAACGCCACCAAATCGTGTTCCGGCGAAACTGTGAGCTCGACCACACGACCGATGCGCGTGTCGGTGAGGACGCGCGGTTTTTCGCCCTGATCTTTGCTCAGATCGATTTCGATGATGCGCTCGTAGCCTTCAGCGTCGTCGACCACAACGAGACGATCGGTATTCGGCATCCACTCCGCCAAGCGGTAGCGCACGCGACTGCCGCGTCCGTGATGCGTCACGGCCTCTTCCCACAACGGCATCGCATACGGTTGTCCGCGTGAGACGAGCGCAATCTGCGTCCCGTCGGGCGACGGCGCGAAATGCTCGAGCCGATCCGAGCTTTCAACGAAGCGCCGGACTGTTTGCGGCGCGGTTGACAATGTCTCAACTTCGAGGGTGCGGACGCTACTGTCGACAGTATCGAGGACCCGCAGCTCGGCGCCCGCACCGTAGACGATCAGGCGTCCGTCGGTTGAAGGGTAGCGCGCGTAGTATTCGCGTTCGTCCGTATGCGTCCGAAGATCGTCACCGTCTTTCGCGCACGAGTAGATGTTGGCGATGCCCTCGTGGTCGGAGACGAAGTAGACACGTTCACCAAGCCACATCGGCCAGATTAGGTTCCCGCGCAGCGTGATCAGCCGCCGAAACGTCCCCGCGCCCGACGGGTCGATCCACAGATCTCCGGCGGTGCCGCCGCGATAGCGTTTCCAGCGCGCGGCATCGAGTGCGTTGCGCCCGATGAGCGTCGCGTTGCTCGGACCAACCGAGAAGGTGGCGACGTGGCCCCAGCGGAGCGGCCGTGGTGCGCCGCCGTCCGTCGACACTGCAAATGCCTGCGTTTCGCGCTCGAACGGCGACCCATAGTCGGATGTGAAGTAGACTTCATTGCCGTCGGCGCTCCAACCGCAGACGACGCAGACGTTCGCGCCGATGAACGTTAGCCTGCGCGCCGGGCCGCCTTCCGACGGCATCAGGTAGACCTCAGGGTGACCCTCCTCACGTCCGACGAAAGCGAGCAAACGACCGTCAGGTGAGAAGCGCGGGAACGAGATCTCGCTAACGCTCGTAGTTAGTCGTCGTGCGATTCCGCCGCTTAGCGGAACGGTCCAGAGATCGTCTTCGCTGACGAAAGCAACACGTTCGCGAAAAGCCGTTGGGTAACGATAATATCCTGGGTCCATCGGAGCCTGAGCCTTGGCTTAAAGGGGAGGAGTTCCCGCGGCCGCGCCCTACAAGGTGCCAATGGACCTCTTCGCTTTGCCGCCGGTTATTCGGAAGGCCAGGTAAGTCAGTGGCCGGTACGCCTCAAAGCCCGCAACAACCGCAACGTTTTGACAAAAAAGTCGGGATTATCGGACTCGGTCGCATGGGTTCGAACATCGCGAAGCGGCTTTTCCATGCTCACGTTCCGATCGGCGTCGTCTACGATAAAAATACCGCGCTGGCCGCACAGCTCGCGCGCGAGTTGCGTTGCTATCACGCGCAAAAGTTGGCTGAAGTCAACGCCAACGCCGAGATCGTTTTCACCGTCGTAAGCGACGACGAAGCAGTTAACGAGATTTATGCGGAGACCGGCGATTCGCTGCTTTTGGGCGCAGGCGGAACCTCGTTCATCGAATGCAGTACCGTCTCACCGAAGCTGCACCTCGAAGTCGCGAAGCGCGTCGCTGCGCGTAACGGACGATTCATCGAAGCGTGCATGGCCGGTTCCGCGCCGCAAGCGCACGACGGAACGCTGTACCTGATTCTCGGCGGCAACAAGTTCGTGGTCGATCAGCTCGCGCCGATCCTGCGGATGATGTCGCGCACGCAAGTGTACTGCGGCGAGATTCCGCGCGCAGCCGAGATCAAAGCCCTCGTCAACATGGTGATGAACATCAACACGGCGGGGCTTGCCGAAGGACTTGCGCTCGGAAGCGCGCTCGGGATCAACCTCGACGAGTTGCGCGAGATCTTTTCGCGCACGGGCGCGGCATCGCGCGTACTGCTCAGCGACGGCGAAGACATGCAGAAGCGCGAGCACACGACATACTTTGCCGCCGAGCATGCGCGCAAAGATTCGGGCATCGCGCTCGACATGGCGAAGGAAGCCAAGTTGACGCTGCCGCTCGCGGAAGCGACGAAAGCTCAGTACGACATGATGTGCGAGGTTGGGCTCGGACACATCGACAAATCCGGCATTTCCGAGATTACGTTCGGCGAACGCCGTAAGCGCTACACTCAAGCCGCTCCCGAAAAGGTACCGACCGCAACACCCAAATGAGAGCGCCTCGGACGCCGTTTCTCGCGACGCGTCCAGCTTCTCCCCGCGACTATCTTGGTGCGGGTTCCGTGTTCTTTCTTGTTCTCGTCATTGCGGGAGCGATTGCGCCGTACGCGCCGGCCCAAACCGGTATCAGAGACGATGTCATCGGCTTTTGTCAGGTCGCGTCGATCGCGTTTCAGTTAACGACGGCACTGCTTCTGTACGGGCAATGGCGCGCCGGGCGACATCCCTCGACGGGATTTCTTGCGATCGCATTTGCGTTCAGCGCGATCATGACGCTGATCTTCGTCGTCGAATACCCCGACCTGGTGACGAGCGGCGGAGTCATTCCCGTTGTTCCGAGCACGGTCGGCTACTTTGCGTTCGCGTGGCAGCTCGGCACGTACGTGCTGCTCGGCGTCTATGCGGCAACGTCACAGCGCTTGCGTCCGTTCGACAACGGCGTTTGGATCACGGCGGGTGTCGCCGGTGTGTTCGTGCTCGGTTTGTTGCTGCTCGTCATCACGAGCGGCGCTGCCTTACCGCCGCTCGCGGTCGACGGCCACTTTACGGCGATCAATCAACTCGTATTGCATCCGATCACGCTCTTGATCGGCGTCGCAGCGCTCGTTTCCGTCGTTGCCGCAACGCGACTCAAGCGCTCGATCGACGTCTACGCGGCGCTCTTCCTTGCGGGCCTCGTTGCGGACGCGTACTTGTTGCAGGTCGGATCGGAGCGGTTTTCGTTCGGCCGCATTGGTGCACGGCTTGAAGTCCTGATCGTTTCTGCGACGGTTGCGTTCGTCATGATCCGGCATGTCAATCTGCTCTATCGCCAGCTTACGACCGAGAATCGCCGGTTGGCGCGCGCAGCGATGGTCGACCCATTGACCGGCGTCGCAAACCGCCGGGCGTTCGACGTTCATATCGAAGGTCTCGTCGGCAGTGCGGTCTTGCTCATCATCGACATCGATCACTTCAAGAACTACAACGATCTGGAAGGTCACCGCGCCGGCGACGATTGCATTCGACGGGTCGCACGTGCGCTTGCCGCCAACGTGCTGCGCTCCGAAGATCTGATCGCGCGTTACGGCGGCGACGAGTTTGCAGCGATCTTGCACGACATCGACCTTGACGATGCGATTCACGTCGCAGAGCGCATCCGCCGCGCCGTCTCGGATCTCGCGATCCCGGCAGGGGAGGCCGGCGGGACGATCACCGTCAGCATCGGCGTCGCCGCGTTCTTGCCCGGGGAAGACACGAGCGAACTGGTGCGCCGCGCAGACGAAGCACTGTATCGTGCAAAATCCGACGGCCGGAATCGCGTCGCCTTCGACGAAGAGACGGTCCTCGAAGCGCTATGAGTCAACGACAGATAACATTCGACGACGGAAAAACGACGACGCTGGAGACGTGGGGTTCAGGCGGTCCGAACGTCTTGTGCCTCCACGGCATGACGAGCTCGCGCAAATCCTGGAACCGCACCGCCGGTGCGCTCGAGCTTGCGTATACGGTGCATGCTTACGATCAGCGTGGTCACGGCGATTCCGCCGCGGTGAAAGGCCCGATGACGTTCAAGCGCAGCGTCCGCGATTGCATCGAGGCGCAGGACGCAATTCCGGGCGGAATCGATACGCTGATCGGACATTCATGGGGCGGCGCGATTGCGATTCTCGCGGGGCTTCAGATGGGGGTCTCGCGTATCGTCGCGATCGATCCGATGTTCCGTCCGTGGGGACGCTCGTCGTGGTCCGAGCATTGGCACGAGCTGATGGATCCGATTTTGAATCTGCACGGTGCCGACCGAGAGAAGAAGATCATCGAGGAATATAAGGATCTTCCCGACATCGAAATTCAGGCTAAGATTCACGCGCTGCAACACATGACAATCGAGCCGTTAATCGGGATCGGCGTTGAGAACGGCGCGGATGAAGGCAAGCTCGATCTGCGCGAGAGCGTCGTCAACTATCCAAAACCATTGCTATTCATGCTAGCCGACGAGAAAGAATCGGTCGTCCATCGCGACGACGTCGAGTTCATTCGTCAGAACGGCGGCTCGAACGTAACGATTCGCGTCTTCCCCGGGCAAGGGCACAGTTTGCATCGCACGGGGTTCGATGAGTACATGCGCGTGCTCGACGCGTTTATCAGCGTTCCCGCCTAGCTCCCATCGACGACGCCGCCGATAAGATTGCTCGAACCGAGGATCTCGTCGCTCGCGTGCACGGTCGTTTCGTCGAGCACAGCATAAACCTCACGTAGTGCGCGATGCGCGGCATCGACTGCGCACGGCGCGAAGTGCACGCGTTCGCCCGGACGGTGTTGCGCGAAGCGTCCGACGTCCGCACGCGTCACGGCGCCGAGCTTCGGATAGCCGCCGGTGGCTTGATGATCGGCCATCAAGATCACCGGCTGTCCCGAGCCTGGAACCTGAATCGCGCCGAGCGGAATTCCGTCGGAGACGATATCGAAGCCGGCTTCGTGCGTGAGCTTGGGGCCCTCCAGCCAATAGCCCATGCGATCGAAACGGCTGCTGATCGCGTAGCTTTCGGAGAAGAACGTCGCGCGCGCCGCAGACGTGAAGTAATCGTCTTGCGGTCCAAGCACGACGCGGATCGGCGCGCTCGAGCGTTCGAGTAGCGGTGTCCGCAGCGTTCCCAGAGCGATGTCTTCGCGCGCGCCGTCGCGCGAGTGAAGGACGTCATCGGCGCGAAGTGCACGTCCTTCGAATCCGCCGATCGCGAAGCGCGCGTAGGTCGAGCGGCTGCCGAGCACCGGTGGAACGTCGATGCCGCCCGCAACGGCAAGGTACGTCCACGTTCCCCACGCACCCGCGCGCGTGCGCAAGGACTCGCCGGGAAGCAACGTGATCACCGCAGCTGACGGCAAGCGCGTGCCGTCGCGTTCCCACGTGAAGCTGCCGCCTGCGAATGCAACCGTCAGCGGTGCATCCTCGCACACGAGCTCTATGCCGGCCGGCGAGATCTCAATTGAAGCTGCATCCGCGGGATTCCCAAGCGCGCGGTTAGCAACGCCGAACGCGATCCAATCCATCGGGCCCGAAGCGACAATGCCGTAACGGAGATAGCCGTATCGTCCGGAGTCTTGAATCGTTTCGCCGGGTCCGGCGCGTACGATGCGGATACTTCCGTTCACGCAAGACGCTCGAATGCAGCGTTGTCGATCGGTTCGAATCGGATTTCATCGCCGACGTCGAAGATGAACGGTGACTCGCGCGCGAGATCGAATACGCGTAGCGGCGTGCGGCCGATCATATACCAGCCGGTCGTCATCGCAATGCCGGTGATCACGACTTGCTCGGCAGCGATCTGCACCGCGCCCATCGGCGTCGGCGAGCGCGGCATCTCGCGGCGCGGGATCTCGAGCGCTTTCGGTAATCGGCCGAGATATGCGAACCCCGGAAGAAAACCGAACATGTAAACGCGATACGTTGCGTTCGTGAAGATCTCGACGATGCGATCTTGGCTCAGCTGCAGATGACGCGCGACCTCGGCAAGATCTTGGGCGTGCGGCATCGTGTAGCAGACCGGAATCGTGCGCTGCTTCGGCTCGACACGTACCGAGCTTGTGTGTGCGAGCAGCTTTTCGAGGCGGCCGACGATTTCGTCGCGTTCGATACGGCGCGCATCGTAATACACCATCAGGGAACGATACGTCGGCACCGTTTCGGTGACGCCCTCGATCTTCGCAGCCGCAACGGCGGCATCGAGCGCCAACACACGATCGTGGAGCGTCTTATCGACGACGCGGCCGAACTCGACGACGATCGCCGATTCGCCGGCGTCGAGAAAACGTGGCTTAGGCAGCGAAGGGTTTGAGCTTGATGCCGGCACGTTCGAGGCCTGCCCGCACGTTGCGTCCGATCGTGACCGCGCCGGGCGTATCGCCGTGCACGCACACGCTCTCGATCTTGGTGGGCAGTCGTTTACCGGTCGTCGTGATGACCGCAGATTCCGCGACCATGTCGACAACGCGTCGCATCACCACGTCGGGATCGTGAATCACCGCGCCCTCAATCTTGCGCGAGACGAGCTGTCCGTCGTCGCCGTAGGCGCGATCGGCGTAGATCTCGTGAACTAAACGCAATCCGGCTTCTTCGCCGGCGCGCTGGAGCTGTGAACCGCCGATGACCAGAAGCGCAAGCGATGGATCGACCGCTTTTGTTGCGCGTGCAACGGCACGAGCGATCTCGATCTCTTCCGCCGCCATGTTACCGAGTGCACCATGCGCTTTTACCGACGTGAGCTTGTGACCGACAAGGGTCGCCATTGCCGCCGCTGCGCCGATCTGGTATGCGACGAACCGCACGATCTCATCGGTTGAATATGGAATACGCCGCCGACCAAAGCCCGCTAGGTCGGGAAATCCCGGATGAGCGCCGACAGCGACACCGTTCTTTTTGGCGGCGCTCATCGTAGCGGCCATGACCTCGGGATCGCCGCCGTGAAAACCACACGCAACGTTCGCCGTCGTAATGACCTCGAGCATCGCCATGTCGTCGCCCAGTTTATAGACGCCGTAGCTCTCGCCCATGTCGCAGTTCAGATCCATCGTACCCACGAACGTTCTCTCCATGAACAAGCGCGTCATGCTCGCCCGTCGTCCCGAAGGTGAACCCGTCGACGCCGATTTCCGCTTGGTTGAGGAGCCGGTGCCGGAGTGCCGCGACGGAGAGGTTCTGCTGCGGACGCGGTACCTGTCGCTGGATCCATACATGCGCGGACGCATGAGCGCCGCGCGCTCGTACGCGAAGTCCGTTGAGATCGGCGAGATGATGGTCGGAGGAGCCGTTAGCGAAGTCCTCGACTCGAAGAACGCCGCATTTCGCAGAGGCGATTTCGTACTCGGATATACGGGATGGCAAACGGAGCACGTCTGCCCCGGCGACGGATTGCGCAAACTCGATCCGAATGCCGCGCCGGTGACGTACGCGCTCGGTGTCTTGGGAATGCCGGGTCAAACGGCATATTTTGCCCTGCTGGATATCGGGAAGCCGCAGCCTGGTGAAACGGTCGTTATCTCATCAGCATCGGGCGCAGTCGGCAGCGTTGCCGGACAAATCGCAAAGATCAAAGGCGCTCGTGCAATCGGCGTCGCGGGCAGCGACGAGAAGTGCCGTTATGTTGTCGAGGAGCTCGGTTTCGACGCGTGCATCAATCGCCGCACCGAAGATCTCGACGAAGCGCTAAAAACGCACTGTCCCGAGGGCGTCGACATCTATTTCGACAACACGGGCGGCCCGATTTTGCGTGCGGTGATGCGGCAGCTGCGCCTGCATGCGCGCATTGCGATCGTCGGGATGATCGACCAGTATAATGCGACCTCCCCGCCGCCCGGACCAAACTTGCGCCAGATGCTGACGATGCGTGCCACGATGCAAGGTTTTCTGGTCGGCGATCATCAGGCCCACGTGGCCGCCTTCGAGCGCGACGTCAGCGCGTGGCTTCGGGAAGGCAAGATACGCTACCGGGAAGATGTGGTCGAAGGGCTCGAAAGCGCGCCGCGCGCGCTGATCGGGATGCTTCGTGGGGAGAACTTCGGAAAGCTCATCGTCAGGGTCTGACGAAAACAGAGGCAACCATGGCCAAAATGATCGAGCGGGCTACGCCCCTCAAGCGCAGCGGACCCGGCTCCGGTGCGACCGACCGGACCATCTCCGACATACCGCTCAAAGAGCTGTATGGTCCCGAGGACCTGGCCGGGCTCGATCTCGAGCGCGATCTCGGGCAGCCGGGCGAGTATCCGTATACGCGCGGGATCCATCCATCGATGTACCGCGGGCGTCTCTGGACGATGCGTCAATTCGCCGGCTTCGGCAACGCAAAGCAAACGAACGAGCGCTATCATTTCCTCTTGGCGCAAGGTCAGATGGGGCTCTCGGTCGCCTTCGACATGCCGACGCTGATGGGTTACGACTCCGATGCGCCGCAATCGCTTGGCGAAGTCGGCAAATGCGGCGTCGCAATCGATTCGCTCGCCGACATGGAACAGCTTTTCGACGGCATCGACATGGGCGCAATCACGACGTCGATGACGATCAACGGGCCCGCGTGTATCGCGCTGGCGCAATACGTTGCCGCCGCGGAGAAGAAGGGCATACCGCGCCGCGCACTCGGCGGCACGATTCAAGCCGACATTCTCAAAGAGTACATCGCGCAGAAAGAATGGATCTTCCCGCCGCGGCCTCACGTGCGCATCATCGTCGACATGATGAAGTTCTGCACCGAGCAGATGCCAAAGTGGAACACGATCTCGATCTCGGGTTATCACATTCGTGAAGCCGGATCGACCGCCGTGCAAGAGCTTGCCTTCACGCTCGCCGACGGCTTTGCGTATGTCGAAGCCGCGACGAAAGCCGGGATGGACGTCGACAGCTTCGCACCCCGTCTCTCGTTTTTCTTCAACTCGCATATCGATTTCTTCGAAGAGATCTGCAAGTTCCGCGCAGCGCGCCGCATCTACGCGCGTCACATGCGCGAGAAATACGGCGCGAAAGATCCGCGCTCGTGGCAGCTGCGCTTTCACACGCAAACGGCCGGCTGCAGTGCGACCGCACAACAGCCGCTCAACAACGTCGCGCGCGTCGCCTTCGAAGCGATGGCAGCGGTACTCGGCGGGACCCAATCGCTGCACACGAATTCAATGGACGAAGTGCTCGCGTTGCCGAGCGAGCGCGCCGTCGAAGTCGCGCTGCGCACGCAGCAAGTCCTCGCCTACGAAACCAACGTCACGAATGTCGTCGATCCGCTGGGCGGCTCGTACTTCATCGAGTCGCTGACCGACGAGATGGAACGCCAAGCCGAAGACTACTTCCGACAAATCGAAGAATACGGCGGCTGCATTGAGGCGATCGAGGCCGGCTTCTTGCAGAAAGAGATCGCGGACGCGTCCTACGCGTATCAGCGCTCGCTCGAAACACAAGAGCGCATCATCGTCGGCGTCAACGCGTTTGAACGCGAAGGTTCCGAAAAAGACATCGAGCTGCTGCGCATCGAGCCCAAGGTCGAAGCCGAGCAAGCGCAGCGCGTGAAGGGCATGCGGACTCACCGCGACGCCGGCGATGTCGACAGAGCGCTCGCCGCGCTCAAGCGTGCCTGCACGGACCAATCGATCAACGTCATGCCGCCGCTGATTGACGCGGTCAATGCGATGGCAACCGAAGGCGAGATCGTCGAGGCCATGGTCTCCGTCTACGGCCGCTATACGGAGACCCCGCGGTACTAGGTGTGTTGTTGCGAGGCCGGCGAAATCATCGTGCCATGTTTGATATGGTGATGGGCCGAGCGCAAATGGGGGCCCCAACCGCAAAGCGGTTGGGGGGCGCGCAGCCTTGGGCGGAGCGCCTTTAGAATGGAGAAAAAGCGGCCGCTGCGGGTTATTGTGGCAAAGGCCGGGCTCGATGGACACGATCGCGGTGCGAAGGTGATCGCGCGGGCGTTGCGTGACGCCGGGATGGAAGTGATCTACACGGGTCTCTTTCAGACACCGGAGCAGATCGTGAACACGGCCATTCAGGAAGACGCCGATGGGATCGGACTTTCGATTCTCTCGGGTGCGCACATGACGCTCTTCCCGCTGGTTGTCGAGCAGCTCAAAGCCAAAGGCGTCGACGACATCGTCTTTTTCGGCGGCGGAACGATTCCACCGGATGACGCCGTTGAGCTCAAGCGTCTCGGCGTGCGCGAGATCTTCACGCCGGGAGCGCCGCTCTCGGATATCATTAAGTTCATCGAACGCGAGTGCGGCAAGCGGCGGGAATTGGTCGGCTAAGACGCTCTCACCGCGCGACGCGCAGCGAAAACTTGCCGAGATCGAAAAGCGTTTGGCGCGGCCGCCGCACGCCCTGGACGACTTGTTCGCACGCGCGCAGCTGTTGGAGATGCTCGGTCGCAACGACGACGCGCGTGAAGCCTATTTTGCGTTGCTATCGGTCGCGCCGGCGCACTTCGGCGGCCTCAACAACCTTGGCAACGTCCTGACGCGTGCCGGGAAACGGCGTGCGGCGCAAGCCGCATATGAAGAAGCGGTGCGTCAGCATCCGCAAAACCCACTCGGACACGTGAGCCTCGGAATTTGCATGCTTGAGCTCGAGCAATTCGCCGGCGCGCGTCTTGAGTTCGAGGCGGCGCTCACGCTCGATCCGAGCAACGCTGCTGCGCACAAAGGCCTCGTTTATCTGTTCAGTCGCACCGGCGATGAAGCCGGCGCGGAGCAGCATCGCAAGCTCGGCTTCGGCGCGGAGCCGCTCGAAGTGCTGCCGTATCTCGGCGACGCTAAGCCGATCGAGGTGCTCGTGCTCGTCTCATCAACGGGCGGCAACCTCGACGCGGAGAGTTTGCTCGACAAGCACGTCTTTGCGACGACGAAGCTTTACATTGAATACGCTGATCCTGCGAAACCCTTACCGCGGCACGATATCGTGTTCAACGCAATCAGCGACGCCGACGTGGGGCCCGATGCGTTGTTGCGCGCGCGTGAGTTTACGACGAACGCGCCGCTGATCAACACGCCCGGCGCCGTTATGCCGACGGGACGCGCTGAGAACGCCGAACGTCTTCGCACGCTCGAGAATGTCGTCGCGCCACGTACCAGCCTCATTGCGCGCAGCGTGCTCGAACGTGACGGCGCCGCGGCGCTAGAACGTCTGGGATTCAACTTTCCCGTGCTGCTGCGATTACCGCGGCAGCACACCGGCCGTCATTTTGTTTTGGTCGAAGAATCGGACGAACTTGGGCCGGCCCTCGCGCAGCTCCCCGGCGATGAATTCTTCGCGATCGAGTATCTCGACGCGCGTGGTGCGGACGGGCAAGCACGCAAGTATCGCGTGATGTTCATTGACGGGAAGATGTATCCGCTGCATCTCGCGGTCTCGCCGCACTGGAAGATTCATTACTTTTCCGCCGATATGACTGAGAACGCCGCGAACCGCGCCGAGGATGAACGTTTTCTCGCCGACATGCGCGGCGCGCTCGGTCCGACTGCGATTGCAGCGCTCGAGCGCATCGAGCAAACGCTCGGGCTCGATTACGCCGGCATCGACTTTGCGGTCGATCCGCAAGGTCGCGTCTTGCTTTTCGAAGCGAATGCGACGATGGTCGTCGCGCAGCCCGGGGCCGATGCCCGTTGGGACTATCGGCGACCTGCAGTCACCGCAATCTTGAACGCGTTCAAGGAGATGGTGATAAAGCGAGTAAGAGTCTGAACGTGTCCGATAAACCGCGCGTACGATTTGCGCCCTCGCCGACGGGATTCTTGCATGTTGGTGGTGCGCGTACGGCGCTGTTCAATTATCTCTATGCACGCAGACATGGCGGTACGTATGTGCTGCGCGTCGAGGACACCGACGTCGCGCGCGAGCGGCCGGAATATCGCGAAGAGATTTTTCGTGCGCTGAATTGGCTCGGCTTGCAGCATGACGAAGGCCCCGACGTTGGGGGCGAGTACGGGCCGTACAATCAGCGCGAACGACTCAGCGGCTATCAGGCTGCGCTCGAAAAACTCGCGCAGACCGGTCGAATCTATCCATGTTTTTGCGCGGCGCGGACCGACGACGTCGCGCAAGACGACGAACCGCTGCAGAAGAGCGCTGCGTGTCAGTGCTCGTTGCTCAGCACTGGTGAGGTTACGTCGCGCTCAGCCGCTCTTGCAGTATCACCTGCGATGCGGTTTCGAATTGACGCGACGCGTACGTACCGCGTCACGGATCTGATTCGCGGCGAGGTCGATTTTCCGCCCGGTGAAGTCGAGGACTTTATCATCGTCAAGGCAGGCGGCGGTCCGCTCTACAATTTTGCGGCGGTCGTAGATGACGCTGCGATGAAGATCACGCACGTCATTCGCGGTGAAGAGCATCTTGCCAACACGCCCAAGCAGATCGGGCTGTACGAAGCACTAGGTGAGCCTGTCCCGCAATTCGCGCATCTTCCGATCATTCTGAATGCTGAGCGCAAGAAGCTCTCGAAACGCGACGGCGCCACCGGCGTCTCCGAATATCGCACCCTCGGTTATCTTCCCGATGCGCTCGTCAACTTTCTGGCGCTCCTCGGCTGGTCGCCCCCGGGCGGTGAGCTCGAGATCATGACGCGCGAGCAGATGATCGAGCTCTTCGATCTCGAGCGCGTGCAGAAGCACGGTGCCATCTTCGACGTCGTCAAGCTCGCGTGGATGAACGGCGAGTACATTCGAACGGCGCCGCTGCCTGCGCTCGTGGACCTGACGCTCCACAAGCTCGCGAGCGCGCCGGATGCGGCGAAGCTGCGAACCGATCGTGCGCACGTCGAAGCCGCCTGCGCGCTCTTGCGCGAGCGCATCAAGACGATCGACGATCTCGCCTCCGGCTCGCGCTATCTCTTCACGACCGACCTCGTCATTCCGTGGGACCCGCAAGCTGTCGCAAAGCGCGCCGGAACGCCGGAAGCGCGCGAGCGGTTGCATGAGGTCGCTGAGGCATTGCGGGCAATTTCAGGCGAGTGGACGCACACGTCGATCGAAGAAGCGATTCGCGCGCTCGCCGAGCGCAAAGGAATCAAGGCCGGCGAGTTCATCGGCGCGACACGCGTCGCGATCACCGGTGCCGCAGTCTCGGCCGGACTCTTCGAAACGGCGGAAGTGCTCGGTCGCGAGATCACGCTCGGACGGATCGATGCATTCTTGCGTGCTCATTCCCCCGCGGTGACCGCATGACCACAAACGGTTCGGCGCCGGTGGCGAGCACGAGCTCGGCGATTGTCTTGGCGGCGGGCAAAGGCGTGCGTATGAAGAGCACGACGCCCAAAGTGCTGCACGACATCTGCGGACGTCCGATGATTTGGTGGGTGCTGCGCGCTTTGCGCGACGCGGGCGTCACGCGCGCCGTGATCGTCACGAGCCCCGAAAACGATGCGGCGATCGCCGCGATCGGCGACGTCATACCCGACATCGAGATCGACACCGTCATTCAGAGCGAACAAAAAGGCACGGGCCACGCCGTGCAGGCCGCGCTGAAAGAAATGAAGCCGCGCGAGGGCATAGTTTTAGTCGCGTATGGCGACATGCCGGCCGTCGACGGTCCGCTCTTCCGCACCGTCGTTGCAGCCTGCGATACGCTCACTGCGCTTGCAATTGTGACCGCGAAGATGCCATTGCCGTCGAACTTCGGACGTATTATTCGCGACGGTGCCCTGGTGATGCGCATCGTTGAAGCGCGCGATTGTACTCCCGACGAGTTGCTTGTCGATGAGATGAACGCCGGCATCTACGCATTCGATGAAGGCTCGCTCCGCAGCGTCATCGGCGATTTGAATTCCGACAATGCGCAAGGCGAGCTCTATCTCACCGATACGATCGCGATGCTGGTCGAGCGCGGCGATCGCGTCGTGCCGGTTGTGGCCGATGATGCCGCGCTGGTTATGGGTGTCAACGATCGGTCGGAATTGGCCAAGGTGCGGTCGGTGATCAACCAGCGCTTGTGCGAAGACTACATGCGTGGCGGTGTCACGATCGTCGATCCGGCCAGGACATATGTTGAGCCGGATCTCTCGCTCGGAACCGACATTGTTATCCAGCCCAACACGACGATCGGCGGAGCAACGGTTATTGGAAGCGGAACGCGCATTGGTCCCAACTGCCGCATTTACGGTGCGACGATCGGCGAGTCGGTCCAGATTACCGAGAGTGTCGTGCTCGATAGCACGATTGGTTCGCATGCGGTCGTCGGCCCGTTCGCGCATCTGCGCGACGGCGCGCGTCTCGAATCCGACGTCGCGATCGGCAACTTCGTCGAAGTCAAGGATTCGAAGTTAGGCCAGGGCGTGAAAGCGCGGCACCTCGCCTATCTTGGCGATGCCGAAGTCGGCGAAGGCTCGAACATTGGCGCCGGCTCGATCACATGCAATTACGACGGCCAAAAGAAGCACAAGACGAAGATCGGCAAGCGCGTCAAAATCGGCTCGGATACGATGCTCGTTGCACCCGTCGAAGTCGGCGATGATTCAATGACCGGTGCCGGCTCGGTCGTAACACGCGACGTTGCGCCCGGCGACCGCGTCGCCGGCGTCCCCGCAAAATCGATTAAAAAAGCCCCCGCAAAGTAAGAGCGATGCGCCCTCCGCTGTCATCCCGAGCGAAGCCTGTGCCCCGCAGGGTATCGAGGGACAGCGACAACGCCCGGTAATTGCGCATTTTGCTATCCCCCAACTACGCTCGGGATGACAAAGAAGCGCGGCGGCCGCGCAAGCGGCGGAGGCCGCTCACCAGACCTTCGGGCATGTTGACGAGAATTGCAACGAGGATTATCCCGAAGAAGAAGGCCTGAAAGTCGCCGCGCGCGCTCGGTAAGATTTTCGGAACTTCGATTGAGAGAAATTGCCCGAGCGCAACGACGGCTGCTGCGCCGATGATTGCGCCCCAGACGCTGCGCAATCCGCCGATCACCGACATCAAGACGAAATTCACGGAAAGCAAGAAGCCGAACGATGTCGGATCGATGTAGCTGAAGTACGACGCGTAGACGCCACCGCTCACGCCTGCATAGATTGCGCTGAGCACGAAGACTTGGCGCCGCAAGCGATCGCCGTCGACTCCGAGCGACAGCGCGCCGAGCTCTCCTGACGCGAGTGCAATCAGCGCGCGTCCGTACGACGACGTGACGAGACGGTTCGCAAACCACACGCCGATCGCGACCAGCAGCCATGTGAGCACCGCGTAGCTGCGCGCGTCGAACGTGCGCCCAAAAAGTACGTAGCCGGGAATCGCGTTGATGCCGGACGTGCCTCCGAGAAAATCCCACTGCGAGAAGACGACGTTGATGACGATGCCGAGCGCCAGCGTCGCGAGCGCCAGATAGTTTTCGCGCAGGCGCAATGCGACGAAGCTGAGCGCATACGCGACGATCGCGGCGACGAGCGCACCCGCAAGCGTTCCGATCCAGGGACTGACGTCGTAGTGAACCGCCAACACGGCCGACGTGTACGCGCCGATCCCGACGAACGCGGCTTGTCCGAGCGAGACTTGGCCGGCGTAGCCCATGAAGAGGTTCAACCCGAGCGTCACGAGCGCGTAGAGTCCGCACAACGTTAAGAGTCCGGCGTAAAACGGCGGCAAGACGAGCGCAAGCAGCGTTCCGAGGACGAAGATCACAACGCTCTGGATTGCGAATCGTAGTTGCATCGGCACAACTCGCTTCCCGGGAAGCGGTGGCGAGCCTTGCGGCGAAGGGCCCGCACGTGAGCGATAGCTTGGCAGGCCGCGTGGCGCTTGTCACGGGCGGGGCACGAGGGATTGGAGCCGCGATTGTACGCGCGTTGTGGGAACGCGGCGCGAGCGTCGTCGTAGCGGACAACGGAACGGAGATTGACGGACGCGGCGAGGATCCGAATCTTGCCAACGAGTTTGCCGCCGGCTTCGACGATCGCGTCGTCGCGTTTACGGCGAACCTTGCAGAAGCCGGCGCGCCGCGACATGCGGTCGAACTTGCAGTCAGCTCGTTCGGCGGGATCGACATTCTCATCAACAACGCCGCGATCATCCGCGACGGCTTTGCCTTCAAAGCAAATCTGGAAGATTTCGAAGATGTGCTCGAAAACAACGTGACCGCCGCCTTCGAAGCGATTCGCACCGCGACGTCGATTATGCGCGACCAAGCCAAGTCCGGACGCGGCGGTGAATGGTATCGTTGGGGGCGGATCGTTAACATGGTTTCGACAGCCGGATTTTACGGCAACTTCGGGCAGGCGGCGTACGCAAGCAGTAAAGCAGCGCTTTTCGGTCTCACGCGCGTCGTTGCGCACGACATGGCGCGCAGTGGTGTCACCGCCAATGCCGTTGCACCGTTCGGCGCGACGCGCGTCACCGAATCGATTCAGGCGCAAAACGACGCGCAGCACGCTTATAAGAAGCGAGCCATGACGATCGACGCGCGATTCGTGGGGCGTTTCGTCGCGTTCCTTGCCTCGGACGAAGCCGAATCGATCACCGGACAACTGTTCTGCGTCCGAGGTGCCGAGGTGATGCTGTTTTCGCAGCCGCGTCCGATCGCGCGCTTTGCGCTCGACGCACGAGCATCGCACGACGACATGGCGCGCGAGGTTGGAAAGTTTTCCGGCGCGTTTACGCCGCTCGAAACCGACTTGGAGGCGTTCTCGCATGCCGGCGTATCCTGACGTCAAGACGCCGAAAGCCCTCGCCGGCGAGCCTGCCGATTATCGTCACGCCGTCGAGAAGATCGTCGTGAGCCATGCGATCAACGAGCTGCACGGTGCGCGCGTGTTCGACGAAGTCGCCGTCGCATTTGCGCCGACGCCGTATTGGAAGTGGCTGACCTGCCGCGTCGCGATGGAAGAGTACGGCCATCACGTTCGCTTCTTTCGGTTGGGGCGCGAGATCGGCGTTCCTGAAGACGCGATGTTGCCCGATACGTCGACGAAGCGGACGCTTTCGATCTTCGATTTCCCTTTGCAAAGCTGGGAAGAGTTTTGCGTGATCAAACTCGTCGCCGATCTTGCCGAGATCATTCAAGTCGAAGATCTGCTGCAGTGCAGCTACATTCCGCTGCGCAGCGCCGCGAAGGCGACGCTGCCCGAAGAGAAGTTCCACGCAAAGTTCGGCGAGCAATCGGTCGCGGAGATCATCAAGACGCCGGAAGGCAAGGAACGTGCGCAAACTGCGCTCGAAGCGATTTTTCCATCGATGCCGGCGTTCTTCGGCTCCGATCGCTCGAAGAACAACGAGATGTATCGCCGGTACGGGATCAAGTTCCGCAGCAACGGTGAGATGCGCGAGGACTACCTCACGCGTGCGAAGCGAGTCGTCGAGGATCTCGGGCTGGCATTGCCGGCCGCATGACGGGTATCGTCGCAGAGCTCTGGCAGTTCTTTCTCGCAGGCCTCGTCGTCGGCGGAATTTTCGCGCTGATCGCGGCCGGTTTCGTGCTCGTCTATCAGGTCTCGGGCATCATCAACTTCGCGCAAGGCGAGTTTGCGATGATTGGCGCGATGACGTCGTCGTCGCTGGCGAGCAAAGGTTGGCCGGTCGCCGCTGCAGCCATCGTCGCGGTTGTTTTCGCCGGTGCGGTCGGCGGCTTGGCGCAGCTCTTAGCGCTTCGGCCGGCGCGGCGCAGTGGAACGGTGACGCTGATCTTCATTACGCTCGGTCTCGACGTTGCAATTCGCGGTGCCGCGCTGTTCGTGTGGGGGACGAATCCGCTGATGCTTCCGGCGTTTTCTGCGGGTACGTCGCTCGCTATTGGCCCCGGGACGATTCCGCCGCAAGCCGTTTGGGTTTTTGGCGCCGACCTGGTGATCGTGCTCGCGCTGTTTCTGTTCTTTCGCAAGACCTATACCGGTACGGCAGTGCGTGCCGCGATGGCGAACCCGAACATCGCACGCGTTTTTGGAATGCCGCTTGCGCAATTTGCGTTTTGGAGTTTCGTTGCAGCCGCCGTCATCGGTGCGATCGGCGGGGTCGTGATCGCGCCGATTACGAGCGCGACCTACGATATGGGCCTGTATCTCGGGCTCAACGGTTTCGTCGCGGCGATTCTCGGTGGCCTCGATAGTTTGACCGGCGCGCTTGTCGGCGGCTTCGTGCTCGGCATCGTCGAGAAGATGTGCGGCGGACTCTTCTCGAGCGGCTGGGAGCAGGGAATCGCGTTCATTATACTGCTCGTCGTTTTGGTCGCGCGTCCACAAGGATTGCTCGGACGAACGTTGCGGCGCGCGTGAGTCTGCGCGTCGAGGACGTCACGGTCCGCTTCGGCGGGGTCGTCGCGCTCGACGGCGTTACGTTCGATGCGCAACCCGGTGAGGTGCTCGGTGTTATCGGTCCGAACGGCGCCGGAAAGACGACGCTCTTCAATGTGATCAGCGGATTGCAGCGTCCGAGCGCCGGTACGGTTTCGCTCGACGAGCGAAAGCTTACGCATCTTCCGATGCACCGCGTCGCCGCGCTCGGCGTCACGCGTACGTTTCAGACGCCGGTGATGTTTTGGGGACTGAGCGTCTGCGAGAGCTTGATGGTTGCGCTCGATGCAAGCCCGCGCGTGGAAAATGCGAGCAAAGACGCGGCGCGCGCGCTGCTCGCAGGGACACCGCTCGAGTCGTGCGCTGACGTGTTGACCGAGTCGTTATCGTTCGGACAAGAGCGTGTGCTCGAGATGCTTCGTGTCCTTGCGGTCGAGCCGAGAGTGTTGTTGCTCGACGAGCCGCTTTCCGGATTGAGCGGCGATGAGATCGATGCTGTGCTCGAGCTCGTGCGCGCAGCGCGTTCGCGTGGCGTCTGCATCTTGTTCGTCGAGCACGATCTGCATCGTTTGCTCGCGGCGGCCGACCGGTTCGTCGTTCTCGATCACGGCCGCAAGATCGCTGAAGGCTCGCCGGAGGGGATCAGCAACGATCCGATCGTCCTCGACGCCTATATCGGCGACGAGCTCACCGCATGAGCGACAACGTTCTCGAGCTCGAGGGTGTCGCGACGTATCGCGGCCGCGTCCAAATCTTGTGGGATGTCAGCCTCGAAGTCGCCCGCGGCGAGACGGTCGCAGTCGTCGGCCCGAACGGCGCGGGTAAGACGACGCTGCTCGGCTCGATCATCGGGTTGTTTCCGCCCGCGAACGGTCGCGTCCGCGTCCTCGGTGAGGATGTCACCGGCGCCTCGCCGGAGGCGATGGCCCGTCGCCGGGTCGCCGTCGTCCCCGAACGCCGGCAACTCTTCGGGCCGCTCACCGTTCGCGAGAACCTCGTGCTGGGCGCCTACGCTCGCAGCGATCGAAGCACGCTCGAGCCTGATTTGAATGAGGTGCTCGAGCTTTTTCCGCCGCTGCGCAAGCTGCTTCGGACGGCGGCCAGCTCGCTCTCCGGCGGCGAACAGCAGATGGTCGCGATCGGCCGCGCGCTGATGGCGAAGCCGGAGCTGCTGTTGCTCGATGAACCGAGTCTCGGTCTAGCGCCGCGCGTCCGCGCCGAGAACTTCGCGGCTCTCGGACGGCTGGCCGAGGGCGCGGCGACGATCGTTTTGGTCGAGCAGAACCTCCGCATGGCGGCCCGCATCTGCCGGCGCGCCTATTTTATGGAACGCGGTCGGATCGTCGCGACGGGAACGGCAGAGGATTTGGTTCGTAGCGGACGGACGTACTTTATGGGACCGCTCGGAAAGGGGCATTCGTGAGGGGATTTTTGCGACTTATCGTACTCGGAGTTGCTTTTGCATTCGTACTCGGCGGCGTTTCGCTGCGTGCGGGGGATGCAGCGAGCGAACCATATGTGATCGGTGCAGTCGTCTGCGAAAGCGGACCGGCATCGACGCTCGGACGGCCTGCGGGTGATAGCATTCAGCTCGCCGTTGACGAGATCAACAAAGCCGGTGGTGTGAACGGACATCCGCTGCAAGTCACGATCATCGACGACGAGACGTCGCCCGCGAACGCCGTGAACGCGACGCGCAGACTGCTGGATCAGCACGTTGTTGCCATCATCGGCACGTCGATCACGCAAGGCAGTCTCGCAATGGTACCGGTCGCGCAAGCCGCCAAGGTGCCGATGATCTCGCTGGCATCGTCCGGGACGATCATCGAGCCGGTCGGCGACCATCCGTACGTCTTCAAGATTCCACCGACCGACACGGCCGTCGCGCGCATTCTGCAGAAGCATATGAAGGCTGCCGGAATCGAGAAGGTCGGTGCGGTGTATCGCAACGACGACTACGGCAAGACCGGCGTTGCGCATTTCATTGAAGCCGGAAAAGCCGAGGGCTTCTCGGTAACCGATTCGGAAGCGATCGACGCAACCGCAACCGATGCAACGACGCAGCTCACGAAAGTGCGTGCGTCCAACCCGCAAGCGGTTTTGGTGTGGAGCACATTGCCGTCGGTGTATGTCGTCACGCGCGGCTACCGTCAGTTGGCGCTCGGCAACCTGCCGCTGTATTTCTCGGACGGCGCAGCCGATCAGCGCTTCCTCGATCAGTCGGGCATCGCACTCAACGGCGCATTCATCGCAACGTCGCGAGCCTCGATCGCGAGCCAGTTGCCGAACTCAGATCCGTCGAAGAAGATCGCCTTGCATTACGTTAGCGCGTTTGAATCGACGTATCCGAAGGATAAGCCCGCGAACATGTTTGGTGGCTTCGGTTACGATGCGGTCTATTGGCTGAAGCAGGCGCTTGCAAAATCAGGTCCTGATCCTGCGAAGCTCCGCGACGCACTCGAGCACATCAGCTACGCCGGCGTTTCGGGCGTCTTCCACACGTCCTCGAAAGATCACAATGGCCTCGCCGCCGATGCCGACGTGGTCACGAAAGTCGTCGACGGCCACTTCGTGTTGATCAGGTGATCTCGCCGCCGCGTACGCAGGTACGCCGTTCGCTCGACGATCGTTATGCGCTCGCGTCAGGGACGCTCTATTTGAGCGGGATTCAGGCGCTCATCCGTCTGCCGATCGATCAGCACCGGCGTGACGTTGCAAGCGGCTTGAACACGCGCACGTTCGTAACGGGATATCCGGGCTCACCACTGGGCGGCTACGATATCTCAATGCGCGCGGCCGGCGCGATCATCGGCGAGAACGGGATCACGCACGTTCCCGCGCAGAGCGAAGAGCTGGGCGTCACCATGCTGATGGGGACGCAGATGCTCGACGATCATCCGCGGCGCGACGGTATCGAGGGCGTGGTCGGCATTTGGTACGGAAAAGGTCCGGGTATCGATCGGTCCGGCGACGCGCTCCGACACGGCAATTTCGGGGGAACGAGCCGCCTCGGTGCAGTCGTCGTGCTCGGCGGCGAGGATCCGGAAAGCAAGAGCTCAACGCTTCCATTCCAAGAAGACTACGCGTTCATGAGCGCCGGGATACCGATCGTGTACCCGTCGTCGGTCGCGGAGTTCTTGGAATACGGCTTGCACGCGATCGCGCTCTCGCGTTATTCGGGATGCTGGGTCGCAATGAAGCTCATCGGGCAATTGTGCGATGGCGGCGAGACGTTCGCCGTCTCGCCCGACTTCCCGAAGATCATCATTCCCGAACTGACGATCGATGGCGAGCCGTTTCGTAAGTACACGGATTTCCGGTTCTTCCCGGGACTCAACATCGACCCGGAGCGTCGTTTGTATCGCGAGCGGCATCTCGCCGTGCGCGCCTATACGCGCGCGAATCAGCTCGATCGCGTTGCGGTCCGTACGCCGAACGATCGCATCGGATTGCTGTCGGCCGGAAAAAGCTTTTCGGATTTGCGTCAGGCCTTGCTCGACCTCGGATTCAACGACGATGCCTTGCGTGCGGCCGGCATCCGGCTCGGACGTCTCGGTGTCATCTATCCCGCCGACGAAGCGTTCTTGCGCGACTTTGCGGAAGGCCTGGACGAGATCATCGTCGTCGAAGAAAAGCGCGGCGTCGTCGAGACGGCGTTGAAAGCAGCGCTGTGTAATCTCGAGCGCCGCGTTCGGGTCGTCGGCAAAGACGACGAGCACGATGCTCCGCTATTCCCGGTGGAGAGCGGGATGGACGCCGATATAATCGCGCGCATTCTCGCGCCGCGGCTCGGAAAACGCGCCGAGACCCTAGCTGCGATCGGCAACCGTACGTATAAAGAGCTGCCGAAACGGACGCCCAATTATTGCTCGGGTTGCCCGCACAACACGTCGACTGTCTTGCTCGACGATCAAATTGCGTGGGGAAGTCCCGGCTGCCATTCCTTCGCGTCGATCATTGAGCAGCCGCAGCGTCATATTGAAGCGATGACGCAGCTCGGCGGCGAGGGGATGCCGTGGATTGGTCTGGCGCCGTATACGTCGCGCACGCACATGGTGCAAAACGTTGGCGACGGCTCGCTCTTCCATTCGTCCTACATGAACATTCGGTTTGCCATCTCCACAGACGTGAACATCACGTTCAAAATTCTCTTCAACGGGGCGGTCGCGAATACGGGAGCACAGGCGCCGGTCGGCGGAAAGAGCGTTGAGGAGCTCGTGGCGCTGCTTGCGCTCGAGGGCGTGCGCCGAATCGTCGTGCTGACGCAGACTCCCGAGTCCTATCGTCGCACGCAGTTTCCAGCCGTCGCGCAAGTTTGCGACGTCGATGAGCTTGAGGCGGCATCGCGTGAGCTGCGAGAAACGCCTGGCGTTACCGTCCTGATTTACGACGGCACGTGCGCGAACGAGCGCAGACGCCGGCAGAAGCGCGGCAAAGCAGCGACTCGCACTCGCTTCGTCGTGGTCAATGAAGACGTTTGCGAGAACTGCGGCGATTGCGGTGCGCTGACGAATTGCATGTCGCTCGGAAAAGTCGAGACCGAATTCGGCATCAAAACGCAGATCCATCAATCGTCCTGCAATCAAGATCAGAGCTGCATCAAGGCCGAATGCCCGTCGTTTGTGACCTTCGAAGCCGAGCCCGGCACCGGAATCAATAAACCGAAAGCGCGCCCGATCGACGTTGCGCTGCCGGAACCGAATTATCCGCGCACGCTCGCGCGGCCGTATCACATCTATTCGCCCGGTGTCGGTGGAACCGGCGTATTGACGCTGAACGCGATTCTCGCGCAGGCGGCGGCGTTCGACGGAAAGCGCGTGCTAAGCTACGATCAAACGGGTGCGGCCCAAAAGTGGGGCGCGGTGCTCTCGAGCTTGATCGTTGCCGAACCCGAGCACGATGTGGCGGCCAACAGGATCGGCGCAGGCAAGGCCGATCTCTATCTAGCGCTCGATCTCTTAGCGGCAGCTGACCCCGTCAATCTCGATCGCTGCGATCCGGAGAACACAACGGCGGTAATTAATACGTCACTGCTCCCGAGCGGCGAGATGATTCGCGACGTGCATTTTTCGGTGACGCCGCTGCTGCTCGTCGAAGCGGTGCGTGCCGTGACGCGAAAAGACAATGACGTCCGCTTGGCAGCGCGCGCGATTGCCGAAGGCGCGTTCGGCGATCACATGATGACGAATCTCGTTACGCTTGGCGCAGCCTACCAGTCAGGTCTCATTCCGGTCTCGGCCGCCAGCATCGAGCACGCAATCCGGCTCAACGGCGTGGCCGTCGAAGATAATCTGCTGGCCTTCGACTACGGCCGCCTCGCCGTGTATGATTCGGCCGCACTCTTCGCGCAAATCGGTGCGCAGCAACCGCTCGCGGATCGCTTGGATGGGGCGCGCGAAACGGACGCATCGCGCCGGCTGATGCAGTCCTGCGACGATCTGGACGCTGAGGCGCAGCGTCTGATGCGGGTTCGCATAGCCGATCTGTGCGCCTATCAAAGCGCGGCATACGCGGCGCGATATGTTAATGCGGTGCTGCGTGTCGCGGAACGCGAGCGCGCACTGAGCGGCAAGGACGGTCCGTTGACGCGCACGGTCATCCGTTCGCTGCACAAGCTGCTGGCGTACAAAGACGAATATGAGGTCGCGCGGCTTTACGTCGACGGTGCGTTTTCTACTCGCTCGCGCGCGCTGTTCACCTCGCCACGAAAGATGTGGTATAACCTGCACCCCCCGATTCTGCGTTCGCTCGGCCTGAAGCGCAAGGTTCGTCTCGGGTCGTGGTTCACGCCGGTGCTGCGTGTGCTCGCGAGCGCGAAAGTCGTGCGCGGAACGCCTTGGGACATCTTCGGGTACGCGAAAGTGCGACGTGTCGAGCGCGAGCTGATCGTGTGGTACGAGGAGACGGTCGCGAGCGTCCTCGCGCGTGTTTCGGAATCGAACCTTGCAGCGTCGCAAGAGATTCTCGAGATTCCGGATTCGATTCGTGGCTACGAGGATGTCAAGCTGGGAAACGTCACGCGTGCGCAGTTCAGAGCCCAGGAGCTTCTCGCGAAGCTAAGCTAGGCTCAGGGTGCCGCGGGTACTGCTTCGAGCATGGTGCGCGCCGCTCGCGAGCTCATCGCCGCCGCACGCGAGGGAGTGCCGCACGTGCTCGGCAGTTTGGATCGCTCGCTACGAACGCTGTGCGACGAGGTCGACGCGGTCACCGCATGGGAACTGAGCGCCGATCGCTTTACGTGTATTTTTGCGAGTGGTCTACGCTACACACATTTTCAGGGCGCGACGCTCTCGGCGCTCGCAGAGCGCTCACCGCTCGCCTGCGCGCGAGCGAGTGGAAGCGTCCGCTGGGTCAACGGCGACGCCGATATCGTACCGCTACATCCGGCCGACCGCGTCGCGCTTGCAATCCCGCTCGACGATCTGCCGCTGGTCCTCTACGTTGCGTTCGCGCACGGCCCGTCGAAGCCGACGCTTGCGGACGTCCTCGACGTGTGTTCGATTGCCGCACCCGCGCTCGCGATTGCGCGCGATCGGGCCGAAGATCGCGCGCGCGCAACCTACGACGGTCTCACCGGTCTCTTGACGCCGCGAGCGTTTCGCACGCTGCTCGTCGAGCGTTTACGCGACGCACCGCGTCTGCGCATCGTTCCGAGGTTGGCGTTGCTGTTTCTCGATACCGATCGTTTCAAGGAGTGGAACGATCGTTTCGGTCATGCGGCGGGCGACGATCTCTTGCGACGGCTCGCGGCGATGCTGCGCGCTCACGCGTCCGGGCCTGAAGATCTTGTCGCGCGCAACGGCGGCGACGAATTTTGTCTCGTTTGGTACGACTGCGAGAAGTCGCGCGCCGTCATACGCGCAGACGAGCTGCGCCTCGCGATCGGACGTGAGTTTACGGGCGACGCGGTCGCGATAACCGCCAGCATCGGCGTGGCGGCCTTCCCGCTCGATGCGCACACGGCAGAAAGCCTGCTCGAAGCCGCCGACAAGGCGATGTACGAAGCCAAGCGGGCCGGGCGAAACCGGGTCTCCTACGCGTGAGGTCGAACGCTCCGTCATGGCGCTCAAAGTCGTGCTTCTTTCGCACAGTCCCGACCCGGAGCGCGCGGTCGCGACCGCCGCTCGCAACTGCTACAGTCCGCGTGACGTCGCGTCGATCGACCGAAACTGGTCCGAAGACGATATCAAGAAGATGGTCGCTCGCGTGCGCGATGCCGGGCATCTCTCGACCTTCGAGCACACGATGTTTACGTTTGGCGTCGCGGGCGTCTCACGCGCATTGACGCATCAACTCGTGCGTCACCGCCACATGTCGTTCGAGCAGAAGAGCCAGCGCTATATCACCGTCAAAGGACAGTTCGAATACATCACGCCACCGTCGATCGCCGCGCGTCCCGAGATCAAAGCCAAGTATGACAAGTTGATGGGCCAGATCGCCGAATTCTACGCCGATGCAATCGAAGCCGAGACACCGGCTGAAGATGCGCGCTTCGCCTTACCGAATGCCGCCGAAACGCAAATCGTCGTAACGGCCAACGCGCGCGCTCTGCTCGACTTCTTCACGCTTCGCACGTGCAACAACGCGCAGTGGGAGATACGCGAGCTGGCGTTTGCGATGTTGCGCCTGGCAAAGAAGGCAGCGCCCGATCTTTTCGTTCGCGCGGGCGCAACCTGCGTGCGAGGGTATTGTAACGAGCCGAACGGTCCGGAATGCCCACGTTACATCGCGGTTGCGAATCCCGTGGAGGCTCGCCGAAAGGCGAAGATCGACGAGGGCGGTCCGCGCCGCTCCAACAAGGAAATCGTCGCCGACCAACAGACCGCCGCGACCGCGGGATAGGTCTGCACCGGGGCCGAACGGCGGCGGCATGGCAGTAACAAAAGGCCGAACATCGACTGCGGATCGCACGTCGACATTGAAGGTCGGGGACGTCGCCCCCGATTTCGAGCTCAAGGCCACAACGAGCGACACACCCTGGAAGCTCTCGGACCAACGCGGGAAAAACGTCGTCATTGCGTTCTTCCCATTTTCATTCACCCCGGTTTGAAGCTCGCAGCTCCCGGCATACGAAGCAGCGCAAAGCCGCTTCGCCGCGGAGAATGCCCAAGTTGTGGGCATTTCGTGCGATGCAACCCCTTCACAAAAAGCATGGGCAGAGTCGATCGGCGGACTCTCGTTACCCTTGCTTTCGGATTTCTGGCCACACGGTGACGTCACGAAAAAATATGGCGTCTTGCGTGACGCCGGGTTTCCTGAACGGGCGCTGTTCATCATCGACAAACAAGGCGTCGTCCGTTATATCGACGTTCACGACCTTCGCGAGCAACCTGACGAAGAAGTGCTCTTCGAGGAGCTTCGTAAGCTTCGCTAAGCGTTTCCTTATTGCGCTGTGCGTCGCGATCGCCGTGTGCGGCATCGCGGCGCAAGCGCAAGGGTTACTAACCGCTCCGCTCAACCAGCTCGTCGATCCGCAGCGCCAACATCTTGCGCTTGCCCTGAACGCACGTAAGCCGGCGTTGTTCTTTGTCTCCGCGTTGCTCCAAATCGGCGCGTTGCTGTGGATGTGGCAGTCGGGACGGGCAGCGGCGCTGCGCGACGTACTTCGCCGCAATATACGCAACACGCTCGTGTTGCGGCTTATCTACGTGTGGTCGCTTGTGATGATCGCACAGATTGCATCGTTGCCGGCCGCGATCGTCGGTTACCGTCTTGTCGCCGATGCGGGATTGACGCAGCAGTCGCCGGCCGAGTGGTTCGGTCAGGCGCTATCCGGCGCGGTCGTCAACGCCGTGCTTGCCGCGATCATTTTCTCGTTCATGCTGATGCTCGCGGCGCGCACGCGCTTATGGTATCTCTTCGGCACGCTCTTTCTCGTGGTGTTCGTCTTGGTCGCGGCACTCGTAGAGCCGATCGTCTTCGCGCCGTGGATTCAGCACCAGCAACCGCTCCCGAACTCAGCACTCAGCGCGCGCCTCTACGCCGCCGAGCGGCGTGAAGGCGTCAACCTGCCGATTATCGTCCAGGAAAGTGCAACCGGGATTGGGGCCGATACGGCGCGCGTTGCGGGCTTGGGGCCGACGCAAGAGATCGTGATCAGCGATCAGATGCTGCAGACGGCGACACCCGGCGAGCTGGAATTCGTCGTTGCGCGCTTCAGCGCGCACGCGGCGGCGCACGACAATTTCAAGCTTGACTTGTATATCTCGCTATGGTTGATCGTAGCCGCCGCTATATCGGTGACGCTGGCCGACCGTGTCGGCTTTCGGCGCGACGACGATCCGCTCTCGCGTCTGGCGCTCGTCGCTGCGTTCCTTGGTCTTACGATCCTACTGCTGCTGCCTGTTCAAGCCGCGTATTCGCGCCGCTTGGAGGCGCGCGCAGATCATGCGGCGGTCACGGTGATGAACGATCCCGCCTCGGCGGTTCGTCTCATGGTACGACTCGCTGACGACGACTTGCTGCAAGTCTGTCCCGCGCCGATTATCCGCCGCTACTTCTTGAGCTATCCGCCCATTGGTTCACGCATCGCTGCGATTCGTGGAGGAGGCGATCCCTGTCATTAAATAAGCGCCTTTTCCAATGACGCGGGGGGATGCGGACGCACTCTTCCACATTGTGGTCGAGGCCGATCCGAATCTGGTTTTCATTGCCGATGCCACCGGACGTATCGTCCGTGTCAATTCGCGCTGGGCCGCGTACACGGGCGTGACGATCGATGCGATAACGTCGGATCGCGGCGCTCCGCTCAATATCGTCCACCCCGACGACTTGGACGCCACCTGGTCGAAGTGGAAACGTTCGGTCGAAACCGGCGAGCCGTACGAGATTACCTACCGGCTGCGCTCGGCCAAAGACGGGAAATATCGCTGGTTTCTCGCGCGCGCTCTTCCGTATCTCGAAAACGGAAACACGATCGGATGGTACGGGGTCGCGACCGACGTCGACGATCAAGTTCGCAATCTCGAAGCATCGCGTTTCCTCTCCGAGTCGGCCACGGCTCTGACATCGTCGTTCGATCGCCGCCGCATTCTCGAGGCGTTCATGCGCGTCGCCAAGAGCCGGTTCGCAGATGGCTGCATCATCACGTTGCTCGATGAAAACCGTCAGTTTCAGCGCACCGGTGTTTCCCACCGCGATCCGGCGATCGAGGCGAGCGCGCTCGAGAAGTCTCGAAGAATTCCGGTTCTACCGACCAGCGTCGCGGCACGCGTGTATGAATCGAAGCAATCGCTCTTGATCCCGGACATGCTCGATACGGAACACAAGGGTTGGATCAACGCAGAAGGCGTGCACGTTCCGAGCATCTTCGAGCCGACGCATTCGATTCTCGCCGTGCCGTTGATCATCGCCGATCAGGTGCGCGGGACGATCGCATTTATTTCATCGCGTCCCGACTCGCCGTTCGACGAACGTCATCTTGCCGTTGCGGAAGCGGTTGCGCGCCAAGCCGCGACTGCTATCGAACATTCGTCGATCTTTGCGCGGGAGCGCGCGACGACCGAACGATTCCGTTATCTGGCGCACGCGACCGATCAGCTTTTCGCGCCGGGCGATCTGCATACCAATCTCGATACGCTCGTGAAGAGTCTGACCGGATATTGGGCCGATTGGGCGGTCCTCTACCGGATCGGCGACGAGGGAGCAGTCCGGGCGCAATCGGTGTCGTACTGCGATCCGTCGACCGCGTTCGTCGAAGAGCTGCGCGGACAGCGCTTGTTCCATCCCGCCGCCGAACGCGTATTTCTCGAGATCGTTGCCAAACATCGTTCGCGTCTGCGTACTGACGTCACGATGGAATCGGTCAGGGATATTCTGCAGCCGTTCTTGCGGCCGATCGTCGAGCAGATGCGCATTCAATCCCTGCTCGTCATTCCCTTATTCACGACGGAGTTCGATTTCGGCGCGATCGCAATGTACATGGGACGACGAAATTACGATGAGTCGGATCGCGAATTATTCGAAGAGCTCGGGCGCAGGATCTCGCTTGCGATCGAGCACGACCAGAGCCTGGGGCGCGAGCGGCGTCTGGCGCGAACGCTTCAAGAAGTCGCGCTCCCGGCGCAGCTTCCGACGATCCCGGGCATCGTGCTCAGCAGCGCGTATGCGACTGCGACGACAAGTGATGCGCCCGTGGGCGGAGACTGGTACGATGCGTTCCAACTCCCGAACGGACGTGTGGTCTTCAGCATCGGCGACGTTACCGGCAGCGGATTGCAAGCGTCCGTGATCATGGGCAAGCTGAGACAGACGGTCAACTCGATCGCGCTATTCGAAGAAGACCCCGCGCGGATTCTCGACGCGGTCGAATACGTCGCATTGCAACGTTATCCCGACGCAATCGCCACGGCATTCGTCGGTATTTTCGATCCGGAATCGAAGACGATACAGTTCGCAAACGCGGGGCACACGGCGCCTCTCGTTCGGTTGCACGACGGAACGGTCGAACCGCTCGTCGCGCACGGTCTTCCCATCGGATTGCGCAACCTGGTCGAACCCTCGAAATCGGTAATGCGTTCGCTGGCGGACGCTTCGCTCTTGGTGTTGTACACGGACGGAATTACCGAGGCCAGCCGCGATCTCGAAGCGGGCGAGCGTATCTTACAGTCTGTGGTCGCAAATGACGCGATGCTCTATGTCCGCGGCGCGGCATCGCTCGTGGCGTCGAGTTGTTTGCCCGAGGGTCCGCGTGCTGACGATGCCGCCGTGCTTGTCGCAACATTTCCGCGCGGGACCGCGTGGCAGTTTGACGCCGACAATGCGAAATCGGCCCAACACGCGCGTGGCGAGTTCATGGCGCGGTTACAAGCAGAAGCTGCACCGGAAAGCGATTTCGGCGCTTCCGAGATCATTTTTGGCGAGCTGGTCGGCAACGTTGTGCGTCACGCGCCCGGCTCGATCGATGTCACGCTCGAATGGGAAGGCTCGCGAGCGCTTTTGCACGTGATCGATCGTGGCGACGGATTCGAATATGCGCCGCCGGCCGAGATCGATCTGCTACGTGAAGAAGGCCGCGGTTTGTGGCTGATCCATCAGTTCGCGGTCTTTACGTCGATCGAACGTCTGCCGGGCTATGGTACGCACGTCACCGTCGAGCTTCCGGCGCGTCACGGCGAGACGATGAAAACCGTTCCTGCGATCTGAGTTCCCAGGTGACGCGCAGTCACCAGCTCGACGATCGCGGCGTGCGCGATGCGTCCGTCGATGATTTGTGCAGCTCCGACACCGCCGCGAACGCCCAGCGCCGCAGCCCGAATTGCGGCCGCGAGCGACGGCGACAGGTTTCCGGACTCGGCGAGCGCCAGCGCTTCGGCCGGCGTGAGCTCGTCGACGAGCTTTTGCGTCTCCGAGTCGACGATGCCGCCGTTCGGATCGAAGAACAAGATGCGTGACGCTTCGGTGGCTTCCGCGATTGCGCGCGCAACGTCGTCGACCGGGAGCTGGATGTCTTCGCCACTCAAGCTGATCGCGGTCGGTTCGATGACCGGAACGTAGCCGGAGCGCATCAGCGTCTCGAGCAAGCGCGTTTGCACGGAACCAATCGCCGTTCCGGCGGCCGGGATCATCCCGGCGTCGGCGCCGCGTAGCCCGACCGCAGCATCACCGGTGCGGTTCATCGCTCCGACGAACGCGCGCGCAAAGTCAGCCTGCGGTGCAACGACGATCGGACGAACGTTCCGCTGCTGAAGAAACGCGATGTCGGAGACGAGCGTGGTCCCGCCGAGGCTGTCTTCATCGACGCGGAGCACAATCGTTCGACCGGTGAAATCTTGCATGAGCGTAGGGGGATCTTTCCCTACTTAACGTTCGGCAGACGACGTCGGGTTGCTTTCCTCACCTGGGAGCCGCCAGCCGTTCGCCATATTTGCCGCCGCAGCCGCACCATCGTCGACCCACATGAGCGCGGCATCGGCAGCGGCGTTTACGACGGCCGGCAGTAGCGCGCGCTCGGATTCGCTGAAGCTGCCGAGCACGCGGTCGATTGCTTCCGCGCCCTCCCCGTCTCGCCCGATGCCGACGCGTAAACGCGGAATCTCCGTGCCGAAAAAGCTGATGATCGACTTCATGCCGTTGTGCCCGGCCGAGCTTCCGCTATCGCGCACGCGCAAACGCCCGAACGGCAGATCGAGCTCGTCGTAGATCACAAGAATGCGTTCGGCCGGAATGCGAAACCAGGTCGCAACGAGCCGCGTTGGAACGCCGCTTTCATTCATATAAGATTGGGGCTCGATCAAAATAAGATCGCGCGCACCGATTTGCACCTGGCGCGCGCGATCTTTCGTTTTCCAACTGCGCTCCTCGACGTTGAGCCGTCGCGCAATCTCCTCGACGACCATGAAGCCGACGTTGTGGCGGGTGTTCGCGTATTTCGTCCCCGGATTTCCGAGGCCGACGATTAAGCGAAGATCGGCTATGTAGAAGCGGCCTCGCCGGCCGGTGCTTCTGCGGGTGCGGCACCTTCGGCGCCTTCGGTCGGAGCGACGACGGTCGGCGCTTCCTCAGCACGTGGCGCCTCGATCGCAACAATCGACGTATCGGGCGGCGTGATGAGCCGAATCCCTTCGCCGAGCGAAAGTTCGCTTGCGCTGATGTGTTCGCCGATCGTGAGCTCGCTGACGTCGACACGAATCTCTTCCGGAATCTTGTCGGCCGGACCACGAACTTCGATCTCGTGCGTAACGAGATCCATCATGCCGCCCTGATCGCGTACGCCGGCGGCGATGCCGACGGTCACGATCGGAACTTCGGCCGTGATGATGTCGCTGCGCGAAATCCGCTGCAGGTCGACCGACATGACGCGGCGCGTCACCGGATCGAGCTGCATGTCGCGAACCATCGCGGTATCTTTCTTGCCGTCGAGCTGAATGTCGACGATGTTTTGGCGGCGGCCGCCATGCAGCAGCTCGCCCAGCTCTTTGCCTTCGATTGAGACTGCGAGCGGCTTCTCACCGTGTCCGTAGATGACGCCGGGGATGCGACCTTGATGGCGCACCTTGCGTGAGCCGATCGTGCCTGGTTGTTCGCGAAGCTCCAGCTTCAGCGTTGGACTAGTCTTTGCCATGATCTCTTTCTTAGCGTCCCGCGATGACGACCGGCTCGGATGGACCGACCATTCCGTCGATCGGGGAGAGCCCTTCTGCGCTCTCTGCCACTCCGTCTTCCTCGGCACTGAACAGCTCGGAGACCGAGCGGTTTGCGGTGATCCGCTTAATTGCATCGGCCAGGATCTGCGCGATCGAGAGGACCTCGATTTTGCCGGAAGACTCGCGCGGGATCGTATTGGTCACGACGACCTTTTTGATCGGGGACGCCTCGAGTTGAGCGATGGCGTCACCGGCGAAGATGCCGTGGGTCGCCAGCGTATACACGTCGGTCGCTCCCATTTCCTTGAGCTTCTCGGCTGCCTTGACCAGCGTGCCGCCGGTCGAAATCATGTCGTCGACCACCACCGCAACGCGTCCGGCCACCTCGCCGACCACGTGGGAGACCTCCGAGACGTCGGGCTCGGGGCGGCGCTTCATGATCACGGCGATCGCCGCTCGAAGCCGCTTGGCAAAGTTCTCAGCCCGAGCGACGCCGCCGGCGTCGGGCGAGACGACGACGATCGAATCGCCCTCTAAGCCGTTGCGTTTGAGATAATTGGAGAGATCCGGCGCGGCGACCAAATTGTCGACCGGTAGATCGAAAAAGCCCTGAATTTGCGCGGCGTGCAGATCCAGCGTCACGACCCGAGCCGCGCCGGCCGCCGCAATCATATTGGCCACGAGCTTCGCAGAAATCGGCTCACGGCCGCGCGTTTTCTTATCTTGCTTCGCGTAGCCATAATATGGAATGACGGCGGTGATGCGTTGCGCCGATGCACGACGCAAGGCGTCGATCATCAGTAGCAGCTCCATGAGCGCGTCGTTGACGGAGCCGCCCTGCGGTACGCCCGCGCTCTTCGGAATCTCGCACAGCGACTGGATCACAAAGACTTCCGCGCCACGGACGTTCTCACGAATCTCAACCCGGCACTCATCATTGCGGAAACGGCCAACCATCGCGCTGCCGACCCTCGTCTGCATGCGTTCGGCTATCTTGGCGGCCAGTTTGGGATTCGAATTTCCGCTGAACAGAAGCGGCTGTTGGATCAACGAGACTCCTCGGGCGGGGCTAAACGGTTGCTTCCCAAGCGCCGGGGCGGGTTCCCGCCCAGAACCACTCCATGCCGGGACGTGTTCTTTGGCGATGCGATGCCTACAGCGGAGCGTTTTCAGCTCGTAACCCCATACGAACTCGCCGGTGACCAGCCCCGAGCGACTGCAGCACTTGCCGAAGGCGTGCTCCGCGGGGATCGCGCGCAGACGCTGCTGGGGGTTACCGGCTCAGGAAAGACGCTCGCGATGGCGCGGATCGTCGAGCTGATTCAGAAGCCGACCCTGGTCCTGTGCCACAACAAGACGCTCGCTGCGCAGCTCTGCGCCGAATTTCGGGAGTTCTTCCCGCACAATGCGGTCGAGTATTTCGTCTCCTACTTCGACTACTACCAACCGGAGGCGTACGTCCCGCACACCGACACTTACATCGAAAAGGATAGCTCGATCAACGACGAGATCGAGCGCCTGCGCCACTCCGCGACACAGTCGATTCTGACGCGCAAAGATGTGCTGGTCGTGGCCTCGGTCTCGTGCATCTACGGCCTCGGCTCGCCGGCCGACTATGTCGAGCTCTCGCAAAAGGTCGGCATCGGAATGTCGATCGACCGCGATGCGCTTCTCCGGCGTCTCGTCGACATGCAATATCGTCGCAACGACATCAACCTGGTACGCGGAACGTTCCGTGTCCGAGGAGACACGCTCGAATTCGTCGGCGTCGACGAAGAGCTCGTTCACCGTATCGAGTTCTTCGGCGATCAGATCGAGGCGATCAACGTCGTGAACATGCTCACCGGCGAATACGTCGAGAGCAAGAACGAGATGATGATCTTTCCGGCCAAGCACTTCATCACGCCGGAAGAGAAATTGAAACGCGCGATTGCCGCGATTGAACTCGAGCTCGACGACCAGCTGAAGCTTTTCAAAGATGCCGGTAAGCTGCTCGAAGTGCAGCGTCTCGAGATGCGCACCCGCTACGACTTGGAGATGCTGCGCGAGGTCGGCTACTGCAACGGCGTCGAGAATTATTCGCGCCATCTGGCGGGACGCGAAGCCGGCTCGACCCCGTGGTGTCTGCTCGATTTCTTTCCGAAAGACTGGATGTTGTTCGTCGACGAATCGCACGTGACGCTTCCGCAAGTGCATGGCATGTACGGCGGCGATCACTCACGCAAGACGATTCTCGTCGAGCACGGTTTCCGGTTGCCCAGCGCCCTCGACAATCGTCCGCTCACGTACGACGAATTCGAAAAGCACTACAATCAGATCGTCTACGTTTCGGCGACGCCGGGGACGTACGAGATCAGCAAATCCACGCAGGTCGCCGAGATGATCATCCGGCCGACTGGACTCGTCGATCCTGAAGTCGAAGTGCGGCCGACGCGCCATCAGATCGATGACCTCATGGAAGAGATCCGGCTGCGCGTTGCCAAGAGCGAGCGCGTCTTGGTGACGACGCTGACCAAGAAGATGGCCGAAGATCTCACCGACTATCTGCTCGAGAACGGCTTGCGCGTGCGCTATCTGCACAGCGAGATCGAGACGCTCGAACGCATTGCGATTCTACGCGATCTGCGTAACGGCGTCTTCGATGTACTGGTCGGAATCAATCTCTTGCGCGAAGGCCTCGATCTGCCGGAAGTCTCACTGGTCGGCATCCTGGACGCTGACAAAGAAGGCTACTTGCGCAGCGGAACCTCGTTGATTCAAACGATCGGGCGCGCTTCGCGCAATGTCGAAGGCAAGGTCATCATGTACGCCGACGTCATGACCGATTCGATGTCGCGCGCCATCGAAGAGACAAAGCGGCGGCGGGAGAGGCAGCTTGCCCACAACGCCGAGCACGGCATAGAGCCGAAGTCGATTCGTAAGGCGGTCCGTGACATTCTCGATCTGATCGGCACGCCGATTGAAACGACGGCCGACATCGTCGCCGCCGAGAAACTGCCGCGCGAAGTCGTCGCCGCAATGGCCAACGAGATCGAACGCAAGATGCGCGAAGCCGCTGCGAATCTTGAATTCGAAAAGGCCGCTGCCTTACGCGACGAGCTGATCGGGTTGCGCAGGCGTATTGGCGGCAACGAGAGCGTGCTGTTCCAAGGGAAAGCCCCAAAGATTTTCGCGCATGCGCTTAAAGAGCTCGTTGGCTCCTGATGCAAAAGACGATCGTCCCCGGCGTCTGGACATGGAAGCGTTGGCAGCCCGATCGTTCGATGGATTTCAATTCGTGGTTTTGCAAAGGCGATGAGCTCAACATCGTCGTCGACCCGCTCGAACCGGACGCGGACGATCTGCAGCAGATCGAAGAGATGGGCGGCGTCGACTGGGTCGTCGTTACGAACCGCGATCACGAACGTGCGACGAAATTCTTCGTCGACCGCTTCGATGCCAAAGTCGCGGCGGGCGGTGGCGACGCGGATCAGTTGAGTGCCGGCGTAACGCAACGGCTTGGGGACGACGATCTCTTCCACGGCTGGCGCGTGATCGTGCTCGAAGGATTCAAATCGCCGGGCGAAATCGCGCTCTATTCCAACACGCGGCGCACCGTGATCCTCGGCGATTCGCTGTGGGGCGATCCGGCCGGCTCGTTGCGTTTCATGCCGGACGCCAAGCTCGAAGATCCGCAGCGCGCGGTGCTCTCGATGCGGCGCGTCCGCGGTGTCGCGCATCTCGATAATATTCTCATAGGTGACGGAACGCCAATCTATGGCGACGGCCGTGCCGTGCTTGGGCGTTGCATCGACGCGCGTGGCGTCGCGGAGGCGCTGCGCATCAATCTCGACGACGTCCCGATGCGCGAAGATAGCGGCCCCGGAATCTACACGGTCACCGAAGGCGAGATCGGGTTCTTGCTCGGCGCAGAGCGGCTCGGTTACCGTTTTGCGCACCTCGAGCCCGGAACGTCGTTTTGTCCGATGCATTGGCACACGGTGGAAGAAGAGCTCTTTATCATCTGGTCCGGCGAGCCGACGCTGCTGACGCCGCGCGGCGACGTGAAGCTGCGGAAAGGCGATTGTATCGCCTTCCCGGTTGGAGAGATCGGCGCACACAAGCTGCGCAACGAAGGGTCGACACTTGCCTCGATCGTCATGATCGCGAACGTTGGCGGTGGCGATGTCTGCTTCTACCCGGACTCCAAGAAGCTGCTGGTCGAGCGTGAGGATTTGATGGTCCGCAGCGAGCCTGCCCTGGACTATTTTGACGGGGAATAGTGCTATACTGGGGACGGTCAGGGAGGATTAGGAGGATTAGGATGTCTGGGATTAGCCCGGTTAATACCAACTATGGCTCGAGCGACACGCAATCGGCTTCGAGCGCATCGCAGCAGCAGGCTGCACAAGACCAACAGGCCGCAGAAGAACAGCAGGCACAACAGGCGGAGGCAGAAGCGCAAGCCGCTTCGACGACGGTCTTCACGTCGACCGTCCCTCAGGGAGTGAACTCCACCGCCTAAACCGCACGCACTGCGTCTCGCCGAATCCGCGCGGCGTGACGGGGTTTGTGAACTTCGCGGTTTGCTGCCATCGTTTGCGCAGCCAGTCGGGCTCCGGTATGAAACGCGTACCGGTGCCTTGCTGCGTGTCGACGGTGCCATCGCGGGCGCATTCGACCGCGAGCACGACACGATCGTTGTCGCTGCATCGAGCCACGAACGCAAGCTGACGCTCGAGGTCGAGCTCGCGTCGCTTCCGACGCACGGATTGCCGAACGGCCCCGGCGCGCGCTGGACGCTGATGCAGCGCCGCAAGGCCGAGCGTCCGCGCGACCGCATCGACATCGTCGACGCTCCGGAATTGGGCGTTACAGCGGCGCCCGAAGATCCATTGCCATTAATCGCCCACGCGCATCTCGATCTCGCGTGGCTGTGGACGTTCGCGGAAGGTCGCCGCAAGGGTCTTCGAACGCTGGCGAACGCGCTCTACATCGCGGAACGCGCACCGGATTACGTCTTCATTCAAAGTCAGCCTGCGCTTTATGCGTACGTCGAGCACGACGATCCGGAATTCTTCAAACGCATTGCCGAAGCTGTGCGCAAGGGGCAAATCGATCCGAGCGTCGCTGCGCCATGGGTCGAAACCGATTGCAACATTCCGAGCGGTGAGACGCTCCTGCGTCAGCTCGTACACGGGATGAACTACGTGCAGGAACGGTTCGGCATCGTTCCGTCCATTGTGTGGCTTCCGGATACGTTCGGATTTCCGAATACGTTGCCGCAATTGCTCATGCACGCCGGCGTGCGTTTTTTCGCAACGGCGAAGCTGCAATGGAACGAGACGACACCGTGGCCGCATCCACAGTTTGTGTGGATTGGACCGGATCGTTCGGCGGTCGTCGCTGCGGTGATCGACGGATACGAAGGCGGTGCGACGCCGGAGCGTGTCGCGAAGGCGCGCGAGCGCCATGAAGCGCTCGTCGTCGGATACGGCGACGGCGGCGGCGGACCAAACGATGCAATCGTGCGTGAAGCCGAACGGTACGGACGCTGGACGAGCGCGCGCACCTGGTTCGAAAGCTTCGCGATGCGCGCCGATCAGCTGCCACGGGTTGACGGTGAGCTCTATCTCGAGACGCATCGCGGCGTCTGGACGACGCACCACGATGTTAAAGCACACCGTTTCGCGCTCGAAGGTGCGCTCGATGAAGCCGAAGAGCTGGCTGCCTGGTGCATCGCCGTACGGGCCTCCTCGAATCTCACCGCGCCGCTTTCGGCCGACGTGCGCAGCGCGTGGCCTCCGCTCTTGCGCGGCGACTTTCACGACGTTGTCTGCGGAACGTCGATCGGGCCGGTCTACGGCGAGCTCGAGAAAGATTACGAGCGAGTCGGGCGAGTATGCGCGCGCGTGCGCGAAGCAGCCTATTCGCTCTTGCCGCGCGGGCAGATCAATACTGCGACCGATGAGATCGCCCCGCGCGAAGACGACGATGCCTACGTGTTCGAAAACGCGCACCTGTACGCGCGCGTTCGCCGCGACGGAACGGTCGTTGCGTTGCATGGCCCCGGCCAGCCGAACCTCGTCACCGGCGCGAACGTCCTTCGCGCGTACGTCGACCGTCCCAAAGAGTGGGAAGCCTGGAACATCGACGCTTCGTATGTGAGGCGTCCCGTGCGCATTCGTCCGGGTGGCAGCGACATCGAAGACGGCGCGCTTGTCGTCAGATATCGGGTGCGAGGTTCGACGATCGTCGTACGGCTTTCGCTTGGCTCGAACGACCCGTACCTGCGCGTGGATGCAGCCGTACTCTGGGACGAAGTCCGTACGCTGTTGCGTGTCGAGAATTGGCTTCCCGTCCATGCGCAGCACGCAACGTTTGGGACGCCGCATGGCACCGTCGATCGCACGACGTCGATGCAAACCGATTCGGAGCGTGCGAAATTTGAAGTCCCGGGTCAGCGATTCGGACGCGTCGATGGTCCGGATGGCGGTTTTGCATTGCTTGCGACCGACAACTACGGTTGGAATGCGAAAGCCCTCGCCCGTGGTGGGACGCACTTGGGTCTTTCGCTGTTGCGCAGTCCGCTTTGGCCGGATGCTGACGCCGATCGCGGCGAGCATCGCCTTTCATGGGCACTTGCGCCGCTCGTGCCCGGTAGCGGAATCGGCGCGCTCGAGAATGCCTGGCGGGCCTATGCGTATCCGACGCGCGTGCGGCTCTTCACGTGCGAGGATCCGGCCGTGCTCATCGTCGCGTGCAAACCTGCAGACGACGACGGGGGTATCATCGTTCGCGTGCGTGAGTGCGACGGAGCGACGCGCCGGATGCGGCTGCAGGTCGGCGGACGTGCACGCAGTGTTGAAAGCTGCGATGCGCGCGAGCGTTCGATCGAGCGTGAAGCGGCCGTCGAGGACGGCGCCATCGTGGCCGGATTGGAACCCTACGAACTGCGCACGTTTCGAGTCCGATTGTGATCCGTGATCTAGGAGCTGTCGTCTTCGATCTCGATGACACGCTGCACAACGATACGCACGCGTATCAATCGGCGGCCTGCGATGTTGCCGAAGAGATCGGCAAGGCACACAATGTCTCGGCGCAAACGATCTTCGATTCGTATATCGAGCACACGTCACGCTATTGGCGCGCGCTGAGTGCCGAGCATCTCAACACGCCGATCGCGGATTCGCGTTACGAGTTATGGGCTGCGGCACTGCGCTCGGTCGGCATCGACGACGATGCAACCACGCAGGCTGCTGCTCGCCGTTACGGCGAACGGCGACGTTCGTATTACACGCCGTTTCCCGGGACGCTCGAGCTCCTCGATGCCCTTCACGAGCGTGGACTGAAGCTCGGGTTGATTACGAACGGATTTGCGGAGACGCACTACGAGAAGCTCGAGCTGCTCGGTCTCGGCGCATCGTTCGATGCGGTGATTTGTGCCGACGAGGTCGGGATGGTGAAACCCGATCCGAAGATCTTTTTGCATGCGTGCGAGCTGCTCGCGACACCGCCCTCACGTTCCGTGATGGTCGGCGATCGCTATTTCCGTGACATCGTCGGGGCGCGCAGCGCGGGACTGTTCACAGTGTACATCGACGTTCACTCCGAACCGATTCCACCGAACGAGGCGCCCGACGTACGCGTGAAGGGCATACAAGAGGTCCTCAAGGTCCTGCTACCGTAGGCGGTTGACTCGAAAGGAGAACGGATGCAGTCTCCTCCGCAGAATGTCGAGAGCACGTTCAGCCGATCCTGGGACCTCTTAATGAAGAACGGAATCATCATCGTCCCGGGACTCGTCATCGGATTAGTCGTCGGCGTGATCGATTATTTTCTCGCGCCGCACACGGAGTACGTCGCCGGCTTAGGCATGACGACGTGGTGGGCGGCGGCAACAGCGTCAGTTCTCCTGATCCTGGTTAATCTCGCCGGCTTTATTTTGGCGCAATGCTATATGACAGGAATGGCCGGCGCCGCATGGCAGCGCGGCACGACGGATCTCTCGGACGGCACGCGCGCCTTCGAACGCGACGCAGCGAACGTATTCATCTCGCTGATCGGGCTGTTTATCGCGCTCGTCATCGCGGCGATCCTCGCACTGCCGACGCTCGGCATCAGCGCACTGCTGTACTTCTATTTCTTCATCTATACGTTTCCGGCTGCGATCATCGGTGAGCGGCCGGGGTTTGCCGCAATGGGCGATTCATTCCGCATCGCGGCGCGGCGCGTCGCGCCCACGCTGATCGTCACGATCATGATCGCAGTGATCATCTTCGCGGGCCGCATCATCGGCGGCATGCTGCACTTCATCCCGCTGATCGGCCCGATCATCGCCGCGGTTGTCGTCCAGCTGGTCTTGGCCTACGTGACGCTCGTCGTCGTCGGAGAATACATGGCCCTCCGGGACACAATTGGAAAGCCGCCGACGGCGGTTTAACGCGGTAACACGTCGCCAACTTTTGTCATCCGGAGCGAAGCCGAGGGACAGCGATTATCGCACCACCGGGCGATCTGTGTGCGAATTGCATCGCGTAGGTCACGAACTTGCTCGAGAATCTGCAGCGGCGTTCCCGTAAACGTTGACGGGTCGGGGAAGCTCCAGTGTTCGCGTGTGCCGCTCGATGGAAAAATTGGACAGGCCTCGGCGCTCGCCTCATCACAGACCGTAACGACGTTGTCGTAGGTCCGGCTCAAAATGTCAGCGTCGTCGATGCGTTTGGTCGACTTACCCGAGATGTCGATTCCAATTTCGCGCATCGCCTGAACGACCACGGGATTCAATCGCCCGGCTTCCAGCCCAGCGCTATACGCTCTGATTTCCCCGCCGCAACGCTCGTTTACGAAGGCTTCAGCGATTTGGCTGCGCGCGCTGTTATGGATACACACAAAAAGAACAGATTTCATGCGGTTGCTCCATGTGACAAGTGCTAGGGCGAGCATCGCTCCTACTGCTTGCGCAGCGATGAACGCCGGCGCGTCGAGTGGGCGAATCCCCGCGAACGAGTCGGAAAGCGTCCGCGCGAGGGTGACAGCCGGATTCGCAAACGACGTCGAGGACGTAAACCAGTAGGCAGCCGTGATATACATCCCAACGGTCATCGGAATCCACTGACGGCTCACGCGTGACGAGAACGCGATCAACGTGAGGAGTCCGAACGTCGCGACGATCTCGGCAAGCCATGTCTCCGGGGACGAGCGAGCTTTGACCGAGAAGGCGACCGCTTTGCCGAACATCGCGTCCGCGATGACGACGCCGGCGATCGCGCCGCCGAGTTGGGCGGCGCTATATGGAACAACTTCTCGCCAGGGACGCGTTCCGCTGTAAGCCTCGGAAAGCGTCACGAGCGGATTGAAATGGGCCCCGGTAAGCGGCGCAAAGGTCGCGATCAGCGCAACGAGCGCGCAGCCTGTTGCAACAGCATTGCAGAGCAGCACTAGCCCGGCATCGTTCGTTAATCGCTGTGCCATTATTCCCGAACCGACGATCGCCGCCAGGAGAAATGCCGTCCCGATTCCTTCGAGCGCGGCGCGCCGGGTTAGATCGAGCAACAGCTCGCTGCGGCGCACGCACTTCCCGAATCCGGAGCGACTTCCTCAAGGACCGCGTACGTCTCCCAACGGCGGCCGTCGGGATCGCTGGCCCAAACGTTGTTCTGCCTGGCGTAGCAGCACGTCTCTTCGACTTCAATGTCGATCGCCAGGCCCGCAGCTTGCAGTCGCGCGATCGCGGCGTCGACGGCATCGCTCGATGGTGCTGCGATTCCGTAGTGCGCTTCATTCGTGCGCGCAACGCTCTTCGCGTGGTTTAACGCGAGCTCGAGACCAGGCTGTTCGGAAATGAAGAGTGCGTAGTCGTCGTAGTGCTTGGCCGGCGCGATATCGAGCAGCGTCGTGTAGAACGCGACGCTCTTCTTAAGGTCGGTGGTGGGAAGCGAGATGTGCGTTTTCATGCAGCAGCCTTTGCAGGGCGTAGAGTAGCGCGCAACGCCGAGGTTACTCGCGCAAACGCGTCGCTTGCGAGCCGGTAGTACATCCACGTGCCGCGCCGCTCGGCGGTGACGAGCCCGGCCTCGCGAAGCAAGCGCAGGTGGTGGGAAACGGTCGGCTGGTTTAAGGGAAGTCCCGTGGTGAAATCGCAAACGCATACGGGGTCGGAGGCTTTGGCGAGGGTCGCCAAGATCGCTAGGCGGTGAGGATCCGCAAGCGCCTTGAAGAGCGCCGCGTCGTCGGAGCGGTCGGTGGGGTCAATCTCCGTGGGGGGACAGCAGCGTTGCATCGACATTCATCAATATTGAAAGCTATATCGAAAATTGTCAATACAAAGAGCCGCAACGAACAGGAGTTCGATTCGGTCTAAGAATGCTGTGAAGCCCCAGCCGGCAGTGACGGGCCTTGATTCGATTGTCATCAAGGGCGCCCGGGAGCACAACCTCAAGAACGTCGACCTTGTCCTGCCGCGCAACCGGCTGACCGTGATCACGGGGCTGTCGGGCAGCGGCAAATCGTCGCTTGCCTTCGATACGATTTACGCCGAAGGTCAGCGCCGCTACGTCGAGTCGTTGTCGTCGTACGCGCGGCAGTTTCTCGGACAAATGGAGAAACCCGACGTCGATTATATCGAGGGACTTTCGCCTGCGATTTCGATCGATCAGAAATCGACCTCGCGCAATCCGCGCTCGACGGTCGGGACGGTTACCGAAATCTACGATTATTTGCGCTTGCTTTTTGCGCGAATCGGAAAACCGCACTGCTATAACTGCGGACGCGAAGTCAGCGCGCAGAGCGCCGAGCAGATTATCGACAAGATCATGGAGTTCGCCGAAGGCACGCGGCTGCAGATTCTTGCGCCCGTTATCCGCGGACGCAAGGGCGAATATTCGAAGCTCTTCGAGGAGATCTCGAAAGAGGGTTTCGCGCGCGTGCGCGTTGACGGAGAGATCAAAGAGCTGCGCGAGAAAATCGATCTCGACAAGAAGCGCAAGCACACGATTGAAGTGATCGTCGATCGCCTGGTGATGAAGCCTGAGATTCGCTCGCGTCTGGCCGATTCGATCGAAACGACCTTGAAGCTCTCGAGCGGCATCGTCACGGTGCTGTACGATGCGAAAACGCAAAGCGGCGGAAACGCACCGCAAGAGATGACGTTCAGCGAAAGTTTTGCGTGCGCGTATTGCGGGCTCTCGTTCGGTGAGCTCGAGCCGCGGCTGTTCTCGTTCAACTCGCCGTTCGGTGCGTGTCCGGGCTGCAGCGGCCTGGGCATCAAGATCGAGATCGATCCGTGGAAAGTGATCCCGGATCGTTCGAAGTCGATCGTACAAGGCGCAATCGTGCCCTGGAGCAAGGCGATCGGAACCGGCAGATTTCCGTCGACGAACACGTACTACACGCAACAAGTCGAGCGCGTCCTCCGCAGCCGCCGGGTGAAAACCACGACGCCGGTCGAGGAGTGGCCCGCAGATCTTCTGCAGATGGTCTTGTACGGCACGGACAAGAAGCAGAAGTTTGAATTCGAATCGCGCAGCGGCCGCACGTGGGCCTACGAGACGACGTTCGAGGGCGTGGTCAACAATCTGCAGCGCCGCTACAACGAGACGAGCAGCGACTACGTGAAAGAGGACATCGAGAAATTCATGTCCGCCAACACATGTAAGGTTTGCGATGGTGCGCGCCTCAAGCCGGAAGCACTTGCGGTCACGATCGGCGGCCAGAACATCACGCAGGTGACAAAAACGTCGGTCGAGCGCTCCGAGCAGTTCTTCAGGGAACTCGAGCTCAACGAGCGCGAGACGCTGATCGCGCATCAGATCCTCAAGGAAGTTCGCGCGCGCCTGGGTTTCTTGACCAATGTCGGCCTCGGATATTTGAATCTTGCGCGCTCGGCGACGACACTTTCGGGCGGCGAATCGCAGCGCATTCGGCTGGCGACGCAGATCGGCTCGTCACTTGTCGGCGTGCTCTATATCCTGGACGAGCCGTCGATCGGATTGCATCAGCGTGACAACGCGCGCCTGCTCGGGACGCTCAAGACGCTGCGCGATCTCGGCAACACCTTGATCGTCATCGAACACGACGAGGAGACGATGCGTGAAGCTGACGTCGTCGTCGACATGGGGCCGGGCGCCGGCGCTGAAGGCGGCAACGTTGTTGCAATAGGTACGCTCGATGAGATCATTGCCGATCCCAAGTCGCTGACCGGCGCATATCTTTCGGGGCGGCAGTTCATTTCGATTCCGAAGCACCGGCGCACCCCGCGCGCGTTTCTCTCGATTAAGAAGGCCAAAGCCAATAACATTGACGGCCTCGACGTCGACATACCGATCGGCGCGTTCACGTGTGTAACGGGCGTGAGCGGCAGCGGCAAGTCGACGCTCGTCAACGAAGTGCTCGTCAAAGCGCTCAATCAATATCTGCACCATCAGCCCGCGGGCGGAACATACGGCACCGTCAAAGGCGCGGAGGCCCTCGACAAGATGGTCGTCATCGATCAATCGCCGATCGGACGAACGCCGCGCTCCAATCCGGCGACGTACACCGGCGTGTTCGATCTGATTCGCGACCTGTTCGCACAGCTGCCTGATTCGAAGATGCGCGGCTACGCGCCGGGACGCTTCTCGTTCAACGTCAAGGGCGGGCGCTGCGAAGGCTGCGAGGGCGACGGCATCATCAAGATCGAGATGCACTTTTTGCCCGACGTGTACGTACCGTGCGAAGTCTGCAAAGGAAAGCGCTACAACGCGCAGACGCTCGAAGTCAAATACAAGGGCAAGTCGATTGCCGACATTCTCGGGATGCGTGTCGACGAAGCGGTCGAGCTGTTTTCGGCGATTCCGCGTATTCAAACGAAGCTCAAGACGATTTGCGACGTTGGCCTTGGCTACATCGCGATGGGTCAACCGGCGACGCAGCTCTCCGGGGGCGAAGCGCAGCGCATCAAGCTCGCGACCGAGCTCTCAAAGCGCGCGACGGGCCGCACTTTCTACGTTCTGGACGAGCCGACGACCGGACTCCACTTCGCCGACATTCATAAACTGCTCGACGTCTTGCAGCGTCTCGTTAAACTCGGGAATAGCGTGCTCGTGATCGAGCACAATCTCGACGTGATCAAAACCGCAGATTATCTCATCGATCTCGGCCCCGAAGGCGGCGATCGCGGCGGTCAGCTCGTTGCGGTTGGGACTCCGGAAGAGGTAGCCGCGAACGAAGCGTCGTTTACGGGCGCCTATCTGCGTCCGGTTTTGGCCGATGCGCGCGCGACGGGGCGCTTGCACACGGATCCAGAACGGGTTGCGGAAATGGAAGGCCGCAATATCGCGGCACTTGAGGAATTGCACGCGAATGGCCGACGCGTCCCAATCGAAGCCTAAAAGCACCGCGACCGACTTCTCGATGCTCATGGTGCTTTGCCGCGACCTGATGGCGTCGCGCGATTTCTATCGCAACGTCATAGGTTTGCGCGTGCTTACCGACCAGACGCCGCACTGGGTTGATTTCGATTTAGGCGATGGCAGGCGCCTCGGTTTGCATCCGGAAGGCGCTGGGCGCAAGGTGACGCCCGGGACAGTTCAGCTTGGTTTCGTCGTCCCGAACGTCGACAATTTCATCACCGACGCGCGTCTGATGGGCGCACGGATATTGCAAGACCCGTTCGATGCGCCGTTCGGCCGGATCGCAATTCTTTCAGATCCCGATGGTTACGCGGTCCAAGTCTTCACTCCGCGAGCCTGAGGCTCGCGCGCGCGAGCTGCGCGCGGAGATCAACGAGGCCAACCGCCGCTACTACGTCCTCGATGCCGCAGAGATCAGCGACGCCGAGTACGATGCGCTGTTGCGCGAGCTGATCGAACTCGAAGAAGAACACCCCGAGCTCATCACCGAGGATTCTCCGACGCAGCGCGTCGGTGCCGCGCCGCTCGAATCATTCGAGCCTTACGTCCACACGCGCCCGATGCTCAGCCTCGCCAACGCGTTCGATGCCGATGAGCTGCGAGCGTTCGACACGCGCGCTCGCAAGCTGGCGGGGACGGATTTTTCCTACAGCTGTGAGCTGAAGATCGACGGTCTCTCAATGGTCGCGCGATATCGCGACGGCAGTTTCGAGCGTGGTGCGACTCGCGGCGACGGTATGGTCGGAGAAGACGTCACGCCCAACGTGCGCGCAATTCGTTCGATTCCGCTGACACTTCGGAAGGAAGCGAAGCCACCGCATCTGATTGAAGTTCGTGGCGAAGCGTTTCTTCGCCGAAGTGATTTTGCGAAGGTGAATGAGGAACGTACGCTTCAGGGACTGACGCCGTTCGCGAATCCTCGCAATGCCGCGTCCGGCGGCGTGCGACAACTCGATCCAAAAGAGACGGCAAAGCGCAAGCTCTCGTTCGTCGCTTACGCGGTCGGTGTCGTCGAGGGGGATCTTCCGGCGCGCGGACAGTTCGAACTGGTCAAGTATTTGGCGGCACTCGGGCTGCCGACCGACAAGCATACGAAGCAATGCGCGTCGATCGACGACGTCATCGAGTTCTGCGCGCACTGGGAGAACGCGCGGGAGACTCTCGACTACGAAATCGACGGTGTCGTGGTGAAGATCGATGACCTCGCGCTGCAAGAAAAGCTCGGCGTCGCCGGCCGCGATCCGCGCTGGGCGATCGCGTTCAAGTTTCGAGCAGCCGAAGCGCAGACGAAGCTGCTCGGCATCGAGGTCAACGTCGGGCGAACTGGATCGATCAACCCGTACGCCGTGCTTGAACCGGTGCCTATCGGCGGCGTCGTCGTCAGCCGCGCGACACTCTCCAATCAGGACGTGATCGATCGCAAAGATATCCGCATCGGTGACACGGTAATCGTCCGGCGTGCCGGCGACGTCATTCCGGAGATCGTCGGTCCCGTTCCCGGGACGCGCAAAGGGAATCCACGACGGTACAAGCTGCCGACGACGTGTCCGGAATGCGGATCACCGGTCGAACGTCTCGAGGGTGAGGCGGTCGCGTATTGCACGAATGCGGCATGTCCCGCGCAGTTGCGCGAACGCGTGCGGCACTGGTGTTCGCGCGGCGCGATGGATATCGAACGCATCGGCGACATCCTGGCCGCGCAAATGGTCGATCTCGGACTCGTCCACGATGTTGCTGAGATCTACGCGCTCGATGAGCAGAAGCTCGCGAAAGTTCCACGCATGGGTGAAAAGTCGATCGCCAATGTCCTCGAGCAAATCGACGTCTCGAAATCGCGCGGACTCGCGCGCGTGCTGGTCGGACTTTCGATCCGCTTCGTCGGTCTGCAAAATGCAAATGCACTCGCCGGCGCGTTCGGTTCGATCGACGCGATCGAGGCTGCGAGCATCGAAGAGCTACAAGAAATCGAAGGCGTCGGCGAGCGAATCGCCGAGAGCGTTCACTTTTTCTTCGGGCAGAAGATCAATCGCGGGATCGTCGAGCGCTTACGCGATGCGGATGTCGTCCTCACCGCGCCGAAACGCGCGCGCGCACTGGCCGGTAAGCTCGCGGGCAAGACGTTCGTGCTGACCGGTACGCTGCCAACGATGACACGCGAGGAAGCGACGGAGCTCATCACCGCCGCAGGCGGCAAAGTGAGCAGTTCGGTATCGAAGAAGACCGACTACGTCGTCGCGGGTTCCGAAGCCGGCACCAAGCTCGCGAAAGCACAAGAGCTCGGCACAACGGTCCTCGACGAACCCGCCCTACGCGCCCTTCTTGTCTAGCGATTAACGCGCGCGAAGAACGATTCGAGCTCGATGCGCACTCCCGGAAGCGCTGCATGTTCGAAGATGTCGTCCTTACTGAAAACGCGACGGCTCTCAGCATCGATTGCTGTTAGCGTTTCGCGCTTCGGGTCGACATCGATCACAATGCGTGATCCGAGAAGAAGGTAGAGCTCGATCTTTTGCTCGCGTTCGCCAGGACGATCGTCCGAAGAGCGGATTTCGACGGCTGCGTACGGCGGTCGCCGGGGATAACGCTTCTCAGCCTCCCCACCGGCTGCGATTTGCTCTTCGGAATAGTACGAGACGTCTGGTAGCAGAGAAATCGATTCACCCGATGGATCTTTCGTCACAAATCGCAACTCACTACCGACGTCACCCCCGGCACGCTCCGCGAAGTCGCTCAATATCTGTCCGAATGCGAGCTGCGCACGGGAATGAGGCCACTCCGGACTCACGTTCTTTTCGCGTCCGCGGCCGTCGATGATTTCGATATAGGGCTTCTCTGCGTCGAGGAGCCCGAGCACGTGATCGGTGAGGTGCATCCCACACGGTACTATCACGCCGAAGGGACTGAAAGCAAGCCTTACGCGATGCGTGTTAACAATGGAGACAGCGTTTCGGTATGATGGCCGTACGCGGCAGCGAGCTCTTCGATGACGTCGCCGGCGACGACGCCGATCGGGCGCTTTTGGGCCGCGAGTTGACCCGCGATGCCGTGCCAATACGCACCGGCGCGCGCAGCGTCGACCGGCTCGACGCCTTGAGAGAGCAGCGTGCCGATCATCCCGGTGAGTACGTCGCCGGTACCGGCGGTCGCAAGCGCAGATGTTCCGCTCGTATTAACGTGCAGCGTAAGACCGTCGTAAACGAGCGTCGCTCGGCCCTTGAGCAACGTGATGGCACTGTGCTGTTGCACGAATTCGCGCAGCCGCATGACACGCTCGCTTTCAGCGACCGTTCCTTTTCCGGAAATGCGCGCGAACTCGCCCGCATGCGGCGTGAGTACGACACGCTTGCGATACAGCACGTCGAGATGCTTGGCGAGATGAAAGAGTCCCGTTGCGTCGATCACCATCGGCAGATCGACGTTCTTGATCACTTCGCGCACAATCGTGCCCATTGCGTCCGACATGCCTAAGCCGGGACCGATCGCAAGCGAACCGTAGCGCCGGGCAACGTCGACGATCGTCTCGATCGATGCGCCGATGTCGTTTGGATCGTAGGTGACGACGGTTTGTTCGAGCAGATGAGCGCGCACGGCCGAAGCCGCTGCATTTGGGACCGCCACGGTGACGTAGCCCGCGCCCGCGCGCGCAGCCGCTCGCGAGCACAGCACCGCTGCACCGGGAAATTGTTCCGAACCGGCCAGGACGAGCGGCGCGCCGGCTTCGCGCTTCTCCGTGTTCTGCGCGCGGTGCGGCACGAGCCCGCGAAACTCCGCATCCGAGAGACAATGCGCCACAACGCCTTCGTAGGTCGAGGGGAAGCCAATCGGGGCGAGCCACAAATCGCCGGCTGCTTCGCGCGCAGGATCGAGGAGCAGCCCGAGTTTCAGCGCGCCGATTGTAATGGTCGCGTCGGCGTGCACCGCCATGGGATCCGCGGCTCCCGTGCTTGCGTCGATGCCGCTCGGCAAATCGATGGCGAGGATCGGTGCGCCGGATGCATTGATTGCTTCGGCGATCTTATTGATTGGCTCGGTGAGCGGAAGGTGCGAGCCGACGCCCAGCAGTCCGTCGAGAATGATTCCCGCACCCGCGAGACCGCGCAGCTGCGATGCGCTCTGGATCGTTCGAATCTCGACACCGGACGCACGCGCGCGCGCAACGGCATCGACACGCGCTTCCGATTCGCGCTGCGTGGGCAGCGCGTACACGACGCGCTCGAACGCTTGCGGCACGAGCGCGAGTGCGGCAAAAACGTCACCGCCGTTGTTGCCCGGTCCGGCGATCCCCAGGACCGCGCCGTCACGACGGTAGCGCGGAATGAGTGCGGCGATTGCGGCGCCGGCCTCGCGCATGAGCGTGACCTCGCCACGGTGCGTCACCTGCTCCGCGTCGAACGCGCGCATGCCCTTGGCGTCGAGGACGATCATCGTTCGAGAATCACGACAGCCGCCGCCATCGTGGCCGTGTGCGTAATCGTTAAATGGATGCGCGCGATCTCGCGCGCCCCGATCAAACGTTCTGCTTTGCCGTAGAGTCGGATGATCGGTTTGCCGCTGCCTTCGTGCGAGACGCCGACGGAACGCCACGGTATCGCGTGACCGAATGCTTTGCGCGTCGCCTCTTTTGCAGCGTAAAAACCCGCTAAGCGTTCGGCCCAGTGCCGCTTGCGCATCGCGTAGGCCCACTCTTCTTCGGTGTAGATCTTGCGCGCGAACCACGCGCGCGCAGGCTCGTCGAAGCGATACCGCTCGACCTCCGCCAAATCCATCCCAATGCCGACGATCACGCGCGGACGCTTCTCGTCAAGGCCAGGACCTGCCTCGGGACGGAGAGAACTGCGCATAACGTGGGGCCCGGTAACTCGCAGGAACCGATCAGCATCGTCCCCGTCAATTCGATCGATGCGGATTTCGTGACCCGTCTGGGCTTGTGTCTCGAAGAGCGTTTTCTCGCCCCGTTTCTCGTACGCGCTCCGTTGCGCGTTCCGAAGAATGTTTTGAACGGCGTGCGCGGCCAGCTTTTCACCGGCGCGCTTGCAACGCAAATTACGTCGAAATATCCACCGCGCGACGGATACGTTCTCTCGATCACCGATTACGATCTCTATCGCATCTCGGCACGATACGTTTTCGGCGAGGGCGATCCGACGACGCACATTGCGCTCGTCTCACGTTTCCGGCTCACGCCTGAGTTCTACGGCGAACCCGTCGATGAGAATCTGTTGTTTCAGCGCACGCTCAAAGAATCGGTTCGCGCGCTGGGGCGCGCGCTCGGCTTGCGAAATTGTCTCAATCAGCGTTGTGCGATGCACCACGCTGATTCAATTTTCGAGACCGACAATCGGCTCTCGAATCTCTGCGACACCTGCGAAAAGCGCGCGAAGGCGGGCCGCTAACGCACGACGCGCACGCGGTCGGCGAGTTCGACGACGCGTTCGCCCGATGCGGTCTGTACGACGAGTCCGCCGCCGCTCCCCAGCCGTAGCGCCTCGCCCTCGACTTCGCCGCCGTCCTCGAGGGTGAATCGGTAGCGCGTTCCGGGGACTCCCGCGCGCGCTTCCCATTCGCGGGCGATTGAGGCGGGACTGCGGAGCGCGTCGAGATGCGTTTCGCACGCGCGTAGGATCTCGCCCAACAGCTCCTCGCGCGCATGCTCGCCGAGAACGCGAACGTCGTCGAGAAAGATCGGCGGCGGTACGATCTCATCGAGGTCCGGGCGATTCTGCGGGCGATACACGTTCACGCCGATTCCGCAGCCGAGCGTGGCTCGATCGGCAACGATGCGCGAGACGCACAAGATGCCGCACAATTTGCGGCCGTTGAGCAACAGATCGTTGGGCCATTGCAACGTCGGCTCGAGGTTCCAGCGCGTGAGTGCATCCGCGACGCGTAATCCCGCCCAGAATGTCACTGCCCACGCAGCTCCGGCGTCGACCGCGTACGGCAGGATGGCTGTAAAGAGCAACCCACTGCGTGGTGCCGCGACCCACGTGCGACCGCGGCGTCCCTTGCCCCCAGATTGCTCGTCGGCGACGATCACGAGCCCCGCGGAGGACGCCTCTCCGAGACGGCGCTGCGCTTCATCGTTGGTGCTGCGTATGACGCGGTGATGTTCGATAAGCCGGAAATGTCGCAGCCCCGAGGTGGCTATATTTGCAGCAAAGGCGTCCGCATTCCCCATCCCGTATGAGCTTTTCCCTATGCCCGTCGAACAAACTCTAATTCTATGCAAAGGCGACGCAGTTCAGCGTGGCCTTGTCGGTGAGATCGTTTCGCGCTTGGAGCGTCGCGGTTTCGTATTAAGCGCAATGAAGCTTCTTAAGGTGAGTGATGAGCTCGCCAAGAAACATTATGCCGAACACGACGGCAAGCCGTTCTTCAAGAGCTTGGTTTCGTACATCACGTCGGCGCCGATCGTAGCCATGGTCGTCTCCGGCGAGAGCGCGATCGAAGCGTGCCGTCAAACGATCGGTGCAACCGATCCGCGCAAAGCTGCGCCTGGCACGATCCGCGCGGATCTCGCGCAAACGATCGGACGCAATCTCGTGCACGGCAGCGACTCGCCCGAAAGTGCGAAGCGCGAAATCGCGATTTGGTTTACGCCGAGCGAGCTTTACGTGCGCGCGCATCCGCTGCAGAACGAGATCGTCTCAGACTGATGGAGAGTCACCGCGGCGCGGGACATCCTTTGATCGAAGGCGTTCGCGCACGCGAGGTCCTCGACTCGCGCGGAAATCCGACGGTCGCGGTCGCCGTTGCAACAAGTTTCGGGATGGTCGAAGAAGCGATGGTGCCCTCCGGCGCGTCGACTGGTGCGCACGAAGCGGTCGAATTGCGCGACGGCGATCAACGGCGTTACGGCGGCAAAGGTGTCGAACGCGCTGTCGACGCGGTGAACGAAGTGCTGGCGCCCGCACTCGAAGGCGTCGATGCGACCGCCCAACGCGAGATCGACGCTTTGCTGATCGAGCTCGACGGAACCGAGAACAAGAGCCGTCTGGGCGCAAACGCTCTTCTCGGCGTCTCGCTCGCCGTCGCACGAGCCGCTGCGGCGAGCGTTGGTCTTCCGTTTTATGCGTATCTGGGCGGACCGCTTGCATCGACGCTCCCCGTCCCGATGATGAACGTGATCAACGGCGGTAAGCACGCATCGGGCGCGCTGCAATTTCAGGAATGCATGATCGTGCCCGTCGGCGCGGAGAACTTACGCGAAGCGGTGCGCGCCGGCGCCGAGACGTTTCAGGCGCTCGGGAAAATGCTGCATGCTCGCAATATGCCGACGCTCGTCGGTGACGAAGGCGGTTATGCACCGCCGCTCGAGTCGATCGACGAAGCCCTCAAGCTCCTCACCGAAGCGATCGAACGTGCCGGATATGAGCCCGGAGACGATATCGCGATCGCGCTCGACCCCGCCGCCTCCGAATTCTACCGCGACGGAAAATACTGGCCACATATTGCCGACGATCATCCCGCGACGTCTGCCGAGATGGTCGGTCTGTACGAAGGCTTGGTCAAGAATTATCCGATCGTGTCGATCGAAGACGGCCTTGCAGAAGACGATTGGGACGGTTGGAACTTGCTCACGACGCGTCTGGGTTCGCGCGTGCAGCTCGTCGGCGACGATCTTTTCGTCACGAATACGAAGCGGCTCGCGCGCGGTATCAAAGAAGGCGACGCAAACGCGATTCTGATCAAGATCAATCAGATCGGCACGCTTTCGGAGACATGGGATGCCGTCGAAATGGCGCATCGCGCCGGCTATCGCTGCGTAATCTCACATCGCTCCGGCGAGACGGGCGATACGTCGATCGCAGATATCGCCGTTGCGACGGGTGCGGGACAAATCAAGACGGGCTCGCTCTCACGCAGCGATCGCGTTGAGAAATATAACCGTCTGATGGCAATCGAGGCTCAGCTCGACGGCGCGGCACGTTATCCCGGAAAGGCCGCGTTCCGGGCCCTCGCCAACGTCTAGAATGCATGGTCTACGCTGATACGGGCCTGTAGCTCAGCGGTAGAGCGGCCGGCTCATAACTGGTTGCGCGCTGGTTCGAATCCAGCCAGGCCCACATTTTTGCGTGTGAGATGAGCTTCTCGACAGCCCGAAAGGGTCTCTCGCGTTTCGGCGCGCGTTTGCGCTCGGGTAACACCGCGCGCATCGTTGCATTTGGCGGCGGCCTTACGTATGACGGCTACTATCTCGCGTCGCTCGCGCGCACGCTGACACGCGCGTATTCCGCTGCGGTCTTCGACACAGCGACGCGCGGATTGCCGGGATTCGGCTGCGAACGCGCAGTCTTTCGTACACGTTCGGTCCGCGACTTGAATCCCGATCTCGTGCTCGTCGAATTTGCAATCGAAGACGCACGGTATCCCTCCGAAGGGATCTCGCAAGCCGCCGAAGGCATCGTGCGCCAGCTACGCGCGAACGATCCGGACCGCGAAATCGCATTCGTGTATTTTTTTACGCCGGGGCAAATCGCGAACGGCGCGATCGATCGCGTCATGCCGAAATGGGAAAGCGTTGCCGAGTACTATGGGCTTCCGTCGTTTAACGGCGCCGCGCTCGCCGATTCGATGATCGAGCAAGGCGCGGTGATCTTGTTCGAGCGCTGGCCCGGAAGACGCAACTGGGATGAAAAGCGTCCAATCGCGCTGATGCGCGAGGATGGGAATCACACGACACTCGGCGGGACGCTCTTCGGTTCACAGATCGCGCAGTCGATGATCACCATGTTCAATCCGGAGTCGTTAAAGACCGAAAGCGAGTTGCCGTCCCCGCAAAATGCCGGACACTGCAGCGATGCGATCTCGGTCGACGTCTCGACCCTCGGTGGCGACGGATGGGTTGGTGGTCCGCTTGCGGCTTCACTCACAATGAAGCCGATCGCAGCATTCTTCGATCGATTGTGCGCGGCCGATAGTGTGGGCGCGAAACTTCGCGTTCCGTTTGTGGGACGTTATCTCGCGCTATGGAGCGTGGGAAGCGGCGGAACGATCGCCGCGTCGATCGATGGAAAATCGGTAACGCTTACGCCGGGTTCCGACGAGATGCACCACGAGGACGTTCTCTTGAACGAGGACCAGAATAAGCGCCACGTCCTCGAACTCGAAGTCCTTGATCCCCCGGGCGTAATTGCCGGACTGGATATTCTCGGCAAGCTTGACGTTTAGATCAGGTGTTGCGCCCACACCGGCCGAACGGGTAGAATCCCAGAGGCCGGCGTGGCGCCATCGTCTATCGGTTAGGACATCGCCCTTTCAAGGCGGAAAGACGGGTTCGATTCCCGTTGGCGCTACCAATTAGGGATGTTTACTACGTCCGTGACGAGCGAGATTGAATCGTCTTACGCATGGATTCGACTCGCCATCGCCGTGCTGCTCAGTACCATCGGCGGCGTAGGCATGTGGTCGGTGATCGTAGCTTTGCCGGCGGTGCAGGCGGCCTTCGGCGTTACGCGCGCGGAGGCGTCGCTACCGTACACCTTTGCAATGATCGGCTTCGGCCTGGGCGGCGTCTTCATCGGACGGCTCGTCGATCGTTTCGGCATCGTGTGGCCGATCGTCGGCGCGACGATAGTGCTGGGGCTTGGCTACATCGTAGCTTCCCGCGCGCCGAACCTCTGGTTCTTTGCTGTCGCGCATGGAGCTCTCATCGGCGTCGGTAGTGCCGCGACGTTCGCACCGCTGATCGCAGACATCTCCCAGTGGTTTACGCGGCACCGCGGAATCGCCGTCGCGATTTGCGCGTGTGGCAATTATATAGCCGGCGCCAGCTGGCCGCCCGTGGTGCAACATTATATTACGACTGTTGGCTGGCGCGAAACGCATTTCGGGATCGGTATCTTTTGCATTGTCGCGATGCTGCCGCTCGCGCTCGCTTTGCGTCGGACGTCACCGTTGCAGACGCAAAAGGGAGCAGACGACAACGCTGCCGGGACGCAAACAAAACTGGGCCTGTCGCCTAACGCTCTGCAAGGTGTCCTCGCTCTCGCGGGCGTCGGCTGCTGCGTCGCGATGTCGATGCCGCAAGTGCATATCGTCGCCTACTGCGGTGATCTCGGTTATGGAGTCAGCCGCGGCGCTCAGATGCTTTCGCTCATGCTCGGCTTCGGGATCGTGAGCCGGATTGGTTCGGGTTGGATCGCCGACCGTTTGGGCGGACTTGCGACGCTATTTCTCGGTTCGGCTTTGCAGTGCGTCGCGCTTCTTCTTTATCTCGGCTTTCACGGTCTCAGTTCGCTGTACGTTATTTCGGCCTTGTTCGGGCTGTTCCAAGGCGGCATCGTACCGTGCTACGCGATTATCGTGCGCGAGTACTTGCCCGCGAACGAGGCCGGTACGCGCGTCGGCATTGCCATGATGGCAACACTTGCGGGCATGGCGCTCGGAGGCTGGCTTTCCGGCGAAATCTTCGATCTCACCGGATCCTATTACGCAGCCTTCGGTAACGGCGTGCTGTGGAATGTGCTGAATGCTTCAATCGTGCTGTGGCTGCTACTCCGCCGGCGAAGTCTTCGATTAGGCTACTTAATGACCGCGCGCGTTTCAGCGCGTAACTCGTGAAGTCGCCCTACGAAACGGGCGTGTACGGGGGCTCGGTCAAGAATGCACGCAACGCGTGCCAAAAGAGCTGACGATTTTTCGCCCAAACGAGCGAGTGTGCCGCCGAGGGCACGACGACGAACTGGCGATCGCCGTTCGGGAGCTTTTCATAAAAGCTCATCAGGTCTACCATCGTCGCGATGCCGTCGTATTCTCCGCGCAACAGCAGGACCGGGACGGTTACCTTCGCCGGATCGACGATCGGCAGATTTGCAGTCATGTCGAGATAGGTCCCCGTCGGCACCTGGTCTCCGTATTTGAGTTCGATCGCGGCGATCGCGGCAGCGAGCCGCGGATCGGACGTTCCCGGTTTGTCACGCGTAAAAATGCTCTCGATCATCGTCGCGTCGCGTAGACGCCGGCTGTGCGTCTTGTAATACGCGAGATCCTTAGCGCGATTAACGAGCGTCGGCGAGCCTTCACCGGTGTATGTGTACGCACTCAGCGCCAGACGCGCGACTCGATCTGGATTTTGTGCTGCGAAGAGCGCTGCGCGCAACCCGCCGGAAGACTCCCCGAATAAGTGATATTTTGTCGCGCCTGTTTCGCGAGCGATGAGATCGGTGGTCGCCCGCAGATCGGCTGCTCCACTCGCGATATCCGAATTCGAGTCGGTGCGCGATGAGCGCCCGTAATTTTCGAAATCGACCGCCCACGCGTCGAAGCCGCCCTGCGCGAACACGTTCATTACCGAATATTCGCCGGCGCCCGGGACGGTGAGGTCGAACGTCGGAATCGCCGAGACGGAAGAGCCGTGCGCCAGGAGCAGCACCGGCAGCGGTTGCTCGCCGGCTTTCGGGGCAGTCGCCCGCTTCCGGTAGACCGCGAGAGAGACGCTGCCCTTCGTGGCTGTGTACTGCGCGCTCCAGACGGCGGCCGCCGCTTGGGCGGGCGCATCGGGGACGAGTCCGGATCCGAGCACGGCGCTCGTAGCGGCGAGCACCTGGCCACGGGTTATCTTCATGGAAAGCATGTTGCTATTATATCGATTTCGGCGCGACCTTCATGACGCGCGCAAAAAAATCGGAAGCTTCTAACCGTGCGCACATAGCTTGGAGTCCTTGGGTCGGTCCGCGCCATTCCAACTCGTCGACGTTCGCGAATAGTGCGGCATCAGTTCGAAGCGTCGCGAGCTTCTTGAACAACAGCGCGGATTCTAGCTGGTCGCCGAGAACGTCCGGTGGAAATTGCTCGATCGCACCGCAGCGTGTCAGCAACGATGCCGCGCCTTTGGCTCCAATTCCGGTGATGCCCGGGTAACCATCGGCAGAGTCACCAACGAGCGCCAAGTAGTCGGGAATCAGCTCCGGATCTACTCCGAATTTGGCGCGGACGCCATCGGCGTTTCGAATGGTTTTGCTTCTTCGGTCGACTTGCACGACGCGCTCGCCACGCACACATTGCGCGAGATCTTTATCCGGCGTCCAAATGCAGACTTTCTGCACGCGAGCATCGCGCGCGGCGATCGCGGCCGCTGAGGCCAGCGCGTCATCGGCTTCCAGCTCGACCATCGCCCAAACCGCGATTCCCATTGCGCGCAGCGCGTCTTCGAGCGGTTCGAATTGCGCGCGGAGCGCGCGATCGATTCCTGCTCCGGTTTTATATCCGGGCCAAAGCTCGTTGCGGAACGATTCGATGACGTGATCCGTGGCGACGCCTATGTGCGTGGCGCCTTCGTCAATCATCTGTATCACGGTGTTGAGTACACCAACGACCGCTCCGTATGGCCGGTCGGTCTTAGTGAAGCGCCGCAATCCGTAAAAGTGCCGGAAAAGCTCGTAGGTGCCGTCGATCAGATGAACAATCACGCCATCTACTTATCGACCTAAGCCAAAGGCTTGCCCGCCTCCGCCTCGCGAACGATACATGTCGCCATGTCACTGAAGACCCAGTTGTGCAGAAGCGCGACGCTATACCAATAGGCGAGGCCCAAAAGGCCGTGAGGTTCGAAAAACGCAGTTTGGCGTAACGTCGCGCCGCCGTTATGATCGGGCTCGGCGTCAAACTCCAACCAGGCGCGTCCCGGCAACTTCATCTCGGCGCGCAAACGGAGCAGTCGGCCCGGCTCATACGCCTCAACGCGCCAAAAATCGACGACGTCGCCTTTCCGCAAATCAGTCGGCGAACGCCGTCCACGCCGAAGCCCTACGCCTCCGACGACGCGATCCAGCCATCCACGCAGGCGCCACAACGAATTGGCGCCGAGCCAGCCACGTTGGCCTCCGAGCGAGCTAAAGACAGCGGCGATGCGTGCGGGAGACGCGTGAGCGTGGCGCACTCGCATATCGATGAGCATGCCTTCCTTCGCGCCGCTAAAGTCCTTAGGAAGTGTGTCGAGATCAAAGGCATCGAACCAGGTTGTCTCAGCACCGCCGCTATGATATCGGTCGAGCGCGTCTTTCACAGCATCTTCGAAGCCGATCGGAACGATCTGCGGAAAATCGTCCTCTGCGGCATGGCCCCGCACAACAACCTCGTTGTTTAGCCCGCGAATGAGCGGCTGAGCGAGTCGCGCCGGGATCGGAGTAACGAGATGTACCCAGTATGATGAAAGTTTCGGAGTGAAAAAGGGGACGACGACGATGTGTCTGCGCAAGCCGCGAATCGCCGCATACTGCTGCATCATGTCGCGATAGGTCAGAACATCTGCGCCGCCAATCTCGTAGACCCGGTGTTCGCGCGCTTTGAGCTCGAGTGCAGCATTCAAGTATGTAAGCACGTCCTGGATGCCGATCGGCTGACAGCGTGTCATCACCCAGCGTGGTGCGATCATCACGGGCAATCGCTCGGTCAGATATCGCATCATCTCGAAACTGATCGAGCCGCTCCCAATGATGAGCGCCGCGCGAAACTCAACGACCGGTACGCCGCTTGCCCGCAGGATGTCGCCGACTTCATGCCGGCTACGCAGGTGCGCGGAGAGTGTGTCTTGATCGTTGCCCAGGCCGCCTAGATAAATGATCCTGCCTACGCTGGCTGCGCGCGCAGCTTTTCCGAAACACGTTGCGGCTTTGCGATCTACGTCGGCAAAGGCGTGCGTCGAGCCCATCGAATGGACGAGGTAGTATGCGGCGTCGCAACCTGCGAGCGCACGCGCGAGAGAGGCTTGGTCGGCAATATCGCCTTCGACGATCTCGACGCCCTCATCAAAACGCCCGCGCAAGCGTTCCGGCGCGCGCGCAAAGCATCGCACATGATAATCATGCTCGCGCAAGCGCGGAACGAGACGGCCGCCGATATAGCCGGTGGCACCAGTCACGAGCACGCGCATGAGCGAAGTTACAGCGCGTTGGCGTAGGCCAACGCTTCTACGGGATCTCGAGCAAACGCATCGGCTCCGACGATCGAAGCGACGCGTTCGAGTCGATTAATGGCAATGCCCCCGATGATCACGCGCGGGTGCCAGTCCGGGTTAGACGCCGCCTCGAGCGCCGAAACCGCGCTTTTGGCCGCGCGAAGATGTTGCGCAAACGAGAGCGAAAGCGCGACCACGTCGGCGTGCATGTTGCTGGCTTGCGTGACGAGCGCTCCCGTGGGAACGTTGGGTCCGAGGTACTGCACTTCCCACCCGTCGAGTGCGAACGCATCGGCAATCATGCGCAGCCCGATCGTGTGTGTGTTGCCTTCGACGCAGGCCAGCAGGATGCGTTTTGCTTTTGCCGGCTGCGGCGCGCTGCCGAACAGGCCCATCGTCATCACCGTCAGCGCAATCGCACTCGCAAGATGCTCCTGGGCCACGGTGAGTTGATTCGTTTCCCACTTCGTACCAATCGAATAGAGCGCAGGCTGGATCACGTGCATTTCCGTTTCCACGAATCCTCGCCCGGAGGCCGTGCACGACTGAAGAACGGCCATCGCATCGTTCAGTCGGCCGGCGACGATCGCTGCTTCGAATGTTCTCGCTTCCGGCCACGGTGTCGGCGGATTGAACCTCCCGGCCCCCGCGCCGCGCGCGGCGAGAAATCCGTCGCGCACCGCGGAAATGGCGCCTCGGGTTGCGGCTGCGTCGGCGTCATCCATGTGCGCCGCCAGGTATTCACCCAACCATTCTAAAGAGAGCGCCAAGTGCTCGGTTGGGATCCCTCGAGACGCTAAAACTCCGTCGAGCCAGCAGAGGTAGTCGATCATCGGCAGAGTTTCCCCGAACTCGAGTACCGGTCGGAGAAAATCCAAATGAAAGCCGAGGTCTTCGCGAGTCTGTTCGCGCCCGCGCTCTCCGAAGCGATCATAGATCGATCCGTACGTCGAATAAAACCGTTCGGTCACCGCAGAGATCGCGTCGAGTCGCGCCGCCGAGAACGCCGATAGGCCACGTTCGCCTAACGGCGTCATTCGGCAAAAATGTCGAAGAGCCGGATCACCGCGCTGCCTTTGACGAGTTTGAGCCCTTTGGGGATACCGGCGTGTGATTCGCGATAGGTATGCCCGTGGTGCCAGCTCTTATAACTCGCCTCGTCGTCCCACCGCGTCAACAACCAAATCTCGGCGGGCTCGCCTACCGGGCTCATGACGTCCATCCCGACGAAACCCGGAGCTCCATCGACCAAGTGTGGTCGATTCCGAAAAGCGTCGTGGACTTCTTCGGACATATCGTTGGCAATCGTGAAACAACTCAAGGCAGCGAACATCTTAGGCATCCTTTATCCGGTCGCGAGCGTCGTAGTTTTGAAGACGTCCGCGACGACGCGATTACGTCCCGCGCATTTCGCCTCGTAGAGCGCGGTATCGACGCGTACCAGCAGAGCATGTCCGGTCTCGCCCGGGCCGAGTTCCGCGACGCCGAAACTGGCCGTTGTGGATCCCACGACGGGCTCGATGCATCGCGCTGCAAATGCCTTGCAAATGCGCGCCGCGACGCCGACGGCGGTTTCAAGATCGGTCTCGGGCATTAAGACGACGAATTCTTCGCCGCCGGAACGGGCTAGGACGTCGGTGGCGCGCGTGTTGGTGCGCAGCACGTCACCAAACACCTCGAGCACCGCGTCGCCTATCGGATGTCCATACGTGTCGTTGACGTGCTTGAAATGATCGATGTCAGCCATGAGTGCCGACAATTTGTTGTTCGTGCGAGCAACGCGGCTGATCTCGATTACCAGGGACTGGTCGAGTGCGCGGCGATTGGCAACGCCGGTGAGCGCATCGGTCAGCGATGCGGTGCGGCTCTCCCGCTCGCGCTGTATGAGTTTGAAGTTTGCTTCTGTCAGGGCAAACTGCACCTCAGCGTAGCGCTGGTTGATCTCCAGCACGCCCTTGTTGAGCCGTTCGAGATCGGCGACGTCGTATTCGACCAGCACGAGCAAGCGCGAGCCGAGACGCCGTATGTGCCCTGAGAGCGTCTGCGTAGTACCGGCGAATGTGCCAATCGTAAGTAGTCCGCTGTAGACGTTCCCGTCGGATCGCACGACTGCTCCAGCGAGTGCGCTAAATCGCGGCTGAATGAAAAATTGCGCGGCGTCAAACCCGGCGGCTGGTTGCCCGGCGACGCCGATGATCCGTAAAAAGCCGGCGTTGGCTTCGAGAAGCCTTCCGTCTTCATCTATTGCGGCGGTTGCGACGGCGAGCAAGTCTTGAAATTCGATCGGGAACCACCGTGCGCTCGCCGGCTCCGGGTCACTCCGCATCCGGGAAGCATACCGCTTGCGGTAACGCGGCGGTAACGCCGCGGCTCATTATTTAGCCGCGGTTACGCGGCTCGTCGCGGCTGAGCTCGGGCCGCTGCCGATCGTAGCCTTTGGCATCGAACGAGGCGAGAAACCACGGTCGTAGCGACGCGCGATCGGAGCGAGACAGACGCGATATCAGCGCCTTCGCCTCCTCGAGGGTTGCGGTCTTTTCCATGTATACCGATTACCCGAAACGCGCTCAACTGACCCCTAAAGAGGCCGATTGTGCCCATTCCGGAAGACACCAACAGTGATGAAAAAGCAAATAATGACGTTATCAAGCGTCCGGGAAGTGCACGGCAGCGATTTCACCGAGGCCCCCGTGGACCCACAGCTCGTCCGCAAGTATCCGATGTTCTCGTTCACGTTCGCTTGCGGGGCGATGGCAAAGGGTCAGGGCGCCGATGCCTTGACCATCGAATCGAAGTGCGCCATTCACAAGCGTCGCCCAGGGTCGCGTTCGCTGTCTAAGGCCTAGTTAAGCCCCTTTCCCACTTCCGGCGTAGAAAATGAATTTGACGATCGCCTGTGGGACGGTGACCAGCGTGTTCGGATCGCCGTAGGCGGCGTAGATCTCTGCTTTCTTCATTCGAATGTGATAGGCAACAGAGATATTGGAACACTTGCCGATGCAGTTGCCGCCGCCGTTCGGTACCGGTGGCGTCCCGTCGACTCGGCGCAGTCCGATCGCGAGCGAAGAGTCGCGGCTGATCTGATACGAATACGCCGCGCTCTCGAACCACTGGATATTATTCGGAGTGGTTGGCATCCATTGTGCGGTATCATCGACCGCGAGCGAAACGGCGCCTCGATTGCCGACCCGAATCGTCGTCGTGCGCAGCCACGTGTCGAGCCGGCCATCGCCGAAGCGTCCGGTATTATAGTAGAGCCAGGTCGGATACGCTGAGGAGCCGTGATTCGGGCAGCAGAAGCTCCCCGGATTCTCTTGCAGCCCGCTATGGTACATGAGGCTGAAGCCCGCGTTCTGTGAAACCGGCGTGAGCGTTTCTCCGAAGCGCCAATAGTCTGAGCCGGTATAGAGCTGGAAATCCCACGCGCTCTTCGTGAGAACGTCGAGCGAAAGAATTTGATCGCTCTGCGATTGTCCGTACAGCGTGCCCTGATACCGGTCCAAGAGGCCGCCGATACCGATTGCCTCGAGTTTATCCGATCCGGAAAACAGCCAAATCTTGCCGGCGTAGAAACCATAGCCTGCAATGTCCGGATGCGCGTCGTAGCCGTCGACCGGATTGAAGTCTTCTCCCACCTTTTTTATCGCGGCGTTGAAATTGAAGGTAGGACTTTGCCAACCGAAGCCTGCGTCAATTGAAGATGATTGCGAGGGGTTCAGCACGTTCGTTCCGGCGTCAGTCGCATAACGGACATATCCATTGAGATATTTGAGGCTGTTCCAGTTGAGCCCAATCTCGTTGGAATCATCGATGACGCCCGGAAGGTCGGCAGTGACGTGCTGGAACTCCGAGTGCCACTGCGAATCGGACGACGTATAGTCGACTGCCGCCGCACTATCGTTGCGCTGCACGCCGATCGCATCGAATGCGGCGACGCCAAAGTCGCCCTGTTTGCCTTCAAAGGCATAGCCTTGCGATGGCGTCGGTATCGCCGGCGTGTACAGTGTGGTGTGGAAATCCAAGCAGACATTACAGCCGAACGTGTCATAAAACTGCGCGGCTTGCGTGAAGAATGGACGCACTTCGCTGTACACGCGCTGCACGACGGTCGGCGCGATCGTCTGTTGATCGAGCTCGACATTGGAATAGTCCGGATGGAACGTCGAGAAGAACGCTGACGTCTGCGTGATTGGAATGGAAACGTCGGCGCCAACGCGCGAGGTCGAACCGCCCGCTGCGCTGCTTGCAACCGACCCAAGCGCATACGGTGCGATCCGCGGCGCCGGCCTCGCTTGCGCGACCGACGATGCAGGCATCGTAAGAACGCCGGCGCGTGCTACGTCGTCGGGCAACGTTTGAAGGCTGTCATACGACCACACATACACCGCGCCGGTGCTGCGTACGTAACGAATGAACTGCGCGCGCCACGCACCGCTGTGTTGGCCATGGATTACGCCGAGCGGAATCGCCATCGTTACGGTATAGCCGCCATCATAGGCGGTGCCGTGCGATTCCCAACGTGGCGCAAACGCCGTGTTTTCGGTGGACGCCTCGTTGTGCGAACCACTCGCGTTTGCTTCAAACTGATATTGAAAGCCGCCGGCTCCGGTCGGCCACAAGTCGACCCAGACGGCATCGTCGCTCCACGAAATGCTTCCGCCGTTGCTGGTACTCCCACCGGTGACGAGATCGTCGCTCTGCTGCGAGATGACGACCGGGGTGTGTTGCGTGGCGTCAAAGCGCACGTAGAGAAACTTGCCATCGGTTGCAACGTGCACTTGCGTCGCGTCCGCAGCGGGTCGCTGATGTGGGACGTCCCAGGTGAGCGGCAGGCTCACGCTCTCGTCCCAAGCCTTCGTGCTCGCACTCGGGTCGAGCGTGACGTTCGCCTTCAACTTCGGCACGTCGGTACGCAACGTTGAAGCCGACGTCGTCGCGCAAAGATAGATCGCGATGTAGAGAATAAGGCCCGCACGACGGAACACCGTTGACCGCATGCAACTAATTTTATAGTTATAATCAACTAATTGTCAAGGAGTTCGGCTTGGAAAGTCCGGCTTTCGCTTAGCGACGAATGCGGTTACGCCTTCGATGAAGTCGGGTGTGGTGCGCAGTCGCGCATACTCCCGGCCTTCCAGATCCATCGCGACGTGCAGGGGTGCGTCGTACGCGGCGTTCAGCACGCGCTTGAGCGTGCGCAATGCGGGTTGCGGAAGCGCAGTCAATTCCGCTGCGAGGTTGGCAACGGTTTCGCCGAGCTGCGCTTGTGGGACGACGTTCGTCACGAGTCCCCACGCGAGCGCTTCTGCGGCGTTGATCCGACGGCCACGCATCACCATGTCCTTGGCGCGACCGAGTCCCGCAATCCGTGCGATGCGCTGACTTCCGCCGCTGCCGGGGATCATGCCGAGCCGGATCTCCGGAAGCGCCATCAGCGTACCTTCGGCTGCGATTCGCCAATCGCACGCGAGCGCGATCTCGAGGCCAACGCCGAACGTAAAACCTTGCAGCTGCGCGATCACCGGCTTCGGACAGCGTTCAGGTGCGCCGATGTTCCACGCCAAATCGGAGAGCGCTTCAGGATCTTGCTCGAGGAATTGCGCGATGTGTCCCCCGGCGCTGAACGCTTCGTTCCCAGCGCCCTTGATGACGATAACCGAAACATCGTCGTCGTTGGCCAACTCGTCGAACAACGATGCGAGCACGTGTCGAGCAGCGAAGGGAACCGTGTTGTGATGTTCGGCATCGTCGAGAACGATCGTCGCAACCCGACGCTGAGGCTCGCGCTCAAGGCGCAGGGCGTATTCGCGCAATCTCGCTGCGTCGTCAATGAAGTTCACGATCGTAGACTCACTCCTCGGCGCTCGTATTCTCCGGCGCGCAGTTTGGTACGAAGGATCTTTCCCGAGGGCGATTGGGGAATCGCGCGAACGAAGACATACTCACGCGGACGTTTGAACTGCGTCATACCGCAGGAACGCGCGTACGCTTCCAGGTCATCTTCCTTCACGTCATCGTTTGCCGGTTCGACGAAAGCGACAATTTTCTGGCCTAAGCGTTCGTCCGGCATTCCGATGACCGCGATGCGCCCAATCGCCGGGCAATGTGCCATCGCGTCTTCGACCTCGGCGGGATAGACGTTTTCGCCGCCGCTAATGATCATGTCGTCGACGCGGCCCAGGACAAAGAGATCTCCGTCCTCGTCGATCTTTCCGGCATCTCCGGTGTAATACCATCCGTCTCGAATCGCGCGGGCTTGCGCATCCGGCCGCTTCCAATATCCCGAGAATGCCTCCGGGGAGCTCATATGCACGGCAATCTCGCCATCGATGACTCTCAATCGCTCGTTGATTCCGGCTTTACCGGCCGACGCCGCCTTCGCACGCAGCGTGTCGTTGATCGAAAACGTGTAAATCTCGGTCGAACCATAATGGTTGACGAACACGTCCGGGTTGAACGTTGCAAAGCAGCGCTCGACCAGCGCCGGCGTCATCGGTGCACCGGCAAACCCGAGCTTCCGCAGCGTCCCGAGATCGCGCCGTTCGATGCTCGAATCGGCAAGCAGATCGTAGTATAACGTGGGAGCGAGATAGAGATTCGTGATACGTTCGCGTTCGAGCAACTCGAGCGCTTGCGCAGGATCCCACCGCGGCATTGCAACGAATAGGCCGTTGAGCATCGTCATCGCGATCAGCGAACGGATCCCCATCGTATGATAGAGCGGCATCACACCGAGCGTTCGTTCGGAGCGAGCATATCGGTTTTGCGCGACATGTGCGAGCGCTGCGGCCCGTTCCGCGCGATGCGTTCGCAAGACGCCTTTGGGACGCCCGGTCGTGCCGGACGTGTACAGCATGATCGAGTAGGCATCATCGGAGACAGGCGTCGTGTTCGTTGCGGACACGCCGGCGATGAGCTCTTCGAAGGCAGTCGCCCTTTCGCTTATGACGCAGCGCGGCTCCGCGTCTTCGACGATGAATGCGAGCTCGTCGCGGGAAAGCCGCCAATTCACGGGCGTGAACGTTGCGCCCAGCAGCTGCGTTGCCCAATACAGGGTCGCCATTGGCTCGCTGTTCTGGAGCACGGTGACGACTCGATCGCCCGGAGCGACGCCACGTTGCCGCAAACCCGAGACGACGCTCATGATTCGCTCTTTCCACTGCGCGTAGGTGAGCCGCATGGTGCCATCGACGATCGCGACCGCGTTCGGTTCGCGCTCGACGGCAGCGTCAAACGTTGCGCCCAGGTCCATCAGCCTGCCGGTTCTTTCGTGGCCATGATTGCGTCGACGATTGAGGTGTAACCGGTGCAGCGGCAAAGATGACCCGCCAGCAGTTCTTCCACCTCGCGGCGCGTTGCCGCAGGACGCTCGGCCAGAAGCGCGTGCGCGGAGATCAAGATGCCGGGCGTGCAAAAGCCGCACTGCAATGCGTGATGCGCGCGAAAGGCTTCTTGCAACGGTGAGAGATTGTCGTGCTCGGCCAGGGAGGCGACGGTCTTCACATCAGTGCCTTCCGCCTGCACGGCGAACATCAGACACGATCGGACCGCGCGACCATCGACGAGAATCGTGCAGGCACCGCACACGCCGTGCTCGCAGCCGACATGCACGCCTTTGGCTCCGCACTCGTCGCGTAAGAAATCACACAAGAGCAGACGCGGTGGTACGTCAGCCTTGACCGGTTTCCCATCGACGCGCAGGCCGATCGGCGCGCGCTCGCTCTTGGACGTTCGAATCATCGCGCGTCCTCGAGGGCGAGCGACAGTGTTCGCCGGATCTGACCTTGCGCAAGCCATCGGCGGTATTTCGCCGTGCCGCGCTGATCGCTCGGCGGATCGACGTGAGCGGAAGCTGTTTGTGCCACGTCTTCGACGTCGCGAGGCGTGAGCGCGCGGCCGAGCCACGAATCGGTGTCGCAACGATGCGGCCGCTCGCCGACGCCGCCAAGCACGATCGAGAGTGCCTTCAGCTTGCCGTCGGCAGCAACGCGAACGGCGCATGCCGTCGCTACGATCGCGAAGTCGCCGTGCCGCAGCGCAAACTCCTCGAAAGCATATCCGCAGCCTTCGCTGCGCGAGGGAAACGATGCGCCGGTTACAAGCTCATCTGCCGCAAGCGTCGTCGTGAAGAAGGAATCGAAAAATGCGCCGGCTTCGATGCGGCGCGAACCGCGTGCCGATTGCGTTTCGATCTCTGCGTTGATCGCAACGGCGACCAGCGGAACCTCGGCGCTCGGATCCGCGTGCGCGAGCGAGCCGCAGATCGTTCCGCGATTGCGCGTCTGACGGTGTCCGACATGCGGAAGCGCGAGCGCCAAAAGCGGAATCGCCTGCGGTATGCGCGGCTCGCGTTCGACATCGGCTTGCCGTACAAGCGCGCCGATGTGAATGCTGCCGTTGTGGAAGTAAATCTCCGCGAGCCCGGGGAGGCGATTGATGTCGACGATCGTCGCAGGACGCGCGAGTCGCATGTTCATGGTCGGGACGAGCGATTGGCCGCCCGCCAAGACTTTGGCATCCTCGCCGAACTCGCTCAAGACCGCAAGCGCTTCTTCGAGCGTCTCCGGGCACACGTAGTCGAACGGCGCGGGCTTCATCCCGGCGTCTCCGGGTGCGTCAGCGAGAAGATGCGGCTCGGTGTCAAAGGAAGCACAACGTTGTCAACGTCCAGCGCGTCCGCAACGGCATTCGCGATCGCCACGGGAACGCTCATCGCGTTTCCCTCGCCGACGCCCTTTGCTCCAAGCGGGGTAAAGGGCGATTTGACGTCGACATGATCGATCGAAAGGGGCGGGATTTCGGTAGCCGACGGGATGGTGTAGTCGGCAAGAGTCCCGCTGCGCGGGCCACCGTCTTCATCGTAGACGAGCTCTTCGAAAAGCGCGCCGCCCAAACCGTGAGCAAAACCCCCACGGATCTGACCTTCGACGATCTTTGGATGTAAGACCGCTCCGCAATCGTGCACCGTAACATACGAGCGGACGTCGACTCGCGATGTATTAGGGTCGATCTCCACGTAGCAGACGTCGGAAATAAAGCCGTAAACGGCGGAAGAATTGACACGATCGTTCGCATCCGGCGGCGCGAGCACGTCGATCGAGAAATGCGCCGTCTCGTAAATTCCGGGCTCCATTCCGGTTGGAAGGCCAAGAGGATGCCAATGTGCCGTGCCGGCGAGCCGCTTGAGTGACGTGCTGCGGCTGCCGTCGAGCGTGTACGCTGCCGCTTCCGCAAGTACGATATCCTCTGCGGCGACGTCGAATTGATGCGCGGCGATTGCGCGAAGTTTGCGACCAACCCTTCGCGCGGCGTCGCGAATCGCGACGGTTGCCACGGGCGCAAAGCGGCTGGAATACGATCCCGAAGCGATCGACCACGCCGAGGTTCGGGTGTCCATTTCAGCCACGACGTCGACCGCGTCGGGCGTCACGCCGAGCTCTTCGGCAACGATCTGCGCCGCAACGGTCGCGTGTCCTTGGCCTTGCGGCGTCGTTGAGAGTCGTACCGTAATCGAACCGAGCGGGTCGATTGCGACCGTGGCGGCCTCCGTGCAACCTGATTTCGGCAGCGATCGTTCGCGAAGTTCGCGCGGTAGTGCAACGGAGATATAGCCCATGTTCGAGCCGGACGGCTCGACGACGCATGCAATTCCGATTCCCGATTTGCGACCTTCGGCGCGCGCGCGTGCGCGTCGCGCAATCAAGGCGTCGTATCCGGCGAGCTCGAGCGCGCGCTCGAACGCCGCGCCGTAGTCACCGCTGTCATAGATCGAGCCGGCCGGTGCATGGTACGGAAATTCGTCCTTTCGAATCAAGTTTTGCCGCACGACGTCGGCGTGATCGAGGTGGAGCTCTCCAGCCACGAGTGCGACCAAGCGTTCGAGGGTGAAATATTGCTCTTGTCCGCCGTAACCGCGATTAAGACCGGTCGGCAACTTGTTTGTCGTTACCAGGCGATTTCGGATTCCGACGACGGGAATGCGATAGGCTCCCGTCACCGTGCCGTGCATGCGGTAGAGACATGCGGGCTCGGGTGCGCGCACGTAGGCACCGACATTATCGACTTGATCGAGACGAAGCCCGAGAATCGTTCCGTCTCGCAGCACCGCGGCTTGCGCCCATGTGACTCGATCGGTCGAGCTCGATGCGGCGATCAGATGTTCCAAACGGTCTTCGATCCATTTCACCGCAACGCCGCAAAGTTTGCTCGCGAGCGAAATCAAGACGATATACGGGTAGACGTGGGCTTTGATTCCGAACGAGCCGCCGATGTCGGGCGGAACGATGATCCGCAAACGATGACTTGGTACGCCGAGCGCCCCGGCCATGACGGCCTGCAAGACGAACGGGCCATGGAAGTTAGCATGCACGACGTACGTATCGCTACCGCGCTCGTGTTTTGCGATCACGCCGTACGTTTCGATCGGCGTCGAGGCGTATTTGGGGAAATCAAAGCGTGCGCGGATCACGTGTTCGGCGTTGGCAAATGCGCCGTCGACGTCTCCGTAGGTGAATGCGCGGTCGTGAACGACGTTCGATCCGACGTTCTCGTGCAATGCCGGGCCGCGCTCCAGCGCATCGTCGATCGATACGACTGCCTCCAAAGGCTCATATGCGACGTCAATCAGCTCGAGTGCATCCTCGGCGACGTACCGGTCCCGCGCGACGACGACCGCAACCGGCTCGCCGACGTAACGAACTTTGTCGATCGCGCAGGGATAAAAAATCGGCTGCGTTTCGATCCCAACGGCGAATGGTTTGCACGCAGCTGCGACGTGCTGGCCGGTGACGACTCCGGCGACACCCTCGAGCGCGAGCGCCCGGCTGACGTCGATGCTTTTTATTCGTGCATGTGCGTACGGGCTGCGCAGGATCGCCGCGTGGTGGATGTTCGGGAAGGGCTCGAGATCATCGATGAAGCGTCCCTCGCCGGCCAGTAGCGCCGGATCCTCTTTGCGCAGCACCGGCTCCCCGATCCATCTTCGCGGTTTCGGAACTTTGCTTACGATCGTAGTCTCGGAATCTGCCATGGTCAGGCGCGCGTCTCGAGCCGCTGTCCGGCTTTTCCGATCGTGTAGTTTACGACGAAATACATTGCGGCAACCAGAGCGAAGACCGGCAGCGGTTTGAACGGCGGCGCTGCGTAGACGATCTGTGCGCGGCCGAGCAGCTCGGGGATTGTAATGACTGCCGTCAGCGACGTATCTTTGAGCAGCGATACGAACTGCGCGACGAGCGCCGGCATCATGTTGCGCAGAGCGATCGGCAAGACGATCTTTTGCATGATCGTCGATCCGCGCAGACCTTGCGATTCCGCGGCTTCGACGATGCCGGTCGGGACGGCGAGGATTCCGGCGCGGACGATTTCCGCCACGAGCGATGCCGAAAAGAGCGACATTGCGATCACGCCCGCCGTGAACGGCGAGAATTTGATTCCGAGCGAGTGCGGAACGGCAAAGTAGACAAACACGATGACGAGGAGCATCGGGAGTGCGCGCATCCCTTCGATGTAAATCGTCGCCGGCCACCGCAGCCATGGATTTTTGCCAATACGGGCTAGCGCAAGGAGGATACCGAGCACGAAGGCGGTTGCAATCGCGCAAAGCGCGAGCTTGATGGTAACGCCAAGTCCGCCCAGGAGAAAAATCAGCGTGGGTGCGTTGAAAAGCCAGCTCATCCGACGTGCACCGACGCGATCTTCATCCGGCGCTCTAAGCGGTTAACGGCATACGCCGAAGGTAGTGTCAGGCAGAGATACAAGATCGCGGCGGCTGCGTAGGCGGTGCTGTACTGAAACGTCTGCGAACCGATCGAATCGGCGCTGTGCAAAACGTCGTAGACGGCAATCGTGCTGACGAGCGAGCTGTTCTTGATGAGATTGAGCGTTTGGTTGCCCAGCGGTGGTATCACGGCGCGGATCGCTTGCGGCAAGATGACAAGCCGCATCACAAGCATGTAGCTCAACCCCGACGCCAGTGCGGCCTCCATCTGCCCACGATGGACAGCGAGGATTCCGCCGCGGATCGTTTCGGCGATGAAGGCTGCCGTGTAAATGCCTAAGGCCAGGAAGCCGCACTCGAACGCCGAGAACCGGATCCCGATCGACGGCAGTCCGAAGTAAAAGAAGAAGATCTGTACGAGCAAGGGGACATTTCGAACGAACTCGACATAGGCTGTTCCCACCGCTTGCAGCGCGCGGCTCGGCGCTACGCGCAGCGTTGCGACGATCGTTCCCAGCGTGAACGCGAGAAGCAATGCGCACGCGGAAACCTCGATCGTAACTCGGAGGCCGGCGAGTAACGGCCTCCAGTTATCGAGGAGCAGTCCCCAGTCGACCACGGAGAAAGTCTACTTACGCGCGGGTTGGTTTGCGAACTCGTCCCCAGCCTTTTCCGCCGCCATCCCATACCACGTTTTCCAATTCGCGGGCAGCGGCTCGTTCAGCCATTTTTGATGGATCTTGTTAAACGTTCCGTCGTTACCGATCGAGACGAGCGCATCGTTAACAGCTTTCAGGAGCGTATCGTTGCCTTTCGCGATGCCGATCCCGTACGGCTCGAACGTAAAGAGGCCGCCGACCATCTTGAAATCTTTCGGATCCTGATTCCGGAAACCGACGAGGATGGTGTTATCGGTCGTGATCGCGTCGGTGCGGCCGTCGAGCAGGGCCTGATAGCACGGCGTGTATCCGTCGAAGGTCTGTACGTCGGCCGTGGGGACCAGCTTGTGAATCGTCTGTTCCGGCGTCGAGCCTTTTGCGGTGCAGACCGTCTTGCCGGCGAGATCTTGGTAGCTCTTGATCGTCGAATTCGTGCGGACCAGCAGTGATTGGCCGGCCGAGTAATACACGTTCGAGAATGCGATCTGCTTGAGGCGGTCGGGTGTGATCGTCGCGGTGGCGATGAACATGTCGATATCGCCGTTTTGTACGAGCGGAATGCGATTCGACGAGATGACTTGCGTGAATTGCACTTTACCGGGATCGCCCATGATGCGCTTTGTGATTTCGTGCGCGAGGTCGATCTCGAAACCCGTCGGTTCACTCTCGCCGGCCTTGAGATAACCGAACCCGGGGTTGTCGTATTTGACGCCGATCTTGAGCGAGCCGCGTGCCTTGACAGCCGCGAGCGAGCTATCTGCGAATGCGCCAACCGGAATCAGCGTTGCAGCAGCGGCGCTTCCGGCGAGAGCAAGATACGTTCTTCGGTTCATGCTGACTCCTTATACGTGGTGTGCAAGAATTTTGGAAAGAAATGTCTTGGTGCGTTCGTTCTCGGGATTCGTGAAGAAGTGCTCGGGCGTGCCGGACTCGACGATTCGTCCGCCATCCATGAAGATCATGCGGTGCCCGACACTCCGCGCGAAGCCCATCTCATGCGTCACCACGACCATCGTGATCCCGGTTGTGGCAAGCGATGCCATGACGTCGAGTACTTCCTTGATCATTTCCGGATCGAGCGCGCTGGTCGGTTCGTCGAAGAGCAAAATCTTCGGCTGCATTGCAAGTGCTCGCGCGATCGCGACGCGCTGCTGTTGGCCGCCGGACAGTTGCGCCGGGTACGCGTCTTCCTTGTCGGTCAAACCGACACGGGCGAGAATCTCGCGTCCGGCACGTTCCGCATCCGTTCGCGTTACGCGTCGCACGTTTATAGGCGCAAGCGTGACGTTCTGGAGCGCCGTCATGTGCGGATAGAGGTGAAAACCTTGAAAGACCATGCCCACCTCGGCACGGACCGCGCCGATGTCGGTGCTCTTGTCGCTGACGTCCGTACCGTCGACGATGAGCTTTCCCGACTGGATCGGCTCAAGACGATTGATCGACCGGATCAACGTGCTCTTCCCGGAGCCTGAGGGCCCAATAACGCAGACGACCTCTCCCTTGTCGATGGCAAGGTCGATGTCGATCAGAACGTGAGCTTGTCCGAACCACTTGTTGACGCGGACAAATTCGATGATGGGCAAAGGCTGCGTCCTCCATTTTGGCGCTCAGATTTTGAGCCCGTGGGCCATTTGCAGGGATGCAATTGCGCAGGAATTGGGGAAACGCATCTTCGTGGACGTTGACGTTCTCTCGGCCGAGCAAGATCTAAGCGCCGGTGGCCGGCTGCACGTTCGCGTCGGCTGCGAGTTCGAGATGACTGTTGGCGCACCGACGCCGGCTGTCCTGATGGTACAGCCCAAGCTGGAAGGCAGCGTGGCGATCGTCGAGGAGCACTGGGACGTCCAACCGGCGACGCCATTTCGAGAGGGCGTCGGTGCGCTCGGCAATCGCGTTCGGCGCCTCGTTCTCCCAGTCGGAGATTTCCGGTTTCGCTACGACGCGACCGTTACGACGTCGAGCGACGCCGATGCGACCGACCTGTCCGCGCAGCAAATCGACCCGCACGAGCTTGCCGACGAGATGCTCATCTATCTGCTCCCGAGCCGCTATTGCCCGTCTGACGCGTTGCTCGACAAAGCATGGGAGATATTCGGCGGCGTCGAGCCGGGTTGGTCGCGCGTTCAAGCAATCTCGGATTGGGTGCACGACAACATCCGCTTTGACTACCTCTGCACCTCGACGACGAAGACGGCGACGGATACGTTCGAGTTGCGTGTCGGCGTGTGCCGGGACTTCACGCATCTTGCCGTCGCGTTCTGCCGCGCGCTGAACGTTCCGGCGCGTTACGTATTCGGATACCTTCCCGACATCGGTGTCGTCGTGGCGGATGCGCCGATGGATTTTTGTGCGTGGATGGAAGTGTATTTGTCCGGCCGCTGGTGGACGTTCGATCCGCGCAACAATCAGCGCCGCATCGCGCATCTCGTGATCGGACGAGGACGCGACGCCGCGGACGTTCCGATGATCATGACATTCGGAACTCCGACGCTTACGAACATGATCGTTTGGGCCGATCAGGTTTTATGATGGACGATTCAGCGGCTCAGTACGTCGTACAGCAGCGGTTCTCGTACGTCTACCCCGGTCCGATTAAGAATCTCCGCCATAGGTTGCTTGTCAGCCCACTCGATCGCGATGACGGTCAGCGGCGCCTACAGAGGCGCCTTCGCATTTCGCCGGACGTTCGCGCGGTCGACAGCACCGACGCCTTCGGAAATGACGTCGTGGACTTCGATGCGAAACGCATCGAAGGCAGACTCGACATCGAATTCGAAAGTCTCGTCGAGCGCCGGAGCGGTTTCGAATTTCGTCGCGTCGACCCACGCTGGCTCACGGACCCGCTTTTCCGCTCGCACACGGCGCTCACTTTTCCAAACGCGGCGATACGCTTAGCTGCGCTAAAACTCAAGCGGCAGAGCGCAAATGATGCCGAGCTGGTCGCCTCGATCAACACGTTCGTCTTTGAGAGAATGGCGTATCACAAGGACGTGACGAGCGTGACGACGACCGCCGCCCAAGCGTTTCGCTTGCGTGCCGGCGTTTGCCAGGATTACGCGCACATCGGCATCGCTCTAGCACGGGCGTGTGGTTTTGCCGCGCGGTACGTCTCCGGGCACCTGCTCGGCGAAGGCGGGACTCACGCGTGGCTCGAGATCATTCTGCCTTTGGAAGACGGCGACGGTGCCGTGGCGTGGCCGTTCGATCCAACGCACAATCGTCACGAGTCGCTCGACTATATCGCAGTCGCGATCGGTCGCGATTATCGGGACGTGGCTCCGACGTCCGGTACTTTTGAAGCTCCCTACAACGGCGCGCTCACCTGCATGAAAGTCGTGCGTAGACTTCCCGCTGCGTGACGATGAACCCGGAGGTCGCGGCACTTTACGCACGTATCCCAAACATCGAGTGCCGCCAAAAATGCCAAGTATATTGCGGCGCGATCATTCAACTGGGCGCGTACGCGGAAGCGGAACGTCCCGGAATCGAATCCGCCTTGCACGACGCCGATATCGTTCGTCCTGCCGATGCGTCGCCGCTCGCCTGTCATGCGCTTGACGCGCAAGGACGTTGCACGATTTATGCGATGCGTCCCTCGATCTGTCGCTTTTTCGGCGTTGTGAAAGGAATGGAGTGCCCGCACGGTTGCCAGCCGGAACGCCTCCTCGCGCACGCTGAGATGACCGACATTCTCAACGCATTGGCCGCGATCGCTGGATCGGGGCGGTTTGCGAAAGCTAAGAAATCTTTGCCGAACGCGACTCCGGATGAACTCATCAAATACGTCGCGGAAACGCTGTCTTCCGAATCTAACGGCTGAGGTTTCGGTATCTCCCCGGTGGAATGCCGACTTCGCGAGAGAACCAGCGCGTGAAATAAAAGCGGTCCCGTATGCCAACTCGAGATCCGACTTCTCCGATCGTGAGTCCGCGCTCTTTGAGCAATTCCTGCGCTCGTCCGAGTCGCAACTGACTAAGATACTGGTGCGGCGTTACGCCGGTCGTGGCTTTGAATTGGCGCAGGCAGGTGAAGGGCGACACGTTGATGCTGGCCGCGATATCGCCGAGAGCGATGTCTTCGAATGCATGCTGTTCGATAAAGCGCTTCGCTCGCTGAATGCGCAGCGATCGCTGAGGCAGCCTGTTGCCGTCCAGAGAAGCGCGCGAGACATGGCCGAAAACCTCAAAGATGAACGAATCGAATTCGTCCGTGCTATCGATGGACAAGCAGCGTGACAGATCCGGCAGCCGTAAGCGACTAATCACCTGAGTGTCGAACATCGGCTCTTCCGGATCGAGTGCTCCGGTCCGTAGATAGGCAATGTAGCCCGGGTTTGCAGCGTTCTTGTCGTGCTTGCAGCCGAAATGCTGCCCCGGCGTTCCTGCGACGATCGTTTGCGAATCAACCGTCACGCCGCCGCGTTTTCCGCGAAATTCCCACGAGCCGCTCAGCGTCTGTCCGATCATCGGCAGCGTAAACATTTTGTCGTCGACGCGCCGTGACGTATGCATGGACGGTTCGTAACGATAGAGCACACAGAGCGGTGACCAGCGGATCGGCACGTGCGTTCCGCATCCAAGATCGACGGGCTTGGGGTCCAAGTGTGCGATCATATTATGTACGCGCGGAAATCATTAGGACGACACCGTTCGTTTTGCCTCCAGCACGGCGGTGTCGCCCTATAGAACTTCGTCTCGCAGCGTTAGGGAGAGGGAATGAATACGGTAGCGTTACCCGGCTCGACCAAAAGACTTTTGGACGAAATTGACCACTTAACTGAGGACTACGACCTCACTGTCGTCGTCGCGGACGAGCACCTGCGTCGTGAATCGTTTCAAGCCCGCGTAACTATTGATGCTGGAGCGGACGGTAAAGCGGTGCATCTGCTGACTGTTTTCAGTCAGGACGCCGCCGTATTCGTAGACGACGGGAAGCGGTTTTTGCGGATCGATGCGCGAGCGGATTCGCAGCTCGCTGAGCATGCGTTCGCGGAATTGTAACGGCAAGAGCGTCTTAGCTTCGGTCTCGGCAAGCGCAATCGATTCGAGCTGCGTTACGGGCGCCACATTGCGTCCGGTGATCGACCGAATGATTGCGTCCCAATCATGCGCGTTGATTTTCTCGAACTGGAGTCCGTAGTACGGAGCCTGCTTGCCGTTGTACTGCGTGGTCGTGCCCCAGATTTTGCGCAGACGGACCGGGACCTTATATCCTTCGATCTCGAGTCGCGCATCGAAAACATCAGGCAGAATCGGCGAGATACTCACCATGCACATGCCGCCGCCGCTCAGATCGACGCCCTGTGCGAACACCCAACGGTTGCCGTCGACGCTGTATTCGACGTCGAAATCCCGTTTAACACGAGGGAACCGTCTGCGATTTCGTTCGCATCCCGTGTACCAGCCGACTAACGCTGCGAACATCGGTTACACCCCCTGGTAAACCAATTATAAACGTTTACCGTTTGTAAAGCGTGTGCGCGTGGGCACCACGCGGCGCCGACTGTTGTCGGGGATTAACCGGGCTTCGACTCCGCTTGGCCCGACCTTCTCGCGGCCGGGCCAAGTGGAGCGCGTGCGGTTAGAAGTATATCCAGATTCCGTTGCCCCAGCGACGGTGGTGATACCACCCGCCGTGCCAGTAGTAGCCGTAATAGCCGGCCGGCGCCACTCCGTAGAAGCCTTCCGGATGCCAACCGTAGGGATGATAGTAGCGCGGTTGCGGCGCCCAATGCCGGGGACCGCCCGGATTGACATACCCGGCGTGGACGGAGTAGCCGGGGCCACCAACGTTGACGCCCACGCCCCACGGCGCGGCGTTTGCTGCAACTGGCGCGACTGCGAGCGAGACGCCGAGTGCGGCGACTGCGGCTTTTGCAAGTAGAGTTTTCATGTACTTATTTTACGCAGGCCGTTGCGGAGCAATACCCGCAGCGCGTGAAAGCTAAGAGGTCTCTAACGCGCGCGTCATCCTATCTTAAGGAACGATTGCAATTACGCGTGCGGGGAATCCTGAACCGCCGCGGGGTTTGGGGAACGTGACGATCGCGAGCGAGCCGTATTCCGGGACGCGATCGAGATTTGCAAGCATCTCGATTTGATAATGACCCTGATGTAGGAGCCACGACTCGAGCGAATAGTCGCCATGCGAAGCAAGCACACCGGGATCCGTATCCGTCGTCTCGTGTCCGGTCGCGACCGCATGCCGTTCGAGGTAGAGATACTTCAGAACCGGCATGCTCCAGCCCGGATAATGCGCGATGCCTTTTGCGTCTTTGTTCTCCATCGCGGTTTCACTCGGCCAGCGCTTCGACCAGTCCGTGCGCATCGCGATGAATGCCCCTTGTGGAATCGTTCCATGCCGGGCTTCCCACGCGCGCACATCCTTCATCGATAGGATGTAATCGGGATTCTTTGCGACCTTATCGTGCACGTCGAGGATGACCAGCGGCAAGAGCATCTGCTTTGGATCGATCTGATCGACCGTCTTGTTGCCCGGAGCGAAGTGCGCCGGCGCATCGACGTGCGTTCCCCATTGACCGACATGACAGAACATTTGCGCGAGGAAGCCATCCTTCTTGTACGTGTAGAGCGTACGGACGGTCTCTTTCGGGAAGCCGGGCCAGTGTGCGATCCCGGGATCGAACGCATGCGTCAGGTCGACGAACGTGTGTCCGGCGATGACGCGATAGGCGTCCATCAAGTCGTCATTTGCGGCGCTCGCCCGATGGGCCGAAAACGCAATCCCGCCGAGAGCGCAACACAAAGCAAGACACGTCGCTAAAAGCATCTTTCGCATGATCGATACTTCAAAGGAACTTCCGGAATTCCGTTCACGACTTTTCTTCGAGTTCTGTAAGCGTCTTCGGCCAATCGCCTTTGAGGAGTCGTGAAAGACTTCGATCCGCGAGCAGAACGCCGCCGGTCTGGCAATTGGCGCAATAATTGGTCTCGTTGCTGGCGTAGCTGATTCGTTGTACCGGGCGGCCGCAGCGCGGACACGGCTGGCCGTGCCGTCCGTGAACCGCCATATCCTTGCGAAATGCCGTGACGTGCTCCGGGAAATCGCCTTTCGCTTCGTCACGAAGCCGATCGATCCAGAGCTGTAGCATCGCGCGCGTCGCGTCGAATAAGCGTTGCCACTCGGCGTCGGTGAGCTTGCGTGTTTGCGCGATCGGCGAGAGCTGGGCTGCGTGCAGAATTTCATCGGAGTAGGCGTTGCCGATCCCACTGAGAATGCGCGGATCGGTCAGCGAACGTTTGAGCGTATGATTCTCGGCCGTCATCGCGCCCCGGAATGCAGCGAGATCGTTCGTAAAGACGTCGATTCCGCCGGCGTCGAGCCCATGCGGCGCGTTTGCGCCGCGCAGCACGTGCAGCTGCGCGCGGCGTTTGCTGCCGGCTTCGGTGAGAACGAGCGTGCCGTCCGGAAATCCGAAGGAAGCGAGCTGATTGCGCCCGGCAAGTTTGGTGCCCGGTGCGCGCCAATGCAAGCGCCCCGCGATCATCAAGTGCAGCACGAGCCACAGATCGTCGTCGAGACCAAAAGCGATTCGCTTACCGATGCGCTGCAGCTCGCGCACCGTTTTGCCGACGACGCTCGAGAGCGGCGGATCGACGGTGCGCAACAGCGAGATGCTCGCAACCGCCGCGCTTTCGATTGGTTGACCGATCACGCGCGGCTCGAGTGCCGTGATGTACGCAGCGACGTCCGGAAGCTCGGGCACGAGCATGAGGATTGATCTGCGGCGCAAAAAGCGCCTCTCGAATGGAATCCGGTTTCGGACGCGCGCTGCGCGCGCAATTCTTGCTGCAAGAGGACGGCGCGTTCCTCAATCACGGCTCCTTTGGAGCCTGCCCGATCCCCGTGTTGCGCGAACAAGAGCGCATTCGCACGTGGATGGAAACGCAGCCCGACGAGTTCTTCACGAAGGACGTCGTGCCGCGCCATGAGGTGACCGCCGTGCGTTCGGCCGCGGCCGCCATCGCGGAGTTCGTCGGTGTCTCGGGCGACAACATTGCGCTCGTCGAGAACGCCACGACTGGGACGCAGTCGGTGCTTCAGTCGATCGAGTTTCATCCCGGCGACGAGATCATGATCACGAACCACCAATACAATGCCGTTCGGCTCGCAGTCGAGCAGCGTTGTAAAGAAACGGGAGCGATTCCGAACGTTGTGCAGATTCCCGTCCGGACGAATCCGGCAGACGTGCGCAAGCGCTTTCGCGACGCGGCGACCAAGCGCGTCAAGCTCGCCATCGTCGATCACATCACGTCACCGACGGCGTTGCTCTTTCCGCTCGGCGAAATTATCGAAGACCTGCACGCGCTCGATATTCTCGTGCATGTCGACGGCGCACACGCCATCGGTCAGATTCCGCTGAACGTCGCGCAGTTGGATCCCGATTGGTATGCCAGCAACGTACACAAGTGGCTCTATGGTCCCAAGGGAACCGCGTTCTTCTACGCGTCACCGCGCGTTGCGGCGATGACAAGGCCGGTTCTCACGAGCCATTTTATTGCGATGGGTTTCCCGCGTTCGTTCGACTACGTCGGAACGCGCGATAATTCGGGTTGGCTTGCGATTCCGGCGGCGATTGCATTTTTCAACGGACTCGGTCCCGAGAAATTCCGGCGCTACAATCACGCGCTGATCGAGCGCGGCACCGAGTTGTTGACTACGCTGGGTGCCGAGCCGATTGCTCCGCTCGAGATGGCCGCCGCAATGCGAGCGTTCATTCTGCCGCAACGGCGCCCAGCCGAAGACGCCGACGCGCAGACGCTCAAAGATATGCTCTGGGACGACGAGCGGATTCAGGTCAATGCGAACAGCCTGATGGGAACGTTGCTGCTGCGCATCTGCGCGCAAGCATATGTTGACGACGCCGATTTGGAGCGGTTAGGCTCGGCCCTTGAAAAGCGCGGCTGGCCGGGACGCTAATGCGGCGTTTGGATCCAGTTGACGATCTGATGCATGACGTCGGGTTCGATGCCGAGATAGCCGTGCGGCGACAGCGGCTCGCAGACGTTGCCGTTCACCTGTGAGCTCGAGAAGTGCAGAATCGTTGCCGATCCAAGGCGTTCTGCGAGCGCGACTGCACCACTCGGGGGCGAGACGCGGCACGTATCATTATCGTTCGTGACGACGAGTGCCGGAATTATAATCGAGTGAAGATCGACGCGCGCCAGAGAATCGTTTCCGACGGTAACGGGCGATGTGAGAATCAGCAGATCCGGACCGTTCGCGCCCAGCCGCGCTGCATTAGAGCCGGCCACGATCGTGCCGCGACTGGTGCTCAAGATGACGACGGGTTTCGCAATCGCGCGCAAGCGTCCCATGGCGTCGCCTAAGTCCGACGGGTTGTCCATGTAGGCGATCGCGTAGCCGTTCGTGAGCAAAAACGAACGCGTTCGAATGACGAAGTTCGAAGAATCCGTCTGGCCTTTTGGTCCGAGCGTCAGCAGCGTCGTACCGCCCGGGATGAGCAGTACGATCCCTTTCGCCGGTGGGACGTCCGGCTGCACGACGACGAGATGCCGTCCGCTCGAAAGTGCGATGACGTCGGCATCAGCCGCGGCCGCAGGAGCGGCGAGCGCGACAAAGATGACGAGAGCAAGCGCGGCGCTGAGAAGCTTATGCGACTTCGAGCGATGCCTCGAGGCTGGTCGTGACCGTGATGATTGCCGGCAAGTGCGTGATCTTGAGAACCCGCTCCACATGGCTTTGCGGTGTGACGACGATCCGGAATAAATTACCAAGCCGCTTATAGGCTCGAATCAAAACTGAGATGGCGGTCGTATCGATGAATCGGCATTCGGAGAGATCGACGATCAACGGAAGAGGCGAGACGATCTCGTTGATCGAGGTCTCGAGCTCAGGAGCCGTTGCGATATCAGCGTCACCGAAGACATGCAGAATCTCTGCGCTCGGCAGCGTCTCGTGGATAACGACGAGGGGCGATGCGGACTCATTGAGGCGATATAACACTCACCCATGCTGACGTATACGCGCCGGGGAAACAAGCGTGATCTACGGTGTGTTTATGACCGGGCTGCGAACGACCGGGCCGCGCTAAGCAGGGGGCCATGGATATCTCGCAGGTCGCCGTCTCGCAGCAGCATCATCGGGATCGCATCGCCGAGCTGCGGGTTCGACCCATGAAACCAAGCGCGTGCGATCTCACGGTCGGCGTAGCTCGCAATCATCGAGGCGAGCTGCAATGCAAAGCGCAAAACGTGTGGACGCTGAGGGGCGCGGCCGCTCAGCCACTGGGTTACGGCGCGCGTCTCTTTGACGCCGCCGATGACGGCAACGGTGGTCGCGCCGAGCAGTGCCACGAGCTCCCGTACGACTTCTTCGATCGGGATCTCCATAGCATGCTGGTGAGCGTTAATATCACCCCGAACCGCATCCTGCATGGGCAGTTATATAGCACATCAAATCACACGTGTAAAGGCATCTAAAAAGCCCAGGTTATTCCCAGGATAAAAAGGCTTGTTTACTTGCCCTAGGGGCAAGCTCTAAACTGCTTGGCGGAGAGCGGCGCGTGCCAGCAGCCGGGTCGTATCGAGGACGGGTAACGGCGAATTTCCCTTGTCGATCACGAGCGAAAGCTCGGTGCAGCCGAGGACGACGCTGTCGCAGCCGTCATCGCGCAGGTGGTTGATGACATTTTGCAGCGACGCGACCGACTCAGGCTTGAACACCCCGTGAACGAGCTCGTCCATAATGATCCGGTTCAGTTCGTCGCGATCGGCCAGGCTGGGGCGCACGTAGTCATTCGGATAGACCGTGCTGTTTACGAGCCAGCGCGTCCCGGTCAACCCCGGTCGTACGAACCCTCGCTGCGCTGCGTCGTCGGTCACTGCGTCGGCGATGTGGAGCCACGGTAGCGGCGACTCGGCCTCAATATAAGGAAGAGCCTGATGAATCGTGTTGTCGGGGCAAATCAAGAAATCGGCCCCGGCGCGCTCGAGCACTTTGGCGGACGCGAGCATCAGCGCACCGACGCCGGCCCAATCGTCGTGCTCCAAGAACCGGACGTATTCGGCCAGCGACGGCGTGTGCATCGAGATCTCGGGATGCGCATAACCGCCGAGCAAGCGCGCACCCTCGGTGCAAACCGTGCGATAACACAGCGCCGCCCCTTCGGCCGAGCAGGCGACGATCCCGATATGCTTCAGCGGCCGAAAAAGTCGCGGAGAACGCTGCCGGCGATGCCGCCGGCGATCCCGCTCTGAATCGTGCCTGACGGTGAGGATTCTCCACCGAGATACGGTGCGAGCGCGTGCGCGAGATTCGGGAGCGTCAGCGACTGAAGCCAAACTTTTCCCGGCCCGGTAAGCCGCGCGACGAACAATCCGTCGCCGCCGAAGAAGATGTTGCGAATGCCGGGCAAGAGCGTCACGTCAAAGCTCACGCTCTCTTCGAACATCCCGACGTGCCCGGGATGCACTTGCAGCGTTTCACCGGGCGCAAGATCGTATGTGACGATTGCGCCGCCCAGCTCGATCCACGCGGTACACGAGCCGCCGAGGCGTTGTAAGACAAATCCGTTTCCACCGAAGATTCCGGCGCCGAGCGAACGTTGAAAACCCATCGTGAGCTCGAGTCCGCTCGTTGCGCACAAGAATCCGTGACGATGGATCATGTAGCCGCGACCCGGTTGCACTTGCATCTCGATGATGTGTCCCGGAACTTTCGCCGCGAACGCGATCAAGCCGGGGCCGCCTTGCGCGCTATATTCCGTCATAAACAGCCCACCGCCGGAGAGCGCGCGTCCGAGCACGCCGAACAATCCTTTTGCGCCCGCAGTCATCGGCGTCGTGTTCAAGACAACGTTTTGCGTCATCCAAGAAAACTCGCCGGGCTCCGCGATGATCATGTCGCCGAGTTCGAGTCCAATCTCAAGAACCGGAAGCGTATCACCCGTAATCTTCGACTTCATGCGGGCGGTGATTCAATGGGTTGGACGAATATCCGCTCCGTGCACGCTCGTTTTCGCACGAGCGGTCGTCGCGCCGGCCAACGCTTCGACGCCGAACATCACGTCACTACCGAAGCGCTGATTTTCCTGAACGCGCTCGATCCCGAAGCGATCGGACCAAACCTCGAATTTGCGACGCACTACGAGCCAACACCCATTCGCGAAGCCGAAGCGTTACTCGATGCGATTCCTCAACCGCTCGAATCGACGACGTTCGTCGATCTCGGATCGGGAATGGGGCGCGTCCTCTTGCTCGCCGCGCAGCGCCCGTTCAAGATGGTCGCGGGGGTCGAGATCTCGCCGACACTGCACGAGGTTGCGCGCGAAAACGTTGCGCACTTCGACCAAAATGCGCTGCAATGCCGCGATATTCGCCTCGTTCGCGGGGACGCTGCGGAATATAAGTTTCCACGCAGCACGCTCGCCGTCTATCTCTACAATCCGTTTCGCGCAAATATCTTAACCAGCGTGCTCGAACGTTTGCTTGCGCAACCGCGCGAGGTCACGCTGCTCTATCACACGCCTGTCGAACGCGAGGCGATCGAAGCGACCGGTGCGTTCGAGCTCGTTTCCGAGCTCAGTTATGCGGCAGTCTTCAGAAGAGTTTAGGTTCGGGCGGGCACCGGCGTTACCAACAGTAAGTTGCTCGGGACGAGCACGTCGATTTCGCTCACGTCAAGCGTTCCGTTGCCGCGCGCGAAGCCAACGGCGAGAACGCGCATTCCGGCCGACAGCGCCTGCGGGCTCGGGTCGACGAGCAAGTAACCGCGTGGATGAAACGCGAGCTGCACGCTCTGGCCGCTCGGCGTTTGGAGCACGGCGCCGGCGCCGCCGACGGACGTCAGCGTGCCTTCAATGGCCGTGTCGGGGTAGACCATCGAGGCGACGGCCGGTGCCGTCGCGGGCGGCATTTGGGCGATGGCACGATTGCCGGAGAGGCCGAGCGCCCCGGCGAGCAGTGCGCAGGCGAAGATTGAGACGAAGAGCAGACGCATGTGGGATCCTTTCCCACCAAGCGCCCAGCGGAAAACTCTCCAAGGGAGTCTAAGTCTTGGCTGCGGGTTTTTGCTTATGAGAGTAGGTCGTTTGTGCTTTCAAACTTGATGGGGATGTTCGGGGGAAAAGACCCGAATCGTCGCGAGCACGAGCGCGTCAAGAAAGGGTACAAAGCTGCCTACAGCCTCGATGGCGAGACGTGGCGGCCGGCGATCGGCGTCGATCTGAGCGATGAGGGCATGTGCATCCTCACGCAAGAGGAGACCGGCGACCAGCAATTTAGCGTGCGCGCCACTCTCGACACTCGCGTCGTCAACACGCGCTGCGTTCCGGTTTGGCACAACAGGGTCAATCACAACGGTAAGGCTGTCGAATGTTACGGATTGAAGTTCGTCGGCATCGGTGCAGATGATTGGGACGCCGTCGTGCGCTTCATCTCCGGCGAAAAAGTCGAGGTGAAGAACAAAGCACAAGAAGAGCTGGAGGCCGTCAAAGTAAAGACGGACGACGTCGCGCGGATGCTACCGCAGGCGTTTCAGCACAAGCTTTTCGCCGAGCTCGTCAAGCGTCATCGCCTCGCGCCGCTCGAAGACAAGCCTCACCCGCTAGTTCAGTTCGAATACGGCGGCGTCGCGCCGTGGCGCGGGAAGAACATGCATCGCCTTACCATACATTCGAAAATTACTGAGGGAAAGAAAGAAGAGCGTTTCTCGACGCGCTTCATGTTCGACGACAGCGGAAAAGAAATAATCGTTCTGAACTAGTTCGTTATCGTCACGGGCACGAAGAGCGTCACTCCGCCCTGGCCGCCGAACGAAAAGATGCATTGTCCGCTTACGAGCGGCTGAACTTCGATGGTCGTCGCGTTCCCGTTCGACGACGTGTTGTAAATGCTCGCGTTACCGTTCGTGACGCACGTCGATTGCGCGTTGACGACGGTTGGTGCGGTGCTCGCGCCCGGTTGTGAGACCGTGACGCTCGGATAGGACGTCCCGCCGGGCGGATACGATGACTTGCTGATTGTCAGCGCGCTCGGACTGGCTTGCATCGGGGGCGCAGCCGAAGACGGTGTAGGTGTCGGCGACGCAATCGAGCTGCCGATCGGCGGAACCTCGGAGCTCGGGACGCACGAGCTTAGCAGTAAAGCGAGTGCTGAAGCGAGGACGAAGCTGGCGGACCTGCGCATGGCTGTCTCCAATACTACCCGGCGTGCGCGAAATCAACCGTTTGACGCCGACACGCTACGGCCGCTTCCTGTACAATCCGAACGACGTTTACATTGGTAGAGCGCTCGAGGCCTATGGCGAGGCGCACGAACTCGAGCTCGAGCTGCTTCGGCAACTCTGCGCACCGGGGCACACCGTCTTCGATCTCGGCGCGAATATCGGCGATCATACGATCCCGCTTGCCCGGCATGTCGGCGCAGACGGTTTTGTCTACGCGTTCGAGCCGCAACGCCTGATCTTCCAAATGCTGTGCGCAAACGTTGCGCTCAACGATTTGCCGAACGTCGACTGTGTGCACGCCGCGGTCGGTGCGACGCACGGCACCGTGTTGATTCCGGAAATCGATTATTCGGTCGAAGCAAACTACGGCGGGATCGAAGTCTCCGACTTCAACGAAGGCCGCCCGGTCGAGCGCCTCATCCTCGATGATTATCTCGATGCAAAGGGCGCGGATCTCGTGAAAATCGACGTTGAGGGAATGGAAGCCGACGTGCTCGAGGGAGGGCGCAAATTCATCGCACGCTTCCGTCCGGTAATGTACGTCGAGAACGATCGTATCGATCGTTCGCAAGAGCTGATCGAGCTACTCTACGAGCTTGGTTATCGCGCGTTTTGGCACATTGCGCCGCTCTACAATGCCGCAAACTTTAAGCAGAATGCCGAGAACTTGTATCCGAACGTCGTCACAACGAACATGCTGTGTGTCCCGAAGGAAACGCCGTTTGAAACGCAAGGCCCGAGCTTCAGCGAAGTGCTCGATCCGAGCGAGCACCCGTTCAAACCCGGCTAGCGAATTTTATTGACGATGCGCGAGGCGAACCATTGGTGAAGTGCTTCGACCATTACCGGGTCGCTCGTCATGTAGCGGATCCGCGAACCGTTGGGAAGATCCTCACAATGAACGTGCAGCCTCCCCCACTGACGCCGCATCTCGCGTAAACCTGGAACGAGGTCGCCGTGCGGATTAGTGGGATCGACGAAGTTTCCGTGCTGGAAGGCAACCGTCCGCCGCCGCGCCTCATTGCGAAGCTTTCTCACTGCCGTCGAATCTGGGACGACAACGACGTCGTATTCGACGCCGCCGCTCGGCAGTGCGATAAATGTCTCGCGAACGATTCCGCTCGTGAAACTGGCGTGCTCGGCCGCAGCCGCTGTAAGCAGCGGCATGAAGAGCAATGGAGCCAGCGCCGCAACTGCGGCAAGCGTCGTTTTCCTCACGCGTCTGATCGATCGTATCTACATTAGTTAAAAACGCGTTTCCTGGGTAATTCTCAGGTCGAAAGGAAGCGGGTGAATGCGTGCCGGAACTCGGGCGCCTGGATGTTCAGAGGATTGGCTGAGCACAAAAAACTCCGTGCACTCGGCCTAACGTTTATCGCGGCGCTTGTCGCGGGCCTCGCACTCACGACAGCGATTCTGCGAATCGATGAACGTGAACGTGCAGAGCTTGTCGCGCGCTTCGTGCATCAAGCTGCGACGTTGGCTGTGCCTGCGCCGCAATCGCTGTTCAACAAGGATCAACTCTCGGTGCTCTTGCTCGGCATCGATTACGATTATACGGACCGCGATATGCCGTCATCGGCGCACTCACGCAGCGACACGATCATGGTTGCTGCGCTCGATCTGAAGTCGTCGCAGATTCATCTCGTCTCGATCCCCCGCGACATGGAAGCGACGTTCGACGGTCACGAAAACAAAATCAACGCCGCATATTCAAACGGCGGCATCACCGAAGCCGACAACGTGATCGGCTCGTGGCTTGGGTTGCCGAAAGTGGCGCCAACGCACTATTTCGACCGCTATATGATCTTGCGCATTGCCGCCACCAAGGACTTGGTCAATGCGATCGGCGGCGTTGACGTCGTCCCCGACGAGACAATGAACTACGACGACAGCTGGGGCCACCTGCACATCCACTTTACGGGCGGCAAAGTCACTCACATGGACGGAGAGCAGGCGGTCTCGTACATGCGCTTCCGTCACGATGCGTGCAGCGATCCATGCCGCATCAAGCGTCAGCAGCAAGTCATCCGTCTCGTGCTTTCCAAGCTCGAGAAGGACAAGCTCAACGACCTCTTCCATCTTCGCGATTTGGTTGACGTGACGCGCCGTGATGTCGTCACGAACTTCAAGACGCAAGAGCTGCTCAGTCTCGCAAACTCCTTCGCGAGCTTCAATCTCGCCAATCTCAAGACGACGCAGATTCCGTTCAAGGGCGACTATGCCACAGGCTACGCCGGGGACATGCTCGTTCCGGACGAGCCTGCGAAGGCCAAGATCGTCGCCAGCCTCTTCGAGCCGCAGTTCGATCTGAGCAAGGTGCGCGTACGCGTCGAGAACGGCAGCAGCGTCCCGGGCCTGGCCAGAAGCCTCGCAGCCGCACTCCGCAAGGAAGGCTTCGTGATCGCAGACGTCAGCAAGGCCGACAGGCCGTCATACGTGACGACCGTGATCCGCCTGGCGCCGACGGCTCCTCCGGGGATCGACGGGGTCCTCCGGCGCGACATGAACCTGGCCAGCACCGAGGTCCTTGCCGACGTCGCCGCCGCCCAACACGACGTCACGATCATCATCGGTCAGGACTACGCCTCAACCGCTCCCAGACAGTGACCCTCCGCACGCCTCGGGATGCGGGAGGCCGTGCCGGCTCCACGAACGTCGAGAGTCATTATGGATATCAGCTCGATCAGCTCCATCGCCGCCAACGGAACGTCGTCAGTCGCACTTCCGGTACTTAAAGGCGCTGAGAATCTGCAAGCTGTTCAGGCCGACATCCTGATGAAGTCGCTCGGCGTCGGCAACAATGTCGACGCTTTAGCCTAACCCAGAGCGAGCGCCGCGAATCCATCGACCGTCATGTCGCGCGTAATGCGTAGACGTGGCATTTCGTATGGAGCGCGAACGTTCTGCGCGCGGCCGACGATCTCGGTCCATGCAGAATGGATTCCGATTTCGCGCATGACGTCGAGCGTGGTTGCGTTGTACGCACCGCTCGCATACGCGTAGCTTACGGGACGAACGCCCAGAAAACGCTCGAGACGCGCGACGCAATCGCCGGCTTCCTCGAGCTGACCGCTGCGCGAGAGCGTCGTGAGATCGAGATGATGCATCCCGTGCGCGCCGATCTCATTGCCGGCTGCGCGCATCGCGCGCATCTCGCGCCAGCTCAGATGATTGCGATGCTCGATCGTCCCGGCGTTGACGAAGAAGGTCGCGCGCGCGCCGTAGACCGCCAAGAGCGGCGCGATGACGGTTGCGGTGTCTTCGTAACCGTCATCGAACGTGAGCACGACCGCACGCTGCGGATGCTCGCCGCGTGAGAGCGCGTCGACTAGCTCGCCCGCGGTGAGCGTCGTGATCTTGTTGCTCGCGAGATATCTCAGTTGTGATTCAAACGATGCAGTCGGAAGTGTGAGCGCGAGTGCGAGCTGACTGCTTGGAATCGTATTGTTGACATGGTGATACATGAAAACCGGCACACCGCGAAAGGGCGCGGAGAATAGCGTCGAGGCAATTGCTGCGATGGCCTCGACGCGTTTCACGGTGTTCCCGCAAGAATGACGCTCGGATTGCGAAAGCCGATCGTTCCGGCCGCGTGCACGGTTGGCGTCCCGAGCGAATTGACTGCGTACAGCGAGACGAGATGAATCGGCGGATTCAAGAGCCCGGGAATGATGATCGTCCGCCGTTGCCATCCGCGCCAATCGACGCGCTTCACGAGCGTGAGCGCGGTTCGTTCACCGAGGCTGTTCACGAACGCCGCTCGCAATCCGACGCCGCTCGCGTCACCGTTGATCTCAATGTTAAAGCTGAGCGGATCTCCGGGGAGCGCGTACGAGCCGTTCGCATACGCGATGCGCGCGCTGCCCGTGAAATCGTAGTTGAGCGAAACGCCCTGCGCGGAAAATCCTTGCACCGGAACCTCGTGGCGCCCAACGCGTACGATCGTCTTTGCCGTGACCCCGCCGATCGTGGCAGTGACGATTCCGTCGCGCGTTCCGGCATGAAAGAGACCGGGCTCGATGAAGGTTCCATTCTCTGCCGTCCAGTGCACCGCACCGCTCGTTGCAATCGGACGTCCCGATGCATCGTACGCATCCGCCATTAGCTCGATCGTTCCGTTCGGATCCGGATTGGGACGGTCTGGGCCGATCGCCAAACGCGCGACCCGATCGACAACCTCAACCGGCAGATCTGCGCGCAACGTGCCACTGCGTACGGGAAGTGTTTGCGAGTTTTGCGCATCGACCATTAGGCTCGGCGCGGGCCCGAGCAAATGTCCGGCCGCATCCGTAATTGCTCCGGTCACGCGCACGCGTGCGCCGCGCACGGCGAGGATGCGTGACGGATGCAGCACGAGCCGAGCGGGCGTGCCTTGCGGCGCATCGCTATAGACGAAGAGACCGTCGGCGACGGGGCGTTCGCTTCCGTCTGATGGTGCGTTGAGAAGACTCATTGTCGTCTCGCCGGCACGGCGCGCAACGAGCGTCGAGGAACCACCTGAATCAAACGCCATGCCGTTGCTCGCGCCGAGCCCGGCCATCAGCGCGCCGAATTCGGGACGCGTCAAACCAATCGAAAGGGCCGGATCGCGTCCGTCGACCGCGATCAAGAAGAGCGTTCCGTTCGCGCTCAGTGCAGCTCCCGAAACCGGAAAGCGGCGCTCGCGTTCTTCGGGTGCGGGCGCGTTCGCATCGTTGTATGCCCTTCCGTCGACGAGCAGCGCCGGTCCGCCGCCGATTGCAGTTGCAATCGTCGCGAGCGGTGGATCGGTGTCGGCCGCAATCGTAACGATATCACCGGGCTGCGGCGGCGGTGCGAGCTTGAGCGCAGCCGGTCCGAGCGCAAGCGTCGGCGTTCCGAGCGGACCGGTCGTCGCGGGATAGACGCCGATGACGCGATAGTCACCGCTGAGCGCATTCGCTGCACCTAGCGCTCCGAGCGAAACCAGCGTGATGTCTTGCGTCGTTGCGGAGAGCGGACCGTATGCTGGAGTGAGCAACGACGCGCCGCCTTGCGGCGGCCATTCGTTGACGGCGGTAAGCGGCAGCGTCGTACCATCGAACGTCGCCGTGCCTTTGAAGCTGAACGGTTCGAAGTGCACGCTGCCGTCACGGCCGATGTCGAGTGCGACTCGACGGCTCGGTGTGCGAATCAGCGTTCCATCCGAGACGACGATTCCAAGCGGTTGATTCGTTTGTCCGATATCGAAGTAGTCGCCGTTGATGCCGGCGATTGCGTGCGTGCGCAGCGCCATCGATGAAACCGTCTCGCCGGCGGAGACCAAATGATCGGTTGCGATGACGCCGGAGAGTCGCACGCTCGGATCGTGCGTATCGATTGCGACGACCGAGATCACGAGCGGACCGCTTATCGTCGCGAGCCGATAGTCGGCGCGCGTGACGCCCGGCGCGACGAATTCGCTGACAAGCGATTGCGCGACGATTCGCGGAAAGGGTGACGGCGGCGCGAGCACCGCGGGCAATGTCGCGGCCGCGGCGGGCGCGACCATCGTCGCAAACAGGAACGGCGTCAAGAGACGGCAAGTTTGGGTGATGCGTGAAAACACAGTAAGAAAAAAATTGCTCGCTGGTGGCGTATCCGTCGGTTCGTGGCTCGCCTTCGAGAGCCCGCTGTCTGCCGAGATCATGGCGGCTGCCGGATTCGAATGGTTGATGGTCGACACCGAGCACGGTCCGATCGCCGGAAACGCGGTCATCAATCTGATCAATGCGTGCCGCGCGGCCGGTTGCGTTCCATTCGTACGCGTTACATGGAACGAGTCGTCGCTCATTCAAAAGGTGCTCGATATGGGCGCGTACGGGACACTCGTGCCGGTCGTCAACACGACGGAGCAAGCGAAAGCCGCCGTCGCCGATGCAAAGTATCCGCCGCTTGGGAATCGGAGCTGCGGTGGGATTCGCGCGCCGATCGCGTTCGGAACCGATATGAATGAGTATCGTCCGAAAGCCAACGACGAGACGATGCTGATGGTGCAAATTGAAACTCCGGAAGCTATTGCGAACTTAGATGCAATCGCGTCGACTAAGGGCGTCGATCTGCTCTTCGTCGGACCCAACGATCTCGGTTTGACGATGGGCGAGTGGCCGCTCAGCTGGTCGAAGATGAGCGCGAAATATAAGGAAGCAATCGCGCTCGTTCCGCAAGTCGCGAAGAAGCACGGCAAATACGCCGGGATTCAAATTCACGATGCGGCGTTTGCAAACGATTGCGTCGCGATGGGCTACACGCTGATCGGCTATTCGGGTGACAGCGGCATGTTGATGCGCGCCGCGAAAGGCGCGCGCGCCGAGGTCAAAGCATAAGGCGCGTCGTCCTCGAGCTGCACGGGCGCGTGCAAGGCGTAGGCTTTCGCTATACGGTCACACGTCTTGCCGCGCGATTCCCGGTCGCGGGGACGGTTCGCAATTTGGCGTCGGGCTCGCTCGAGATCGATGTCGAGGGCGACGACGATGCCGTCAGCGATTTCATCGAAGCGGTTTTGCGAAATCCACCCAGCGGTGCGCACGTCGAGCGTGTTGAGCGTCGCGAAGAGCAAGCGCGAGGCATCAGCGGATTTAGCGTTTCGCGGTGAACGTTCGTGGCGGCGTGCTCCTGGGAATGGTCGGGATGGTCGCCTTCAGCGCAACCTTTCCGGCCACAAAACTAGCGCTCACCGGGTTTGATCCGTTCGTCGTAACGGCCGGCCGCATCGTCATCGCCGGCACGCTTGGCGCGGCGTTACTCATCATCTCGCGAGCAACTACTCCATCGTGGCGCGACTTAGTCGTTCTCGCGGTGGCGGGCGCGGGGCTTGCGATCGGTTATCCGTGGTTCGTCGCTCTCGGACTTGCGACGGCATCGTCGGTTCACGGAGCGGTCGTTGCGGGTTTCTCGCCGTCCGCAACGGCAGCGCTTGCGGTCATACGCAATCACGAACGTCCGCCCGCAGTGTTTTGGGTCGGATGCATCGGTGCGCTCGTCGCAGTTACCGCGTACGTCGTTGCATCGGGCGGGGGTTTCGGCGTGGCCGATCTCTATTTCGTCGCTGCGGTCCTTAGCTCGAGCATTGCATACGTCGAAGGTTCGCGTCTTTCGCACCGGCTCGGCGCCGACAAAACGCTCTCGTGGGCGTTGGTGCTGATGGTTCCTATCGTCATCGTTCCACTCATACTCGATCTGATAAAGTCACCGCCGCACGATGTGCCGCTCGTTGCGTGGGGCGGTTTTGCTTGGGTCTCGCTGATCAGCATGTTTCTCGGTGCAATGGCGTGGTATCGCGGGATGCAGTTGGGCGGCACCGCACGCATCAGTCAACTGCTCGTCTTACAGCCGCTCGTCACGATTGGAATCTCGCGGCTGATCGTTCGCGAACCGGTGACGCTGCGCGATCTCGTCTACGCCCTCGTGGTCATCGTTTGCGTCGCGATCGCCATTCGTTCGCGAACTCCCCAAACCTAAAGGTTAAAGCCCGGCCCGGTTCGGAATGACATCGCGTAAAAAGCGGGCGATTAGCTCAGTTGGGAGAGCAGCTCCTTTACACGGAGAAGGTCGGCGGTTCAAGTCCGTCATCGCCCATTTCCCGCGCGAATTATACAAAGGTCGAATGCAGCGCCGGAATGCTTTGACGTTCCGAGAGGGTCGGAGCTTCCTTGCGACCGCAGTCACTTTGTATGAAACGTATTACTTTTACGTCGATGCTGCTCGCATCGGCGGCGGCACCGGCGTTTGCGGACGAACTCGACGACGTCATGAAGGCCGGCGTCATTCGGATCGCTGTTCCCCAAGATTTCGCGCCGTTCGGTTCCTCCGGTCCTGACATGCAGCCGCAAGGCTACGATATTGATACCGCACGTTTGATCGCTAAAGGCATGGGCGTGAAGCTCGAGCTTGTCCCGGTGACCAGCGCAAATCGGTTGCCGTATCTCCAGACGCGCAAAGTCGACCTCATTATTTCGAGCTTGGGCAAGAACCCCGACCGTCTGAAAGTCATCGACTTCACTTCGGCGTACGCGCCGTTCTATTCCGGCGTGTTCGGACCGCCGTCGATTGCGGTTTCGAAACCGGAGGACCTCGCTGGTAAGACCATCGGCGTCACGCGCGGCGCACTCGAAGATTTGGCGATCACGAAGATCGCGCCGTCGACCGCCGACATCCGGCGCTTCGAAGATAACAACACGACGATTTCCGCGTTTCTCTCCGGGCAAGTGCAGCTGATCGCAACTGGCAACGTCGTCGCCGCAGCGATTCTCGCAAAGAATCCCCCGGTGAAGCCTGAGAAGAAGTTCATCATTCAAGATTCGCCGTGCTTCATCGGTCTCAACAAGGACGAACCAAAGCTGCTTGACCGCGTCAACGCGATCATCGCGATGTCGAAGAAGAACGGTTCGCTCGACGCGATTTCGCGCAAGTGGTTGGGGTTGCCGCTGCCTTCGGATCTTCCAGCGTAGCGCGTTGCGCTACCACTTCGATTTCCTCGCAGTCCTCGAGTATTGGCCGCTTCTCGTCCGCGGAGCGGTCCTTACGCTCGTCCTCACGTTCATCGCAATCGTGCTCGGCACCGTCGTCGGCGTTGCCGGCGCGTACATACGCTCGGCGCGCGTTCCCATCCTAAGCGCCGTTGTTGCGGCCTACGTCGAGCTGATTCGCAACACACCGTTCATCATTCAGCTCTTCTTTGTATTTTTCGGACTGCCGTCGCTGGGCCTGAAGATTTCAGCCGTCGAGGCCGCACTCTTGGCGATGACGCTTAATCTTGGAGCCTACGCCGTTGAGATCGTGCGCGCTGGGATCGAATCGATCGGCCGCGGGCAGATCGAAGCCGGGGAAGCGCTGGGAATGACACGCTTCCAGATTTTTCTGCACGTCGTGCTGCTTCCGGCCTTACGAAACGTCTATCCGTCGCTCATCAGTCAGTTCGTCATTTTGATGCTTGGCTCGTCGGTCGCATCGCAGATCTCTGCAGAAGAGCTGACGTTTGCCGGGAACTTCATACAGTCGCGAAATTTCCGCAGCTTCGAAGTCTACTTCATCATCAGCGCGATCTATCTCATCTTTGCTTTCGCGATGCGGCGCGCATTCGGCGTCGTGGGCCGCTTCGCGTTCGCCAGGCGCTAAACGCTGATGGAACAATTCACCACATGGGACATCGTTCGCAACCTGCTGCTCGCGGCGCGCTGGACGATATTGCTTTCGGTGATCGCTTTCATCGGCGGCGGCATTGTCGGTTTCGCGATCATGTTGC